>CAWFUY010000013.1:0-96379 GCA_963818955.1 uncultured Methanosarcinaceae archaeon | reverse complement strand
CAGAAAACAATAATCAGGCATCAACTCCAGCTCCGCAGTTAGTTGAATGAAGAATGATAATGTTTACGGGATATGAAAGGACAATCGGCATTTAAGAAGGTATATTTACCATAACTTCCTCTTTCCGAGCAATATAAACGCTCTAATGGCTGTACGGAATCCATTAAAACCCTAGTTCAATTCTCAGGAAATTCGCAATACCACTTTATGTTTCGAGCACTGATGAAGATATGACATCTGGACAGCCTTATCGCCAAATCTAAAATGCGAGAATTCCTCAAAAAGATATTAAAAAAGAAAAAATTAGTAATAAAATTCGATGTTTATTTACTAATATCCACTTGATTAATTTTAGTGTAAAAGTCTAAAATCAAGCTTGTTGCATCACTTTCCATATTCAGATGGAAAGTTCGAATTTGCTTTCCGATGAGTTTTTCTTGAACAACACCTGCCGAGTACCAAAGGCGTGATAACCCTTGATACACTTGAGTGAGATAATCCCGTTTCTGCAGCTATTCCCGAAAGATAAGTTGATTCGTTCTGTTTTTCAATCAGATTTTTAAGTACTATCATCTGTGCAGTTTTCCCAAAGATTTTTTCTAATGGATCCATAGTTATTCTCCAGAGGTGGTTTTTTCTATTAGTTTGTTAGATTTTTTATTTTTCTCATAAATAAATATATAAAGAGAATATAAATCTTGTGTTCAAAGTCTCTAACATTATTTACAAAAGATATTAGGTCTGTCTCTAACATTATTTGCAAAAGATATTAGGTCTTGAAGTCAGGTGGACATTTATAATAAACCAATATAAAAACTATAGGCACTAGTCATAAAGCCTTACGAGGTGCAATATGATGTGAGTATATCCCGAAGGAAGAGGTAGTATTTTTTTATCCCGATTTATTTTTCAAGAACTTGTAGAAAAGTAATAATATCGCCAAAAATATCACGGTAGGTAAAAAGCTTATAAAAGCGATCTTTTAGTCTAATTTTATTACACTCATTCTATTTTCATCTATAAATACAAAACAATAGTTGATGAAATAAATAAGCACTGCAGCTGCAATAAAGAATATCGAATCATCTGTTATTTTGTTTTTTTGCAATGTTGACACATTCATATACTTAACTATTTGTTTAAATGTTTTTCTTTTAAAAAGTATACGATAGTAAAACGAAGGTTAAGATTCGGGATATGAATAACAATACCTTTCACAATACGATGGCTGAGATGGATGTATTGAGTTCTATGAGTGTATGAGCCTGTAGTCTTTCATATATCCAGTTAGAGAACGTATTAAACTAATCTAATATTCTGTTTACGGTAAAACACTCCACATAAATGAATTTAACTTCTTTTGAAAAAATTTAATTTAAATAACAATTGAGGCGTACTTTTTTTGAAATCTTTATATTCTTCTCCAAATGTTTCGAGTAATAATTTTTCCTCATTATTTATTTTAATTTTGAAAATGATAAATGTATATACAAATATAATAAATGAGTATCCAAAACCAAAAATAAAGGTTGTCCCAAGTAACATACCAAGTATTCCGGTATAAATAGGATGCCTTGTGATACTGTAAGGACCTTGAAGTTTATGGTTTTCTTTAATTTGCGCATTGCTGGACCACATTTCACCGAGCACTATCCTGCTCCACATGGTGAAAATTGTAAATATAACCAAAAGTATTGAACCCAATATTTTCAACCAAATATTATCGTAAGTAATTAATACCAAAAAACTTACTGGTATATATTTCACGATTAACTATAGCAGAAGTATTAATGGAAAAACTGTTGTAGGAATTCCTTTTTTTCTTTTTACTGGTACTTTAAAATGATTATATATTGCTCCAATAAGCCACACAAAAAAGAATGTTCCCCAACAAATGATTAATAGATATTCGATCACTTCATTCATAAAATCAGATTTTCTTAAAAATATTAATAATTAATCAATTGATATAAAGATTTAGTTTTATACAGAATGAAAGCGCTAAATAACGATTACGGTATATGAAAGGACAGTTTCGTATGTAGGTGTGGATATTTACCTTTCTTCACTCTATACGAGCAATACAACAGCGCCAATGTCCCTCTGGAAGCCACTGCGATCCTATCTAGATCCGCAGGAAATTCGTAATACCAGCTTCATGTTTCGAACACTGATGAAGGTCGGACATCTGGACAGCCTTACTGTTAGCTATCATAAAAAGTAGGTGCAAACTATCTGGCGTCGCTTCAACCTTCCAGTCACAAAAAAGAGGCCTTATTTAGCCACAAAAGTGATATTATTCGTTAAAAACAGTTTAGAAGTAGATGGTAGAGGTTTGAGTCCCTATTCTCAAGCCCCTACCCATGATCCAACCCAAAGATTAAGAGGAAACCCTATTACTCTTAATCTGTTATTATATTGTAACATAAATATATATATCATATTCGATCTGAAACGTTTGTTCAATTTGAAAGGTTCAACATAATTGAATGTTTTAATTGCATTACAAATTTCAGCGTCAATACCTTTTAATTAAAAACAATTTTTATTATAATTTATTTAATATAATATATTCTCTTATTAAATTCTGGAGTGGTGGAATAAAGAATTAGTGGGGAATAAGTGGGGTATCATCAATATGAAAGAATTACCTGGAGATCGCTGATCCGTCTTCGAATGTTTATGTTTGGGGGAGCATAATATTTCGAAGAGACTGTATTGGGGAATGCAGTAAACGGTACAGCACCTCTGGGATTCTTCTAATTACTGCTTTTGATTTCATTTTCACCTGTTTTAATCGCTTTCATCTGTCTCAAACATAATTTGAACTTTTTTAAGAAAAAGAGACTACTTCTCCGTTTCTCCTTTGCGATTGGCCAATATAGTATATTATATAGATGGATTTATATAAAATAAATGACTTGTAAATATCGAACGAGCGAGGAATACAACTTTTTTAGATATTTCACCCCCAAACCCCCCCACTCCCACACTCCCCAAACCCCCCACTCCCAAACTCGCTCGTTCATTCCTCTATTGCAGAGACATCTTAAAATATACATATTACTGTTTAAATTGTTTTCTTTTTAAAAGCCATAAGGTTAAGAGTAAGTCGTGATGCGACTTATTACGGGATATAAAAAGACGGGCATCGTAAGTACGTATGGATATTTACCTTATCTGACCGGCTACGAGTAGCCATACAAGTGAGCTAATTGCTGTACGCTACACGAGCCATAACGAGACTGTAAGTAACTGTAGGATGGATACACGAAGAGCCTTAATGGAGACAACACTTTAAGGTTCTTCTTAACAATAACAACTGAATACAAATGGACGACCTGTTTTTGACTAACCAAAATAAATGTAGAATCCTATCAATGTCATTAAATTTTTAATATGGGAATCTTTTTTGCTAAGAAACAATTTTTCGCATAAGCAGTTTGAAATAATTTTTATATTAGGAATTTGACACTTAATCGAATATTTGAACGCCACCTCAGGTAGATATCAGAAAGACAGTTTCAAGGTGAAAAAATGGTTTGGATCGATTGGGTTATATTGGCGTTCCAATATGAATGAGGGAATGTTAAAAATTTAAACTATGACGAAGAAATGCAAAAGCTCAATAATTTGAAAAAGCAGTAGCTGGTTGAAAAAATGATATAAGTCAGTGAATTAGTAGTACTAATGAGATATTGAAAAGATCTAAATGAAATTAATAATATTAAACTAAATGTTATAGAACTACTTTGTATACAATACCTGTAATTTTTGTGCTTCTAGATAATGAATTTAGTTAATAATGAAAACTTTCACATATTAATTGATATATCGGGTTTGAAAATTTCTATGTCGAATTAACTTTCGCCTAAGACAAATCTTTGGCATAATTAATTTTAATAACGAATTGGGATAATATATAATTGAAACAGGGGAGGATAGATAGAACGAATGACAAAACGTATGGTTATGAGTAAATCGAGAATTGCTCGGAAGTTCTAGATCCAGATTCGGAATAATATTCTTGGGGGAGCATATTTTCGATCAATTACTGTATCGGGGGCTACAGTAAATGGAACCTGAAACTCCGGGCTTTTCCCTATCTTTTTTATGTGTTTTGGGAGTAAATATGATGTATACGTTAGAATCTATGGAAATCAAAATACTTGCGCATCTGTATGAAAAGGGAAAAGTTGGTATAAACGGAGGGTGGGAAAAGCAATCAGAATTAGATTATAATACAGTCGAGGAATTATATAGCGCTAAACTTGTGGAAAAAAGCACTACAAAAGGATTTATACGCTTGTCAGAACTTGGTGTGGGTGCTGTGCTATTCGGACTTCAGAATGCAGACAAAATTTCTGATTTGTTGTAATTTTGATCGTGGGATGGGTTATTGAAGCCATAAGCAATAAAAACTCTCAACATATTTTTAAAATTAGATGAGCATTCTTGTTTTTAAAGATTGATCATTAACTCATGGACACGAATCCTTTATCATTAATAATAGCTATTGAAGATTGAACTATGGCGCTAAAAAACACTTACGGGTTATGAAAGAACTGCTGTCATAAGTACGTATGCATATTCATACCTTACTCTATTCTGTAAGAGCCATACAAGTGAGCTAATAGTTTGAAGGAAGCCATTACGAGCTTATCTCGATCTTCTGAAAATTAGCTATAACTACTTCATTCTTCGAGCACTGGTGAAGAGCTGATATATGGACAGCCTATCACTGATTGAAATAATTAAAAGGTCTCCATACTTAAAAAAAGATAAAATTAGTAGTTAAATTCGCCGCTTTCTAATCAATAATCACTTGGTTAATTTTATTATAAAAGTCTAAAATCAAACTTGTTTTATCGTTTTCCATATTCAGTTGAAAGGTTCGAAGTTGCTTTCCGAGAAGTTTTTCTTGAACAACGCCTGTCGATACCAAAGGTGTAATAACCCGTGATACGCTGGAGTGAGATAATCCCGTTTCTTCAGCTATTCCAGAAAGATAAGTCGGTTCGTTTTGTCTTTCTATCAGATTTTTTAGTACTATCATCTGTGCAGTTTTACCAAAGATTCTTTCTAGTGGATCCATTGTTATCATCTTAGAGGTGGCTTTTTCTATATGTTAGTTATATTTTTTATTAATGTATAATAAATACTATAAAAAGTAGATATAAATATTGTGTCCACTGTCTCTAACATTATATGAGAAACGATATTTGGTCTGGAATCCATGTAGACATTTATCTAAATAGAAACTATCTGTGCTGAAGCTGTAGGCACCTGTCACGTAGCCTTAAGAGAATGGTTATATTTTATCCGAGCCTTGAATCCGAGGATTCTTTAGTCAATATATACTAATTTATAAACAGCTTTTTCTGTCACTTTCGGGATAAAGAGGTGGTCATCCTTTCTTTGCACGACGGCTGGAAATTAATAAGTGAGGCTAAATGAATTTTCTCCGAATATAAATTATAAATTGGATTTAGTTTAGAGAGTTGATTAGTGATTAATTTTAACTTCTTGTCTCTTTAATTACTTTATGATTGATTAGGTTTTAACTATTTTGATATGAAAAATTTGATTGAAAAAAAGAGTACATACAGGCTGTCTCAAAACTAAACTCGATTCTACAATTGCGATAAAAAGTTCTACTATAAGGTAAATTTGCACTTGAATTTTCATAAAATTAATGATTTGAATTTAGAGCCGACGTTGCCCATTGTCCAATTATAGAAATTGATTGAGTTTTAAGACAGCCGGCATAGTTGATTTAAGGTCAGGAAGTTATTCCTCATTTGAATGTTTCTTACACATCTCGATACATTTTATTAAATAATCTTTCCTTTCTTTATCGTTACATTTGTTAAATTCATTTGCTAATTCATCTAGCATTACTTTATGGTAATTAACTGGTTCCTGACCTGGATATTGGAAACCTAGTATACAAATATCTCCTTCTCCATGTTGACTATCAGCTATTGGTATAGAAGCACTATATCTAAAGGTAGGAAAAGGAGCATTTACAACACCTTTTATTTCGTAGTCACTAACATCTCTTATTGTTTCTTGAATACCATCATTACTTTTAGAGATAAAAGATTCATAAGTAGTAGCAATAAGTTCTTCGTAATGAGCATTACCGTAATTATCTACAAGTACCAAATAGCCAAGTACAAGATCTTTCTTAATTTCAGGTTTCCATTCTTCCATGTCCAGTATTAACTATTCAATCAATATAAAGTCAATGTAAGTAGGAAATATAGTTCCCACAAGAATTTTACGGAATAAGTAAGGACATCCGGTAGATGCAAATACCTTATTTATCCCGAACGATGGCTGAGGGGGTGTAAGTGAGTTCAGGAAGTATTTACTGAACATATTTATAATCTCTGTACCGTATCACCACATCGCCTCAATTAACTGTTGCTCGATCATGTTTTCAAAGAATTTGCTGTCATATTGCCCTTTTTGGCATCTTTTGTCTTGAAGGCATAAATCAATAATTCTGTTCTCCGTGTTATTGTCAATGTAACCTATGTTCAGCTTATCGATGACTACTTGTATGGAAATCCTTATGTTCTGGATAAGAAATTCTATATCTTCGTCGTTACCATTTCCCATAATACCCCTCTAATGTTATTTGTGCTTTCATTTCACCTTCGAAATTACCAATTGAGAAATTGTTTTCCGCAGATTAAGTACTATAAGAATATTAAGAATTCGGATTATTTAAGCCAAGAGGAAAACAATAACCTTACCTTCCACTATTACGATGGCAGGGGAGGTTGTACGTGGGTTGTAGGGAGCTGTACTATCATTAAAGGCATGTACAAACTATCTGGCATCGCTTCAGCCTTCCGTTCATAAAACAAGGTTTTATTTAGCTACAAAAGTAATATTATTCTTTAAAAACAGTTTAGAAGTAGATGGTCGGGATTCGAGTCCCTATTCTCAAGTCCCTACTGTTGATCCAACCCAAAGATTAAGAGGAAACCCTATTACTCTTAATCGGTTTTTATATTGTAACATAAATATATAGATCATATTCGATCTGAAATGTTAGTTTAATTTGAAAGTATCAACGAAATTGAATGTTTTAATTACATTACAAGTTTTAGTGTCGAATTACCTTTTAATTAAAAATAATTTTTAATATAAATTATTTAATATAAAATGTTGTCTTAGTAGATTCCGGAGTGGTGGAATAAGTCGTAGTGAGTATGGGGTATAATCAAAATTAAATAATTGCCTGGAGGTCGTTGATCCTTCTTCAGATTGATATGTTTGGGGAACATATTTTCGAAGAAACTGTATTGGGGGATACAGTAAACGATACAATGCCTCTGGGTCTCTCCTAATGTTGCTTTTTTTCTTTATTTTACTATACTTTTTTAGGCTTTAAAAAATCAAAACTGGCAAGTTGTAAAATTAATACGCGTATATCAGAATTCTTACCGGTTGTGTATATTACTATTTAAAGTTAAAGTAGATCACAACTTTTTAGGTGAGTCTAGGGAGAACTAATGATTTGTAAATATAAAAATAACAATGGTAAACTCTAGATAAAGGGAGAAAAATAATAGATGCCATAAGGCGATAAGTGTAGAAAATTGATTAATCCTGCATTATTACATTTGAAAAGGGGAGTTAAAGATATGTATATGTTAGAAGCTATAGAAATTGAAATACTGAATTATCTTTATGAATTAGGGACACTTGGTATGTTCTGGGGATGGGAAAGGCAGTCAAATTTAGATGAAAATGCAGTTGATAGATTATACCGCGCTGAACTTGTGGACAAAAGTAATCCACCTGGATTTATACGTTTGTCAGAGCGTGGAGTGGGTACAGTTTTATTCGGATTTAAGAAGGCAGATAAAATTATTGAGTTGCTATAGTTTTTTTTTCATTTTCACTTCTTGAACGGCATCACAGCAATTCGTTTGATAAGGAGTGTTATTATTTAAGGGTATGAAATGACAGCATGCACGAGAATAGGTGCGCCGATATCTTTCTTTATCCCATACGAATAATACAGAACCTGTAGGCACCTGTCACGTGGTTTTACGAGAGTAACTAAATTTAATCAAGAAATACGAAGTTGCCTTTTTTACCTATTTTAGAATCACCTTAAGTAAGTTTTTTATTTAACTCAATTTATCCCGAAGCTTAAATTTGGGTATTACGTGATAAAGTCAGTTAATCAAGCTCTATTCACTCTTTTTTACTATATCGTAGTATTTATTGTAGAATGTGTAATCTAAGAATACCCCTTTACTTCCAATGGAAATTTAAGAATTTGTAAACGATTTGATTATTTTTAATCAGCTTTAGATGTTATGATTAGAACAGTTATATATATATTAAAAAAATAATAATCAAGAAAAAATAGAGAATTCTAAATAAATGGAAACTTACTAAAATTTGAACGAGTAATGTGCAGAACCTCATGTTATCCATCCACTTTTCAAATACACGAGCAATATAGAAGCTATACGTAACTGTAGGATGTATATGCAAAGAGCCTTAATGGATACAGCACCTTAAGGTTCTTATTAAAAATACAATTTTTGATTATTGTGGAATAAAACAACTGAATACGAATGGACTACCTGCTTTTGACTAACAAAATAAATATAAAATCCTATCACTGTCATTAAATTTTTAATCTGGAAATTTTTTTTGCTAAGAAACAATTTTTCGCATAGGTAATTTGAAATAATTTTAAATATTAGGAATTTGACACTTAATCGAATCTTTGAACGCCACCTCAGATACATATTAAAAAATAGTTTCAAGGTGAAATAATGGTTTGGGTTGATTGGGTTATATTGGCGTTCGAATATGAACGAGGAAATGTTAAAAATTTAAATTATGAAGAAGAAATGGAAAAGCTCAACAATTTGAAAAAGCAGCAGCTGGTAGAAAAAAATACAGAGGTCAGCGAACTCGTAGCAGTAAATGAGATATTGATAGTATCTAAATGGAATTAATAATGTTAAACTAAAGTTTTATAGAAATACTTTGTATACAATACCTCTGATTTTGGTGATTTTTTTATAATGAATCCAGTTTAATGAAAACTTTAATATATAAATGGCATATTGTTTTGAAAGTAAGGGCATGAGTAAATCGGGATTGCTCGGAAGTTCTAGATCCAGATTCATAGTAATATGCTTGTGGGAGCATATTATTCGATCATTTACGTATCGGGGACTACAGTAAATGGAACATAGTACTTTCGGGCTTTCTCTTATCTTTTAAAAATTTCTGGAATAGCTTGCTGAATAAGCTCCTGTTTCATTAAAGGTAAGGACTCGTCACAAAACAACTTCAGTAACGTCCTTATTTATAGGTTTGAATGTGTAGTTCCATTCTCCATGAAACTCATCACGAATAATTCCTAATTCTTCGATTTTCTCTTTCTTTATTTTAATCCCTTTTGGATATTCATTCTTATCTAACATACACTTAACTTTAAGCCCTTTAGATGTAGTTGTTGCCGCAATCAGATTCACAATAACTTCGTAGCTTGTTAATGGTTTACCTCTCCAGTTTAAAGTTATGTAGGAGAATAATCTATGCTCTATCTTGTTCCATTTGCTTGTTCCCGGTGGGAAGTGGCAAACCGAAATTTCCAATCCTGTTTCATCTGCTAACTTTTGCAATTCCACTTTCCATAATCGCACTCTGTATCCATTACTTCCCCCGCAATCTGCAGTAATCATTAGTTTTTTTGCTTCTGGATATACTTTACATCCCATCATGTTCCACCATCTTCGTATAGTTTCAACTGCAAAAGAAGCTGTATCATTATCCAGACCGACACTTACCCATCCTTCATTATAAAAAATGTCGTAGACCCCATATGGATTTACTTTGCCCAATTCTTTGTCCTTAAAATCATATACATTGACGTTTATTGGTTCTTTTATTGGACGTAGTTCTTTACCACCGTTTTTGAAATTTCCAACCGACTCTTTCTTTTTAGTATCGACGGAAATTACAGGCTGTTTTTCTTCTTGAAACTCTTTACATTTTTCGCTTATATGGTTGAACTGTTGGTCACGATCAGGATGGGAAGTTCCTTCTATAGTTTTCTTATTCGCTTGTAAACTATAACCAAGCATACGAAGCATATCTGCAACTCTTGAATGACTTACTTTATGCCCCATTTTTATTAGTTCTTCAGCCAACTTGCGAGTACTTTTAGAGGTCCAGCGTAAAGGTGATTCAGGATCCCCACGGCTTGTCGGCTCAATAAGTGTTTCAAGATCAGATACCACAGTTGGATCTTTATCAACAACCTTTTTGCGACCGCCTCCTGGAACACGTATTTTATCATCAGAGAGAGACTCGCCACTTTCAAGTTCATTACAACCTTTTTTAATAGTTTCTTCAGAAATATCCATTGCACGAGAAACTAAGGAAATGTTGCCAAGGCTAATTGCTTCTGCTGCTGCGAATAAACGTTTGCTTTTTTCATTAAGAAAAGGTTTTAGTAAGTTATATTTTTTGGAAATGACTTCCTCAAGCATAATATATTAATAGAACTACTTATATAAAAATATACTTATTTTATTTCGCTACGACTCCTAAGTGTATATTCTTTAAGGCATTTCTAACTTCAACATAACTTGCTTGCATTTTTTCCCTTTTTAGATTATATTTTTCGTCAAGACCAGTTTTCGTCAAAAACAGTTTAGAAGTAGATGGTAGAGGTTTGAGTCCCTATTCTCAGGCCCCTACACATGATCCAACCCAAAGATTAAGAGGAAACCCTATTACTCTTAATCTGTTCTTATATTGTATCATAAATATATAAATCATAATCGATCTGAAAGGTTTGTTCAATTTGAAAGGTTCACCATAAATGAATGCTTTAATTGCATTACAAATTGTGATGCTGAAATATGTTTTAAATAAAAACAATTTTTATTATAATTTATATAATATAATAAAATATCTCAGTTGATTCTGAAGTGATGGAGTAAAGAATTACGTGGGGAATAAGTGGGATATTATTAAAATGAAAGAGCTAACTGGGGATCGCTGATCCTTCTTCGAATGTTTATGTTTGGGTGAGCAGAATATTTCGAAGAAGCTGTATTAAGGATGCAGTAACTAATACAGCCCTGGGATTTTAAGTACTGTTTTTGATTTCATTTTCACCTGTTAATTGGTATAAATAAATTTTAATAGTATTTTGAAGATTATAAATTAATAAAATAAGTTAATTTTGGGGATATCTTGTCAAAACTCAAAGGTTATTGATGAACATCATATCTCTAAGTCTTCGGGAGATAGAATTTTTTCAGCTAATGTCGAACCCAAAAATATCGAGGCTCTCGAAGACTGCACTAAACCACCTAGCAAAAACCCCTATACAGGAGTATTTCTATGAGCTTGAGAAGCATAAAAAATTACTCTAAAGTCCAGTTTGTCGGACATGTATTGTCAACCACACCGCTTTTGATAGAATCTGTTGAAGAAATGAGCGATCGTGGTATTTACCTGGGAGAAACTGATGATTCGGTTGATATACAGAAGCGTCTTGCAATTGTCAGAGATGTGCTTGGGAATGTTTTTAAAAATACTTCAATCGATCAGAATCCCTCTACCCTTAAAATCTTTACCATGCCCGAATTCTTCTGGCGCGGCATCAAAGGAGCGTATTATTATAATAATGCCTCCTTTGATGCATTTTTTCACAAAGTATATGACGGACTATATTTACTTTTGCAAGAGTATGCAAAGCAATATGCACTTGATGACTGGCTTTTTATCTTCGGTTCAGCGCTGACCACAAATGCAGTTACCAGCTGCAGCATCCCGATCGACTCCACGCTCTCGCAGGTCGGAGACAATTATTTGAGCGTATACGATATCATAAAAAGGAGCCATGTGCAAAACGGCAGAGGCATCCATAGAGTCTCCGCACTCTTAAAGGCTCTTGACGGCAAAGAAGGCGTAGCCCTCAGCGATGATGACCAGGCACTTTCAGCACTCTTGAAAAACTTACTTGACATGAGCGATTCCCTTGCTCAGAAAAAGGTGTATAACCGCACTTTAGTCTTTTACGGCACCTCCTTAAGCTATTCAGTTCAGAAACAAAACAAATCGAAAGAAGACTTTATTCTCAATAACCCGTCTCAGACAGTAGGTGTGGTCAACGATTATCTACAGACCATGGTTATTTATCCGGAGATCAATGATCCGCAGAATCCTGTAACAACCCTTCCGCTGTCGGTCTTCACCTGCCAGAACGTCAAAATCGGGATTGAAATTTGCCTGGATCACAGAAGAAAGCGACTGGAAGGCTATGTATACGAAGAAATGGTTGCACCGGTTGACATTCAAATTGTTATTTCCTGTGGAATGCAGCTTTTAAAAGACTCGGTTGCAACACATAACGACGGAATTCTTTTCAATTGTGACGGGGAATACGTAATAAGCGTTGACGGTGTTCCCGATGCAGAAAACGGGGATTGTTGTCATTCCCAATTGAAAACCGCTCATTTCGATGCAAGCACCGGCTGGATTTTGTCCGATTATATACCGGCTGCATCTAAAACCTCACTGGGCAAAACGGACTTGTATCCTCATTCGCTGGGCTCTATTCATGTTTATGCACCAATGATAATTAATCTCGACATATAACCGGCCTTTTGTGGTAGTGTGCTGTTATTACAGGGGAAAAACACTCACTTTGTAATGCAGCAGAAAACACTTCGCTTATTCAGAAAACTAAAAGTAAGAATTTAACTCCGGGTATTGCTGAAATTGTTAAATTCCATACTCCCCTGAATGTAATGAATGCTATTCAACTCGCTAGAAAGTTGAGTCAAGATAATGAAGTGAGAATGAAGGCAAGAACAAGCAGGTTAGAGGATAAGAATTTTTTAGCACAATGGTTTTGAGTAAAAAGCATTTTAGAAGTTAATCATACTGGAAAGAAGCTCTAATCCAAAGACTTTATAGAACCCCATGTTCAAATTCTTAAGCAGGGGAAATGAACATGGACACTGAAGAGATTCGAGCGACTTTCAAGTTTTTGGCTCAGGAGAAAAAGCTAGTTTCCAGCTTTGGAATTCAAGACGAACTGTTTCTTCCTTTTCTGCTTTCGCTTAAATCGGGAGGCTCATGGAGTTATGCATCCGAAGAAGCAAAAAGTGTTGCAGTAAAAGATACTTTCACTTATTACGATGAGGCAAGTAAGACTGGATCTACGATGGAAAGGATATATTTCTTTGTCGATCCTGTTATTGTGAACGAAGAAGGGGCAGTCTGCAGGCTTGAAAAATGTGGGACAAAAGAAGAAAGAGAGCTGGTTGAAAGACCTTACAGCATAACCCTGCAAGCTAAAAAGATAATTTTTGCCGAGATAAACCCATGTCTTAGAACAATTAGAGTAAGAGAGCTTGATAATAACCGAATTAAACTGGAGGGCATTCCAGCATACGGCGCAGCTCATGAACTGGAACATCTTGAGAGGGGAGAAACAAAAGGAATTCCTCTATGGACCTTTGAATACATTAAAGGATAGGCAGAAATATCTGAAAAAAAACGAGTAATCTGAGACTGAAAACTGAAGTTAGTAATTTGTTCAACTAAAACTGGTAAAATAACACTTCTTTTTTCTATTCTTCAATTTAATTAAGAGCAAGCCGCACTGCGTGCGTACAAGCTGGAGTTAAGAGAAAAATAAAGCAATAAAAAACCCCAAAATTAGTCCTCTTGAGGGAGCGAAGCGACTGAAAAGGACGGCGGGCTCCCACGCAATCGGGAAGCGAAACTCGGGAGTTACTTCTGTCTGATTATGTTTTTAACCCGCCGGTCCCATTCGGTGGACTCGAAAAGCTCTTTAAGTTCAGAGGAATCGTTAATGAAGCAGAACCCCCAGTAGACTGCGGGTAGGAATTCTCGTTTCCACTGCTCTTTTTTCTTTTTGTCGATGAACTGGTAAGTCTCCGAAGAGGAAATACGACTTACGAACCCCAGTACCTTTACAAGGTCCGGGATGGTTTTTTGTGCAGAGCCCATTTTCAGGCATTTAAGCCTGTAGTCGTCTATTTTTTTGAAATCGGGATCGAAACCCAGAGTTTTTAAGATGCGGTTTCTCTCCGGTTGAGAGATATTTTTTCCTTCTAATTTGAGGGAGTTTAAGGCCTGGAGTTTAAGCAGCCATTCAATCTCCCCGAAGACTTTAGGTTTATGCTGCCTTGATACGTCTCCCAACCTGCGATCTTCGTAGGCTTCCCGTTTTAATTTATTAACCTTGGTTGAAAGATTTGTAAGTTCTTCAGCATCTCTTACTTCACGGACCCTGAATCTAAGTGCAGCTCTCATCAGTTCCCGTTTTTCCTTTTCAAAAGCACCGACATCTTTTTCCTCGGTAAGGGCAAGCAGGCGTGAAAAATATTTTACCCGGAGCGCAGTCGGGGGAAGCCGAACAGGTACTTCCTTTATCTGCGCGGCTTTTCTTGTGCCTTTTCCGAGAGTGCTTAAATCAACCTTATTGATTTTGATCTTTCCAAGTTCGATCGCCCGGGCGGCATCTCCTTCGGAAAAAAGCTCTTCGAGGCGGATTTCGGGCTGCAGCATCTGGACCTGGTCAACTTTTTCTCCGTTAAATACCCCTTCTCCAAAATGCTGGTAAAGAGAATCGATGCTGTCCGAAATCTCGAAAATATTTCCCTGATGTTTTCCCGAAACAGCTGAAAGTCTGGTTACTCTGCCTACCTGCTGCTCAAAAAGGCGCATGCTCAATGTCGGACGCAGTAACACAAGAGCTCCTAGAGCCGGAAAATCAAAACCCTCAATAAGCATGCCTACGGTACACAGAACATAAGGAGGCTTTCCGATTTCCTTGAAAGCCATAAGAAGATTGCTTTGCTCATCTTTGGATAATTCGGAAGTCATAAATGCGGTGTTTTTAAATTCCCCTTCCGGAGTATAATTATCAAAATCTACAGGCAGGACGGGATCCGATTCGTGTTTCATTTCGGAGGCCGAAATCTCCCCGTTAAATACCGAAGCAGTCAGTTTTGCATGGAAAGCGTTAATACCTTCACCGTTTGCCTTTACCCCATAGACTCGTTTTCGGACAGGAGCGCAAAAAACAAGTGTCTTCATAGTACACTGTTGTGAAGTGGATTCCGGTTTTATCATCGAATCATACACGTCTTTTGCAAGTTGTGTCCTGCGTATCACTTTTTTCATTTTATCAGCAGTGCTGCAGTCGAGGTAAAGGTCCTGTTTATCGAGTTCGTCCAGTCCTTTTTCAAAATCGAAAATCTCAAAAATATCTTCCGAACTTTCGGCAATTGTATATTTAAGGGGGGACAGTTCGTTGTCAAGAATACATTCCGGTAGAGTTTTTGCATAAATTTCCCTCATATCTCCAGCAATTTCGTCCACGAACTTGACATTCCCGACCACACCCTGAAAAGGAGTTGCAGTCATCCCCAGGATTTTTGTTCGCTCTCCAAACTCATTTAGAAAATCATTTCCTTTATTATTGATGAAGTTGTGAATCTCATCAACTATTGCAAGGTCTGTATATTCGAGGATAAGGTCTTTGATTGCTGACCCTTGCTTGCCCAGTATTGTCTGTAAAGAGGCAAAAAGTACAAAACCTTCACCATTTTCTTTTCCAAGATATTCCAAAGCCGAAGCAAGTTCATTTCTATCCGTTTTTTGCTCTGAAGAGAGCAGTGCGCTATTAGGAAAAAGAGGATTTTTTTTCATTTTGTCATAATAGGTCTGACTGAGCAGAGGATTATTTTTTGAGACCAGAAAAAGAACAAGCTTTCCTTCATCGTAATATTTTTTTATTATATGCTTCGAAAGGAAAGTCTTGCCCCAGCCGGTAGGAACCTTGATGTAACCTTTCTGATGGGTCTCAAAGTATTTTAGAATATCCTTGAAGATTTTCTTTTTATCTTCTCTCAGTTGCTCAAGCTCGACTGTCTTAGTACCGGCTACTGCTTTATCTGGAATTGTCATCAATATATTATCCTCACGCATGTTACTGTAAAATTTTTTATTAATTCTAGAAACCTGAAAACACTTCTCAAAGAAGTTGCACTAAAATCTGTAATCTTAAACAATAGCAATTCAAGTATAAATCGAAGTAATAGGGTCCACCTATTATTAGTATATTTGAGTATTTTTAGGGTAGTTTATAAATTAATGATTTGGATTTTTTATCAGTTGTCAATCCAACTATTAACCCAACTCAATAATAAAATCATGCAAGTGACATTGCATGTACAAGGACATTGTAAGAAGTACTCCCCGCAATTCAGATACAACACATAAATGGCTCCATTAAAGAAAACATAGTAATAACCTGCTTCAGGAAGCCAAAAAGAATAAATCCGAAATTAATTTTCTCTAAATAATTCCCAATTCTCTAATAAGAATTACATCAATATATATTTTGTGCCAAAAAGGACAAATGAGGATGGTAAACAGAAATTCTTCCTGTACCATCGGGAAGATAATCTAAAAAATTTTAGGTTGATTAATAAATCAAAGGAACTTCGGTCTTGCAGAAAGATATTTTGCGAGGGCAAGCTTCCGGAAAGGTTTACCTGCTATTTCGCTTCTGATTCGCATGTTGAGTTCATCGGGAGTCATTTGAACTTTTATAGGTTTGTTCTCCTCGGATTCGGCCCTGATGGTTACATTAATGGTTCCATCTTCTACTTCTTTGTCCCCGATAACCACTACATAGGGTACCCATTCTCTTCCTGCCTCTCTTACTTTCTTGCCTATTGATAAGTCGCGGTCATCAATATCAGCTCTGCAGTCAAGTTTATTTGAGACTTCCTCGGCAAAGGATATATGTTTTTCCGAAATCGGTATAATCCTAACCTGGGTTGGAGAAAGCCATACGGGTAGCATGGGAATCTTTCCTACTTCGGCTTCCATTGCAGCCTTTTCAAGAAGAGCGTAAATACAGCGTTCTATTGCCCCGCTTGGAGAACAGTGAAGCACCACCGGCCTTTCCAGTTTTCCTTCCGTGTTTACGTAAGAAATGTCATACCTTTCAGCATTTTCTACATCAATCTGAACAGTGGAAAGTGCGCTTGCTTTGGCAAGTGCATCTACAAAGTTAAATTCGAATTTAAGCACGAAGTAGAAGAAACGTTTGTCCCACATCTCAATAAGCACAGGTTTATCGACTGTTTTTGCCATATTGACCACGAGTGCTTTATTAGACTCGTAAAAGTCTTTTGTAAAGCGTATGGCGACCTCGTAGTCACTTATTTGAATTCCCACATTTTCAAGCACATTGATGCAGAGGTCGTACTGCTGTTTGAACTGGTCTACAGCCTGGGCCATGTCCGCACAGAGAGTGTGCATATCCGGCATGGTAAAAGCCCTGAGTCTTCTCAAGCCAACGAGCTCTCCCCTCTGTTCCTTTCTGAAGCTGTACCGGGTCATTTCGATCATGCGAAGAGGCAGGTTCCTGTAGGAAATTGTCATATCATGGTTCATCAGGAACTGTCCGAAGCAGGCTGCAAAGCGCAAGAACATCTGCCGTTTATCGGACTCGATAGAATACTGCCTGGCAGGGAATCGGTCCAGGTATTTCTTCAGGGTAGGGTGGTTCATATCGTACATTAGAGGAGTTTCAACTTCCATTGCCCCAAAATCGGTTGCGACATCAAGCACGTAATTCTCCAGCAGGGATTTTACTAGTCTGCCTTTGGGATAGTAGCGCATATTTCCGGAATCGGAACCAGGTTCATAATCCGCAAGTTCAAGCCTCCTCATTAGCTCTACATGCGGTGGAGCTCTTTCGACAGCCCTGCTCTTGGAAATTTCATAGTTTACAAATTGTTGAAGTTTGGGGTAAGGGGTGAGATCAAAGTCCTCAATTTCGTGAAGTTCGCCATCAGGAGTCAGAATTCGCCAGTAAGATTTTGCGGTGCTTTCAGCTTTCAGGGCTTCGGAAACAACCTCCTCTTTCTCTACGATTGTTTCAACTGAGCCGCATGCATCTGTTTTTTTTGCTGCCTTTGCCATTCCTTCAGGCCGAATGCTTCTGGAAAGTTCAGACAGGGGATGCCCTTTACAGCTTATGGTAAAAGCTTTATACCATCCGAAAGGAGCCCGTTTGACTTCATATTTATCAGAGAGAGCTGTTTCTATCCCTTTTAAGACTTGCACTGCAACTTTCGGCGAGGAAAGGTCAGAACTTAAATGGGCATAAGGGTAGAGCATTATCCGGTTGGTTTTAACCTGTGCGGCTACCTTTTCGATTTCAGAAACTGCCTTTTCTACAGCTTCTTCCGGATTTGCCTCATCTACTTTCTCCACAGCCGTAAAAGCCGTAAGTGCTTCTTCAAGCCTTCCGGACTTTAAGCACTCATCTATTTTTTCTGCAACAGGAGTTTGTTTTTTGGTTTCGTATTCAATATAATCGGAATGAATAAGCAATAACTGCATTGTACCACCGTGTTATATCACCGGTTCGCCAAACCGCAAGAGTATGTTTCCAAAAATATGTTTTGCATGGTAAACTGGTTCTGGATGGATAAGTTTAATTATCTCCACTGCCTGCGATTTGTGCCGTCACCAGATCTTGATTAACGTAAATTAAGAAGAATATATGAAGTCCTAATATCCTGCAACAATATAAAGCAATCCCTTTTTAATTTGCCGGATCACTACTCTGTTCGGAATTGGTGGCAGAAATGCTGGAGCCTCTCAGTTTCTTAAGCAACATGTTAAGCTCTATTTGCTCAGGATGTCCGTATTCCTGGTAAACTCTATAAGCCGCAACCAGAGCTCCCAGCAGTATGGGAGCTGCAAAAAGCCCTGCGATTCCTCCGACAAAAGCTCCTCCTAGAAAAGCGAGTATTATTAGCATGGGGTGAATTTTTGACTGCATTCCTGTCAGAAGAGGTCGCAGGAATAATTCCGGAGGACCGTATATTATAACTGAAGCTACTACGAAGAAAAATACTGCACTATCAAACCCATACTGTACATAGCGCATCAGAGCGAGCGGTATAAGCACCATATATCCTGCAAAAAGGGGGATAACTGACGCTATAAATATAAGGGTCGCAAGTGCCAGAACATGGGGGAACCCAAAAGCATAGAAAACTATAACGGAAGTCACACTTACAATGATGGCAGAATAGGCACTTCCCAGGAAAATTCCTTGGAGGATCTGATTAAGGTGACATGCATATCGGTTTATTATTCCCTTGTAATCTACTGGCATTATACCAAGAAAGACAGTATAAAGTCGGTCACCGTCAGCAAGTATATAATAGCAGAGAAAGATCGAAACCATGAAATTAATGATGAAATGGCTTATACTCTCTGCATATCCAAGAATACCTATACCTCCGATTGCAGGGAACAAAGATCCGGAAAGATTTTTGACCGCATCATTGATAATGGCGACAATTTCTTGCGGAATATTAAGGGCATGTATGAAATCAACAGCTGCCCTGGTAACTGCTGCCTTATTACCAATAATCCAGGTGACCTGGTTCACGATTTCTAGAATTCCTATTCCTATAACAAATACAAGAGGGATGAAAATGCAGAGGCTGGCAATAAAAGCCCCCAATTTTCTGTGTTCTTTGAATCTTAATTGAATGGGCCTTGCGATGTAAGCAAAAACAAGACCAAGTACAATCCCGTCCGCAAGAGGCAGCAAGACCAAAAAAGAAAAGAATAATAGCACTGCTATTACTATAAATGCCCCAATTTTCCAGCGGTTTGTGAGCATTTTGTCATAAAAATCCAGATATTTATTCTCTAATTTTATCCTGTGTGAATCGTGAGTATTCAAGTTGTCTGAAACATTCGACATGCTACTTAACTGTATGAATTAAATTCTATATAAAATGATTTATGCAGTTATATTGATCGAATTTAATTTTTCACTGTTTTTTATTTTTGCATGTTATAAAGCCTAACAACATCACTAAAATCAATTCTTCCGTTGTTGTTATAATCAAAGTAGGTAACCAGACCATTTTGTGTGATCCATGTTATACTATTATAGAATGTCACAATGTCAGCAAAATCCCATCTTCCGTTTCCGTTGATGTCCTCATAGAGCCCATCGTTGTTCGAATCTAATGGTGGTTTAGTACAACCAGGGAATACAGGAAGTTGTAGCTTTGAAACATTTCCGTCTCCAAAGTCCCATTTCCATCCAGTTGCGTTTTGAGATAGGTCCGTAAACTGGACGGAAAGAGGAGCAACGCCGCTAGTTAAATTGGCACTGAAATCAGCTACGGTAAGACGCGATTAGGTGCTCAAACTTGAAATCATCCAGGTAGATCGTCCCTGAGCCGCTATTTATATTGTTCTCAAAAGCAATATCAAAATTATCCATGCTGGAAAGGTCCACAATCTTAGAGAAATTTTCCAGTGGGGTCGTCACTTTCTGCCATGATGTGGTGATACCCTGTGGTAAATAATCTTTAATTTCAACTTTTTCTTCATTAAGTAAAACGTCCTGAATACCAACCTTAAATGACCTTCGTTATAGAAAGCAGTAATAGAGACACCTAATTAGAGTTAAAAAGCAGTCTTTTGGATAGTCGTTAGTCTGCTTGCGGTAAAGCTATATAAACGAAAGTAAAAAAGTAATAAAAACATAGGAACTACGGCGGCATGTCCCGCTACAAAGGGGTTTGTTCTCGCTTCTGGATATTTAAATCCTTAGTTTTTGGTCCAGATCGGGTACAAACTTATTAAAGTACCTGGTCACCACGCAGGAATCTGTACATTTTCCGCACCCGGTACAGTTTTCTTTTACGTACGGCCTTTTTCCTTCGAGAGCAGCTGCACCTACTGGACAAGTTTTCACGCATATCCCGCATCCTGTGCAGCGAGAAAGCCTTAAAAATTGTTTTACAGCTTCCGTAAAGAGATTAACAGCTTCTCCTTTTGTTTCCGAGTTCACAAGCAGGTTTCCGTTTGAAAAGAGTTTTACTGTCCCTTTTTTTGTTTTCACCATTAGTAGACCCAGTTCTTCCGCATAAACCGTATTTCCAAGTACGGTAAGCAGGTTTAGAGCTTCTTTTTCGCGGATTCCCCTGACTCCGGCCTCAATAGAGAAGCCTCCGGCTTTGCAAGGAGAAATTCCTCCCACGACTTCAATTTCAAAGTCTTCGATTTTATCTTTGGCAAGAGTAGAAATTCCAAGTTCTTCCGCAAGCCTGAGCATCTTTGGGGGCAGTTCTTTCCAGCGCCAGAATCCATGTTTTATAAATTCTGCCGAAAACCCGTTATTCTTTGCCCATTCAAGCAGGAAGGAGTCCCATTTATCATACATGTCAGGATGCAGCTCTTTTACCCGAAGGTATTCGGCAGCAAGAGCCGAAGGGCACAGCCAGCATCCCACCCTTTCAAAGCCAAGGTCATAGAGAGGATTATAAGAGAGTCCTCTCCAGTAAATATAAAGCCAAACTTCCAGTGCCTTCCAATCCCTGATAGGAAAAATGTTAAGTTGAGAAGGGACAAAGGGGTTTGTTTCAGTTGTCGCAATCCTTGCTCTTGAAAAAGATTCATGCTTCCGCTTACCATCGATTGTAAGATATGCTATACTGAGTGAACCAATTTCTTTCTTTGCTTCAAGTTCTCCTGCAGAAGCCAGTTTGCATACTTTGCAGCACCAGCGAAAATCCTTTGCGGGAGGCCCGAATTTTTCAACCTGTTCCCAGAAAGCAGTGCCTGAGTTTACCTCTTGTAGTGGAACTTTATTTTCGAGGCAGTAGATTCTCACAAACTCGACAGTTTCGGGAAATTCTATCCCGGTATTCAAGAAAAAAGCTCTAAGCTCTCTTTGCTTAAGGGCAGCCCGGGCCAGGTCCAGCACCACAAGGCTGTCTTTTCCGCCGCTGAAGGAAACATAGACCGGCAGTTCTTTGTATTCGTTTCTGGAAACTATCCCTCTGATAGTATTAATTGCATTTTTGCCAAGCATCTGCAGATGTTTTTTATTTGCTTCCACACATACCTTTATATCCGGGATCTCGGAATGGAGGGATACTTCACTACTATCGATCTTCCTGATCTTCAAAATTTTTGCTGCTATTTCATGTGAGGTTTTAGTTTTCGAAAAGTCTTTTCCGTCAATGAGAGAAATTCCATAACCAGTCAAGCTGGCAGCGGTTACAAGAACGAATTCGTTAGCCTTTATATTATTATCAAATGATTCAATTAGCTCCAAACCTACATTTTTCCCATTGAGATGCTTACTTGCTTTTTTAAGTTCAACTTTCCTACCCAATCTATGTTTCAGGAGGATTTTTGCACCCTGCACAGAGGGTTCAAAGTTATAATCCATTATCAAAAGCTCAAAACGCAGGATTCCGAAAATAAAACCATCTACGATCACTTCATCGGTTTTATCTTCACCTGGAATTTTATTTAGAAGGATAAGCCTGTCTCCGAGAGGATTACCACCGAAAGAAGAACGAAGCCGGCTATCCAGCACTTCTCTTTCATGCGGGGAACAGAAACGGACATCAGCAGGCTGAGAAAGCCGGATTATTTCTCCATTGCCGCCACATCTGCCACACACCTCACCGATAAGTGGCAGATTACATTTCCCGCACCAATAAATATAGTCATCTTCATATTCAAAACGCTGTGAGTCTTTTTTCCTGGCTGGCCCAGGGTCTGAAGTCCTTTCAGGATCAGGGCTTTCTTTTAAGGAATTATTTACTTTTGAAGCTCGAGTTTTATAAACCGCGCTAGGCACCCTTCGCGTATTTCGTTCCTTTGAACCTGAAACCCGGATTTTTTCATTTTTTTGTTTCATTGACATTCTGGCATTAATCCAGAGCATAACAAGTATTTAATCTTATGTCTAAATGAACATATAACATTTCGAGGCTCTCAAATTGGAATTTTGATTTAAATATCTATTATTTTTTCTTTAACAATAGCCTTCAAATTTCTTTTTTATATTTATCTTTATCATTTTTTATACTTATGAGAGTTAAATTCAAAAATTTGTTTATATCAAAAACTTTGAAAGCTTTAAAATTGGAAAGTCGTTTATTTAATATAGGCACACTACATAAGAAAAGTCTTGACGATTAAGAGTTAAGGGGTTTTTCTCTAATCGTCGAGGTTGAATCACCAATTGGGAGCCGAATCAGAGGTGGCTAAAGGCTCCCAACTCAATTAAACATTTTAATGTATTTTGTAATTTTATAGTGTTACATCCTAAATATCTTTATATTATTTAAAACTTGTGTTATTTTAAAAATGTTTAATTTTATTAGCTCATATATTTGTTTATTTTTATATGTTCTAAGAAATATAAAAATCATTATAAATCACTCGTCTTTTTTATTACTATATTTTTCAAGTTAAAAATCTAATGTACTTTTAGAATAAAGCAAAATATTTTATTGTTCTTTGATTCGAAATCCCACTGCAAGGATAATACTAATGTTCAAATAACTTTATTCTTATAATTAATTTGTTATTTAAATATATTTAAGGCATATGAATATATTAAGCTACTCCAGCGTTGAACAGATCCAGAAGGTTATCAAGATGAATTATGATGTAGTTGTGGTCGGAGCCGGTCCGGTGGGTTCAACAGCTGCTCGATATGCAGCCCTTAATGGAGCCAGGGTTTTATTAATTGAAGAACATCCCTCCATTGGTTCGCCTGTAGGCTGTACCGGACTTTTAAGTACAAGAGCACTTGCAGAATGTGAAATCAAGCCTTCGGATGAATTCGTATTTAATTCCGTCCGCGGGGCCTTCATACATGCCCCTGACGGCCAGTGCATGCCAATAGATGGCAAGCAGACCAAAGCATATGTGATATCTCGGAAAAATTTTGACCGCAACCTGGCAATAATGGCAGTAAACGAGGGTGTGGAACTTTCTCTGAGGACAAGAGCAATTGGGCTCGAAAATAAAGACAATACATCCGGAAAGGGAAAAAAAAATCAATTTTATCCGGTAAAACTACAGGTTCTCAAAAACGGCAGGTCTGAAACGATTTCCACTTCCGTTGTGATAGGAGCGGATGGGGTTAAAAGTCGGATAGCCAGTTATGCAGGAATGGATAAACCCGCTCGAGTGCTTTCTGGAATACAGATCGAAGCCCCGTATGCATCAATTGACAGCGATTTTGTTGAATTATTTCCAGGATCTACAGCCCCTGGTTTTTTTACCTGGGTAGTGCCGGTTAATGAAAAAATCTCGAGGATTGGACTTGCCATTGAACCTGAACTCGCCAGAATAAATAATAAAAAAGAATGCTCTCCCCTTTTTTACCTTGAGAAGTTCCTTTCTACTAATCCTAATGTAAGAGCCAGGTACTCGGGAGGCATGCTTGACTTTGTAATAGGTGGGATTCCAATTGGCCCACCGGAAAAAACGGTTGCTGATGGAGTTTTGCTAGCAGGTGATGCTGCAGGGCAAGCTAAACCTACATCAGCTGGCGGAGTTTATACTGGAGCCTTTTCGGCAAAAATAGCTGGGAAAGTTGCAGCAGAGGCAGCCCTTGAGGGGGATAACTCTGTTCAGAAGCTATCCGAATATGACCTGCTCTGGCGAAAGGGGCTGGGAAGGGAACTTGAGATTGGCATGAAAATTCATGATTACATGGGAAAACTGGAAGACAGGCAGATAAACAATCTTATTGGCTCATTAAATACTCCCTCTATTCTTAAAATGGTCACTGAGTACGGAGACATGGATCATCCTTCTATCCTCATGAAAAAACTAATGTTTTCGGGAAACTCTCTGAAACTGATGAAAGCCTTCGGCTCTTTCCTTAAGACTCTTTTCTAATAATCCTTGGGAAAAGCATGATTTCACTGCTCTGAATCTCACTCTTATTAGAACTTACATAAATTAATTATATAAGAAGTTCATTTATTTATCCGGTTTGTAAAAGTTTTTCCTCCAATTATTAGTTACTTATAGGGGGTATTTTAATCAGAGATAAGCGTTTGATTTTTGGCTCGGAAAAAGATCCGGATACGAACTTTGAAGGGAGTCCAGGACAGGACTCCAAAGAAGAAAGTGATATACATGTATCGCTTTATGAGGAATCTCTTGCAATGCGCAGAAGGCTTGGGGGAGTACTGGAAGTTGCAAGTAAAATCCATCTTCGCACGATCCATGATCTCAGTGTGGCTTATACCCCTGGGGTTGCTGAACCCTGCAGGGAGATAAGCAAAAACCCGGATCTTGCTTACATTTATACTTTAAAAAAGAACACAATTGCCATTGTCACTGATGGGTCTGCTGTACTTGGACTTGGGAACATAGGACCGTATGCTGCACTGCCTGTTATGGAAGGCAAAGCTATCATCTTCAAAGAATTTGCCGGTATTGACGCTTTCCCAATCTGCCTGGATACTCAGGATACGGATGAAGTTATCCGGGCTGTCAAACATCTGGCACCCGCATTTGGAGGCATTAACCTTGAGGATATAAGTGCACCTCGCTGCTTTGAAATCGAGGCAAGGTTGCGCGAAGAACTTGACATTCCCGTTATCCATGATGATCAGCACGGCACAGCCATCGTAGTTTTTGCCGGGATCCTGAATGCACTTAAAATTGTGAATAAGGAATTGAACAAGCTTAAAATCGTGATTTCAGGGATTGGGGCTGCCGGGGTCGCAATATTCAAGTTTCTGATCCGTGCCGGAGCAGACCCCTCAAAAATTCTCCTTTGTGATAGTCAGGGGCTTTTATACAGCGAGCGAACAAATGGCATGAACCCGGTTAAAGAAGAGGTTTCCAGACTTACTAACCCGGAAAAAATAAAAGGTGGGCTTGAAATTGCCTTTTCGGGTGCCGACCTTTTCATAGGGGTTTCAGTCGGGAAAATTGTAAGCGAAGAGATGGTTCGCTCCATGGCAAAAGACGCGATAGTGATGGCTATGGCAAATCCCGTACCTGAGATCATGCCAGATGCTGCAAAAAGAGCAGGGGCAAGAATTGTGGCAACAGGAAGATCAGACTTTCCTAACCAGCTTAATAACTGCTTGAGTTATCCGGGTCTTTTTAAAGGAGCTTTAAGCACCTGTGCAAGGAAAATAACACCTGAAATGGAAATGGCTGCAGCCTATGCTCTTGCTGAAGTTGTAACAATCAACGAACTTTCCGAAAATCACATAATTCCCGACCCTCTAGATAGGCATGTAGTATCTGCAGTTGCGAGTGCAGTTGAAGGGGCTTCTGTCGAAAGCTGTTCTGCAAGGAAATATTTCGTGAAAAAATAATGAGCATGAGTTTGATTTAAAAAATTTCATACTTCATGCTTCATAAAGTCAAAAACGCTTTTATCATGTTTATTTAGTGCTGTTGCAGCAGCCTGGATGCAAGTAATAGCAACAGCACCGACAATATCTTCGTCACTGCAGCCTCTGGACAGGTCATTAACCGGCTTTGCCAGCCCCTGAAGTTCTCAGTTCTGAAAGCAACCCTGATAATTCTGAAAGAAAAAATAAACATATTCGGGCTGAGCTCATTCAGATATATCTCAATAAATATATTTACTTTTTAAGATGTAAACTTTTTGGTAAGTAAAATGGTTTCAGAAACACAAAAAAGTTAAAACTTAATTTATAAAAGATAATTATATATAAATTAACTCTATATTATTAAATCAATTTTTATTAAATTATGTCAATTTAATAAAATATGTCTAAACAAAACGATATCCAAATCACATATGGGGGAAATTAATGAAAACAAAATTGATAGGTTCTCTGCTGGCTCTATGCCTGGCCTGTTCTCTTGGAGTTGTGCAAGCACAAACAGGGGGAAATAACTCATCCCAATGGGAAAACACAAGCCAGGGATCCGGTGATGTCCGATGGGTTTCGATAAGTGATAATGAAACGTCGTTCGATTTAATGCAGGAGTCAATTCCATTCTCAGGAAACTATACCAGTATAAACGGAACTTTTTTCTTGAATTTGACAGCCCTGTCTCCAATGGCTATAAGTCCATCCAACGAAACAGCCATAGCTGAGTTCAACTTCACTGATCCGAAGGGTCAAATCAATTATTCAGTGGTTCTAAAAAATGTATATAATGTCGCTGAATCTTTATTTACTTATAATTGCATTAATGGAAATTCATCCAATGATAAATGCACAGGACCTACCACATATAACTACGGTACCATATGGGGAGTAGGAGAATTCTATGTGAATGGCACCATGGTAAATAACAATAGGATTATTCGAGTCATGGCAATTGAGCGGGTTAATAATTCCGATAGAGAAGGATATACACTAATTTTTGATAAAGAACTGCCTCACAAAAGCATAGAGACTCGGCTTTTCTTACCTGAACTGGTGGTAACCGACAACGGAACAATAGATAAGCAGCCAGTGCCTACGAACTATACTCTACCAGATAGCCGGAATCAGTCTTTCATTAATATAATTTTTGAAAACAGTCAGCTTGAAGAGAAAAAGATCTTTTCAAATAATACATCTGGCGAGATATCCGGAAATATAACTGAAGGTATGGAAAATAGAAGTCAATGAGCCTGAATTCTTAACACAGGGAAATTATTTTTCCCTTTTTTGAGATTAGTTATACGCAGTTTTCAGCACAAAACTTTCTTCATATTATTCTTAATTTTAGAGTTTTAACAAGTCATTACGTAAAAGCCTCAAGACATTCTATTTTACCTGAACCGCACCATTTTAAAATATATGCGCCGCTTTCATTTAAGTATATGAAAGTGTTTGTATGGCATATTGTTCCATTGAGTTCCGTATCTGTGCCCATCCAGCATCCGCTATTAAGGAATAGTTTTTTTCCGGTTTCTGTTTTTAATTCAAAAGAACTTGCAAAATGGGTATGACCGAAAACAACAACTTCTGCGTCTATTGTTTCCTTATTTTTCTGGTAATATTTATGTTGGATGACCTGTTCTGCCGTTTTATCTGCAGGCTTTGTAAAGTTGTATATTGTTCCTTGAGTGTTAGCAACAATGCCAGGAATGGAACTCAATGCAAAAAAACCTGTAAACAAAGCCAATCCCAGATTACCCCAAAAACTGAATTTTAGAAACTCGTTCCACAAAAAGTACTTCTCACCAAGTAACAGACCTAAAAATATAACTAAATTTAATTTCCAATGCTTTTTAGTAAATGTAACATTAAAGAGATCCTGAAACCAATTAATTGGATCCCATAGTTCATTGAGATGCTTCATTATAGCTTGTTTTTTATCAAATTGGTGACCATGAAGAAAAAAGTATGACCGATTACCGATTTTAACACCGTTTGCAATACCGGATTTTTTATCTTTTTTAGGATAATGCCTGTCGTAAATAGCAAACCTTGTGCCATTTTCGAGAGATTCGCAATCGACCTTACCCTCAAGCCCGCCCAAAGAATCATCGTGGTTACCAACCACGAATATCTTGTCACAATTAATATTTGAGAGTAAGGAAAAAGGCCTGATACAGTCTTTGATAACATTGTCTCTGTTACCATTTTTTGGATTCCACAAATCCAGAATATCTCCCAGAAGAATTATTTTCGATGGATTTTCAACTGTGAGTTCCTTATTTTCGTATTTTATAACTTTAGGTTGATTTGATAAATCGCGCATCCACTCAAGAAAAGAACAAAATTCTTTATGATTACATTCCGAACTGCCTAAATGTACATCTGAGATAATTACATAAGATTGCTTCATTTAAGAATCCATACAGATTACATGAATAAATAATAATCTCAAGTAGGTCAGTTCATAGGACTATTATCGCAGCTATCATGAACTCCGTGCCATCAGAAGAACGAGGTGTTGCGTCCGGTATGAAGCAATGCTGCAGAATAGCGGGATGGTTGCCTCTATGGCAATGTTCTTTACAATAGTTATCATTAGCCTGACACGATTATTTCCCCAGGTACTTGAGGCGCAGATGTCGGAGCTTCAGCCTTATTGGTCCTATGAGTGTAATTCCCCCGACCAGTGCTTTATTCGCGCTTTCCTGGGTTATAATCCTGTCAATGCCATTCTTAATGCGATACCACAGTCAGTAGTCGATACTATTGACCCCGAAACAATAAAGGTCCTGACTGGCACTACCTGGTTTCCGACTACTCTTGCGCAAGCATTTATGCCCTCACTAAGGTTATCCTTCTACTTTGGGGCAATTCTTTCGATTATTGCCACTTTTTTCTCAGTTATGCGCGGCCCTAAACATGCTGACAGGATTTCTAAAGTAGAAGATCGAAATCCTCTTGATAAGAGGAAGTAATAAATTCAGATTCTACTCTTCGAGCTTGAACACTCCTTGTATTTTAAATCCAAAAAACATCCCCTTTAGTATATTTTATAATCATACTTCCATCAAGAGGGTTAAACATAACGCTTCTGCCAACTTCCCCTCCCACATCTTTTGACAGTATTGGAATTTTTTTCTTTTTCAAAGTCTCTTCAACCGAGATTGCATTTCTGCTGCCAATTTTAAGGATTTCCAAATTTATGTGCTTGAAAACATTAGCACCTCCCGCAAACTTGGAAACAATTTTACTTTTTCTGGCTCCCTTATTGATCATATCATCTAGCATTGACTCGATAGCCGTTTCAGCATATTTTGTCTCTCCATTTTGTGAGGCTCCAGGAAGCAAAACATGTGCTATTCCTGCTATACCTGTTGACATATCATAAAGAGCAACGCCTATACAGGATCCCAGTCCCATAGCTTCCAACAGTGCTTTTTTTCCAATTTTTACTTCTCCGATACCTACTGCCATTTCACTATCCAAAGTTTTAATATTGGAATTTGGAGTTCTATTTTCCAGGTACTTTTTTACCTCATCAGTCAAAGCGCACTCTTGGCAACGATCATTGTGAGAACAGGTACGTGAAGGTGAACAATAAGATTTCACTATGACATCTCTTTGAGCAAAAAAAAGCGCTTTTCCGATTTTATTTGAAACGAACAAAACTTCGCTGTTCATAACTGACCCACAGTTTTCATTATACTATCAAGCAGTCCCTGTTCTGGCAACAATGATAAAAATATCTCTATGTTTGAGTCTGTTCGGAGAGAGGTCCCAAATATTATAATATGTTCACTACTTTTAGCCATTTGTGAGACCACCGAATCTATAATGGCTGTAGGACTATCCATTGCATAACTTGGAGGGGATGGAAGCAATACTATATCCATAAACTCGGCTAATGCGTCACAAAAAGAAGAAGACAAAATGTTGCCAATTTCCATAACTGTAGATGCATACATCTCATTATCTATATTTTCCATACCAAGTAAATCGGTAACAATTTGTTTTGATGAATTCTCCGGAAGCATAATGTATAAATATCCAGACCTGCCTTCATCAAGATTTTCCAGCGCTATAAGCACGCCAGCGACAACTCCGTTTATTAATTCATTGTATATATTTTTTATTTCAATAATCCTGATTTTTGGAACTGAAATATCCACATCCTGTATCAAAAAGTATAGAAAGAGATGTTGCTGCGTGCCCTGATCCGATATTCCCGAGTTCATTCAGAACATCCAGTTCCATTGCACTAAGATTCCCCAAATCAATCATCAATACCACCCCATATTAGCTGAACTAAGAATCGCGATCAATCTTCATCTAAAGATCGAAAAGATATTAAGTCAATAATTAGTCAGTTTTCTATTTCCCGATTTATAATTTTATTCGCCGATAACTTTTTTTATTTCTTCAATTACTTTTGGTGCCTGGAAAGGTTTTATTATATACCCTCTTGCACCCAATTTTATAGCAGTTTTTACTATTTTCTCTTGCCCGATCGCAGTGCACATTACAATTTTAGCATCTTTATCAATGGATTTTATTTGCTTTAATGCATCAATTCCTGTCATTTCAGGCATGACTACATCCATTGTAACGACATCCGGTTTAAGGTTCTTATACTGCTCCACCGCTTGCTTTCCGTTCTCGGCTTCACCTGCGATATCAAACCCAGCCCCAAAAAGTATACTTTTAAGAAGTTTTCTCATAAAAGCCGTATCATCGACGATCAACACTCTAGACATATTAACCCCTGAAAATTTTTTATTGAGAATGTGAATAATTGTAAATTTGTTACTGATATTGGATATTTTATTCAAAGCATAACAAATTTTAAGAGAGAGCAAAATCTCCTCTCATAAAACCAATTACTCTCATTCTCCTGTTTTCCCCCACAATAATCTTTTATAATTTTCTTTAATATAATAATGTTATACTTAATATAAATATTTATCTCAATGGACTAATATTATTTTAATAGTATTAAGGTTAAAGTGAATTCTGAAAATAGAAAAACAGAGTTCAGACAAGAGTATTATAAGTTTTAAGAAATAGATGAGGTATAAGTTTTAAGAAATAGATGAGGTGTGGATTCAAACTTTATATGGATAAGCCTTTGCCCTGATTCATCATAGTTACCAGGTGAGGATCAATTACATGTATTTCGTATTTATCCACTTCAAAGGCTTTCCTTGCACCTTTATCGAGGTTTGTGTCTACCATCGGCGGGATAAGCTCGAATACTTTGACGGAAGTACCTTCAAGTTGCTGTCAAATTCTTTAGCGCCAAATATCTACAAAAATCAAAAATATTTAAAGAAGATTCCCATACTATACGAACCTGAAATTTCCAAAAGGATTCGAAATATGGAAATCTTTTTTGGAATTAATTTTTTTAAGAACGCAGGGTTCAACTGTAAACCAGTTTAAGTTTCGGTACCTCGTTAGTGTTTCCTCTTTGAGCACTATAGAATGCAACGTAATTGTCACTTTCATTACGGGCCTTTATGAGAAAACCTGTGTTTGAATACTTGTCTTCCACGTATTCTTTCACAAGGTCGGTTATATCGAACTCACAATAGCTGTTTCCAGGTAGGTCACTGGCTCTTAAAGTAAGTGTTGCATACGGAACTCCCCCCTGTGATACTTCGTTATAATCGTACCAGTCCCCTCCGGGGTTACTCCAGGCAATACCTTTGTTCTTTTTATTCCAGCTTATATAACTGGAGTTCCAGGAAAAAGCAGGTCGATAGATCTCGACAATAGTATCTTTGAGTCGAGAACTGCCGGGATAATACCAGAAAAGGGAAAGAGTCGCATTGCTTATTTGCTTGTTTTTATATTCACTTAGATCGAACCAGATAATGTCCCTATACCTGCCGACCCCGCTCATTTCTCCTACATCGAGGAATAGAGAATTCAAAAGAACGTCTTCTGGGGAAGCTTCACGCAGACGGTTGTTATATACGACCGAAAGATTAGAGACACTCACTTCTTTAAATACATTTATGTTCCCTTTCATTGAATCGGTACCGTTCTCATTGCTTACTGTAAGCACCACCGTATAATTTCCTGCTGCCGAATACATATGCATCGGGTTTTTCTGAGTCGAATTGGTACCATCACCGAAGTCCCATTTTCTGGATGTTGCATTCGCTGAAAGATCAGTAAATTGTACTATTAGAGGAACCGGACCACTGGTAACATTTGTACTGAAATTCGCTGAAGGGAGCACTGGTTTTTCCAAGACTTTGATTAAAACATTCTTTGACGTATTAGTGTAGTTGGCAGTGTCAGCAGGTGTGAAATCAGCATGCAATGTCTGTACACCAGCACTTAGTACAGTTCCCTCTTTTGGAGTATAGACAAAAGTCCCGATAACTGTTGCATATGCATTTAACTGTTTGTCTCCCAATGCTGTTCCGTAAGTTATGTTAGCAGGGTTACTCCAGGTAATCCCGGGAATAGATTTTTGTATAGAAATCGTAGCTAACTTAGAATCCGTACCATTTGCATTGCTTACTGTCAGGTTGACGGTATAGTTACCTGCACCGGAATAAGTATGCATCGGGCTTTGCTGCGTAGAATGCGTATTATCTCCAAAGTCCCATTCCCGTTCAGTTGCATTTTTCGATATATCGTCAAACTTTACAGAAAGTGGGGCATAGCCGCCAGTTACATTACTGCTAAAATTTGCAGTGGGAAGTATTAAACTTGATACGTACAACTTGCAGCTATCGCTGTAAAAAGCAATGTAATTGTTACTTTCGGTGCGGGCTTTTATGAGGAATCCTGTATTAGAGTATTTTCCGCTGGTGAACTCTCTCACAAGATTTGTTACATTAAACTCGCAGGAGGTATTGTTTGGTGTAGAGTTGCTTTGAAGGGTAAGTGTAGCATATGGAGTGCCTCCCTTTAGTATTCCGTTTTTATCATACCAATCGCCTCCCTGATTACTCCAGGGAATGTTATTGTCCCTTTTATTCCAGCTCACGTAACCGGGGTTCCATGTCGAAGCAGGTCTGTAAATTTCAATTACCGTATCATTTTGCCTCGGATTGTCGGGTAATACCAGATGAGTGAAAGAGTCGCACTGTTTATTTTAGTATCAAGCGGAATACCCACTCAAATCAAACAACATCACATCTCTGAACCTACCAACCCCGCTCATTCCTCCTACATCGAGAAATGAGTTTTTAGAAAAGACAATCTCAGGAGAAGCTTCACGTAAACGATTGTTATATTTGGCCAGCAGATTCGGAATATTTCCTTCTTTGAGTACACTTATATTTCCTGTTTTTGAATCAGAACCATTTGAATTGCTTACTGTAAGCACTACTGTATAATTTCCGGCTGCTGAATATGTGTGAGTTGGGTTTTTCAGTGTTGAATTGGTATTATCACCAAAGTTCCATTTACATGAACTTGCATTACTTGAGAGATCTTTAAACCAAACTGTGAGAGGAGCAAAACCACTTGTTACATTGCTGCTAAAATTCGAAGTTGGAAGTATCAGTGATGGCACCATATCCGATTTCGAAGCATACTTTGTATTCCCATCCTGACCAATATTGATTCTTTTTCCGTTGGGTTCCGGCTCGTTGAAATAGTCCGAGAAAAGATAACCTGCGTCAATACAGAGAGAATTCACTTTATCTTTTACCCAGGTTCTTCCATCCCATCGGCCAGCTTTTGACTGCAGATGATAATCATGATTTTTTAAGTCTGAGACTAGCGGATTCACATATAAATCCGTTGTCGATGCACAATTTTTATAGTCTCCTCCCGAGTTATTGTAAAAACAGTCATTATTTATTACAAAGAAATGTGAATCTGCGAGGTAATTGGCAATTCCACAACCTGTTCCAGTAGAATCTTTTGTGCGCTTCTGGGTGTTTATTATTATATTGTTGCGGACGATTGTTTTAAATCCTCCTTCTGGAACGTAATCTGCTGTGAAAATATGGGCAACAGCTGCACCATAGCATCCGTCAAATACATTGTTTTCTATAAGAGTATCCTGAAATCCACTGGCTATAATTCCCCCTACCCATGTAATACTTGGATTAGTTCCTGTGTTGTAAAAGATATTGTGATGAATATGGATATCTTTCCCCAGATCCTGTGTAGTTGAATTGTCGGTATCATGGGTTACAATCCAGATTCCCGGTCCATAGGTGTGGTGGATGGTATTGTTGTAAACATCAATATTGTCCATAACATATGTTTCACTTCGCTCGAGCTGAATACCCGGGCCTCCAGCACTCCAGTGATAAAAAGAGTCTATGATATTATCATGTAATTTAACATTATTAGAGTTCCAAACCCTTAGAGCGCTGTTTGTCCTGCAGGTAACGCGATTATTCCAGGCCTCTACATTATCGCATTTGATTGCAAACAGGGCGTCGTGCCCAAGCTTGTAAATAGTATTGTTGTAAAACCGAACGTTTTTTCCTTTGTTTATTCGCAGCCCGTCTCCAGCCCCCTCATGCATATACATGTCGTATACGCTTACATTATTACAGTAAGTAAAGTACATTATATTGTAAAAACCTCTTCCCAATGTGATTTCACTGTTACCTTCATAGTTTACATTAACCTCAAATCCCCTTACAGTAATATTCGAATTTCCTGAATCGCTCATCTGCTGTATAAGGGGTTTCATCGTAGGCCACCCAGTGTGATTAGCAAGTTTAATAACTGCAGTAGGGTCCCCTTCCAGAATTGTATTGCTGCCAATTAGAATAGTGTCGTCGATAACGTATGTGTTTGGTCCCTTTAGATGGACAGTTGTATAAGCTCTGTTTTTCGCAACAAACTGCAGCGCCTGGTTTATCTGAACCTGGGCACTATTTCCTGCACAGTTATAATCCCCACTGCCGTCCCCTGCAACATAAACAATGGGCGGGGAACTTGTACTTAAAGCTGCAGGAACGCTCGCTAGAATAAAACAAATTGCAAGAAAAGAAATCGATAATTTTATTCTAAACATAACTATCACTTGGGCCCAATAATAAATTTTATTAATCAGTTATTGTATTTAAATATTAATTAAGAAATGTTTTATTTGAATAAATTTATATTCTATTTCTTGAACAGAAAATAGGGAATGCTATGTTTAATGAATCTTTTTTGACAACCCCAAATAGCATAATCTCCAAAAAAATTAAAATATATTTATTAATTAATGTTTAAATAAATTTATGTAGTAATATTATTACATATATATTATTTTATTTAAGTTTTGTGATTAATAAGCTTACATCTGAGTTAATATTGGATAAGAATACGACTAACTTTCATATTTAACAGAATTATCAACAAATAAAAAATATTTAGTCATGCTTGGTTAAAAACTAATTGCTTATACTTTTTCTATTTTATTCCAATAAAAAATTATAATTTTTTGAAGAAATTATCTCACCAAAGAATTCTCGATTTAACCTGGATTTTAAGTTGTTGATGCATTTACAAAGTTGTATTTGCTTATCGTGTTACTGCCAAAGATATTATTTGCTGTAAGCGTTACAGAAAACTGTCCTGCTTCTACGTAAGTATGTACCGGATTCTTCTCAGTCGAGTTAGTTCCGTCTCCAAAGTCCCAGTTAATTGATGCAGCATTTTTTGATAAGTCTATAAACTGTATACAAAGAGGAGCATTGCCTTCGGTGACGTTACTATTGAAGCTGGCAGAAGGAAATTCTGGCTGTATCGGAATATATCCGACAAACTTGCCAAACCCGATAGGATTGTTTCCTATATTCTTAACTGTAGCAATAACGCTGTTTGTTGCTATATCAATTACAGATATGGTGCCGTCCTCATTCACTACAAATACCCTTGTTCCGTCAGGACTGACTGCAACACCCCATGGATAGTTTCCTACATCCGCAATTGTAGCTGTAACAATGTTTGCAGCTGCATCAATCACTGAGATCGTATGGTTCAATTCGTTTGCTACATACACCCTTGTTCCGTCGGGACTGACCGCAACACCACCAGGACATGACCCTACATTCACCGTAGCTGCAACAATATTCGCAGCAGTGTCTATGACGGAGACATTGTTACTTATATAATTAGCTACGTACAGCCTTTTTCCATCCGGGCTAACTGCAATCCCAATAGGTGTGACCCCGGCCTTTACTTTAGAAGTGACATTGTTTGTTGCACCATCAATTACAGTAACACCATCTTCACTTGTTAAATATATTTTTGCTCCGTCTGGACTAATTGCAACTCCATAAGGATAATTTCCTACATCAGTAACAGTAGATACAATGCTGTTTGTAGCGGTGTCAATTATGGACATGGATTTATCTCTGCTATTTGCCACGTATACTTTTGATCCATCGGGGCTGACTGCAATGCCAACAGGACATGATCCTACACTAATTGTTTCTGTTACATTACTTGTAGCTGTGTCAATTACGGAAACAGTATCGCTGCGGAAATTAGTTACATATACCTTCGTCCCCTCCGGATTTATTTCGACTCCAAAAGGACAGGTTCCTACATTTACCGTGGCTTTCACCTTATTTGCAACTGTGTCAATAACAGAAACCGTATTGTCGTTGTAATTTGTAATGTATGCATACTGTTGTGTGGCTTTAAGGATATTTATTGTAATATTTTTTGAATCCGTACCATTTTTGTTGCTTGCTGTCAGATTAACGAAATAAGAACCAGCTGAGGAAAATGTGTGTGTTGGATTTTGTTCTGTTGAATTCGCTCCATCTCCAAAATCCCAATACCTTTGTGTTATATTTTCTGACATATCAGTAAACTGCACAGTAAGAGGTGCATAACCCTCGGTTATGTTACTGACTAAATTAGCTAAGGGTAATTCGGGTATTTTTTCATAAAGAGTAGACATATAGATATCCGAATTTCCATTGCGGTAGTCCTGATATAGTAGCCGGTTCCTGTCGATAGCAGGACTATACGCCGCTCCACTAACAGTGATCTGAGTTTCTTTTTCAGTTGAGATATTATACATATAGATGTCCGGATTCCCATTGCGAAGATCCTGATATATTACCCTATCACTGTTGACAACGGGACTGTATGCTGCTCCACTGGCGGTAATCGTTGTTTTATTAGAAGTAAACAGATCGTACATCTGGATATCGGTACTTTCATTTAACGAATTGATCCATACTATCTTATCACCATAAATAGAAGGACCTGTGGCTGTTCCGCTGTTTGTGATCTGGGTTTTATTAGAAGTAGAGGAATTGTACATGTATATATTCCAGTTTCCATTACGATAATTTTGCCATACAATCCTATCCGCGTAAATTGCAGGTTTGTATGCTAATTCATTCAATCCACTGCTTGTGATCTGAGTTTTCATCGAATTTGAGAGGTTATAAAAGTATATGTCTGAGTTCTCGGCACGCCGGACCTCCCATACGATTTTGTCACCGTATATAGCAGGATTATATGCTGATTCATTTGTGGTGATCTGAATTTCTTGCTTTGTTGAGAGATTGTACATATAGATGTCTGAGTTTCCATTACGAGTATCTCGCCAGACGATCCTATCATCAAAAATAGCATGGTTACCCAGTACCAATCCACTGGTAGTAATCCTGGTCACATTGGAAGTTAAAAGATCATACCTGTAGAGATCTGTATTTCCGTTCAGAGATTCCTGAAACACGATAGTGTCACCAGAGATAACAGGAATCGATGATGATCTATTATCAGTAATTTTAGTTTCAATAATCGCAGGTGAAATGCTTTGTTCACTGTACGCTGATGCATTAGTAGAAAAGAAAATCGAAAATAAAATCATAGCCCCTAAAGCTGAAGCTATTCGATAAGATTTTTTTTCTTTAATCATATAATATTTATCCCGAGACATTTTTTAATAATAAAAATATTTATTAAGTAATACTCACTCCAGTTTTTAAATATTTCTACGCCGTATATGTCTGGGAATTTATCCTCTTAGATTTATTTAGGTTAAGCTTAACTTTCATTTAACCTGTAGTCTTTTTTGATAATATCACAACGGAAAAACCTACTGAAAGAATTAGCCCGATAATTATGCCAATCTCGGCGCCGTTTTCTCCCCCTAATATTCCTCCGATTGCAATCCCAAAGAAACAAAAAATTAGAGAAGATATGATTAATCCGATAACAAATGTTAGAATTCTCTCCAATTGAAGTACAAAGATTGTTTTCTCCTCTTTTTTTTTCGGATAAGAGCTTATATTACTGGTATCAAATTTGTCCATCTAACAATGTCACCTCTGGAATTGACTAAACTGTTACTTATTTAAGTTTATTATTGAATACTAAGTCCCCATGAGTTTTATCTTTTTTGGAACGATCTGAAAATTATTTTAAAAACATTTTTTATTATTGCAGAATGTTTCTTTAAAAAGAGAACTCTCTACGTAAGATATATATACTAATAATAAGAAATATACAAACGGATAAAATCTCTAGTTTATTGGAGAGTGTATTTTACAAATATGTTGCACCAGAGGATGAATAAAGCCTAAACCTAAAGATGCACTTTATGAAGTTTCAGCTTTTTGTCTCGTTTTATGGACCTTATGGTTGAGTCTATATGATTTAAGCGGAGGACATTATTTATTTTTAAGCTGTTATAAATGCATAGAACGGAATTTAATTGAACTGATGGAATCAACTTCAGATAAAGGAATAGAAAATTCATAAAAATACCTTTAGCAACATTATTTGCGAGGTCAGTAATACGATGTCAGAAGAATCCGATGATTCAGATAGTAGTGATAGTAGTAGTCGTCAGAAAATATTCATTGCAGCAGGCATAATATTGTGTTTTATTCAGTTTGCCTTCTTTATATATATGATTCAAGGGTTTATGGAACTGAACTATAACAAAGCTTTTGTATTTATGTCAGTTGCTTATACATCAGCATTCATCTACAGGAACCTTGAGAGTAGAGGAGCAATACAAATTGCTGATAAAAACTGATAAGGAAATTTTTCAATAAGTCTTTATCCTCTACTAGCTAGCTATTATAAATTTTTTCCCTTTTTCTTGTTTTTTATCTTTGAATGAAAGATATAGTTTACCTTAGAATCCCTTATCGAGAAAAATCTCAAAAAGTAAATATTTTTAAGCCAGACATTAACTAACTTAAATTTATAGAAAAGTTGATATTGATAAAAAGCTTAGTATAAATATGGCTCAATGTCCGTGTTGTGGGAAAATTTTCGAGGGTGAAAGAGGTGCATCGATTCACCTGCATTACTGCCCGAAACGTATTGATTCCATTGACCATAGAAATGAACAGCTTGGACAGCGGAGAAAAGAGGGTAAAGATATTGTCAATAGTAAAATAAGGTGGAAAGTTAAAATTTGAGTCTCATCAACAAGAAATAAATCGAGTATTTAGATTTAGAGCACTACAACATTTAATCTAAATATCTCTTCTTTACCAGTTTGTTTTTCCCAAGATCTCCTGTATATTCCTTTAATCTGCTGATCGCCTTTAGCTAATGCTTTTATTTTCCATGAATGGTTTCCGGATGCACCTACTATAAGTCCTGGAGCATTATTTAAAGGCACTGGAGAATAGTAATTTGAGTTTACCAGGCTAAGTCCTTTGCTTAAGCTTAGTTGCCAGGAATAGCCTGTACTTGGATTTTCCTTCAGCTTCAGACAAAAGCTTTCTCCTCTTGTAATTTGGATAATCTTTCCATTATAATTTTCAGTTATTACAGTTACACAACCTGCTTCATTAGATGCAGCACATACAGTCACTAGCATTACTGCAAGAATCAAATAAATCATTAGGGTGATTATTCCGTTTCGAACATTTGACATGCTTTCACTCCAAAAATAAAGCGATATTGTAGATTTCTTTTTTAATCATACAATTTGGAAATATATAAAACAAATAGAATAAATCATTCTTAAAATAAGAACTAAATAATATTCATCTTGATATTTTGAAAATCGAATTTATATTGAGATTACACTTCAACTTTCAAGTAATTATTTATATGTTAAGGTAATGATAATAAAACGGAGAATTTATGGATCTTGCAGAAAGGCCCGAGAATAAGTCATTTTCTTCTTTGATAATTGTGGCAATGTTAGTAAGCGCATCTTTTGTGCTGTACATGATTGCACATTATTTTATACAAAACAACCCACTAATACCCTTTAAATTCGATTTTGAAACATACACACTATGTCTTATTATTACTATAGTGTTTGTTAGTATCCCCTCCTTAATAGTCTACAAAATGGGCCTGGATTAAGAAGTACCGCGATTGCGAATTATTTGCTGATATCAAACTTTTATTTCTTTTCCATAACTGTAACAGTTATTTTCATAGAAGGATGAATCGAACTTTCACAGTGAAAGAGTAAAGACTAAATTATTTTAAACCCAATCCAATTAATTCCTGATATCTCATTCTATTACTGTTACTTATGTGAAAATATTATTTATGGGCAGAGTCAGAGTCTCATCCGATAATTTATATTTAATTACCGAATACTCTGCCCTTTGAATATCTGCTAACTCATTTGTTTTCAGGTACCTGGAGTAACTCTTTGTACTGAAGTCCTTGTTACAGTAGTGTTGTTGCCTGCTACAACGGTTCTGGTTGCAGAAGTATTATTGCCTGTTATAGTTGTGCTTCTTATTCCAGCTTCAGTTACCCCTACAGCTGGTGTAACTGCAGTGACAGGAGTTTCCTCTACTACTGCAGTTTCAACAACTACTTGTTGCACCGGAGTTACAGCTTGGGCTCCAGTTACCACTGTAACTTCAGTAACAGCTTGAACCGGTGTTCCTGGGCCCCCAGTTACATTTCCCCCCTTTTGACCAGTGCATCCTATTGCTAAGAATACACCGAACAATACTAGTAGAATTAGCAATAACTTTCTCATAATCTCCCCCATTTAATAAAGTTTCTTATAATTAATATTTTAAATTATAAGTTGCTTATAATTAATATTTTAAATTATAATTAAATTCCTACTAATTACTGAACTTAGTTCTTTTTACGGCCAGTTTCACAGTATTATAATTTGAGAACAAGAATCTTGCAAACTCATAATCGAAAACTCTTTTTACTTGATAGAGCTCAATGAAAGTAGACATTTACTTCGCGGATTTCACAAACCAAATTCGCAAATTTTATAAGCTTCTCATAGGATTTCAAAATATGAAAATAAAAATCCTAAAAATAATGGAATTGTATAACAAATGTCCTTATTCCAGATGCGCTCGTAATAAACAATGTACATTATATTGCCCACAAGTGCACAAATGTAATACACATAATGAATGGAAAGGTTGCGAAATATATAAAAATAAGAAAAGATGCCTTGCAGAATCCTGAAAAAATAAAGGAAACTAAAATTATATTGACATAGTGGAAGGTGGCAAAAATGGATGAGGTAAAACCAAAAGTGGAGCTAATAAGAGGTGAAGGTGATTTTGATTCACTTCAAAAATGTCGTGAAGCAGCATTAGATGCAGGTTGGACACAAGAAGAGTTTCAGGAATTTTTAGCAAAATTACTATATCAGAATTATGAGAACTTTTGTAAAATAGTAGAAGATTATTTTGAAGTTAAATGGACATAATGTAAATTACAGTTTGTAAATTCCAGTTTTGTTATGAGTCTCATAATAATTGAAAGGTTTAATTTTTTCAAGCCATTGTTTAAATACCAGAGTTATATCTTATAATAAGATGATCGATGAGGTGCTAAGGGCTTTTAAGAGTCTGGACTCAAAGGAGTTCAGGATCCTCACTGGTATTGAAACTGGCATGAGGCATTTTGAATGGGTGCCTATTGAAGAACTGAATAAATATACAAGGTTACCCCCTGATAAGCTTGAATACAGGCTTAAGAAACTTGTGCGGGATAAACTTGTGGTTCGGAACACGCAGCCATATGAAGGTTTCCAGATTTACTTCGAGGGATACGATGCTCTTGCCCTTAACACTTTTGTCAAGAGAAAAACTATCAGTGCAATTGGGGATGAAATCGGAGTAGGAAAGGAATCGGTTATTTTCGAGGCAATCCGCCAGCCGGAACTTTCAATTGGAGAACCCATTCCGGTTATAATCAAATTTCATAGGGAAGGGAGAACAAGTTTCAAACAAGTAAAGAGAATGCGTGAGCATATAGGGGAAAGAGAACATTTTTCCTGGATCTATGCTTCCCGTCTTGCTGCTGAGCGGGAATACGAGGTTATGACCAGGTTGTATCCGAAAGTCTCAATCCCGAAACCCTTTGACCAGAATAGGCATGCAATAGCCATGGCGCTTGCAAAAGGCAGCCTTCTTTCAAAAACAAAACTCCTTGAGCCCGAATGGTATCTGGATCAGATTCTAGAGCAGGCGAAGATTGCCTATTCATTGGAGGTAATTCATGCCGATCTAAGCGAGTACAACATATTCGTCTCAGAAGACGGGATCCAGCTTATTGATTGGCCTCAATATATTACTCCGGACCATCCTCAGGCTGATGAGATTCTTGAAAGGGATATCTCGAATACTTTAACTCATTTCTACCGAAAATACGGAATAAAAAGAGATCTTAAAGAAACTGTTGATGAGATTAAATATGGGGCAGAAGAGAGCGCTGAAGCTGGAAAGGTAGGTACGGCAGGCAGAAACGAAATGAATGTGGTAATTAAAGGGGAGTTTGAAGGAGAGAAACTTCAAAAGGATGATTTTGAAGGAGATTATTTTAAAGAAAACTATTCGGAAGAAGATTTTGAGGAATAGGGTTTTGAATCGAAGGATTTTTCGGTTTCATCCCATAATTGTTTCTCGGTTTTATTTTTCTGTAGGTGTATATCGAATACAGGTGACTCAATATTATTTACTAATACGCTCCAAATTTGTTATCTTGAAACAAAATAAAATCTTCATATTAGAAGCATTTGATGTCGGAAATTTGGATATAAATTTACTTACTCCCTATAGATGTCGGGTTAAAGGTTAAAATAGGATTCCACAGAAAATACCCCTTTTTAATACCATGCCGGTCTACAATTAAAAAACAAAGGCTAAATGTTACTTTACCGGGTTTAAATACTCTTGAGCTATAGAAATACTTTTTTATAGTTTGTTGTGTCGGGTTATATGGTTCGTTCGGATTAGGCAGCGGATCACTAACAGTAGCTAAAATTAGCTCAGGATTACTAATAACTTTTTGACTAAAAGGGGTAATAATAAATTTGTAGGGAATTACCACACTGTCAGAGTTCAGAAACAATGACGTTATACTCCATCGGATAAACCTAACAGTGTCCATTGGTTTTGCTGCCTCAGTAGACATCGTCAATTCATTTCCTGCCTGCCCGGTTACTGAGTTGGCTCTTTTCGTAACAAGATATATCAGGACCGGATCATTTGGTACAGGTACAGGATTATCAGGATCAAGGCTAATACCGTACTTTTCTAGTATGGTTTCTGTATCAATTACAATTAAAGCATCAATTATGTTTTTATAACTGCTCATTTTATTGCCCCTTTCGGCTCTTATAATAGTTGAAACACGAGAATTCTCATTATCTTCTACGAACTTCAGAAGGCATCATCAATTTCACCCGAAAATTGGTTGCACGCAATCAAAGAACCAGAAACAATAATGTCTCTTGATTTATTTTATTCAACATTTATTTTACGTATTAGACTAATTTTAACTGTTTTTTTGTTTATGCATACAAAAGGACCTTTTTTGGGAAGGATTGGTATAATATATTTCAGTCTCCAGGACTTCCGTTTTTGAATGAATTATTTAATATATATACAATTTTAGTCTTTATCAATCCAACTATTTATATTTCGATAGTTTGTCAAAAAAATATTAAGATCAACATAATATAAAATTATGTGATCATTTTAATTATTTTATTATATTTTGCTATATATTGGAACGACAAATCAAGCCTTAAACATTTAATATTCTAAGATAAATTTAGACGATGCAGTCAATTGCACGGGCTTTGTCGTCTAAGTGCATAAGTCCTATCAATGATTTCTCAGGCAGTTATGGTTATAAATGGATCCCAGTGATAATATCCCTTTTTAGTACCATGCCTATCTATGATTAAAAACACGAAGTGATATGTAACAACACCAGGATCTAGTACTGTTGAATTGAAAAAATACGATTTTATGGTTTGAGTTGTTGGGTTATTTGGATCATTCGGATTAGGCAGTGGACAATTCACAGTAGCTATTAATGGCTGAGGCTGACTAATGAGTGCAGGGGCACCAGAATAACTGATGAGGATTACTTCACTGTCGGAGTTAAGCGACAATGACGTTGCACGCCATCGAATAGTGTCCATTGTTTCTGCTCTTATATTCAATTCAGCTGCTGCCTGCCCGGACACTGCACTATCATTTTTCACAATCATATATATTAGATTCGGATTGTTTGGTACAAGTACAGGATTTTGCGGATCCAGGCTATGACCATACGTATTTAGTATGGTTTCCGTATCAATAGATACTAAAATATCGATTGTTGCCATTATATTGCTCCTTTTAGGGTCTTATCACAATTCAATGCTGAATAAACTTCTCGGTGATTGCTCCGTTCAGATAATCATGGTTGGATAATTTGGAGCTGTATAATCTATCGTTTTTGATATACATACTTGTGAGATCACTAACGAGGAACCCAATTTAAACATTTTATACAATATTTAAACCGTCTTCAAAATCGTTTTTAACCTCTCTATTATATTTAGGGTTTATAACTTAATTTCAGAGCAATTGTGAAAAGTTTTTCAATGTATAATCTACATGCAACTATTTAAGTTTATTTAAATATATACACAGTTATTATCTTTAATAATACACAGATGCTACTATTGTATTCGTTTGATGAACTTTATGCACGACTTTAACTCCCCTTCAGTATCTAAAATTTTAAATGAGAATCTCATTTTTACGTTTTTTTCAGAAAAAAATTATTATTTAGTCAAAATTAATCAGTGCAAAAGCAAATCTAGTTCTGCTTTCTTCATATCTTCGTATAATATTTTATATTTTACTAAAAATTCGATTAATAGAAAAAAAGGTGGCAGATAAATATATATTCTATAAAAAATAAAATATAGATGCTAATGCAAAACATGCTTATTTATGGGATAGATATCGCCAGGGGGTCTCCCCGGGCAAGGGAGCTCCCAAGGTATGCCCTTGCCATCCTTAAAGATGGAGAAGTGTCTCACCAAAATATGCTCCGGCGACAGAAGATATTTAATATGATCCAGAAGGAAAGACCGGAGATAATAGCCGTTGATAACATTTTCGAGCTTGCTGCAGACAGGAGCGAACTTCTTTCTCTAATGGAACGCTTGCCTGAGGGCGTAAAACTTGTTCAGGTAACAGGTGGTCTGCAACCTGAACCTCTTGTCCGGATTGCAAGAAAGCACGGGTTTTCTTTTAACCCCGAAAACCCAAATGATGAAGCAGAGGCATGTGCTCGCCTTGCAAGCCTGGGAGTAGGACATGAGGTTTCTCTCTTTGAAGATATTACAAAAATCAAGGTCAGTAGGGCGCGTTCTCTCGGTAGGGGAGGCTGGAGCCAGAACCGGTACCGCAGGAAGGTACATGGCGCAGTGCTGCAACGGAGCCGGGAAATTGAAAATATCCTGAAAGACCTCTCACGGGAAAAAGGTGTCAGGTTCGAAGCCGTAAATGTAAAAGGATTCGGAGGTTATGTCAGGTCTGAATTTACTGTTTATGCAAAACGCGGAGAGATACCAATACATTCAGTAGCAAGTAGCGATGCCCAGGTAATTGTAAGGAGTGTAGAACGCGATAAAATATGCTACATTCCCCTTAAACCGAAACAAGCGAGACGTAAATTTACAATTGTAGGAATAGATCCGGGGACAACTGTCGGTATATCTATTCTTTCACTGGATGGAGAACTTCTTTACTTAAAGAGTTTCCGGGGTATTACTCCTGATGAAGTTGTCAAACTTATTGCCGAATACGGAAAACCAGCAGTAGTAGCCAGTGACGTTACACCCATGCCTGGCTCGGTTGAAAAAATCCGAAGGAGCTTCAATGCAGTCCCTGCAAGTCCGGGGATTGAAATTTCCTCCGAGGAAAAAATTGCTCTTGGAAAGACTTTCGGTTATTCGAATGACCATGAAAGAGATGCATTGACTGCAGCTCTTCTTACTTACAGGAGTTACAAAAACATCTTCACCCGGATTGAGAAGAAAGCTCCAATTGACGCTGATCTTGAGCTGCTAAAGTTCCATGTGATCCGGGGAGATTCGATCGAAGCTGCAATAGAAAAAATAAAGGCTACGGAAGTCTCCGAAAAGCCAAAGACTAAGGAAAGCTCCGAGAAGCCTGAAGAGAAGGCAATTGACGAACCTCTGAAAAAAATGAGGGAACTTATCCAGCGTCAAGGAGAACAGATACAGAACCTGCAAGAATACCTTGAGGATTTAAAGGGAGAACTACATGCTAGGGACCGGAAAATTTCCAAACTGGAATCAAAGTTGAATAATTTCAGGAAAGAGGCTTTTATTGAAGTACGTAAATCAAAAGAGTTACATATAAGGGATGAAACCATAGAAAACCTCAAAAAAGAACTCATCCATAGAAATAAAACTTTAAAAGAATTACGGCGCCGAAACAACAAGATGCGCAGAATCCGAAAAATGGAAATACGCGGTGAAGGTACTCCTGTTAAGGTAATTGCGGCTTTTACAAAAGAATCCATTGCTGAAACGCAGGAAAAATACGGGCTCAAGGAAGGGGACGTAGTTTTTCTGGAAAATCCAAGCGGAGGCGGAGCTTCAACAGCCCAGATACTTATAGAAGCCAAAAGTTCGTGCCATACTCATCCCGGAAGACATTTCACATGCAGCCTCTGAAACCTTCTTTAAAGGGAATGTTCCGATCTTACGAAATATTCCTCTTGAAAGAGCGGAAGACTTTGCAATGGCAGATCCGGAAATCCTTAAAACCTCAATTGCTTCGTGGGAAAAAGAAGCTGAGATTAAACACCGAAAAGCAAAAGAAGACGAACTTCAGAGTCTTTTTGAAGAATATCGAAGTGAAAGAAGGAGAGGACTTGTATAAGCCCTCATAATAAGTCCATTTTCAAAAAATCCTTTTACGTCTCCGTTTTCTGTTTAGAACCCGCTTGTAAAGCCCTTACTTCATCCAAACCAATAGCTTGTCCGCCTACTCCCCAGCTTCCGCTTTTTACTTCCTGGACTAATACCAATATATGGCTTCGGAGATTTTCTCCCATAAATGAGACAAAAACATCAGTCACGTCCTTTATAAGCTTCTTTTTCTCATCTTCGGAGAATACGCCTTCAATAAGTTTGATATCAACTAATGGCATTTCTTTTCCCCCTAAATCTACTACTACCCCTTTACTCTCGTTTTTATGGATTTTCACCTAATTTTATTGGTTTGAAGCCAAAAAGCTTATCTTCTAAAAAATGAAAATTAGAGTTTACTCACGATTAAATTGCTCTCTTTAAAATTTGCTCTTATTCTTCAAGTAAATAAGCAAACACGATATTACCAGTATTGAGAGAATAATTAAGTAATATAGTGGATTGCCTTCAATATTAAATCCGAATATTCCTGATGGGTCGCCTTCCTCTTCATGCCCTTCAATTCCTAAAGCACTGTTAAACCTTTCTTCAATACCCATATTACCCGAAATGAAGTATGCAGCCAGGCTTAACCCTACAACAAATAAAATCAATACTCCAAACAGTAGACTACTTTTCCTTCTGTCTATTTCATACAAGTGGTTCAGCCTCCCGAACAAAAGGCTCAGTCTCTTGAAGCATATCCGGCCTGACTTTTTGTATATACGCCACTGCATAACCTGTTAGTACGGCCTCTATTGCAGCAACTCCCATGTTGATTCCTGCCAGTAAAGTGAGCCCATAGAGAATATCTGTGCTGCTCTGAGTTACTCCCTGAACACCCGAGATCAATATTATAATTATCATAGTTATATTTCCCAAAAAAAGTCCTGCTACGGTAGCAATGCCGGCTCTTGAGAATGAGCTCAACTTGGCTTTGCCGAGCCAGTAATATGTGCCATAGGCAATTGAAACTTCAGTCAAATTGACCAGGGTATTTGCGCCAATCATTCCCCACCCGCCATGTCCTATTGCAGCGGATAATATGTTCACTATGAACACAATTATTCCTCCGACTGCCGGGCCTACGAGGATACCTATAAGAGGTGTGAGGTTCATGTGGACGCCTCCGAACAGAGGAATATTCACTTGAAAGATTGCAAATGCAGCAGCAGTACACATTCCAGCTAGAGTCAATATTTTACTGCTGTCAGTTCGCTTTACTTTTCTCATCCAGTACACGCATAAGCAGATTAAAATAATAGAGATCAACCACCATACAGAGCTCCATTGTAAGGTGAAAGCCCCATCTTCCAGATGTATATGAGCCATGATTAATTTCCTACCAGTTTATTTTTTTATATACATACGATATTTCAGACAATTTCGCTTATTTTTCATGTTGTTTCAATATATTTAAGATTTGGTATTGTACCAAAAAATTTGGTATCATACCAAATTTCAAAACCGAGAAAATCATCAGCAAATGAATACATGATAGTGAGAATATAAATGAGAAGGCCTTTTCTCAGCTTTACTTCTGTTAGCTTGTTAGATATTCCACAAGTTCTTCTATAGTTACAGGCCTCTTTTCCTTCCCTTCATCTCTGTGTTTGCAAAGACTTTCGTATATCCGTACGATCTGAGGGCTTTTCAGTCCTGCATCCTCAAGTAAACAGGAATTGTAAAAGATCTCCGAAGGTCTGCCTTCAGCTATTACGGACCCATTCTTTACTATGCAGATCCTATCTGCTATACGTGCAGCAAGATCAAGATCGTGCGTAGCTATAACAATACTGATACCGTGTTCCTTTTTTAATTCGCAGATCAAGTTCTCAATAATTTCAGCATGACTGGGGTCCAGATCAGAAGTGGGCTCATCCAGAGCAATAATTTTTGGCTTCATGGCAAGGATGCCTGCTATAGAAACCAGCCTTTTCTGCCCTCCACTGAGGTAATTAGGAATTTTGTTTATAAGCTTCTCAGCTTTTACAGCCTTCAAGGCATTCATTGCTGCAACCCAAGCCTCACCCTTGTTCATGCCCAAATTTAGGGGCCCGAACATAACATCATCCAGAACCGTAGGCGCAAAAAGCTGATCATCCGAATTCTGGAATACTATACCCACTTTCTTCCATAGGTCCTTCTTTGTTCTGGCATCAATCCGTCGACCCATCACATTAATATTACCTTTTGAGGGCATCAGCAAACCATTCAAATGTTCCAGTAGGGTTGATTTGCCTGAACCATTAGCTCCACATATGGCAACTATCTCATTCTCTTGAACTCTGAAACACAGATCATGGATTCCAATGCTGCCGTCAGGATAGACATGGCTTGCACAATCTATGTGTATCAGCTCATGCGGACAAGGGCAGTCGTGATCAGGAGCTGACTCAATATATTTTCCGTCCATAAGTTGTAAACTCACCTCTAAATTGGTGAACCGTGAAATAATAGTAGACAAGCTACTGTGAAGACAAAAACCAGCACAATAATGTATTCCACAGGTCTCATCTGTTGAATTTCTGTTGCTGTAGCATATTTTCCATCGTACCCTCTGGACTCCATGGCTTTGCTCACCCTTTCTGCCCGATCATAAGACCTGATAAAGACCAGTGCAAAGATCTCCGCGAAGGTCTGGCTTTGCCTGCTCATACTTCTGATAATTCCTCCCCCTCTCGATTTAAAAGCCGTTATCATGGAATCGACCATGTCTAATATAATAAAGAGGAACCTGTAGGACATCAGAAATATCTGATCTACGGGAGACGGAAAGATTCTATAAATCATGGCTGAAAGATGAGAATACTTGGTAGTCATGAGTAGCAGAAGGGAGGAAGTTATGGATATCAAGGCTTTTAACAGAAGCCGTACCAGCAATAATAATCCATTATCCGTCAAGGTCAAAGATAACCAGGGCAATCTTAGAGAAAATAACGGTACTCCGGGCTCATTCCATATCAATATAATTACCAGAGATAGAACGAAAAAAATAGGCAAAAGATACCAGTTAAATAATTTTCTTAAGGGCAGGTTAGACTGCCAGTATAACATAATTATAAGCGCATATAACGCCACAAGCAGCCCAACACTTTGAGCAATGGTCAAGATTACAATAATAGCAATAAACACTATTAGCTTTGCCCAGGGGCTAATCCTGCAGAGGATAGAGTGACAGTTTTCACTATAATAAGTGATGAGGTTAAAGTCAGGGATATGGCCGGATGCCTGTGATTTGCTCATGGGACCTCTTAAGATATTTTAAAATTTTGCTAATTGATTTTGAGAGAGGGTATGGATTTTTGCTCAAATTCTCAAAGTATCCCGCTTTAAAGCTTTTTTCTTGGGAAACTCAGATAATTGATATTTTTAATGCAGATATTTCCCGGAGATAAATATATAATTTTTGGGTAAACCACAAATATACAGACTAAAGATTGGTGTATATCCAAATTTTGACAATACAAAGTTTGATAAAGGCTTTTAACTAGTTGAAATCTTAGGAAAGGGTTTTAAAAACAGATAGAGACCTTAAAATGGGCTGCAGAGTATTTGATATAGGTGAAAACACAAGAGAAAAATAAAGAGCATTTTTACAATATAAAGGTTTTATTAAAAACTAAATTCTTATATCAACTTAGGATAAAGTAAATTTTTATAACAGTCAGATATATCATAACAGTTAAATATAATTATTAATACATGATGGTAGATGTGTTATATACTACTTGGCAAACCTCGCTTCAGGCAAAATCCACACACAGGTCAGAGCTACACTCAGGCTCGTCTTTATATTTGGTCATCTGTAATGCACTATTTAAGTTTTGAATTTTCTTTGTTCCCGAGACTTCGTTATTATAATAAATCTATGTTTTGAGCTCATTCTGGTTCTTTTCTTGACTTCTCTTCCTGTACCACCTGATGAAAAGAACGCCCATCACAATGCCTGCAAGAGCACCTACAATTAACCCTTGCCAATTATAAACGAAATAAGCTATACCACTTATGAAAACTCCAAAAAAAGAAATAATATTCAATTCTTTATCTGAAAAAGTGTTAGCAGGCTTTTTTTGACGTTTACTCTTTGGTTTGCTCATGGTATTAGTAGTTGATAAACGTTGATATATAACTAATTATTTAGGATGGATTTCCGTTTGCAAAAACAGCTAATAATCAATGTTTTTTAGGTATGATCCTTTCATGGTTGATTTTAATTTTTTTACTATTTATTCTGTATAACTAATAGTTGGAAATACAAAACTCAAAAAGCTTTCATGAGTGTGAGAGTAAATTTCAAAAAATTTTTGTTAATAGATTTATCAAATATGTTTAAAAGGGGGCTTTAAATTAAAGAAAGAACGCTGATACAGAGTATTTTATTATTAATCATACATTAAGTCACTAAAATATTTTAAAAAACATAATTATTTATAGAATCAATATTAATTACCAACTCATCATATGGTTAAAACTTTAAACTCCACTCTTCTTCAGTCTACCAACCTTTTCCCTGTATACTTTTCTGAGGCGCTATTTCTAGATTCACGGATCTGAAGGCGCTGGTTTTCAGGAGGGACAATGGTTCTAAACTGAAAGTATTGAAGGGTAACCGGTAAAAAATAGAAGACAAAAAAATATTGAATTCGCTTCAGGTAAGCTTTGTTTGCGTTATCTTGACTCGAAAATCAATTCAAATACTGATTATTACTTTCATTCCGCTATCTTACTTTATTAATAAAAAGTCCACATTTTGTTATATTTGAAAATCGAGAGCCGTAACTTGCGAGAGTCAGGGAATTGTAACGCACGATTGTCATACAGATCAATTCAGTCAATTTCTAATCTCAATCAATTGTCGGACTGAAATTGACAATTATTTCAATTAATTGTATCTATTTAAGCTCTCACTAGTGAAGAATTTATTCCATCTAATTGTTTACTCTCATCCAACTTATTATACATCCTGGGACTTGAATTTAAAATCATCTATCACGCTTACCGATCAACTGAGAAAGAAAAACCTGAGAGAAGGAAAATGAAAAATATAATTATTAAAGGGGCGCGGGAACATAACCTGAAGAATATTACGGTTGAACTTCCGCGAGATAAATTTATTGTTATTACTGGCGTTTCGGGGTCGGGGAAATCAACCCTGGCCTTTGACACCATTTATGCTGAAGGACAGCGCCGATACGTGGAATCACTCTCAGCCTATGCGCGGCAGTTTCTTGGGCTGATGAATAAGCCGGACGTGGACAGTATTGAAGGGCTATCTCCGGCAATTTCGATTGAGCAGAAGACAACATCCAAGAATCCTCGGAGTACTGTTGGGACTGTTACCGAAATTTATGATTACCTCAGGCTGCTTTTTGCCAGAATTGGGACTCCTTACTGTCCGGTCCACAATATCAAAATTATGTCTCAATCCCCTGAAAGAATTGCAGACAGCATTAGCAGGGAATTTGACGATACTGTCACTATCCTCGCTCCTATAGTGCGCCAGAAGAAAGGGACTTATCAGCAGCTTTTCAAGGACCTGAATGCAGAAGGCTTTACGAGGGCACGTGTAAATGGAGAGATCCACAGGACTGATGATGAAATCACTCTCGACCGCTACAAAAAACATGATATTGAAGTTGTGGTCGACCGTCTGAACCCTGCAGAAGACCGATCGAGGCTTGTCGAAGCCTGTGAAAACGCCTTAAAAAAGGCAGAAGGGCTCGTTATTGCTGTTGATTCGGAAGGAAACGATCACCTTTATTCCTCAAACATGGCTTGTCCGGTCTGCGGCATGGCATTTGAAGAGCTTCAACCCAGGATGTTTTCTTTTAACAGTCCTTTCGGAGCCTGTGAAGCCTGTAATGGACTAGGGATAAAAATGGAATTTGATCCCGACCTGATTATTCCGGATAAAAAACTCTCTCTAGCGGATGGGGCTGTTGCCCTATACAGGAATTATCTTGACAGCTTTCGGAGCCAGCACCTGGCAGCCGTGGCAAAACATTTCGGGTTTGACATTTTCACTCCTATTGCGGATCTTTCGGAAGAGCAGTATAATGCGCTTATGTACGGATCGGACGAACGCATCCATTTTAGCATGAGTATGAAGAACGGCGATGCCCAGTGGTCTCATAAAGGGACCTGGGAAGGGCTAATCCCGCAGTCCGAACGATTATACAGTCAGACAAAATCCGAATATCGGCATAAGGAACTCGAGAAATTCATGGAAGTTAAGCCCTGCCCGAAATGTGAAGGCAAGCGGTTGAAGGAAAAAGTGCTTTCAGTAAAAATAAACGACAGATCTATTGTAGATGTAACGAGCCTCTCAATTATAGAATGCATCCGGTTCTTCGAAAACCTGTGGCTTCCGGAGAGGGAAAAAGAGATCGCTAAACAGGTCTTGAAAGAGATCGGCTCCAGACTTGGTTTTCTGGAACATGTAGGGCTCAGTTACCTCACACTTTCAAGAAGTGCTGGCACCCTCTCGGGAGGTGAAGCTCAGAGAATTCGACTGGCTACACAAATCGGCTCAAACCTTATGGGGGTGCTCTACGTGCTCGACGAGCCCTCCATAGGGCTGCATCAGCGGGACAATGAACGGCTTATTCTGACCCTTCAGAAACTTCGAGATCTGGGAAATACCCTGATAGTAGTGGAGCACGACGAGGACACTATCCGGGCTGCGGATCATGTGCTGGATATAGGGCCAGGGGCTGGCATTCATGGAGGCTACGTAGTAGCTGAAGGAACACCTGAGGAAATCGAAAGAAATCCCGAGTCCCTGACTGGCCAATACCTTTCCGGTGAAAAGCAAATAAGCTATCCCGCTTTTCGCCGTCGGAGCGATGCGCATATCCGGCTTAAAGGCTGCAGGGCAAACAACCTGAAGGATATCGACGTTAATATTCCAATAGGAGTCCTGACTCTGATTACTGGCGTTTCGGGATCAGGGAAATCCACTCTTATTTATGATATCCTTTACAAAGCCTTGATGAAGAAGATAAATAAATCGAATGTAACACCCGGAGATTACGACGAATTGATTTTTGACTCTGAGATAGACAAGGTAATCGTTATCGATCAGAGCCCTATTGGCCGGACACCTCGTTCGAATCCTGCCACCTATACCAAAGTCTTCGATGTTGTAAGGCAGGCTTTTGCCGACACGAAAGAAGCAAAGATTCGAGGTTATAAAAGCGGACGCTTCTCTTTTAATGTAAAAGGAGGACGCTGTGAAGCCTGCCAGGGAGACGGCTTGATAAAAATTGAAATGAATTTCCTGCCTGACGTGTACATTGAGTGCGAAGAGTGCAAAGGCACTCGCTACAACCGGGAAACCCTCGACGTAAAATACAGGGGCAAATCCATTGCTGAAGTCCTGGACATGACAGTAGAAGAAGCGGCAGAACATTTCGAAAATATCCCTGCAATCAAAGGCAAGCTAGATACCCTGAACAGGGTCGGGCTCGGATATATTACGCTCGGGCAGAGTTCGATAACCCTTTCCGGAGGGGAGGCCCAGAGAATCAAACTGACGAGAGAACTTTCCAAAAAAGGAACGGGTAAGACTATATATTTACTCGATGAGCCCACTACCGGACTGCATTTCCACGATGTAAAGAAATTGATTTCGGTCCTAAACGGCCTGGTTGCAAAAGGGAACACCGTAGTCGTAATCGAGCACAATCTTGACGTGATTAAATCTGCTGATCATATCATCGATCTTGGGCCGGAAGGCGGGAATGCAGGCGGAGAAATCGTCACTGCAGGCACCCCTGAAGAAGTATCAAAGGTTCAGGAAAGCCATACTGCGCATTTCCTTGCTCCCAGGCTTTCAAAAGCAGCCTCATACCTCGAAGTACCTGGAACAGAGACTTTTGAAGCAGTTTTTGAAGAAGATGAACTATTTGATGCCGACTGCAACGAATCTGAAGACGATACTCGCGAGGACTTTGAGGTTTTTGAAGATGACAATGGTAAGAACTCCAAAGATTCTAAAAAAGGATCCAAAGAATTCAAACGCGGGACTGTCAAAGCATAATAGAGAAGCCAATTCTTAGGAGTGACCACTCCTAAGGTTTTTCGAAAATCTGTAGTTTAAAATTAGTGGGGTTTAAAAATGATTGACCTTGAGTCCCTTCCTCATCTGCCTGGGTGTTATCTTTTCAAGAATGAAGATGGGACTGTGCTGTATGTAGGTAAGGCAAAGGACCTGAAAAAAAGGGTGAGCAGTTATTTTCAGAAGCGAGATCATGACCCTAAAACGGATAGTCTTGTACGTGCGATTAGAAGCCTTGATTTTATTGTCACAAATACCGAAGTAGAAGCTTTCCTGCTGGAAAACACTCTGATCAAGAAACACTGGCCAAGGTACAATATCGCCCTTAAGGACTCAAAGAGGTATGCCTGCATCCATTTAACTGAAGAAAAATTCCCCAGGATCAGGATTGCCAGGAAAAGGGTAGATAGCGGGAACTTTTTCGGTCCTTTTGTTTCCGCTCGGGAAAGAGATTATATTTTTGAGGTCGTCAGAAAGACCTTCCAGCTCAAGACCTGCAGACAGATGCCGAAGCGTGCCTGCCTGCGCTATCATATCGGAGTATGCAGCGGACCTTGTATCGGGAAAATTTCCCCGGAAGACTACGGAGAGAATGTTAATAAGGCAAGCTCTGTCCTGAAAGGTAATATCAAAGAACTCATCGAGTCCATGGAGACTGAAATGAGAGAGCATGCTGTAAAGCAGCAGTTTGAGCAGGCTATGGCTCTACGAGACGAGATTTCAGCACTTGAAAATCTCCAGGAAAAGCAGAATATGGAGAGGCAAAAAAAGCATAACGAAGATATCCTTAATTATATTGTCCGGGAAGATACTGTTTATCTCATGCTCTTTAAAGTTTACAAAGGCACTCTTGAAGACAAGCAGGACTATGTCTTTGCATACGGGGAAAATTTCCTTGAAGAATTCCTGGTACAGTACTATTCCGAAAACGACCCCCCAGAGGAGCTTATCTTGCCCGAGCCTCTGGAAGAGTCTTTTGCAGATTTCCTGTCCCATGTGAAGGGAGTAAAGGTTAAAGTTACGGTTCCGAAGCAGGGAGATAAAAAAGAACTTCTCGACCTTGCCCTCAAAAATGTTGAGATCGGGTTTTTCGGTGACCGGAAAAAACTTGAAGCTCTGCAGAATAAGCTCTCACTTCCAAAGCTCCCGAATGTTATCGAATGTTTTGATATTTCCCATCTCTCAGGCACGGCTATGGTCGGCTCTATGGTGCAGTTCCGGGGAGGCAGGCCTGACAAACATAACTATCGTCGCTTCAAAATAGAGAGCGTGGAAGGAATTGATGACTTTGCGTCTATTGCCGAAATTGTGCGCAGACGCTACTCTCGCCTGCTTGAAGACAAACATGACATGCCGGACTTAGTTATTATAGACGGGGGAAAAGGGCAACTTTCTTCAGCCTTCCAGGAACTCCGAAAGTTACAGCTCAGGATTCCAATCATATCCATTGCTAAGCGTGAGGAAGAAATCTATGTGCCCGGGTTTAAGTCTCCTCTTCCTATTAAAAGAGAGGATAAAGCCTCTCTCTTTGTCCAGGAAATCCGGGATGAAGCCCACAGGTTTGCAATTACCTATAACCGCTTGCTCAGGCAGAAGTCGCTGATTTCTTGATTTGCCATTCATAATTTACTTTGCTATTAACTTTCCAAATTATAGGGTTTGATTCTATGAAATCTTCAAGTCAGATATCTGAGCCGTCTCCAGAAAAAACATCCGAAGCAGAAGAAAAAGCACCCGGAGTAATATACGATGCCCGATACTGGGACAGCCCGCAGTTCAAGCTGGTCTCTGACTTCGAACCCAGAGGTTCCCAGCCACAGGCAATCGAAAAACTTGTTATGGGGCTGAAGAAAGGAGAGAGTTTCCAGACCCTGCTTGGGGTAACAGGTTCTGGAAAAACTTATACTGTTGCAAATGTCATCAATCAGGTTAAGAAACCTACCCTTGTTATTGCTCATAACAAGACTCTGGCTGCCCAGCTTTATAACGAGTTTCGGGACTTCTTCCCTGAAAACAGAGTGGAGTATTTTGTCTCATATTATGATTACTACCAGCCGGAATCCTATCTTCCTGCAAGAGACCAGTACATTGAAAAAGATGCCCAGATTAACCCGAAAATTGAGCAGATGCGTCTCGCAGCCACAGCTTCCCTGATGTCTCGCCAGGACGTTATCGTTGTGGCGTCCGTATCCTGTATATACGGTCTTGGCAACCCTGAAAATTTCCAGAAAATGGGATTTGAATTGAAGGTCGGAGAAAGGGTCCAGAGAAAAGAAATCCTGCAAAAGCTAGTTGAAATCCAGTTCGAGCGGAACGACCTTGAACTCATGCCAGGGCGATTCAGGGTAAAAGGAGATACTATTGACATTATTCCCGGATACTTTGACAATATAATCCGGATCGAACTCTTCGGAGACGAGATAGATAGGATTTCCGAAGTGGACAAGCAGACCGGACAGAGAACTGAAGAAATGGAGTATTTCTTTGTCTATCCTGCCAGGCACTATGTGATCCCTGAAGAAGAACAGAAAAGTGCAATTAAGACAATTCTCGAAGAGCTTGAAGGACGCCTGCCGGAGCTTGGGCTGCTTGAGTCTCACCGGCTTAAGCAGCGCACTCTTTATGACATGGAAATGATTGAGGAAACCGGCAGCTGCAAAGGTATCGAAAACTACTCCAGGCACTTCGACCATCGCAAGCCCGGAGAGAAACCTTTCTGCCTGATTGACTATTTCCCTGAAGATTTCCTCCTGGTCATCGACGAGAGCCACCAGACAATTCCACAGCTCCATGGGATGTACAATGGAGATCGATCCCGGAAGAAAAGCCTTGTGGACTACGGTTTCAGGCTCCCCAGTGCCTTTGACAACCGGCCGCTGAAGTATGATGAATTTGAGAAGTACATGAAAAACGTTATCTGTGTTTCAGCAACCCCATCAGACTACGAGCGGGAACATTCGGCACAAATTGTAGAACAGATTATCCGCCCTACGGGCCTTGTCGATCCCGAAGTTGAAATTCGTCCCCTCGAAGGCCAGGTAAGGGATGTCATGCAGGAGATCCGAAAGATTGTTGAAAGAGGAGACCGTGCCCTTGTAACCACCCTTACCAAGAAACTCGCCGAGGAACTAACCGAATTTCTGGCCCGGAGCGAAATCAAAGCTCGCTACCTGCACTCCGATATTAAAACGATAGAACGGACCGAGATCATCCGGGAACTCCGGCTTGGTAAATTCGACGTCCTCGTAGGCATCAACCTGCTCAGGGAAGGACTCGATATTCCTGAAGTAGGCTTCATTGGCATTCTGGACGCCGATAAAGAAGGCTTCTTGAGGGACGCAAAAAGCCTGATCCAGATCATAGGCCGTGCAGCCCGAAATGCCAGTTCGAAAGTCGTCCTCTATGCAGATAGAATAACGGATTCCATCAAAAAAGCAGTTAGCGAAACCGAGCGCCGCCGAAACATGCAGATCGCCTATAACAAAGCACATGGCATCGTGCCCGAAACTATCCGCAAGCCCATCCGGGAAAAAGTAGTAGATATAACAGATGTCAAGCATATTCCGAAAACCGATATCCCCAATGTTATCATCGAGCTGGATGCAGAGATGAGGGAAGCCGCCGAGAGGCTGGATTTCGAGCGCGCAATTCAGGTTAGAGAATTGATAAAAAAGTTGGAGAAGGAGATAAAGGCGGTTTGAGGAGAAATGAATTGCTAGATAGGCACTTCAAAGTTGTTTTCAAACTGGACTTTGAGCATGGGATCTGGTCATGGACTTTTAAGAAAGTTAGAATTGAAAATTGAGATATGTCAAGCCCCGAGTTAAAGAATTAATATTGTCTAATTCTTTTTAAAATAATGACACTCTCTTTAAAGTCACCACAACTCTTCAAATATTAACATATATTATTCTTTCCGTGGTTATCACACAGACTAATTTATAAGTTTCTATCTATATAAATAAAACTTCAATTTTTTATAATTTCTTTTAATTTGGTCGTGCAGTAGTATGTGATTAATAATTTCATGATACATTCTCAAACATTCCTTTCGCTTGCATTTATATATCCATATCATCGATTATCAACAACAGGACTTAAATGAAATTGAAAGTGAAGTCAAGAAGCGTTGTTTCGATAATTTTGGAATAATATCAATCACATACTACTGCACGACCTAACCATTAAGACAGATACAAATCCAGTGACCAATACAGCTTCTTTAGGTAATTGGAGTAATGTTATAGATAATTCAAATGAGATAGCAATGGTAACGGGCCAAAATCCGACCATGACATTTGAAGTATCAGTGTCGCCGAATAATTACTCCACTGAAGGACAGAAGATTGAATTTGATTACTTTGTGACAAATACAGGAAATGTACCAGTTAAAGATGTTAAAGTTACAGACAAGTATTTGGGACGGTATCCATATCCAATACTACCCTCGAACCTAATAATAGTATTAGTGCATCAGCTGTCTACACTGTAACAAAAGAAGACCTTGATTTAGGTAAAGTGGATAGCCTATCCAAAGCAACAAGTACAGTTGATATTAATATAATAAGTTCTAATATTGTCAGTACAGAAATAAAGGCAGACACCGAAATACCCGAATTCCCTATGATGGTCTTGCCAGTGGCTGCTATCCTCGGATTGCTTTTTTTTCTCAACGTAAAAGAAAAGAAAAATAACCACTTTTCTGTTATTTAACACATTTAAATTCTAAACTCAAAAATAATTTTTTATATAAGTTAATTGAATTTTATATTATGAATTTTCTTACACTTGTGTTATTTCTTGTATTAATTATTTTTAGTGGGATTGTACTTTACGAATATTTAAAATATTTAAAAATTTAGCAATAAATGGACATATTATTTTCGTACTCTATAACTTTTTTACAAAAAAACTCTTTATACAAAAAGAAATTATAATGATTAATTGTCCTTTTTGGAGAGTTTAACTCAAGGACAGGAGGTGAACTGTTTATGGGTGTAGCTGCCAAAGGAGAAAGATATCTCTGTGAGATCTGCGGCAATGAGGTTGTGGTTGAAGAAGTAGGCGGTGGAACTCTTGTTTGCTGTGGGCAGGAGATGACTCTTTTAAATTCCGAATGAACATTAGAACCTTAGTAAAAAACACATAAATATACTAAAAATAAAAATTTAAGTAAAGAAACAATTTTGTCTGACCGGTGGAAAACTTATGAAATGCTATGAATGCGCCAGAGAAGGCAAAGATACTGATGCCGTTGGAATTTGTATTGTTTGTGGGAGAGGAATTTGTAAAGAACACCTGATCCGTGAAGAAACCCCAGTTTGGGAAGGAAATTATCCTATTGAGCTTAAACCAGATCTTGAGCACATAAAAAGAATTGTCTGTCTCCCCTGCCACGATGCCCTGAAGGAGAACTGTCTGTTTAATGAGGTTTGTTGAGGTGGTCAAGAATGCTGAAATGTTACGATTGTTCTGAAGAGAATACGATCAATGAAGCCGTAGGAGTTTGCATCGTTTGTGGTAAAGGCCTCTGTATTCAACATATAAAGCAAATAGAGCTGCCAATGAAAGGAGGTTACCCGATGCCACGACTGGCGCTAAAGAAAGATCTCCCCAGAATGATATGCCAGGAATGCATAGATACTACTCTTGGAGTGGATGCTTTCGATTGAAATAGTTGCAGGTAGAATATCCAAATAAGAGCGAAAAGGATAAACCCTATAAAGTTATAATAAAATTAATATTTTACTAAAGTGGAGGGAAAAATTGACACATCATAAAGAAGTAGTTGAGAATATAGAAAAGAAAATAGGATTCAAACCCAATATTCTGCAAACCATTGAGGAACTTGACCCTGAATTTATTGGGAAATATAGAAGATGTGATGGCAAATTGCTGTCTGATGGAGCCCTACCTGCAAAAGTAAAAATTCTAATGGCTCTTGCAGTCGTAGCATCCAAACAATGTGAAGCCTGTACTGTGGCACAGATGAAAAGCGCTCTTAACCATGGTGCTACAAAAGAAGAGATAATGGAAACTCTTGAAGTTATCTTTCTCACTTCAGGAGCCCCAGCTGTTGCTGCATGCAGGGAAGCTCTTAAATTGCTAAAAGAATAAATCTATTTAGCATTGGATGAATAGACTTGTTAATCTCTTAAGAGAGTATTGTTAATCTTTTAAGAGAGTATTTAAAATTTAAAATGTTTTCGCAGTTGGAGAATAAGGAAATAATTTCTCTCTGCACTACTTTTTTGGAGAACGCATGAAGTACAATTTTTTATGTTGTCTTAAACTCAAACTAAAGTCCAATCAAGCTGTTTGTTCTCTGCATTGTAAAGCGTTACTCTCATAGTTTTATCTTCCACTTCAAAAACAGGCTTTATACCTAAATAGAGCGTCTCGCCAAGATTAATTTCGAGTTCACTAATTACTCTCCCGAAATATACTCTGCCAGAAGTACTTTTTTCCTGTACGGTTACACCTTTCCAGACCAGGTTCTGAATAACATTTATGACCTGGCATTCAAACCTGTCTGCTTCACGTATCTCGTTCATAAGAATCCCTTTATTTTTTCTAATATAGTTAAGAATCAAGAACTATGTTACTGATATGATAAGACAATAGCGATTTTGTACATAAAACTATTTATTCACATAAAATACTAATCCGAAACCAACATTGTGCGGACATTACAAAATAGCAGAATTAAGTGTATGAAAAAAAACTAATTAAATATGGCACCAGTTTTTTGATTATACATATAATTCTGAGGGATCACTTCCGATTCCTTTTCTGCCAAGTCTTGCAAGGGCTGCTTCGAAATCTTTATTTGTCACTATTTCTCTGTCTTCTATAATAGCCTGGTGGAGGGCAGTCTTCAAAACTTTCTCAACGATGTCCCTGCCTGAAAGTCCTTTAGCTTTCTTTGCAAGAGCACGGAAATTACATTCCTCTACCTGCAATGGGAATGTCTTTACATTGGATTCAAATATGTAGAAAGCTTCCTCTTCTCCGGGCAGAATAAACTCAATCTCTTCTTCAAACCTGCTCCTTACAGCAGAGTCCAGAGAGAAGATCCTGTTTGTGGAACAAATTGTGCAGACTCCTTCTCGTTCCACTATACCATCCATCTCTGTAAGAAGAGCGTTTACAATTTCACTTACATCTCCTCTTAATTCCTGAAATTTTCTGTCCAGAGCTATGGCATCAAGTTCATCAATGAAGATTATACAGGGCGCCATCTCTTCGGCACGGTCGTAAAGCTGATGTATTTGGCGGGCTCCGTCTCCTACATATTCCCCAATTAGCTGGGTAGCTTTTACAGGAATAATCGGTACTTCGGTCTTATTTGCCAGAGCTTTTGCCAGCATGGTTTTTCCGGTGCCAGAAGGTCCGAAAAAAAGAATATTCCTTGGCGCCCATTTACCAAAGCGTTCAGGATCTTCCAGGAAGCGTTCTATTAGTTTACACTTCTGCTTTGCAAGCTCCTGCCCAATTACATCTTCGAATCTGACACTACTTTTTATTTCTACTGAGGAAGGAAGACCGTTTTCCTCTTCAGTTACTATTATCGATGTTGAGTTTCCTATAACTGAGTCAGCAGGTTCCACATCGATTATCCGGTAAGCGAAATTCGGGAACATTCGCCGATCAAAAATATAGTCTCCCTTACGAGCGACATGTCCGTTCCATTGTTCTCGGGCATAAAATTCAAAAACATCCCGGTTTTCAATCACCGGATATTCATCCATCATGCCATTCAATGGATAACCTTCAGGCTTCAGAATAAGAAGCTCAGAGCTCGATTTTCCAAATTCGGTATTACTTTCATGAGTCTTTTTAGCGTTCACTCTTTGTGAGACAGGTCGCACTTCGTTATCAACTCGGATGCTTTTGTATACTGCTATAGTAATCCGAAGGGCTATAAAATTAACCCTAAGACTGAGCCATGTTTTGACTTAGAAGACATTCTTCGTGATTAGATTATAGGAATGTTTTTAAAATTCCCGAAGGAAAAGCATAGGTATTCCACTGATGTCCATAATAATAAGGATCCTAATATATAAATATGATGATATTATTGTGTCCTACAAATTTATACATTTTATGGGCCTTACTGAGTGTAAAATATTTATATGAGTAAACAAATAGTTGATTAGCTTTTAAAGTATACAGATTATAGATATCTGAATTATGAACGTCCTAAAGTTTTGATTATGAACTTCACGATTCGAATCCATTTAGATATAGATACAGAGGATTGATCAAAAGAGAAAGGTAATATATTAGAGAAAATAATATAAAACTAATTTATAAGCCAGAATAATTTTAGCGTAACGGTTAAAAATATATAAAAATAACTAAGAATGAACGACTTGCAGATTTATTGTATTTAATTTTGTATTGTGTATTAAGTCTGTGAAATACGGACTAATAAGTTAAGCACATTATGTAGCAAATCAGGTAATTCAGAGCATGATTTTTATGTTTACTATGGAGAATACAGAAGGTTTCGACCAGAAAACTCTTGACAAAATGAATGCTGAAGTCAAGAAAACTATGAGCAAGCATGATCCTAAATCAAAAGACTTTAAAAAAATCTGCGAGCAGGTTGAAGACCAGGTCTTTGATAAATACTGTACAGAGATCTTCAGACCATCTCTTAAACTTTAATAATTACCGTGAATTATCTTTATTTATGGTAAATACATCATTTTTTCTAATTTTTTCATTTTTTTATTTATCTCAGCTTTAATTTCGACCTGAATATTATTAACAATCCTTTTATATATCAGCCTCTTATTCTTAAATATGGTACATTGCATTAAAAATCGAACTTTGAGTATTTTCCTACTCATTTTACTTTTATTAATTCCAATAGTAGATGCGTCAGATCCAGTTGTGAGAAGTGCCAGTCTGTATAAAGCACCTGAAGGTTTAAATCCTAATAGTGATCTCTTTTCGAAACTGGGTATCCTAACTGATATTTATAACCAGAAATTTGATGAAATTCCCGTACTTTTTCAAAGGCTGGTGGGAAGTGAACAAATCGCTGTGACAATAAAACTTGAAAACGGCGAAATTCTTTATGTGACCTTCCTTATGACAGGAGGGAAAGTATTGGATTTTTACAGGTATGATTCTCCTGATGACCCTTACTCAAAGTTGGAGCCTTCTATGAGGGTAGAAACCGATGAACAGACAGTAAGGAAGATACTTGACTCAAACAATCCTTTAAAGGAAGCTGTAAATTACATGAATGAAGGCTCTTTTAATGTAGTAACTGAAGGTTTTTTCCGGGGTGCAATGCTCTGGACAATAAAAGAAATTTATTAATGAAATTATATAAAAAATTATTTTAAGGTAAAATAGTTTAGTGCAAGACAGTTTCGCCTGGACGAGTACAATTATCTTTTTCCATCATTACACCGATATTTATGCTAGTATTGATGCCGGTATGTACATCGTCTCCCATAATTACTCCGAGTTTTCTTCGTCCTGAATCAATAACCTTGCCTTTTACCTTAACTTTTATATTTTTCCCATCATGTCGCAAATTTGCAACTTTTGTGCCCGCTCCAAAATTACAACGTTTCCCGATTACGCTGTCACCTACATAACTCAGGTGCCCTACATGAGTGCCTTCCATCATGATTGTATTCTTGATTTCCACGGCATTTCCAACTTTGGCCCGATTTCCGATCGCTGTGGAGGGACGAATATAACAGTTAGGTCCGATCTCACAGTTTTCTCCGATAATGACAGGACCTTCAATATAAGCACCGTTCTTGATTATGGTGCCTTTTCCGATCGCAACTTCGCCTTTTATAGTCACATTGGGCTCAACTTCGCCTTCCCAACTGCCTTTAAGCTCTTTCAGGAGACCCTCATTTGCTTTCAAGAGGTCCCAGGGATATCCGATATCAATCCATCTGCCCTCAAGAAGGCTATAACTTACTGGTGCTCCACTATCTATCAACATCTGGATAGAATCAGTAATCTCCAATTCATTCCTTATTGATGGTTGAGTTAAGTCGATGAATTTAAATATTGATTCCCTGAAGAGATATATCCCTGCGTTTGCCAGATTAGTCGGAGGGTTTTTGGGTTTTTCAATAATCCTGACAACTTTGTTATTTTCAGTTTCAAGCACTCCGAAATCGGAAGGATTTTCAACTTCTTTCACACAAATAAGAGCTTCTTCTGTCCTTGAGAGCAGCGCTTTTAAATCTTCCTGTCCGATAAGCATGTCCCCATTAAGTACAAGAAAAACCTCACCAACATGTCCTTTTGCATAACCTATTGCATTTGCAGTCCCTAACTGCTCTTTTTGAGGGACATAATCTATGCTTGTTCCCCACTTGCTTCCGTCCCCAAAATATTCCCGAATTTGCTCTTCAAGATATCCCGTAACGAAGACAAAACCCTCAATGCCTGCATCTTTAGCTGTGTTTACGATATGCTCAAGGATGGGCTTGTTTGCAACCCGGAGCATCACTTTGGGACAGTCAGTAGTTAGAGGCTCCATCCTTGTGCCTTTGCCTGCCACAAGGATAACAGCTTTCATTAAAGTGCCTCCTTTACTATTTTTTCTGCCATATCAAAAAGCTCGTCAACATCATCACGAGCTTCAGCAGTAATCCTGACTTTTGCCTCTGTGCCTGAGGGGCGAACCAGTATCCAGCCGTTTGCCATTTCAACCCGGATGCCATCTATATCAAGGACTTTTCCCAGCGGCTCAAGCTTCACTTTTACTTTTTTCATTAGCTCTGCCTTCTTTTCGTTTGCACATGGCAGTGTCCCCCTCTTTGTGGCATAACTGGGAAGTTCTTCCCTGAGCTTGCTTAATTTCTTTTTGTTAACAATCTCTACAAGTCTTGCAGCTGCATAAATTCCATCCGGACAATAAGAAATCTTCGGGAAAATCCAGCTTCCTGAAGGCTCGCCCCCATAGATTGCCCCACATTGCTTAATACCTTCAGCAACATAGACATCACCAACCCTGGTCCTTATGATTTCGGAACCTTTTAGGTAATCATCGACCATCATCGAAGTATCTACAGGCACAACCACAGTTCCCTTACTGTTTCCGCACTCGTATCGTCCGAAAATTGCAAGCAGGTCGTCTCCGGATACAAAATTGCCTTTTTCATCTACTGCCATCATTCTGTCGGCATCCCCATCATGTGCAATACCCAGATCAGCTCCGAAATCCACGACTGCTTTTTTTAGTAAAGAAAGGTTTTCGTCCGTTGGCTCCGGATTTCTTGCTGGAAAGTGCCCATCAGGTTGAGCATTAAGGGTAATTAACTCGCAGCCCAGTTCCTGAAGGAGATAGGGACTGATCGTTCCCCCTGCCCCGCATCCGCAGTCGAGTACTACTTTAAGCTTGGAATTTCCTACCAGTTTCTTGATTCTATTCATATGATCTCTGATAGCATTTCCATCTTCTTCGAATTTCCCTATCAGGTTCCAGGGAACCCGGGAAAAACTCTCCTCTTCAATAGCTCTTTCTATCTCATCCTGCTGTGCTGAATCAAAAGCCATACCGTCCGGGTTCCAGAGTTTAATTCCTACGTATTCGGACGGGTTATGGGAGGCTGTAACCATTACTCCACATTCGTAATTTCTTGCTGCATATGCAAGGGTTGGAGTGGTAACAAGACCTATTTCTGTAACAGCGCAGCCTGATGCGGTCAGTCCTGCAATCAAAGCATGTTCGATCATAGGAGCCGAAACTCGAGGGTCCCTTCCAATAACCGCGGTTTTTTTCCGGCTGCCCAGTACTTGCCCGACTTTAAGTGCAAGTTCGGGTACGATTTCTATGTTTGCTATGCCTCTAATTCCTGAAGATCCGAAGAGTTTCATATTCCTACTCCTAGGGTTCCTGAGTAAATTTGCTAAATATTCACTTTTCCGTGCTTTATTCTAAAGCTATGACTTTTCGTTATTCTACTGTAACACTTTTTGCAAGGTTGCGAGGTTTGTCGATAGAGCAACCCCTAGCAAGGGCAGTATAGTATGCAATTAACTGCAGGACAACTACACTAAGCATCGGGGACAACAGTTCGTCACTCCGGGGAACTGTGAGAACTATGTCCGCATACTTCCCGATTTCCGTATCAGTATTATCGGCAATTGCAATGACTGTTGCGTCTCTTGCTTTTACTTCTTTAATATTGCTCAGCACTTTGTCGTAAGTCGGCCCTCTAGTTGCAATTGTGACTACGGGAGTTCCTTTCTCAAGCAGGGCTATTGGCCCGTGCTTAAGCTCCCCGGCGGCGAAACCTTCTGCATGCAAGTATGAAATTTCTTTTAGTTTGAGAGCTCCTTCAAGGGCTATAGGATAGTTTAAATGCCTGCCGAGGAAGAAGTAACTTTTTGAATCTGAAAACTGCTCGGCACACTCTCTTATCGCTTCTTTCTGGTTTAAAATCTGCTGAATCTGACCCGGCACTTTCCGTATTGCAGTAATGAATCTTTTAACGTAATCAGGGCTTAATTTACCTCTTGCAAGGGCAAACTTTACTGCAAGCAAATAAAGTAGCGTAATCTGGGTGCTGAAGGTTTTTGTAGCTGCAACCCCAATTTCCGGGCCTGCTCTTGTATAAAGTACACATGTAGCTTCTCTTGTAATCGTACTTCCCACAACGTTTGTGATTGCAAGAGTATGACAGTTGTATGACATGATCTCCCTAACGGCTGCAAGTGTATCCGCAGTTTCTCCTGACTGGGTTATTGCAATAGCCAGGGTTCCGTCATTCATAACCGGGTTGCGATATCTGTATTCCGAGCAAATGTCAATATCACAGTGAATTCCTGCTAACTGCTCGAAAAGATATCTACCCAGCAGCCCTGCATGCCAGGAGGTCCCACATGCCAGAATTTGAACTCTTGTGAGCTTCCGAATCTCGTCGTCGCTCATATTAAGTTCTGTGAGAGATATCGTGCCTTCAAGCTCCGAGACTTTGCCTGCAAGTGTATTATGAATAGCAGTTACCTGCTCATGAATTTCTTTAAGCATGAAATGTTCGTAACCAGCTTTCTCGGCAGCTTCAAAGTCCCATTCTATTTTCTCTATCTTCTTTTCACGGACTTTTCCATCTCTATCAAAGATCTCCACACCTGCAGGAGTCAGGACAGCTGTTTCAAAGTCATTTACAAAAATGACATCTCTAGTATAATTTAAAAAAGCAGTTACATCCGATGCCGCAAAATTTTCCCCTTTGCCAAGTCCTATAACAAGCGGACTGTCTTTACGGGCAAGTACCAGTTTTCCCGGCTCGTCGGCGCAGAGGATGGCCACTGCGTAAGAGCCTTCAATATCTTTCAGTGCATTCCTGAGCCCTGTAAGGATATCATACCTTGGAATATTTCCATCAAATTTCCCGTATATGTGTTTGTGCAGGAGATGTGCAATTACTTCGGTGTCGGTTTCCGATTTGAATTCATATCCTTCTGAAGTCAGCCTCTCCTTTAATGACATGTAATTCTCAATAATCCCATTATGTACTACTGAGATTTTACATGGATTTCCGGAATTATGGGGATGGGCATTAACCGTACTTGGTCTTCCATGAGTTGCCCAGCGAGTGTGTCCTATTCCTATATAACCGCTTATTTCTTTAGGAATTATAGCTTCAAGGTTTACAATTTTACCAACTGATTTGTAAGTATCTATTCCGCTGCCCAGAACAGAAATACCAGCGGAATCATATCCACGGTACTCGAGTTTTTTGAGGGATTCAATAATAACAGATTCAGCAGATCTTTCTCCTGCATATCCTACTATTCCACACATTTTTTTACCCCTTTTAAGATTAAAGAACCACCGAATGACGGGGCAGATCCTTATATACTGTGTTTCCGGATTCCACCTGACAGTCTACAGATATTGTTACTCCAGCCTTCACGAGAACACTGTTTCCGATCCTATTATCATCTCCGAATATAGTCCCTAATCGGGCAGCCCGATGAATAATTCCATTCATGATGATCTGCAGACCGTCTTTTTCTTCAACAAACAAACCCGAGCCAATTGTATTGTTGCTTCCAATTATCGAATGAGAAATCTGCCCGTGAGAGTATATCCTGCAGTCGTTCATTATGATACTGTTCTGAATTTCGGTAAATGACCTGATTGATACATTATGACCTATTGTTGTAGATGGCAAGATGACAACATTGGGTCCTATATCGCAATTATCCCCAATGACTACAGGGCCTACAATGTAAGTTCCTGAACGAATCCTCGTGTTCTTTCCTATTGCTACTTTTCCCCTGATTACTGCCCCATCTTCCACTTCTCCTTCAATTTTCAAATTTTTGGCTGAATTCAGGACTATAGCATTTGCTTTTAATAGATCCCAGGCATGTATGGCATCCAGCCATTTTGATTCGGTTGGGACAGCAGTAACTGTTTTTCCCTCATCTATCATAAACTGGAGAGTATCAGTTATTGCATATTCTCCGTTCTCAGAAATTGGAGTTTTTTCAATCGTTTCAAATACTTGCGGTGTAAAAATATAAATTCCAGTATTCACAATGCGGCTTATGTCCCCAGGCCTTTTTTCCAGAATCTTTGTAACTCTCTTTTTTTCCTTTAACACTACGCCGTAACCTGCCGTATCTTCCATTCTTACAGTTAAAAGACTGGCATCGCCTTCATAATTATTAAGAAGATCAGCTATTGTTTTTGGCTCTACCAGGTTGTCACCATTCAGAACGAGGAATTCAGAATCATCGGGGCTGATTAATTTCTTTGCCTGTTCGATTGCGTGAGCAGTGCCAAGTTGAGCCTTTTGCTCTATGTATTTTATTTTTACTCCAAAGTTCAGCCCATCCTGGAAATAGTCCATAATTCGTTCTTTTTCATATCCGACAACCAAAATAACTTCGGTTATTCCATTTTTTTCAAGCGAATCTATAACATGCTCCAGAATGGGCCTGTTGGCAATAGGAAGCATTACTTTTGAACGTGTAAGAGTTAGAGGCCTGCAACGAAGCCCTTCTCCTGCTGCAAGGATTATAGCTTTCATAAAATTAAACAACCTTTTCGAATTTATACACTATATTTGGAAGTATCAACAGATAATATTTACTGTAAATATATGTAGAATGTTATATCTTTTAGGAACAACTAATAATAAAAAGTTATCCTTTCAGAATAAAGAGGACAAATTTATCTGAAGAAAAAACTAATTTAAAGAGGAAAAAAAGGTATAAATTAAGTAATTTTTTTTAAATGTATGTTTTTTGTAAATAAAACCAATATTAAAAATAAAGCAAATTTCAGCCAACAAAAAATTATATATACATGTTATTCTGCAACCGGAAGCCTTTAGATATAAGCTAAAGTCTCTTAATCATAGAATCATTGTAATAATTTACTATAAGTAATTTTAACTTTAAAATTCTTGCCTCCATTTAGTAAATTAGTTAAAAATTTATAACTGATATTAAGACTTATTCCGGAACATATTAATTCCGAAAAGAATCATAACATGGAAGTGTGAAAGATGATAAATAACAGTACAAAAGAAAAAGCAGAATTCATCGTAATGGGATATATTTTGCAAGCAGTAATGAACGATCTAAAAAACGCCGATATTAACTTTGATCTTGGGGAGAAATCGGATGCAATAAATGACTTTTTTCAGATTATAAGTGTAGCGAAAAGTGACGTGGGCAAGGTGGAGAAACTTCTGGCAAAATATAATTGATTTATGTTTGAATCTAAAGCGTTTTACTAAAGAGATTGTCCGTTTTCTAATTATCACAAACAAAGGTTTAAACTGTTTAAGGATTGGTACTATCTGTTTTCAACTCTAACTATCCAAAAACCTTATCGTTTTTTATACAGTTTGACTCAAAATAGTTTTAAGAATAAGTTTAAGTATATCTACGAAGATATCTGTATAAAAAAATTTAAAATGATGTGATGCAGCTTGAAATGTAATGGAATAAGCATGGAAAAAAAATAATCCATGGAAATTAAATCCAAATACTTTCACTTTGCATCCTTTAACTTTATATCCCGAGTTATAGTACCTTTAAGCGCCTCTCTATAAAAATAAAAATAAAACTAAACAAGAGGCTTGATGAGGTCGAAATATGAAACAAATAACTGATTCCATTAGAGACAAGTTTTTAAAACTTGGCATCGATGTGCCTTTGGCAGACATCGAAAGCAGATTAGATGAACTGATCACTAAGTTCAAGGTACCTTCCAGTGAAGCCCAGCGGAGCGTAACGAATTACTTTTTGAAGAAATATTCAATTCCTAAAAATGAGTTTTATGCACGGCAGGCGGAGCCCCAACTTACTAAGATCGCAGATCTTTCTGAAAACGGTCAGTGGGTAAACCTTAAGGTGAAGGTTATCCAACTCTGGACGAACACTCACGAGTCCATTTCTCAGGTAGGACTTCTAGGAGATGAGACTGGTATCATAAAATTCACAAAATGGCAGAGCACTGAACTGTCTGATCTCAAACAGGGAGAGAGCTATCTCCTTAAAAATATAGTTATAGACGAATACAATGGTAGATTCTCAGTCAAGCTCAATCGAACAAGTTCTATAGAGAAACTAGATGAAGAAGTTGAGGTCGCAGGGAGCGATTTCACACCAACTGTAAGGGAATCCGAGCTCAAGAATATTGCTGACCTTTTAGGAGGGCAGTGGGCGACAGTCAAAGGAAAAGTAATTCAACTCTGGGATAATTCCCATGAGACTATTGAGCAGGTAGGACTTATTGGAGACCCTACAGGTGTCATTAAATTCACCAACTGGGCAAGTTCCGAACTTCCGGATATGGAAGAAGGTAAAAGTTATGTTTTGAAAAATATAGTTCTTAATGAATGGGATGGTAAGGTTCAAATTCAGCTAAACAGGTCAAGCTTTATAGAAAAAATAGATGAAGATATAAAAGTCGGAACATCCACTTTTACTTATTCAGGGGCGATGGTTGACATCCAAACAGGTTCAGGCCTTATAAAGCGGTGCCCTCAATGCAAGAGAGCCCTGGTTAAAGGAGCATGTGCTGAGCATGGGAAAGTAAAGGGAGAATATGACCTGAGAATAAAGGCTGTTCTGGATTCGGGGACTTCCACTCAGGATGTCTTAATTAATAGGGAACTTACTGAAGGACTTGTCGGGCTTTCCCTTGACAGTGCAATAGCTATGGCGGCAGATGCCCTTGATCCTGGAGTTGTACTGGATAAATTGAAGTATGAATTGATTGGCAGATATTATACTGTCAGTGGACACAAATTCGATCGTTATATTCTTCCGGAATCAATCGCCCCTATGACTTCTCTGGACAAAGGGATTATTGAGGAAATGCTCTCGGAGCATGTAACACTCACCGAACCGGAGGTGGAGTAAATGTCAAGTTTTTACAGGGAGGTTGCTCGCAGAATCTTTGCTCAGGAACTAAGGGATTCAAACCTTGCCTCAAAAGACGAAAGTGACCAATATGCTCCACAGTACGTTCTGACACCGACAGGGGCTAAAGTAAACCGTATTTTCCTTGTGGGCACACTAATTGAAAAAGAAGATATCGGTACGGACTCAGAATACTGGAGAGGCAGGATCTCAGACCCCACAGGCTCTTTCCTCATCTATGCCGGGCAGTACCAGCCGGAAGCTGCTCAGTTCCTTTCTAGCTGCGAACTGCCGGCTTTCGTAGCAGTTGTAGGTAAGACCAGCACCTATACTACAGATGATGGGAATGTTCTGACCTCTATCCGCCCTGAATCCATAGTGGAAGTGGACGAAAATACACGAGATCTCTGGGTATTGGACACTGCAAAACAGACTCTTGACAGAATAAGAGCAGTTGAGGCAGAAAAGGACCCAAATTCAAAACTTGCGAAAGAACACTATTCTACTGACACCGATTCTTACCGTACTATGGTTAAAGAAGTTCTGGAGTCATTCAAGGAAAGGGAATAAGCATTTTATATACTGAAACCAGGGGTATTTTACCCCCTTTAACTCTTTATCTTGCAGTTTTTCCTTTTAATTTACTGAATTTCTTCTACTATTTCCTCTTTTCTCCTTTCCACCCCATTCTCTCTTTTATTAACTCAGGAAATGTCTTTTTGTTTAATGGTCACGAAGAAACGTAGGCAAAGTATAGATAGGTAAATTCCAGAAATAGTCTATCAAAAATGAATTTTGTTAAGCCAATGATGTCAAATATTGCTTCTCATAATAATTATTGTTTATAAGTTATGTCCAGTTCTTGCACTAACTTTGCATTTTACCCTAAACATTTTTTGATCGCTAAAAGAGGTCCCAAGGTCATAGATGAAGATAAGTTCAGATTTGATATGTTCATAATCCTTATCGAAGAATGGCTTAGAAAAAAGTTTTCTGTCGTGCATGCCAATAAACAACAAAAAACCCATTCTTTTATCTGCAACTAAAATTAACTACACTTTTTATATAATTTCTCTTTTTCGATGACTTAATAAGTTGTGCTTTATATAGAAAACACATGGATGTGTGAATAAATGGATATAGAAATCAAAGACCGAATTTTGGAAGTGGTACGGAAAATCAAAATGTGGAATCCAAAGGAAGATTGTGTAGAAACACTTCTGAACTTATGTAATGAATTCGATGAGGTGAAGCCTAATACTGACATATCCTTGGATGATTGGATCGACATAACCCATCTAGGATGTGCTGCAGAGTATAAAGAGCGAGTTGATGGGAGATCAAATTATCCAATATGGACTTGTGATTCCGCAGGAAATTGTATCGTCGGTGAAGGTAAATGGTATATCGAAAATATAGATAACATTGACCGCAAAGGGGAGGAAAAGGAAATATGAAAATGACAATGATCGAAGCTCTCGAAAAACTTGCGGAACTTAATAATTATGATGAAATCCTTGTGCAGACCAATGGAGGAGAATTAAAAGCAATTGATTTTGCTATTGATGATATTAGGAACTACGCAGACGACGAGGATGAGATTTTGGATCTGGAAGTCACGGAAGAGACCATCAGAGAGCTTGATGAATTTGGTTATATAAAAAACGGTGAACCTTTATATAGAGTCGTAAAAGAGGAATTTTGATTCACTTTTTTCCTTTTTGTGTTAAATTTATTAGCCTGGCAGCTGCAAGCCTGACCTGAAAAGACCTTCTTCCGATATCATTTGACTTTTATTAATTAGGATAATTAAATGTATTGAAATGATGCCATGACGAGATTATTATGCAGAATGATTAATATAAATAAAGAATTATGATTTTCTAAAAAACAAGTGATAATATGAAAGAAATAGACTGGGAAGCTGTAAAAAAATTGTACTATACCGGGCAGACAGACCGCTCTATTGGTCACCGGTTCCAATGTGGATATAGAAAAATCTACAAATGGAGGCATAAAAACGGGCTCCCTGCAAATCATATCGGGAAAAAGAGATTATTTACTGGAGTATTGGTAGGCGCAGGCGCTGCTGTTGCAGCGATAGCGATTTATAAGGAAGTAATAAAATATAGTAGAGATAAGAAAGAGAAAATAGAAACAAACGAATAATTACCAAATTATTTCTTTTTCCTTTTGTCCTAAAAAGTAAACTTGGCAGCTGCACACCTAACCTAAAAGTATTATTTCGGCATTCTGTGACTTTTCCGAAAAAGGATAATTATAACTGGCCGACCTAGAAGGAATTCAAGTCATGCAGTTAAGGTGATTAAGAAGTATACATAGAAGCGTCGACCTGTTACGAGTTCTTAAATTGAATGTATTAAATCTGTTTCCATTTTGTTGTAAGTTACAGTAAATTGACAGCATATCATCCTTTAATGATAGCATATTCACTACGAACTTTTTTCAATTTATACAGACTCGAATGACTTAGCCCTGTTTTCTTCGCGATCTCAGTCTGGAGCATGTCTCTATCAACATATAGCATGAAAAGCTCAAGTTTTTTCATATAATTCAGATCCAATCCAGTGCCTTCAATCCGTGCACCGTTTAGAACTTTACGGTAGTAATCGGCTAAACTTATCAAATTATAATTCCTCGTTTGTTTAATAAATAACTTGTAACTTTCTGAGAAAGGATAATTAATAAAAACAATGGTTCTCAAGGAGGCAAAAGTGCGTAAAAAAACCGCCTTGATAGACTGAAAATCCCTATATCCTGTTTGGGTATAGGACAAGGATTAATATGCTACGTTAAGTAACTTTCTATTTTCTTTAAAATTGTTAAAAGTTCGGTATTTACAAAGAGTGTGAATAAATGTATTTTCTTATCCTTGTTATGATCAAAAACTAAGCCTTCAAACTGCAGGCCTGACTTAAAAAGACCTTCTTTCGGTATGCTGCGATTTTCCTAAATAGAGAATTTTAGTAGTATACTAAAAGTTTTGTAAGTGCGACAAGAAGTTATGTCACAAATTGCCTAATTGAGAACATTTTCAACGATTTTGGAAATGCTCTGATTTTTTGCAACGGAATTACAATGCGGAATCTTGACTCTACAAACAAATTAAAAAATACATTCGTACTTATACGTTACAACTCATCTATATGGTACAGGCAATTTCTACACATAAGCCTGCATTAAATATATTGAAAATATAAGGAGAATATATTATGATAGAGTCTGATAAGAAAGTTTTGCCTACAGTAAATGACGTTAACGCAGAAAAGAAAGCTGAACCAAGCATTAAGAAAGACTCTTCAAAAGCTGTTTAATACAGCACATTCTTTTTTCGATTGATAAAACGGAGATAGTAAAACAAGGAACAAGGACATTCAATGGAACTCTCTTCAATGCACTGTGGCTCGGAATCTGAAGTTTTAGGATTTCTGACTGAAGAACAGAAAAAGAAAGTTGCAGTAATGAAGATGGAAATGAAAAATACATTGGATGGAAATGATCAACCCAAAAAAATAACTGGTGATTGGTAAAAATCCGAAATCTTCTATTAGGCATTGTCCCTTCATTCGCTTTTACTTTAGAAAACAACCATACGGAGAATGTAATGTGTGGAAATGTTACGTTTGGAAATTTCACAGTTATGAAGGCAATGGAACTTGATTCACTTAGTAAGCAAATTTCTATAAAAGTGCAAGATTAAAGAGAGAATATGAGCTGGGGATACATAGGAAATCTGGTTACCAGAACAATAAAGAAATGCCTGGAAGATGATTCAATAACTTATAGCGCTGCGCTGGCATTTTATTTTTTATTAAGTCTTCCTGCTCTCCTGTTATTTTCGGTATCCTTAGGAAGTATTTTCTTGAAGTCAATAAACCTTCAAGACAATATAATAAATCACATGGAAGGGTTAGTTGATGAGAGTATCATCAATATGATAATTGTACTTTTCGAACATATTCCGAAGATTAATTCCCTCTCGATAGGCGCATCAGTTGGTTTTCTATTACTTCTCTGGAGTGCGAGCAATATTTTCAGGCAATTAAAAAATTTCCTTGATATAGCTTGGGATATTGAACCTGCAGAATCTAATAATATTAAAAAGATTATAAGGGACGCGACCGTGTCCTCTGTTATAGTTCTATTTTTTGGAGGACTGCTCGTGGTGAGCATAATTATTGAGGGCCTTGTTTATATGGATTCAGGTTTTATCCAGGGAATTTTACCTTTCTCCCCTCTTATTACTGATTATACAAGTTCCACAGTCAGTTTTCTTATTCTTGTTCTGTTTTTCATGCTTGCATATAAAATACTCCCGAATTCAAGTCTTGATTTCAAGTCTATCTTTGTAGGGTCATTTGTAACAGTAATTCTAATAACAATAGGCAAATATGCTGTTGGACTTTTTTTGGCATATACTAATCCTGTAAGCGTCTATGGAGCAATAGGATCCATTATAGGGTTATTTCTTCTAATCTTTTATTCCTCAATTATGATTACAATTGGTGTAGAGTTCACAAAGGTTTATTCGGAATCTTAGAATTCTTTTTTAGGCTCCGTTGGAAGTTTTTTATTCCGCTCATACGGCTTCTAACCGTTAAAGGAGCAAGCCCTCTATCTAATTTACCTAATCTGATATCTTCCTCTACCTCTGTGATAAGTTCCTCAGGCTTCTTGTTTGTGTATTCCGTGAATGCCTGCATAGCACTTAAATAACTTTTTTTAGTATTTTGGTTTGCTATTTATAGTTTCAAGCCACTCTATAACTAAAGGTTCGAATTTCAGCTCACTTAATTCGTGCTAAATTCCTACAGTTGATACATATTATCTATTTGCATAAAACAGAAAGTAATATACCTAGATTATATTTATTTATAAACAATTTAGCAGATGAGAGATGATCCTGTGAAAACATATCTTCTGGTCTGGTTCAGCAGTGAAGGGGCTCGCCCGTCCGAAATTAACCGAAGATTGATGTCTTTGGGTTTCGAGCCCATGCAGGGTAGTTATGATTTCGTATATAAATGGAACAGCAATGTCGGTGTCGACAAGGTCCTCGAGTTTGGGGACAAGGTATATCTGAGCCTTCAGGGTACAGGCGTAATGTTCAAACTGGAGACAGTGTGAACTGATAGTATGTAATAAAAATAAAATCTTCTGTGCATGTAGCAGCGTGCAATGAAAGTATGTGAAGAGTTCAGGTAATTGAGCCGTAGTGCCGGAATTCAGGCAATTGAGAAATTGAGTTTGATATCAGATAATCCAGATACTGTACGAATGCAGGTACTTGGTGTACTATACACAAGCTGTTATTGTTTGGTTATAAAAGAACACCTATACTGTTAAAATATTAGTATCAGATATCCCATCATAGACACTTAAGCCTTCTTTTCATTCATATTTTCTTCTTGCTCTCGTTTTTTCAGGGATTCTTTGAATTTTATATAGTCGCAAGTGTTCCCTTCAAGGGTAAGTATCCGGCCGTTAATACTTCCGTTTTCAATTATAAGTTCCACTGCACTTGGTTCAGACATCCTGGGTTTGGTGGGAGAGCCCGGACAGATAAGCATAACATCCGTCTTCTCAATTAAAGGACGGTGCAGGTGCCCGAAGATAAGGATGTCTACCTCCATCTCTTTAGCTAAATAACCCGGGGCAGTCGTATTAGTTACCGAAAGTCCCCCCTCATGCACTAAACCTATTTTCACTCCTTCTACTTCGAATTTCAGCCTCTCGGGAAGTAGCTTTCTGAGTTCGGGAACATCATCATTTCCGAAAACTGCTTTAAGTTTACCACTGGCATTAAAGGCTTCAAAGGCGTCTACAGTACTAAAATCTCCAGTATGGACAATTATATCGTATTCCTCGGTTAGTGCCTGAAGTTGGGATGGAATTTCTCCGGTTTTCAGGTGTGTATCGGAAAGTGCAATAAGCTTCATAGAAACCTCCGTGTTTAGTACAAAAATGCGTTTCAAAGATAAAAATATGGCAGTGAGCGCAGCAAATCCAAAAGGCAACGACATGCCTCGTAAGTCACATTGGGGATATAGTTAAATAACGCTTTCAAGCTCGAATCTTCTTTGCTCTTCTCATGTTCAGCTTTATAGTTGTGATAATCAGAAATTTGAACTGGCGCCAGAGATTGACTATAAGCTATTTACGTTTAGAAACCCAATTTGGAATAATCGGAGGTATATATGGAGGAAATTCTGGACAGCGAGAAGAAAATACACCCTTCTGAACCTATGGTCCGGCGGAATTCTTGGCGAAAAGTTTTAACTACCGGAACAATTTTCTATTTTCTCTTACTGGTAGCCTTGCTGCTGACAGGTAATTCAAACCTTTTCCCCTCATTGGTGATGGTAGGTAATTTTATGGTTCCCATTGCCTACATAGCTTTTTTATACGAGCGCAGGCATCTCAGCCGCCTGACAATGCCAACGGTCTCCCTTGCTTTCTTATACGGCGGGCTGGTGGGTATCGTCGCAGCTGCTTTTTTATCTCCATTATTTGTCAGCCAGTTGAATCTAGGCACTGCTCTAACCGTAGGGCTCATTGAAGAGTTTGCTAAAATTCTGGGTGTACTCGTGATTGCACGCCACCGACGGCACGACTCGGAAATGGATGGGCTGATCCTGGGAGCGGCGGTAGGGATGGGGTTTGCAGCCCTGGAAAGTACCGGTTATGCCTTTACTACCTTCCTGAGCTATAGGAGCATTTCATCAACAGTGGTAGTGACCTTGCTCCGCGGTCTGCTTGCCCCGCTGGGACACGGGACCTGGACGGCAATTTTAGCCAGCGTGCTATTCCGGGAAAGCAGGAACGGTCACTTCCGCATTAACCTGCAGGTGATTGGAGCTTACCTGCTTGTTTCCATACTGCACGGATTGTGGAATGGGTTGTCTCTGGTCCTTACCCCTGAGGTAGGCCTGGGACTAGGTGTGATCGCCGCCTGGTGTCTTATTGGTTCTATTGGTTTATTTGTGCTCTGGATACGCTGGCGAGACGCAGTCAGGTTACAAACTATTATGCCGCCGGAAACCGAGGATATATAGTATTAAAAGGAGATTTAAATAAGGATTCAAATCTGACGTTAATAACAGAAGTTTCGGAACCTTTCAGAAATCCGAAACATTTACAACACCCTCAGGACTTTAAAAAATTACACTGTCTAAATTTTTAATGAGTTAGAGGATATATAGATATAAGTGAAGAAACGTTAAACACCTGATGCTTCTCTTTGGACATCTAGGCATTTCATTGGGCATATTTTTTGGACTTGTATTTTTTATACCTCGACTGAGGACTATAATAGACCCTAAATATCTGGCAATTGGGGCTATCTTGCCGGATTTAATAGACAAACCTATTGGAAACATAATATTTGCTTCCAGTATTTCAAATGGACGCATTATAGGACATACATTGTTGTTTTCTTGCTTTCTCTTGTTTGCAGGTTTATATCTGTACGAAAAAAGAAGGAATATTAAAGTCATGGCCTTAGCCACAGGTTCCTTTTTCCACCTTTTTGAAGACCAGATGTGGGCATATCCTCGAACTTATTACTGGCCTTTACACGGACTAAGTTTTCCCAGATACCACACGGACTATTCCGGACTGGAGTTTTTATGGAGATTATTTGAACAATCTTTTCAACCCAATTTCTCGGGAATTCATGTACCTGAGATTATGGGAATGGGAATATTGCTTATATTATGTTTAAAAACATTACACACTTGTTGGAAAAACAGAGCAAGAACAATAGATGAAAAGCAGTCTTAAATTGCGTTACAAATAAGGCAGAACTGACTATAGCTAAGATACAATAGCTTTTATAACGAAATATCCGCTTATAACCAGGCCTGCAATATACAATGCAGCTGTTAATGTGCCAGGCTTTTTGGAATCGTTTTTCATTTCTTTTTCCTCTCTTCTTTATCTGTTTCTTGTAGTCTAAGCGTACATTATTAATTAGTATTACTATTTTTCTAATTATGACTTCTATGCTTTGATCTGAGCAACCTGTTAACTCCACTCAAACTATTTCAAAATCTGTCCGATTTCATTTATAAGCTCTTCGGAGTATTCAGGCACCGAACCAGGTTTTGATGCGACATAAGTCCCGAGAATACAGGCTATTGAAGCAGCTTTTGAAATGCCGAATCCGGAAAGATAAGTATAAAGAAAACCTGCAGAAAAGGCATCTCCTGCTCCGACCGTATCTGCCACTTTGATGGGAATGGTTTTGACTTCTTCATAGACTCCATTATGGTAAACCGATGCCCCTCTGGGTCCTTTTGATATGCATATGATAGAAATTCCAGGGTATTTTTTAATTAGTTCCCGACAAATAGTCTCACACGACTGAACCGAACCGAAAACAAAGTGGGAGACAATAGCAGCTTCCTCCTCATTCATCTTGAGAATAGTACATTGTTCAAGAGAAGAAATTATCCATTCCTTTGTATAGAAGCCAGCTCTCAGATTTACGTCATAAAAAAAATAATCAGCCTGAATTTCCGAAAGCAACCTTTTCAATGTTTTTCTGTTATCTTCTGACCGCTGGGCCAGTGTTCCGAAGCAAAAAACGTCCCATTTCTTTTCTTTAAGAGCTTCATACTGTTTTTCATCCGGAGTAATTGCATCCCAGGCAACACCTTTGTTGATAGTGAAAACCGGAATTCCGCCATCTTCCAGTTTGACCGAAACAGTACCAGTCGATCTTTTCCTATCGATTAATATATAGGACGTATCAACTCCTTCTTCTTTAGCCTTCGCAAGCAGGATTTTACCGAGCTCGTCCCTTCCGACTGCCGTAATTACAGACGGATTTGCTCCTAATTTGGCAAGATGCATTGCGAGGTTCAGAGGGGCTCCTCCAAGATGGGCCGAACCTTTTATTATATCAAAAAGCGCCTCTCCGAATGTGAGGGCTTTGATTTGTTTTGGGCTTTTGAACAACATTGCTCTAAATAAAAATGAAAAAGTGATTATCTGGCACTCGTGTCAGGCTGCATTATCCCGAATATATTTCTTTCCGTATCCAGGCAATAAGCATACCAGCCTACGCCGCGTACTGCTCTTTTCTCCATAGTCACCTTGCCACCGTGTTTCTGTACCTTGTGAAGATATTCATCTATGTTCGGGACGTCTATCGTACATATAAAAGTGCTTATTGGAGAATCGGCTCTGGGTTCCCCTCCATGCCTTTTCATTAATCCTCCATCGATTCCTGGCTCATCCTGTTTTCCAGTTGTTATATTCCAGTATTCTCCGGGTCCTTCCCATTTCTCTATCCTCCAGCCGAACACATCTTCATAAAACTTCTTTGCCCTTGCAATGTCTTCTGCGTTCATTTCGAAGTGAACTACTCTTGGCGTGATAATTCCCCCCTGCTTTTGATTTAATAATTTGGATGGTATTTATATTAAAGTTAACTCTTGTTTGATTTCATAATTCCCTGGCCCTCAATTCGGCAATATATGGCTCATAAACTTCAGTCGAAATTCCTGATATGTGTTTAATGTAGTAATCTGCAACAATAGAAGCCTGCTGTTCCCGGTTATAATCTCGCAGATATAGCTTTTCGCCCAGGGTGTATCCATATCCTTCGGTAACTTGCGCATGAAACGCTTCTATCAGATATTGTGAACCTGCATGTTCCATTTGAGCCACATGGGTTAATTCATGAATAAGCCACTTCATATCCGAATTGCCTGATGCGAGTCCTCAGTTTTCGATTAAAATTGATCGTATGAAAGATGGTGACGCCCATTCCTGATCGCCTGTTTATTTTTGCCCCAAGCCAGGCTATAAAAGAATGTTCGTCAACGAGAACCTTTGAATAGTTGATGCTATCACCAAAAATGTTTAATGCTTCCTTTTGTTCTATTTGGGTGAGACTTCGAGTATTGGATTTAATAATTCGCCATAATAAGTCCATGATCCCTGGAAAAGCAAATAGGTCAAGAGTTTTCGCTATTAAACGACCTATCCGTAAAGCAAGGAACAATAAGCCATTAAATAAGCATTTGCTAAAACACTTTTCCTGACCGACCTTAATTGATATGTTTTTCAAGCTGTCTCACCTCACAACATATGCATACATTTTGAATATGAGCCTTAATAATTAATCTTAAAGTTTAACCGAACTCGTGTAATTATATTTATAAATAATATTAAATAGCATAGAATACATTTATTAGACTAAATTAATAATATTTACTCAATCAATTGTTTATTACTTTAGTATCTAAAGTTCAACGATGGGAGAAATGGGTGGTATTAAAACTTATCGCTGCTTAACAATGATTTAAGCTGCTATTGATTAATGGACTAAAACTGAAACTGGATTTTACGCATTCTTAACTATATATTTTCAATTGTAGTCCATGATAAGGATAATTTTATATAATTTTAGTAGATAACCTTGATAGATTAAAATTAATACATACTATTCGTGATGTATAGAGTCATACTTTAGAAGACGAAATTAGATTGGGGACTATATAGAAAAAAATAGATTATGTGCTAATTTACTCAATACTTGGGGGTATTATTTGAGTGAGCAACTGAAAGTATTGTTTATTGGAACGTATGTTCCTAAAGAATGTGGAATTGCTACATTCACTTATGATCTTTTGAATTCTGTTTCTGGAGAATATAACAAAGTTGATTGTGAAGTTATTGCCTTGAATGATCCTGCTGAGACTTATAATTATCCTGAAGAGGTAGTTTTTCAAATTGAAAGAGACAAAATAGAGGATTATTACCGGGCTGCGGATTTCATAAATCAATCCGATGTTGATATAGTGTGTCTTCAACACGAGTTCGGTCTTTTTTGGGGGAATGCAGGCGATTACATTTTCGCCCTTTTATCAGAAATAAACAAACCAGTGATAACCACATTGCATACTGTGATCCGGGAGCCTGCGCCTGCTTATCGGGAATCCACAGAAAAACTCATAAAATACTCAGAGAAGTTAATCGTAATGAGCCAGACTGCAGTCGAGATGCTGAAAGATGTATATAACGCTCCTGAGGAGAAAATAGAAGTAATATTTCATGGATTGCCTGACTATCCATTCAATAATTGTGAAAAGTATAAAAAAATGTTGAATCTTAAGGGTTCACCACTTATTCTCACATTCGGGCTGTTGAGCCAGAATAAAGGAATAGAAAGTATACTTGAGGCTCTTCCTGAAGTTGTAAATCAATATCCGGATCTTGTTTACCTGATACTGGGTGCAACGCATCCCGTAATTAAAAAGAATTTCGGAGAGGCTTACAGGCAATATCTCAAAAGCAAAGTTTCCGAGCTCGGACTCGAGAATAATGTGGTATTTCACGATAAATTTGTCGAAAAAGAGGAGCTCTGCAATTATATCCTTGCCAGTGATATCTACGTATCCCCGTATCTTTCCAGAGAACAGATAGTAAGTGGTGCTCTTACATACGCGATAGGCATGGGAAAAGCAATAGTCTCCACTCCATACTGGTACGCCCAGGAAATGCTTTCCGATAATCGCGGCTTACTTGTAGATTTCGGAGACGCAGACGGCTTTAAAAACTCTCTGTTACATTTGATTGAAAACCCGGAGGAGTGTGATACTATGCGTAAAAAAGCATACGATTTTGGCAGAAAAATGACATGGAAAAACGTTGGAAGAGAATACAATACTGTTTTCACTAAAGCCTTGAGGAAGTATGCTGCACTTTCCCAGAGTACAGGACAGATTTAATTTCCTGCCAAGCCAGCTGCCCGAACTAAAACTTGATCATCTCAAGCTATTGACCGATGATGTGGGTATTATACAACATACAAACCTTGGTGTACCTGCTCGCCACTATGGGTATAGTACTGACGATGTGGGCAGGGCTCTTGTTGTACTGACTGAACTGATTGATAGTCAGGCGAAAGCTGAGGAACTGTGGAAATTAATTATAACATATATGAGCTTTCTTGAACATGCCCAAACTGAAACCGGGCATTTTCATAACTTCATGAATTATAAAAGGGAATTCTTAGATGAAAAAGGCAGTGAGGATACTCTTGGGCGTGCTGTCTATGGGCTTGGACATGTGGTAAGCTGCCCTTATCTTTCAAAGAACATACGCACCCTGGCTCATACTCTTCTCAGCAAATCCAGACCGGAAATGGAAAATCTGAGTTATCCAAGAGCAAAAGCCTATACAATGTGTGGTCTATTTGAGATGCTTAAAACTGGCATAGACGCTGCTGATGAGTTTGAGAATTTATTTGTATCACGCAGGGATGCGGTCAAGACTGTGGACTCCCTGGTAAATAAAGAGACTCTTGAATCTATATTTATTAAGCACGCGAATTCTCTGGTTGACTTATATGAGACTAACCAGAAAGAGGACTGGAACTGGTTCGAACCCACAGTTACTTATAGCAATTCAAAATTAAGCGAATCTCTTTTGCTAGCTTATAATTATACCAAAGACCGGACTTACAGAAGAATTGGCCTTGCCACACTGGACTTCCTCACCGAGATCCAGTGGAAGAGCGATTTCTTTGATCTGGTCGGAAATCACGGCTGGTATTCCTATAATGGACAAAAACCTATTTTTGACCAGCAGCCCATTGAAGCAGGTTATCTTACTCAAGCTTATGTTTCGGCCTATGAGATCGTGCGTGATAAAAGATACCTGGAGCTTGCAAGATATTCATTTGAATATTTTTTAGGGAGAAACCGTTTGCGAACAATTATGTATGATTACTCAACAGGTGCTGTCTGCGACGGGCTTAATTCGGATGGAATAAACTGTAACCAGGGTGCAGAGTCTGTAATTTGTTTCCTTATGGCATTGAACTCTTTAAACAAACATATAGATAAGCCTTTCAGTATGGTCTTGCAATCCAAAGCAGGTAATGAGATAAGTGACGAAGTAAGTGATGAAGTAACTAACGAAGTGTTTCCGAAAAGGAAGAATTTATTGTCAACAAACAATGCAGAATGAGGAGAGATGGTATGATCTGGAAAGATCACGGGGAGCTATTTACGAGATGCAAGAAAAATCCTATACTTACTGTAGATGATTGGCCCTATCGGGCTCATTCGGTATTTAACCCTGCAGCAACCATAGTCGATGATACAACTTTACTGATGGTTCGGGTCGAAGACCATCGGGGTTTTTCTCACTTCACTGTAGCCAGGAGTAAGAATGGAATTGACGGCTGGGATATTGACCCGAGACCGACATTTTCACCGGATCCTGTAAACTATCCTGAAGAAATATACGGCATTGAAGACCCGCGTATAACTTATATAGACGAGATGGGAAGATGGGCTGTAGCATACACGGCTTTTTCAGATTCAGGTCCGTTAACAGCTCTTGCCTATACGGATGATTTCCGGAATTTTGATCGGGTTGGAGCTACTCTACCTCCGGAAAATAAAGATGCCGCTGTTTTCCCTGTTAGATTCAATGGCAGGTGGGCCATGCTTCACAGACCTGTATCAAATATTGCAGGTGCGAAGGCGAATATATGGATATCTTATTCTCCAGACATGCGATACTGGGGAGAACATGAAGTTCTTCTTTATGCTCGCGAAGGTGGATGGTGGGATGCTCGAAAAATAGGACTGTCTCCGCAGCCTATTCTTACTTCCGACGGCTGGTTAATTATGTACCATGGAGTCCGCCAGACAACAGCTAAAGCAAGTTACAGGCTTGGACTGGCGCTGCTTGATCTCCAGGACCCAAGAAAAGTGCTCCACAGATCCGAAGGCTGGGTTTTCGGTCCACGAGAATTGTATGAGCGAAGTGGAGACGTTAATGACGTTGTTTTCCCCTGCGGATGGGTTATAGTGGATGACGAACTTCGTATTTACTATGGAAGTGCGGATATGTCTGTCTCAATGGCCAGCGCAAAAATGCGTGATGTCCTGCAGTATATACATGGCTGCCCTGAGACGCAGTGTCCTGAAGAATTTTGCCAGTGGTTTGAAGAAGACCAGGGAGTAACCAGTAATCCAAAAAAAGGGAATACTAAAATGAAATAAAAAATAAAATAAAATAAAATAAAATTAAAAAATTGCCAGTATAAGAACAGATTACAATGGGAATGGGAGTATTGGGGGTATTATTATAAGGATTGGAATGTTATCGCCGATAGCCTGGAGTACGCCGCCCAAGAAGTACGGTCCCTGGGAATCGGTAGTATCTTTATTAACCGAAGGACTGGTAAAAAGGGGTATTGATGTCACATTATTTGCGACAGCGGATTCGCATACTTCAGCCAAACTTCATGCAGTCTGCCCCAGGCCTTATGAGGAAGATAAGAGTATAATGGTAAAGGTATACGAGTGCCTGCATATTTCAGAAGTTTTTGAGAGAGCAGATGAATTCGATATAATACATAATCACTTTGATTATCTACCCCTTACCTACAGCTCTCTTGTCGATACTCCTGTTGTTACTACAATACATGGGATTTCCTCTAGAAAAATTCTGCCAGTGTATAAAAAATATAACAACAGTACTTTTTATGTATCAATAAGTGATGCGTACAGATGTAATGAACTGGACTATATAGCTACAGTCCGGCATGGCATAGATGTAGAAAGTTTTTATTTTAATAATAAGCCTCAGGACTATCTTCTCTTTTTGTCACGCATACATGAAGAAAAAGGCACAAAAGAAGCTATTGAAATTGCAAAAAAGACCGGAAAAATACTCAGGATAGCCGGTTATATTGCCGATAAAACTTATTTTGAAAAAGAAGTGGAGCCCCATATAGATAATAAGCAGATTGTTTATGAGGGTCATGTTGATCCCCTGAGAAAGAAAGAATTGCTGTCAAATGCGTACGCTTTACTGCACATGATTAATTATGATGAGGCTTTCGGACTGGGCGTGGTTGAAGCTATGGCAAGCGGCACACCGGTAATAGCAAAAAACCGGGGTTCGATGCCTGAACTGATAAGAGAAGGAGAAACCGGGTTTCTGGTCAGTAGTGTGGAAGAGGCTGTAGAAGCTGTAAAAAAAATTGATTCAATTTCCCGTAAAGCATGTAGGGAAAGTGTGGAAAAACATTTTTCTGTTGACAGGATGGTAGAAGATTACATCAAGGTCTATGAAGAGATTCTGGAGAAATGCAAGCGCAAATCCGAAAGGCCCTGGGGCTACTATAATGTGCTTTTAGATAAACCGGAATATAAAGTCAAAATCCTTTCTGTCCTGCCACAGGGTGAGATTTCACTTCAATTACATCATCACAGAAAAGAGCACTGGTACATAGTAGAAGGAAAAGGCCTTGTAGTTAAAAATGGAAGTGAAAAAAGGGTTCTCTCAGGAGACTCTGTCGATATTCCTGTAAATGAAGTACACCGCATTAAGAATATCGGTAATAACAGCCTCGTTTTTATTGAAGTTGCACAGGGAGATTACCTTGGAGAAGATGACATCGTAAGACTCGAGGATAAGTACGGTAGGGCTTAAAATCCCCGTAATTGGGGATTGAAGTCTTCAAAGAATTTAATCAGGGCATTCGTATTTCCAGTAGGATTCTTTTATCTGAGCTGCTACTTCTTCACCTAACTTTTCGGAAACATTGTCTATGAAAATACCAACGTACTCAAAAGGTACACAACCTAGACTTTCATCTCCTGATTTTATGAGTCTGACAAGGTATTCAAGGTCATATCTGGAAAGTAAATTTATTCTTCTTCGGAAATCATCTGCGTCTTTTGAATAATGATTTGCCAGGGGTGGAAGGATGGATCGATAGATCATTCCTGAGCCTGAGCAGAGAAGCCCTTCGCACTCCGGAGCAGCTGTTTTCAGAATACCGATATCTGTTTCTGAGAGTATTCTTGCCATAATCTTCACCTGTTCTTGTAAATGTACCATGGATTTGAGAGACTTATTTTAACAAAACTGGATTCTGTTTTTCTAATATTTAATTATAAGCTATCTTATTTCTTAATATACGGTAACATTAAGGCAAGTTCATTAAATTGTCTGGTTTAAAGTATTTACAATACAAAGTATACAATACAAAGTATGCTTACAGTTCTAGTTTCATCAAATCTTCAGCAAGAATCACATCTCCCTCGAAATAGTTTTTCAGCCTGTATGTTGCCTCTCTTTCGTGTCCCCGCATATCCGGATAGAAATGTGTTAAGCAGATGCTTCCTATTTCATTTTTATATTCTTCCAGAATTTCTGCGAGACTGCTAGGTGTTGAGTGGTTTGTGACTTTAATACCCGGAGGGAACGAGCATTCGTGAATAAGAAGATCAGCTTCTGTTGCAAGATCCATTATTTCCCTACAGGGTTCAGTGTCTCCGGAGTAGACAAACTCTCCTTCTTCTGCTATCACGCGGTACGCCAGGGTAGGAACACTGTGTATGCCGCTCGTACAGCTAACCTCGCAATCGAAGCCTTCAGGAGTAAATTCTTTTCCGGGCAGTATCTCTTTAATTTCCACATCAACTTCATCATTCAAATACCCATAAGCTCCAATAGCTTCTGAAAACCAATCATCTGTGCCCACGGGCCCATAGATTCGCATATCTGTCTTTCCGCAAAGCCAGTTTGCCTTCAGGAGGCAGAGAAGGTCAGCCACATGATCCAGATGAAGGTGTGAGAGCAAAACAGTATCAATGTCCGTATGTGAAACATTAGTTTCAGGAAACCTGCACAATACGCCGCTTCCGCAGTCAATGAGCAAAGGCTTTGTCTTCAAACCTTACCAGCACTCCTGACTGCACTCGACCCCGCTGTGGGATCGCAACTCCAGTGCCAAGAAATATAATCTCCATATAGTAGAGAATAAGCTTTAAATAATTTAACTTTATTTAAAGCATGTTTTCAGAACGAGTGTATGCGCTAAAAAACATACTTATTTTCGAGCGAAAGAAAGAAAAGGTAAGAGACACAAGAAGAGTCAAAAAATAAGAAAATCTACCCTTCATTTTGCGAGGGTTGCCCAGCTAGGTCAAAGGCGTCAGACTTAAGATCTGATTACGAAGGTATTCGTGGGTTCGAATCCCACCCCTCGCACTAAAGCTCTTTTAAATTACCTATTCAGAGCTCTTCTACTCCCATCGATTCCTTTTCTCAAACATTAATGACCATAACTGCTCTCAAACATTAATGACCATAACCGCTTTGCTCACTTGACCTTCAGCGTTTTCTATCCTTAAATAAACTTTATACTCACCTGCCTCTTTGAATGAATGTATCGGATTCTTTAAAATTGATGTAGTTTTATCTCCAAAGCCCCAGAAGTATGTCATTATCCCGTATTTCGTACCCCAAAAGTATGGAACTGGTTCTCCGATACATGTTTCAGTGAATCTCACTGTCAAAGGATTATTTGGGTCACGAGTTGCTGTAAAAGCAGCAATAAGATTTGGGGCAACGAGTTCAGAGTTAGATTTTAACGTTGTTGAATCATACATTGTTGAATCATACATTATTGTATCCGTATTTGTATTGCCTTTTGCAAGTACTGCAATTGCATTTGCAGATAATAAAATAATACTGAGTAAAACAATACCTATTGTTCGCTTTAGTTTCATTTGATTCCCCACCTTGAATTTGTATAAATCAATACTTACTGTTCCTTTTTTGGTGTCTCCCATTTAGCACCTTTAATTTTATATAATACTATTTATAAAAGTTATCAGCAGGATAAGAATTGTTTCACAAGTAGAGATTACAAAATACAATAGAAAAGGATGTTTTTCAAAATCAACAGAAGAAGTATATAACAGATCAAAGTTTGGGATTACTGATTTAACAAGAAGGAGGGTGTAAGGAGGGAACTATCTACATTCATTTTCATTTGACAAAACTTTATTGAGTAACCAATGTGCAAGGATTTACAAGCTAGTTCAAAGACGATTGTTCAGAAACTATTTTCATAGAGTTCGTGCGTTCGAATCGCACCCCTCGCACTAAAACTTTTTCTGTCAGAAAAAATCCATAGCTCTTTACTTTCGAGATCGCTAAACTCCTTTGAAAAAGTTATTAAACCTTTGGTGAAATTTTTAAAATTTTAACAACTTGATGCTATATTTTAATCTATATGTAAAAGCCTATCACAATTATAGAAATAAATTAAATTATTAAGACATGTTCTTAGTAAACTTATTTTAAAGATTTTATTATTTTTTAGATTTGTCCTATAGCTTGTATTGTGCCTTGCCGAAAAAGCATTAGTATCCATCATTAGGCAATTATGAAAAAATAAAAAAATAATAAAAAAATAATTAAATACATTTAGAAGTACGTAATAAAGAAACAATGGAACTCTAGTATTTTTGTTGCCTTTATTCTACCTAGAGAGGATTGTCAATAAGAAACTGGCATTTTATACAAATATAGGCGATTGTCATGGATTTATCTATTTTATACCGATCTCAAGAGAGGGTATCTATTGGTATATGAAACATCAAAACAACTTGAAATAGATTTTAAACCATCACTGGAAAAAGGCTTTAGAGAAGACAATGTAGTTGAGATGTTTGCAAGTATTCTGGAAATTACTGAAAGAGCCAGGCCAGAACGTATAAGCTATTTAAAACAACTTGAAATAGATATTAAACCAGCATTGGAAGAGGTCTATGGAGAAGACAAAGTAGATGAGGTGTTTGCAAATATTCTGGAAATTATTGAAAGAGCCAGATCAGAACGTTCAGCTTCTTTAAAAACGGATGATATCATGAGAGAATGCAGCTGGTATAAAGACGAAATAATGTATACGTTCTATGCAGATCAATTTGGCGTAAAAGATAAAAATACTACTAATACATTTAAAGATTTGATAGAAATGCTCCCTTATCTTAAAGATTTAGGAGTGACAACACTTTATATTTTGCCATTTATGGATTCTCCGATGGGTGACGCAGGTTTTGATGTTCGAGACCCTCAAAAAGTTAGAGAAGATCTTGGAGGAATTGCTGAGTTTGATCAGTTTATGGGAGAGTCAAAAAAATATGGATTTAAAATCCAGGCAGATTTAGTATTGAATCACCTTTCGGATCAGCATAAATGGTTTCAAGATGCTTTAAATGGTGATGTCAATAAATTAGATTATTTCATATTTCGTACAGAGCCACCAAAGTATGAACGTTTGCAGGAAGGAACGATAATTAAATATTTTGAAGACGATGGAATCCCTCCATCGGAACGAAGGATGATTTTTACTGATGCTTGTGAAGAAACTCACTACAGAAAAGTCAATATTGGCGAAAAGGATTATTTTCTTTATCATACATTTTATCCTTTCCAGCTCGATATAAACTGGGAAAATCCAGAGGTTCTTTACTATGTGTTGGAGAAAATTATAGTTTTTTGGAGCAATAAAGGTATAGATATATTTAGATTAGATGCTATTCCTTTTCTTATAAAAGAAAAAGGGACAAATGCTGAGAATCAGCCAAAGACCCATTGTATAATCAAGATTTTAAGTTTATTTAATCAGGCAATAGGCCCTAGATCGATTTTTCATGCTGAAGCTTGTGAGCCTCCCGAAGAGATTCTTAAATATTTTAGCAAAGAACGAGTCTTTAATATTTATGAAGGCGAAAATTTAACCCGAACAGATGGAGTTCAAATTGCTTATAATTTCCCATATTTGCCTGCACTTTGGGCAAGCTTAATTACAGGAAATAACGAATATTTTTGGAATGTACATGAAGAAACTCCTCCTATTCCAGAATCCACCGCATGGGCTCAATTTTTAAGAGTACATGACGAATTGACTGTTGAAATGGTGGATACTAGTACTCGAAAAATTATTTATGATGCATTACTCTCAAAAGGCAAAGATTTTAAGGGTCTTGGAATTAGTGGCAGAATGGCTAATTTCCTGGACAAAAATCCGGAGAAAATCAATCTTGCTTTTGCTATACTTCTTTCTCTTCCCGGGATACCCATAATTTACTATGGAGATGAAATTGGAACCGAAAATAACATGAATTACGGAGAAGAACAGGAAAAAAAGCGAAAAGAAATACAAAGTAAAATAGATATAAACTTAAATTCTTTTGATAGTCGAGATATTAACCGCGGCCCAATATTAAAGAGTGACTTCTATAGTTCAGAGAAAAATAATATAATCTTTAAAACAGTCAAGAATTTAATAGAAGTGCGTAAAGGGACGCCTGTTTTAGCAAGAGGAAAATTATCCAGGTTAGAATCAGATAAAAAAGAGATTTTTTCCTATCTTATTGATAGTGGCGACCATTATGTGATTGTTGTAAATAATTTATCTGGAGAAAAATTAGAGACTTCTCTTACATTATTAGACGATTTAGTTGAAAAGATAGGTAAAACGACAGGTATGGTGAATCTCATTAATCGTGAAAAAATAAACGTTTGTTTAAAATGTGAGAAATTAATTGTTTCTCTTGAGCCATATCAAACCTTGTGGCTGAGTCAGTCTTAAAACTCTTTATCTTAATTAAAATGAGAAACCGTAGATGCAATAATCTCTTTTTTAAGGGAAAAAAATTCCGAATAAATAATAAAGCAAGAATACTTTCCTTGAATGATTATGTAAGAGTGACCTGACTACAAAGTGTGTTCTGAGGATTGCAGCTACTATAAAAACAATATTGTTTTATGAGGAATTTGAATGCCAGAGCCTTCTCAACGAGAGAAAATCCGCAATGCCTGGGACATATACAAAAGGCAAACCCTATCCAATAGCATTATTAACAGTATGGTCATACGGGACGACGAGCTGACGCTTGTAATGAAAGAAAACGGCGAGATACCTATTGCAGAAAATTACGGGTATGGCCTCTATTATCATGATTGTAGGTACCTGAGCGGTTTTCTAATTCGACTTATGGACATGCCTCCAACTCGGGTTCTGTCCAGTGACGTGAGAGGTTTCAGATCGATGATAATGGTTACCAACCCGGAACTAAAGGATTGCACAGGCACCACTATCCCCAAAGAAACGCTCCTCGGTACCCTCACCACTGTCATACCAGGCTGCGTCCGGCATAGCCATATCATCCAGAACTTCAACACTTTCCCCGTGACCTTGAACCTTACTTTTGAATTCGATGCAGATTTCGCAGATATGTTCACTGTCAGAGGCATCTCCCCTCCCACCGCTGGGAAAGTGTTGCCTGCCAGGTTTGATGGCAAAAATCTTTACCTATCTTACGATGGAGAGGACAAGCGTAGGCGCAATACGATCATCGCATTTGATCCATTACCTACAAGGGTCGAAGGAAAAAAATGCACTTTCGAGCTAAGAATAGCTCCCCGCAGCTCACAGACGGTTAACATAGAAATCACCGTCGAGGAGATAATTCTAAGTCAGGAACTGAAGAGCCCAGTGAAAAATCCGGATCAGCGGATGAACCAGATCACGAGATCCTATATCACAGCCCTTGAATGCTGCGAGAACATACATACCAGCAATAACATTTTCAACAGCATTATGGTACGCTCTATGGCCGATCTGAACATGATGCGCATGAGCCTCAACGGAGACTTGTTCCATTCGGCAGGCATACCCTGGTATGACACGCTGTTCGGGCGGGATAGCATCATCTCAGCTCTTCAGATATTACCTTTCGATACGGAGCTGTCAAAAAGCACGCTGTTGGTAAACGCAAAATTCCAAAGCAACAACTCAGATGACTGGAGGGACAAGGATCCCGGAAAAATGCTTCATGAGCTGAGGCTGGGCGAGCTGGCTAATTTGAACCAGATCCCGCATACTCCCTACTATGGCACCGTCGACGCCACGCCTCTGTTCTTAATCCTACTTACCGAATATGTAAACTGGACAGGGGATCTCGAATTATTCAAACAGCTGAAAGACAACGTAAACCGAGCTTTGAATTGGATCGATGTTTATGCCAATATAGAAGGAAATGGGTTTGCCTACTATGCGATGAAATCCCCATTGGGCATTTACAACCAGTGCTGGAAAGACTCTTCTGACTCGATCAGCCATTCAGATGGCACGCTGGCAAAACAACCGATCGCTGTTGCCGAAGTACAAGGATACGTGTACATGGCGAAAAGACAACTTGCACCGCTATTCAGGCAGTTGGGTCAGCAAAGCGACGCTGTCAGGCTGGAAAAGGAGGCTGTAGAACTGAAAGAGAGATTCAATCGGGAGTTCTGGATGAAAGACAGGCAATTTTTCGCCCAGGCGCTGGATGCAGAAGGTATATGCGACGTGATATCGTCGAATCCGGCACAGTGCCTGTGGACAGGAATCATAGATCAAAAATACGCGAAATACGTGGTCGACAGGATCTTCAGAGACGATATGTTCACCGAATGGGGCATTCGTACACTGTCCTCTAAGGAGCAGCGTTACAATCCGCTCGGGTACCACAATGGCACGGTCTGGCCGCACGATAATGCATTCATTGCGATGGGCTTGAGAAAGTACGGGTTCATCAAAGAGATGTCCTTATTGTTCACGGGAATATATGAGGTGGCCAGGGCGTTCGAGGACTACCGTCTGCCGGAATGCTTCAGTGGGCTGACGCGATCGGAGTACGGCATCCCGGTGAAATACCCGATAGCCTGTAGCCCGCAGGCATGGGCGTCCGGAACCATGCCGTTTATGCTCACCGCCAGCCTGGGGCTTTCTCCCGATGCCTTGAACAACCGTCTAACCATCAACAAACCCCATCTGCCTTCGTGGTTGGACAACTTACAGTTCAACAACGTGAATGTCGGCAACACGCTTACCGATCTGAATTTCAGGAAGGTTGAGAATGAGACGCTGGTTAACGTATCCAAGAAGAACGGGGACATCAATGTGCTTATAGAGTATTGACCAAAGGAATTTTCAGAGCCAGAGGCGTACCTAATAAAATCGTTGGTTAATATCATAGACATGAATTGGCTTATTTATGCGTTTTCCGGCCCCGTTCTGTGGGCGCTATCCACTCACATCGATAAATATCTATTGGAACGCTATTTCAAACAGGGAAGCGTGGCAGTGCTGATGGTCTTTACTGCGATCATCGGTGCTCTTGCCTTGCCCTTTGTCTGGCTTTTCCAGCCTGACGTAGTTGCATTGGATCATGAATCCATGGTAGCCATAGCAGCCTCGGGAATCCTTTACATGAGTGCGATCTATTTTTACCTCCAGGCATTGCAGACAGAGGAAGCATCTACAATCGCACCATTCTTCCAGGCAGCAGGAGTCTTCGGGCTTATCCTTGGATATTTCATCCTTGGGGAACAAATTTCTTATTCCCAAATTATCGGCGTTTTGCTGATCATTGCCGGATCGGTTATCCTTTCTTTGAGGTTTGGACAAGGCGCCAGTCAGGTCAAAAAGAAGCTGGTTATTTTGATGCTCTTTTGTGCCCTGGCAATTTCGCTAAGTTCGCTTATTTTTAAATTCTTTGCCGTACGTGATGAATTCTGGACCACAACCTTCTGGAACTTCTTTGGCCAGGCATTGTTTGGAGTGCTTTTAATATTGCCTGCCGAAAACCGCAAACA
>CAWFUY010000012.1:0-141679 GCA_963818955.1 uncultured Methanosarcinaceae archaeon | reverse complement strand
AATTTCCTGTTCGCTTATCCTCAGTTCGGAAGCAAGGCGCCTGAAAGGAGAGTGAGTTAGGGGAATTCCATCTTGAACGAGCTTAAGCAGTTCTATATCAGTTTCATCCATTATACCTATATTATCCATTTTTTTTCACCTGAACGACTTTTACCTGATATCGAACTTTACATTTATTTTAAATAAACGCTTGGTAGGCAGATCCAGGAGTTGGCAGCCGGTTTTATCTCGAATTTCGGATATGATCTCTTCAAGCCTATCTTTGTCCGGAGCAGAAAGCGTAAACCAGAGATTGTAATTTGCAGCGTTTCGGAGGTAATTATGGGAAACTTCCGGGTATTGATGAAGTTTGCAACTTCTTCAATTCTGTTTTCCGGAACCTTCAAGGCAACAAGAGTGCCTGATCCACCCATGTTTTTTGTGTTGAGAATAGGACCAATCCTTCGGACTGCCCCTTTCCGGTTGAGTTCACGAAGCTTCTCAAGGACTTCAATTTCGGAAAGACCGAGAATTTTTCCCAGTTCTTCGAAAGGCTCTACTTCCAGTGGGACTTCCTGCTGAATCAGGTTCAGGATTTTCTTATCCATTTCATCAATTTCAAATTGAGGAACTTCTCCTTCATAGGGTTCCATATTGGAGGTGAATCGGATTCCTCATGCTGAAGCCGATTATTACAATCTTCGAGTTCAATCATCCAGATCACTTTTCATTTTTTCCAGGTCTATAGACGCAGTAAGGCTCTTCTTCAAGATAATCGCCAGTAGCTGCATAGGCTCTTGCCCTGCAGCCAGCGCAGACCCTTTTATATTCGCAAATTCCGCATTTACCTTTAAGTTCTTCAGGGTTCCTGAGTTTTCTGAAGACTTCGGAATCTTCCCATATCTCTTTAAAAGGCTGTTTTCTGATATTTCCGGCAAGTACAGGCAGGTAACCGCAAGGGTAGACCTCACCAATACTGGAGACGAAACAGAATCCTGTCCCTCCGAGGCAGCCTTTTGTCATAGCTTCGTAACCATGAGTTTTTACTGAGATCTCGATCCCCTCTTTTTTTGCACGTTGGCGCATAACCCTGAAATAATGAGGGGCACAGGTTGCTTTTAACTGGATTTCCGATTCTTTCTGCATATCATAGAACCAGTGAAGGATCCGCTCGTAATCCGCGGGGGAAACTTCGTCAGATTCTTCCCCTCTTCCTGTGGGCACAAGAAAGAATACATGATATGCGACTGCTCCGAGTTTTTTTGCAAGCTCAAAGGTATTTGGGATCTCTTCAAGGTTACGTCTTGAAATAGTTGTATTGATTTGAAAAGGAAAATCTGCTTTCCTCAGAATCTCAATGCCTGCAAGCGTTCTTTCATAAGCCCCAGGCATGCCACGGAACTCATTATGAGTTTGTGCAGTCGATCCATCTATACTGATACTGAGTCGCTGTACTCCTGAGTCTTTTAATTTCTCTACAATTTCTGGAGTTAGCAGGGTCCCATTAGTTGCAAGTACTACACGAAGTCCAGCCTCTGTCCCATAGCGGGCAATTTCGAAAACATCATACCTGGTAAGAGGTTCGCCTCCGCTCAGGATGAGAATGGGTTTGCCAAGTTCTGCAATCTCATCAATTAAGTGTTTGGCCTCATCAGTTGAAAGCTCACCTGCCGGAACTGACGAAGTGGAAGCTCCTCTGCAGTGTACGCAGTTCAGGTTGCAGCCTGCAGTCAGTTCCCATGCTATTAGCCTTGGTGCATTTGTCATGGCGATCATAAATTGACTTTTTATATTAATGGTAGTCAAGGTTTAATGAGATCTGCAAATAAAGGATAATTAGTAAGTTAAAACCATAATTCTAATTAGAAATATAGTTATAGTTATTTATTTTTTATCAAGCTTTACACTACACTTTATTTAAAGAATTAACGCTGTATGGTCGCATAAAACGATTTAAAGTAAATCGTTTTAGTTAATGAATGTATTGTTTTTGTACATTGTATTTAAAAAAAAAATCGAGAGAACATCTTGGAGTACCGGAAAATGAGCACATTTGATGGCTTGAAGCGCGCATCCGGATGAAAATAAATAACAAACTTGGAGATTCTTTTCATTAAGTAATATCGAATAAATTGGTGAACATTTATTGTATAAATGTAAATAAAAATAAAATTAGTCACAGTGTTAACAACGCAATTTATTTTTGGTTGGTATAAAGAATGCAGATTATTTGACGAAAAATGAGCCCTAACTGTTCTAAGCAAGTTTGCTGAGGCTTACTAGAATATGAAATCAACATCTATTATCAATAGTTGCTTTTAATAAAAATGTTATTGTGTTAAGTCTTGAACTTGATGAAAATTGAGTTAAAACCAATGGAATGAAGACTCAATTAGAACACGAATTTTTCAAAAATAGAAATATATGAATGGGTATATTAATTTAATTTCTTTAATTAATTATTTATTTGATTAATCTGATAAAAATCAATAGTCTTATATATTGTATCAAGGCAATTATATGCCGTTGATTTTGACAGATAATTATTTTTTCAGTTATCCTGGGTCATAAAATTTACAAATTTGCAAAGTATAGTCATTAACTTATGGAGTATTTCTCCTTGTCTCAGAAAATATTACCGCAACATGTTTTCGATGAAGTGATTAGATTCATCTCTCGAACATATTTTTTTTATTTGCCTAATTCTTTACTTATTGCCCAGGCATTTATTTTAAAGTATCCTGCTTATGGAAGAGAGTATGGATTATCAACAATAAATACAGCTGTGGAATATGCTATGAGTAATGACTATTTTAGTACGAGTTTATTTAAATGAATATCAATTCATTTGTGTTTACTCAGGATACTCAGGAGATACTAAGGAATGGAGAAAAAATAAATCCAACTATTATAAATATCTATATATAATATTAGTTAGAATTAATTCCTAAAGATTAAGGAATTGAATAATAGTTGCTACGCAAAAATTATCCAGAAGAAATAGAACAAAAAATGAGAGCATTTTTTGAAACTTTGAACGAGAAAGTTAGAAGACGATACGCAGCAATTGAAGCAATTAAATTAGGGCATGGTGGACAAAAGTATATAAGTAGTGTGTTGGGATGCCATCCTCAAACTGTCATGGCTGGTATTGATGAGATCGTCAACGGTACAGAAATACCGGAAGAAAGGATTCGAAAACCTGGTAGTGGTAGAAAGAAAATCATCGAAACGGTGGGAAATATCGATGACATTTTCTTTGATATTTTAAAAAACCATACGGCTGGAAGCCCTACGGATGAGGAAATAAAATGGACAAACCTAAGCCTAAAAGCGATTTCAAAGGCTTTTGAATCAAAGGGAATGAATATAAGTCCCTACGTGGTTAAGCAGCTTTTGAAGAAACATGGTTTTGTAGAGCGAAAAATGCAAAAAGCTGTCACAATGAAAGACTGTAAGGATAGGAATGAGCAATTTGAGAGGATTCACGAGCTGATAAATGAGTACTCAACAAGCAAGAATCCGATTATCAGTATGGATGTAAAAAAAAGAATACATAGGCAATTTCTATCGCGAGGGAAAAGTCCATTGTACTCAACCATTAAAGGTTTATGACCACGATTACAATTCATTTTCAGATGGCGTTGTAATTCCACATGGTATTTACGACTTAAAACGTAACGAAGGATACATCACTTTAGGAACCAGTAAAGATACAAGCGAGTTTAATTGTGACTGCATTAAATACTGGTGGGAAAACCACGGTAAGGAAAATTATCCAGAAGCAGATAGCATTTTAAACTTAGCCGATGGCGGTGGAAGCAACTCAAGTAGGCATTATATTTTCAAGGAAGACCTGCAAAAGCTAGTTGATGAAATCGGGGTTGAAATCAGAATGGCTCATTATCCATCATATACTTCGAAATACAATCCAATTGAGCATAGGTTATTCTGTCATGTTACGAATGCCTGCAAAGGTACTGTTTTCAGCAGTATTGATGTGGTCAAAAGCCTTGTTGAGAAGACTTCTACATCCAAAGGACTCAAAGTGTATTCGACTATTAAGGACAAAATTTTCGAAACGGGAAGAAAAGTAAGTGAGACCTTCAAGGAAAACATGAAAATTGTATTTGATGATTATTTGGGGAAGTGGAATTATAAAGTAATTCCCAAAGTAAAAACATGAAGTTATTTTTTAGCCATTCCTTAATTCTTTTATTCCAGCAATGTTCTGGGATTGATAAAACCGCTCCTTAGCATGTGATCGGCAAGTACAAGAGCAACCATGGCTTCTGCAACTGGAAACATGCGCGGGGGAATTGTAGGATCATGCCGGCCTTTGATTGTAATTTCAGTATTTTCTCGAGTTGTAAGGTCAACTGTTTGCTGGAGCTTCCCTATGGAGGGAGTAGGCTTCACTGCTGCCCTGCAGACGATATCCAGGCCGGTTGAAATCCCTCCAAGAATCCCACCGGCATTATTACTCGGACAGGATACCTTTCCTGCTTCCATGAGGAAAGGATCGTTCATCTCACTTCCGCTCAGGCGGGCGGCCTCAAATCCGGCTCCGATTTCAAAACCCTTTGACTGCAGGAATGCTCATAAGGGCTTTTGCAAGGTCAGCGTCCAGTCGATCAAATACTGGCTCTCCGAGACCTGCAGGCACACCTTTTGCAATAACTTCAACGATGCTTTTTAGCCTGGATCATTATTTTTCTCTACCACGTTGAAAGTAATTCTGAATTCCGTTCCCTGTTCTCTTTTAAGCCCTATTTCTCCATCCAGTTGGTCAACGAGGATATTTACTAACTGCAGTCCAAGTGATTCAAGACTTTCCAGTTCTACGTTTTCAGGAATTCCTTTTCCGTTATCTGAAATTGTCAAGCTGAAAAGAGATTTGCGTATCTCGTTATTCTTTCCTTCCCTACAAAGCCGGATTCGAATTTCTCCCTTTTCGCTTTCATTAAATGCATGCTTGAGTGAGTTGGAAACGAGTTCATTAACGATTATTCCTAATGGCACAGCAGTATCCATATCAAAGAATGCGTCTTCTTCCAGATCCATGAACAGGCGGATATTTTTACTGTTAAGGCTGTAAGTCTGGAAAAGATTCTCAGCTAATTTTCGAAGATATGCCGAAAAGGCAATTGTATCATTTCCTTTTCCTTTATACAGCTCTTCATGAATAAGGGACATTGAGACTACCCGGTTCTGACCTTCCTTAAAAGCCTCTCTAACTTTTTCATCGTCGAACTTTTCCGCCTGAAGGTCAAGCAGGGAAGATATTACCTGCAAATTGTTCTTTATTCTATGATGGATTTCTTTTATGCGGATCCGATCTATTTCAGCCAGGGCTTTTTCTGTCTTTTTTCTCTCGGTATTATCAAGAACAAAGGCTATGCCTTCATTGCTCTCACGATCAAAGGTAGCTGCTCCGATAATGATAGGTACATACGAGCCGTCTTTTCGGATATACTCTTTCTCAAAGGGCTTGAACACGCCGAAGGCTTTCAGTTCTGCTATGCACTTCTCGTCCAATAGACGATACTCCGGCGGTGTTATCTTATTCCAATTAACTAGTCCGGCCTGTAAGTCCTCATGCGTGTAACCGACAATATCCAGAAATTTATCGTTGGCGTCGGTAATCGCACCGTCCAGGTTATAGTAAACTACGCCGAACATTCCCGATTCGTAAAAACGACGCAGGCGTGCTTCGCTTTCTCGAAGTGCCTCCTCTGCCTGCTTACGTTCAGTAATATCCCTTACAATTGCTGAGAGAGCTATAAGTTTTCCGGATGCATTAAAAATCGGAGAAAGAGTTACTGAAATATTTATGATGCTGCCATCTTTTTTTAACCGTAAAGTTTCATAATTCTGGACTTTTTTACCCTGTTTAATCTTTTCAGAATAAGATTTTATTTCTCCTTTAATATCATCCGGCTCAAGTACCGATACGTTTTTCCCCAGAATTTCTTTAGCCGAATAACCGTAAATCTGCTCTGCTGCCTTATTCCAGCTGGTAATAATACCGTCAAGAGACTCAGTTACAATAGCGTCATTCGACGATTCAACAACATTCGCCAGTGTCTGAATTTTCTCTTCTGCTTTTTTAAACTCAGTAATGTTCTGAATTGTTCCCTTCATTCGAATAGGGACACTTTTCTCATCAAAAACAATTTCTCCTTCTTCATGCACTATTCGTTCTTCCCCATCTGCTAAGATAATCCGAAAATTAATGCTGTATGGTTTTCCTTTTAAGGCTTCCTTAGTGGCATTAGCTACATAGTTTCTATCATCGGGATGTACATAACTTAAAAAGGTATCGTAGGTTACTTCAGATTCTTGAGGCTTAAGTCCAAAAATGCGATAAACTTCATCAGACCAGTATTTCTCATCAGTTACAAGATTCCATTTCCAGTTTCCAATCTGAGCCATTCTTTGAGCTTCAGCAAGCCCCTCCTCGCTTTCTTTCAACGATAGATAAGCCTGCTCAAGCTCTGCTGGTACGTTCTTTTACCTTTTCTTCTAAAGTTTCATTTGCTTTTTTAAGATCTTCTTCCGCTTTCTTACGTTCAGTAATATCACGTGCCGCTGCAAAGACACCAATAACCTCACCATTCTCGTCCCTATAGACCGAAGCATTGTACAAAACAGGAGTTAAATGTCCATCCTTATGCTGGATCTCAAGAGGGTAATCCCGCACCTCACCATGTTTAAATACTTGCTGATAGCCTGAACGGGCTTTTTCAGGCTCAGTAAAGTAATCTGAAAAATCAGTTCCAATCAGATTCATTTCTAGGGTATCCAGTAATCTGTTCCGTAGCACTATTCACGTCCGTAATCTTACCATCTTGCCCAATGGTTACTAAAGGATCCAGGCTGGCTTCAATTAAACTACGATTATAAACGTTTGATAATCTGAGAGCTTCTTCTGACCTTTTTCCTTCTGCAGAACCTGCACCACTACAGGCGCGATAGCTTCAAGATCCTCCAGTTGCTCACAGCTATAGCCGTTTTCACGGTTTGCAACCGCGATCAAGCCTATCGTTTTCCCGTCCTGGACAAGGGGCACGCCAAGAAACGATGTGATCGGCGGATGTCCATACGGCAAACCTATACTATCGGGATGTGACGGTGGATCATTGGTAAAAAAGCTTTTCTTGTTTTTAATGACACTGCCGTATAAGCCATGAACAACAAAATCGCTCGGGGGACAACGATGCCCTGTCTTGTCGTACATAAGGCACTGCTCCCATCCCAGCTCGCTTTTTGCAATACCTGCTGCAGCCTCGGCGCCCTTTTTCATTCTCAGTAAACCAATCTGAAAAATCAGTTACCAATTAAATCATTTCTAGACTATCCGGTAACCTGTTCTGTCGCACCGTTCACATCCATAATCTTGCCATCACGCCCAATGGTTGCTAAAGGATCTGATTGGTTCCATAAGAATACGGTTATAAATATTTGAGAATCTGGTGCTTCTTCTGCCTGCTTGCGCTCGGTGATGTCTTCGTAGGTGCCAATACCCCTGACGTATTTTCCGTTATCGTCGTGCAACGGAATCTCTGGAGGTAACAATCCACCTGAGGTCCCCGTCAGCCTCCTGCTTCGGTTCAACTTGTACTCGAGTACCGTTACCCCCTGCATCATGCGGTCGACTCATCTATCATCAGTCTGCTCGACAATTCCGGCGACATAAACTTTCCCCGACGACTGTCCTCTCTTCGATACTCCAAGCCGGTGCTTTCGCGAAGTCTTTATTGCACCCCATGTATCTAGAGTTTCGGTCTTTCCAGAAGATACCCTAGGAAGTTTTCACAATCTATCTGGAGCATGTTCCTGGTGCTCTGAACCTCTTCCTCAGTCTGTTTTCGCTCTGAGACATCTCTAATGATCAGACTCGTACTTATATTGCCATCGGCATCTACAAAGATTTTAGAGGTGGTATCGCAGATGAAAGTTGATCCATCTTTTCGTCTATATGTCAGCTCGGCCCTCATCCGGCCTGTCCGCTTTCTTTCCTCAAGTGCAGCCACAAGCTTCTCGTCGTTGACTACTACACCTTCTCTTCCCGCCAGTATAATTTCATCTTCAGTCATGCCAAACATGTGACATGCTTCAGGGTTTGCAGAGAGAATAGTGCCGTCAGGCTTTGTCAGCAAAATTCCGTCGAGGCTGTTTTCATATATAGACCTGTATCGTTCTTCACTCTCCCGCAGTGCTTCCATCAGGTAATTGTGTTCCGCCAGCGATCGGGCAAGTTTGATATTGCTGTAGCTTAGCTGTGAGAGAATGTTGGCAAATTTCATGAAGAAGACCATGATTGCATCCACATTTTCCTTGCTCAACCGTGGAACTTTTTCAAGCGCTGCTATGTATTCCTCCTCATTAAAGCCGTATTTTCTAGCCTGGGACCGGAAAAACTCATAGTCCAGAGGTTCATCGTCAAAAAAGAACTGCCCTAAGAAGATATTTCCTACGTGCTGGCTACCCACCACGATGGGAGTTGCTATGTCCCACATGTTGTTTTTGCACTTGTATGGCTTAAACTCTCCCGGGAGAACGCCCACAGATAGCTTTGTGTCGCTTTCCACACAGTGCTTGCAGGATTCGGGGTGGATCCTGTGGAATTTGGTGCAGATATCCTGCCATCCAACACCTACCAGAATATTGCCTTTGAGATCGATTATACCTATAGGAATGTGGGCAAGCTTGTAGAAATCGTCCATTAGGGATTGGATTGCCTTTGCATCAATTACCTCGGCAAGCTCAAGGTTCATCATCTCCCAATCAGGTGAGAGAGTATTTTCTAAATTCAATTTGACGCGCTGCTTGCTCTGGCGCATTTCATCAGCCTCACGCTTGCACCCGGCGATATTTTTCTGTCCGGAATACTCTATCCGCTCCCACTCTCCTTCTTTTTTGACCAGAGCGAATTGATGGCTGGCGATAACATCGATTATATCGATTGCACTGCACTTTTTGAGTGGATATGTGCATAGAGATATCGTCTGGTATTTGCCGAGAACCTTGTCTATCTGTTTCTCATGTTCGAAGAAATGATTCAAACGTTCTTGATTCCAGTCTTCGTTATCCATCCCGGATATGTTTCCGCCAAATCTCAAGCCGTCGTAACCACTGTCCAGAGCATGATTGAGTTTTTCACCCCATTCATTCAGGACCCTCTCCGAATCGAAAATATCTTTTTTTAAACACCAGCTTGTGTAAGGAATAATTGCAATTTGCCCTTTCCGCAGGTAGATATCAAGATCAGGAATAGCTATTCTCAGGAATTTTTTTGCATCCTCGATTTCAAGGGTTTTTGACGTAACCCATATACAAAATTCGTTGTTTTCCAGTCCTGTTTTGAAGTAAGGAACCAGTATGTCCACTAAATCTTCTTTTGTGTGATAAAGTTGGCAGAAATGTGTCCCCCAGGGCACATCTCCAACAATATCAATGCCAGAGTTTCTCAGGCTTTCTCTCATTCCAAATAATCTCCTATTTAAGGGCGTATATGACAAAGTTCCGTTGTCTTTTATCGTACAGTCTTGCCTTTTCGTGGTTCAAGTTTGACTTTTCGTTTAACGGATAAGGAAAATACAGTCTTTGAAAAAGGTGGCACAAGTATATCTCTACTCTTTCCTAAAACGGAATGTGTTCGTTTTTGAGATTAATCGACGCGACGACTACCCCACAATATGCTTTGTATAGTGATCTAATATATAAAAGTTCAAATATAAAAAGTATGGACTTATGCATTTCGGGCTTGTCAAATCGTTTTCTCATTGCTTATTTAACATTAGATATATTTAGTTTGCATCCTGATCGGTTTAAGTCTTCTCTTCCCTTTATTCTGTGAATCTGGTCTTATTTCAAACTAAAAGATCCTTTGCAATTTCAAGCCTTTGTCCTGGGTTTTTGATTCGTTGAAGCATAAAATCCCAAAACATATCTTTGAGATCTCATATAGCAACTCATAAAATTAGGGAGTGTCTTAAAACTGCTATTCTCAAGTCTATTTTGATATTTTCCACCTTCCAGGTCTTCACTTTTTCGTAATATTTGACTGCTATTTCTCAAGCATGTATATTTCCTTCCATTAAATATAAAACAAAAAGCTTATATTCAAAATTATAATGAAGAACTCATTCCAAAAGTTATATTCATCTTAATATTTAACAGTATTTGGAATTACTTCAAGATCGGGAACTTGATCGGTAATTCGGGACGTGAAATTTGGGAAGGAAATTTAGAGTTTTGGATGATTTCACTCGATAAGGAGAAAATCCGACTGAAAGCCGCAGAAAAGATTGAGTCACATGCTCAGAAAAAAGCTTTAAGAATCCTGTTTGAGTGCTATTTGGGGTAAAGACCAGGAAAAAATCCGGACTGAGAGATGTGATTCCCATTCAGCTATGTTAGGCTTTGTGAAAAAGTATATTAATTTTCTTTCTAATTACTTAATTTGTCATCTCGTATTTTTCGCACAACCTTCAACTTATCATCCAGTTTGACTACATATCAGTTTTATCTTGTCCCCTTTATTCCAGCAGAGTTCTGGGATTGATAAAGCCGCTCCTTAACATATGATCGGCAAGTACAAGAGCAACCATGGCTTCTGCGACCGGAACCATGCGCGGGGGAATTGTAGGATCATGCCGTCCTTTGATTGTAATTTCGGCGTTTTCCCGAGTTGTAAGGTCAACTGTTTGCTGGAGCTTCCCTATGGAGGGAGTAGGCTTTGCTGCTGCCCTGCAGACGATATCCAGGCCGGTTGAAATCCCTCCAAGGATCCCACCGGCATTGTTACTCGGACAGGATATCTTTCCTTCCTCCATGCGGAAAGGATCGTTCATCTCACTTCCGCTCAGGCGGGCGGCCTCAAATCCGGCTCCGATTTCAAACCCTTTGACTGCAGGAATGCTCATAAGGGCTTTTGCAAGGTCAGCGTCCAGTCGGTCAAATACTGGCTCTCCGAGACCTGCAGGCACACCTTTTGCAATAACTTCTACGATGCCTCCTATGCTGTCGCCTTCCTGCCTCATGACTGCAACTTTTTCGAGCATTTTTTTAGCTGCCTCAAGATCACCACAGCGTACATGAGTTTTTTCTACATTTTCAAGAATTTCTTCAAACAGAAGATTTTTTTTCCCGGATTCCGCCGAGTTCGAGCATATATCCAGCATTCCGGATTCTGAACCTGGAGGGCAGGAGTTTTGAAAAGGCTTCCCATGCAACCTTGTCTATTGTCCCGTCGACTGAAGACCCGCGTCCCCTCGATAGCCTCTGAGCGGGTGTCCGAAAAGTCAATAATCGCATATTTATACTATACGAGATCCACAATATCCGAGATCAATAATACCGAGTATCAATTCAGGTTGTGCATATTGCCAATTGTAAAGTCACAGTAGGTCACAACACTTTTCAGTAGTCTCTTAGCCAATTGCAGGCCACATGTAAAATCAGCACCGAATCAAAGCAAGCTTCTTTTGAGTTTTAACTTACATTCCGACCCCCCTTTCAAAATAAGGTGCATAAGTAATTTTTCAATAACTGATTAAACTTATTGTATTTGTTGTGAGCACATACTCAAAAAAATCAATGGTTTTAGCTTGAATTCCACAATGTTCAAAAAAATTAAGTTTTATTTTTTGAGGGGGGGTCGGAATGTAAATTTTAATATTTTAATGATAATGTATTTTTTTAGATTGGATAATGATCTTTTTCTACCACGTTGAAAGTAATTCTGAATTCTGTTCCCTGCTCTCTTTTAAGCCCTATTTCTCCATCCAGTTGATCAACGAGGATATTTACTAACTGCAGTCCAAGTGATTCAAGACTTTTCAGTTCTACGTTTTCAGGAATTCCTTTTCCGTTATCTGAAATTGTCAAGCTGAAAAGAGATTTGCGTATCTCGTTATTCTTTCCTTCCCTACAAAGTCGGATTCGAATTTCTCCTTTTTCGCCTTGAGCAAATGCATGTTTGAGTGAGTTGGAAACGAGTTCATTAACAATTATTCCTAATGGCACAGCTATATCCATGTCAAAGAATGCATCTTTTTCAAGATCCATAAACAGGAGGATGTTTTTACTGCTGAGGTTGTAAGTCTGTAAAAGATTTTCTACTAGTTTTCGGAGATATGCCGAAAAATCAAGTGTATCATTTCCTTTCCCTTTATACAGCTCTTCATGAATAAGAGACATAGAGGCTACCCTGTTTTGACTTTCCTTGAATGCTTCTAGTATCTCTTTATCCTGGAACTTTTCAGCCTGTAGATCCAGCAAGGAAGAAATCACCTGCAAGTTGTTCTTAATTCTGTGATGAATTTCTTTTATCCGGATTTTGTCCACTTCAACCAGGGCTTTTTCTGTCTTTTTTCTCTCGGTAATGTCGAGAACAAAAGCAACACCTTCATCATGCGCCTGATCGAAGATAGCTATACCGAGAATAATGGGTACTCGTGAGCCATCTTTGCGGATGTATTCCTTCTCAAAGGGCTTGGTCACACCTGTGGATTTTAGTTCCACGATAGCGTGCTCATCCAGGAGACGATATTCCGGTGGAGTCATCTTATTCCAGTTAATCTGTCCAGCCTGCAAGGCATCACGCGTGTAACCGACAATTTCCAGAAACTTATCGTTGGCGTCGTTAATCGAACCGTCAAGATTATAGTAAAGAATGCCGAACATATCCGATTCGTAAATCTGACGGAGACGACCCTCACTTTTGCGTAACGCCTCCTCCTCACGTTTACGTTCAGATATATCTCTTACAATTGCAGAGAGAGCAACAATCTCCCCTGACGCGTTGAAAATTGGAGAAAGAGTTACTGAAATATTTATGATATGGCCATCTTTTCTTGACCTTAAAGTTTCATAATGCTGGACTTTTTTTCCCTGTTTAATCTTTTCTGAATAATTTTTTATTTCTCCTTTAATATTATTCGTCTCAAGTATCGATACATTTTTCCCCAGAATTTCTTCGGCCGAATAACCGTAAATCTGCTCTGCTGCTTTATTCCAACTGGTAATAATGCCGTCAAGAGACTCAGTTACAATAGCATCATTCGATGATTCCACAGCATTTGCCAATGTCTGAATTTTTTCTTCTGCTCTCTTAAACGCAGTAATGTCCTGAATTGTCCCCTTCATTCGAACAGGGATACTTTTGTCATCAAAAACAACTTCTCCTTCTTCATGGACTATACGTTCTTCCCCGTCTGCTAAGATAATCCGAAAATTAATGCTGTATGGTTTTCCTATTAAGGCTTCCTTAGTGGCATTAGCTACATAGTTTCTATCATCGGGATGTACATAACTTAAAAATATACCATGGTCTATTTTAAATTCTTGAGGCTCAAGTCCAAAAATGCGATAAACTTCATCAGACCAGTATTTCTCATCATTTATAAGGTTCCATTTCCAGTTTCCAATATGAGCCATTCTTTGAGCTTCAGCAAGTCCCTCTTCGCTTTCTTTCAATGATAAATAAGCCTGCTCAAGCTCTGCTGTACGTTCTTTAACTAAGTTTCTCTAAGTTGTCATGTGCTTTTTTAAGGGCTTCCTCTGCTTTCTTGCGCTCAGTAATGTCACGGGCAGCTGCAAAAACCCCAATAACTACACCATTCTCATCTCTATAAACTGAAGCGTTGTACAGGACAGGAGTTAATGTCCATCCTTATGCTGGATCTCAAGAGGATAATCCCGAACCTCGCCCTCATGAATACCTTCTGATACCCTACATGTGCATTTTCAGGCTCAGTGAAGTAATCGTGAAAAATCAGCCCCAATTAACTCGTTTCTGGAACATCCAGTAATCTGTTCCGTAGCACCATTTACATCCGTAATTTTGCCATCGCGCCCGATAGTTACAGAGGATCCAGGCTGGCTTCGAATGGCTACGGTTACAAAGATTTGATAATTTGAGAGCTTCCGCTGCCTGCATTGCGTTCTGAGATATCTCTAATGATAGCGTTCACGCCAAGTTTAAGCCTTCGAGCGAAAGTTGATCCATCTTCGCTATTGTCAGCTCAGCCCTCATCCTGCCTGTCCGCTTTCTTTCCTCAAGTGCAGCCGCATGCTTCTCGTCGTTGACTACTCCACGCTTCTCTTCCCGCCATGTAATTTCATCTTCAGTCATGCCAAACATGTGGCACGCTTCCGGGGTCCCAGCGGAATGCTGCGTCAGGAGTTCTCAGAACTCGTCGAAACCGTTCTTCGCTCTTCCTTAACTCTTCTAACAGAGCATCGCGTTCAGCCAGTGATCGGGCAAGCTTCATATTGCTATAGCTTAGCTGTGAGAGTATATTGGCAAATTTCATGAAGAATACCATGATTGCATCCACAGTTTCCTTGCTCAAACGTGGAACTTTCTCAAGCGCTGCTATGTATTCCTCCTCATTAAAGCCGTATTTTCTAGCTTGGGATCGAAAAAACTCATAGTCCAGTGGTTCATTATCAAAAAAGAACTGGCCTAAGAAGATATTACCGACGTGCTGGCTACCTACCATGATAGGAGTTGCTATATCCCACATGTTGTTTTTGCACTTGTATGGCTTAAACTCTCCAGGAAGAACACCCACAGATAGCTTTGTGTCGCTTTCCACACAGTGCTTGCAGGATTCGGGGTGAGTTCTGTGGAATTTGGTGCAGATATCCTGCCATCCAACACCTACCAGAATATTGCCTTTGAGATCGATTATACCTATGGGAATGTGGGCAAGTTTGTAAAAATCGTCCATTAGGGATTGAATTTCCCGTGCATCAATTACCTCGGCAAGCTCAAGGTCCGCCATCTTTCGAGCAGGCGAGAGGATTTTTCCAATCTTAAGACTGACGTGCTGCCCTCTCTGGTACACTGCCGTATCCCCACACCCATTGTCGGTTATTTTTTCTCGATCCGAAATTTTCTATCCGCTCCAACTTCCTTCTTTTTTGGCTAAGGCAAATGAACGTATAAAGTATAAAGTAAATTTCCGTTATCCCTTTGGTATAATGCCTCATTTTTAATATCTCATAATCAGACTTTTCTTTCATAAGGGAGGAAGGTCAATTACCGAAAACCATAGCGCAGAAGTCTCCCATTTTTTCTAAACTAGTAGCATGGTAGTTTCTCGGATTTGATAGTGACTGCCTCACAATAATTTTTAGTATAGTGAATATATAAAAATCCAAATATAAAAAGTATAGGACTTATGCGTTACAACCTTATCAAATCATTAACTCATGGTTGATTTTATGTTAAAATTAATTTAATTTCATCTTTATCAGTTTAAGTCTTCTCTTACCCTTATGCTAAAATTTAATCTTATTTCAACTAAAATCCTTAATTTTTCATGGCTCTATTTCCGAATTCTAATTGCAACAACCACAAATTGGTGAAAACAAATTTGAAGTAAGACAAATTGCTCACACTTTTATTAGTTAATTAGTGTGACTCTCTGTAATTTGGTTGGTCCTTTAAGAAAAAAAAATCATTACCAACAATCTATAATAATATCAAAAAGTACCTAATTCGTCAAAATATTTATATTTTACCATTTTTGAAAAAGATATTAATATTAAAAATCCAACTATATTTATTATAAAAATATTTTGTTTAATTATAATCTTTCTAGAATATGTCTTTCCAATCATTAATAATGATCATTTCGTGGTTATGTCTCAACCACAGAGGGTATTCACTATTCCAACAGAGTTCTGGGATTGATAAAGCCGCTCCTTAACATATGATCGGCGAGTACAAGAGCAACCATGGCTTCTGCGACCGGAACCATACGCGGGGGGATTGTAGGATCATGCCGGCCTTTGATTGCGATTTCAGCATCTTCTTGAGTTGTAAGGTCAACTGTTTGTTGGAGCTTCCCTATGGAGGGAGTCGGTTTTACTGCTGCCCTGCAGACTATATCCAGCCCGGTTGAAATTCCTCCGAGAATTCCACCTGCATTATTACTCGAACAGGATATCTTTCCTTCCTCCATGCGGAAAGGATCGTTCATCTCACTTCCGCGCAGACGGGCAGCCTCAAACCCGGCTCCTATTTCAAAGCCTTTGACAGCAGGGATGCTCATAAGAGCTTTTGCAAGGTCTGCGTCCAGTCGATCAAATACTGGCTCTCCGAGACCTGCAGGCACACCTTTTGCAATAACTTCTACGATGCCTCCGATGCTGTCGCCTTCCTGCCTCATGAATGCAACTTTTTCGAGCATTTTTTTAGCTGCCTCAAGATCACCACAGCGTACAGGAGTTTTTTCTACATTTTCAAGAATTTCTCCAAAAGAAAGATTTTTTGCCCGTATTTCACCTAGTTCGAGCACATGTCCGACAATCCGGATTTCGAACCTGGAAAGCAGGAGTTTTGCAAGAGCCCCGCCTGCGACCCTGCCTATCGTTTCGCGGGCTGAGGATCGACCTCCCCCTCTATGGTCTCTTATCCCATATCGGGCCATATAGGTAAAATCTGCATGTCCTGGGCGGGGAGTGTTTTTAATGGTATCATAAGCTGAAGATTTTGCATCAGCGTTCCAGACGAGCATAGATATAGGAGTGCCTGTACTCATACCTTCGAAAACCCCCGAAAGTATTTCAACTCTGTCAGCTTCGCTTCTGGGAGTGGAAACTTCACTCTGTCCGGGGCGCCTTCTGTCAAGCTCTTTCTGAATATCGGTTTCTGAAAAAGGGAGGCCTGCTGGCAGTCCGTCTACAACAACGCCCACTGCCCTGCCATGGGATTCACCCCACGTAGTAATTCGAAACATCTGCCCGAAAACGTTTCCAGCCATGCATCTTAACTGGTCTTTTTGCTATTTGATTTTTGGGGTTGTCGTATAGAGGGCTCAAGATGTACAACTACATCCGATATGTCTTTATATTCTGCTTTCAGTTTTTTGCTGACTTTGTGAGAGAGAAGATGGGCTTCTCCGAGGGGCATGTCAGGTTGAACAAGCACATGCATATCGACCTTAACATCTCCCATGCTTCCTCGAGTCCTTATATGATGACAGTCCATTACTCCTTCAACTCCCATAACCAGTTGACAGATTTCGTTCTCCTCAATCCTGGACATATCCAGCAGGGACTTTGAGGTCTCCTTAATGATTCCATAGCCAGCCCTGAAGATAATAAAAGAGATTATTAGGGCAACGATAGGATCAATTATAGGAAAACCTAACTTTATGGCAATCAGGCTCACCATAACCGAAAGAGAGACATAAATATCACTTCTGGTATGCATCGAATCGGCTATAAGCACCTGGCTTCTCAAGGACTCACCCTGTCCGTACTCATACCTTGTGACCAGATAATTAATACCCATTGTGCCAAGCACGACGAGAAAACTAACAGCTGTAACTTCCGGCATATTCGGGATAAGGAAACGCTTGAGGGCGTTTTGGAATATCTCAACTCCCACAAAAATCAGCAGTAAGGCGATAAAAAAAGAAGCTACTGTTTCATATTTTTGATGCCCGTAAGGATGTTCTTTATCCGGAGGATGAGATGCAATAGCACTTCCGGCCAGTCCTATAATGTTTGAGGTCCCATCAAAAAGAGAGTGATAGCCGTCTGCACTCATACTTAAAGCACCGGTCAGGTTCCCATAAACAATTTTGGCAAAAGCTACAGCGAGGTTTAGTATAAGTACATAGACAAGGACTCTCTGGACTTTTCTAAACTTCTGTAACAAATCAGACCCCCCAGTCATGGAATAATGCTGAACCCGGATAAAAATCCGTAAAAAAAGCTTATCAATGGCACTAACTTTATCATGGGCATTATATTAATACATTAATTCATCCTTTTATTATAAAATTCAACCTTCTAAAAAAGAGATCCCTATTCGGTTGTAAATAAAAACGAGGAATAAAACAAGTTCGTACAATATGCTTTTATACTTTTATCAATAGGTAAATTAATAATATCTAAAAATATCTAAAGTTATGCACGCTGCCTGATGCAGGTTATAAGTTACGTATGTTTAACCAATTAGAGGTCTCTAAATGAAAATTTCCATTATTGGCTCTGGATACGTTGGAGCGGTTACTGCTGCATGTTTTGCCGATGCAGGGCATGAAATTATCTGTGTGGATATAGATGAAAAAAAGGTGCAGCAAATCAATGACGGTATTCCTCCTATATATGAGGACGGACTTGAGGAATTGCTTAAGAAATATGCTGAAAAAAGTCTGATCGCAACCACGGATTATGAGTACGCCGTACTTAATACCGATATTTCTTTTATCTGCGTAGGAACCCCTTCTGAGGAAGATGGGAGTATAAACCTTTCAATTGTCCGTTCGGCAGCCGAAAGCATCGGTTTTGCCCTTGCAAAAAAGAAAGGATACCATGTTGTGGTGGTTAAGAGTACGGTAGTCCCGGAAACAACCGAAAAGTTTGTCCTGCCAATCCTGGAAGAAAAATCCGGAAAAATTGCAGGTAAGGATTTCGGGGTTGCTATGAATCCTGAATTCCTGCGGGAAGGAAAAGCTGTTTACGATTTCAAACATCCGGACAAAATTGTAATCGGGTCAATTGATACAAGGTCAGGAAATCTTGTCTCGGAACTGTACCGGAATTTCGATTGCGAAATTACTCATACTAACCCACGAACTGCGGAAATGATAAAGTATGTAAACAATTCGTTTCTGGCAACCAAGATTTCCTTTTCGAACGAAATCGGAAATATTTGCAAGAAACTGAAAATCGATACCTATGAGGTCATGAAAGCAGTAGGTAAAGACAACCGCATTTCTCCTCTGTTCTTGAATTCGGGTGCCGGATTCGGAGGTTCATGCTTTCCAAAAGATGTACTGGCTCTGATAAGTAAAGCAAAAGATATAGGCTATTCTCCAATACTTCTTGAATCTGTTATTGCTGTTAATGAAAATCAGCCTCTCCTGATGACAGAACTTCTTCAGAAGAAAATCGGAAACCTCAAAGGCAAAAAAATCGCGGTTTTAGGTCTTGCTTTTAAAAATGATACCGATGACATCCGGGAATCCAGAGCTATTCCGGTGATTGCCGAACTCTTAAGGCTCGAGGCTGAAGTTTCTGCTTACGACCCGCTAGCTGTCGAAAATATGAGAAGGGTCTTTCCCACAATTAACTACCAAAGCAGTGCAAAAGAAGCTATGGTGGGCGCGGATGCCTGTCTTGTAATGACCGAGTGGGATGAGTTCAGGAAACTGGATCCAGAGTTTGAAGCGATGAAAAGCAAAATCGTAATTGATGGCAGAAAGGTAATTACAGCAAAAGGTATTGATTACGAAGGTCTCTGCTGGTAAACAGAAAGCAAAGATAAAGCAAAAAAAGAAAAAAGACAGTGTATTAAAAGTTGAGATAATAATTTTCAAACTTTTAAGCAAATATCTAAAAAAGGTAGCCAAAAAATGTTATTTTCTAGAGGACATGTCCTGCAGAATGTCGGATCAAACTGCGGAAATATCATTTTTGCACCACAACCTTTCTTTATAGCAAATTTCATAAAATTGCATTCTTTTTACTTTTTCGCGGCATTGGAAAATAACCCATTTTATGAATATATTAAAACTTACAACATGCATTATTGACGTTTGGATAGGCTCAAAGAGCTATTCGGAAATAATATAATCCAACTAATACGGAGATAAAGATATGTCAGATACGTTTTCTGATACAGCAGAGTCTGTTTTGACAAAAACATCAAAAATAGGGCCGATAACATCTGCATTTGTAGCCTTACTGCTTATGTTTATCATTCAGTTTTTAAAATTACCAAGTTTACTACTAGATTATTGGTGGTTCGAATCAGTTGGATTCAAAGACATAGTATTTATGGTAAATTTAAAAGCACAGGTTAGCATGTTTGTCAGTGCTGCAATTTTTTCTTGTGTATTGTTCTATATAAACTGGAAAGCGGCAAAATCATTTATTAGAAAATTGGGAAATGTTGATGTTGATTTTTTGGATAACATTGAGACCCTGTATGCATTTATCTCCGTAATTTTAATTACCATCTTGTCTTCAATATTTGCTGGATACTATTTTATTTTCTTGCAATACTTTAATCAAAGTCCTTTTGGTATCCTTGACCCTATTTTCGGAAACGATGTTAGCTTTTATGTGTTTACATTACCTGTAATTCATAAATTGCTGAATTTTGCTTTCTGGATTTTTGCGGTTTTATTGGTGGCAGACATAATAATATGTTTTTTTACTAGCAAAATTGAAGACGATTTCGATAAACCTCTGGGTTCAACAAGTTTTTTCGATATCATTTATAAGCTTATGACAAAACTCGGGAGTTCATCGAAATCCTCTGAAGATATTCTAGTAGAACGTGACCTCCCGCTTATTATCCGAATTTTATGTTCTGGAATAATGTTCATTATCGGACTAAATATTTACTTGAGCAAGTATAATCTAATTACTGCGACAGGCGGAAGCAATTTTCTAACAGGAGCCGGACAAAATGATCTAGCTGCATTCCCGTTTTGGCTTCCCGTTTTCGGCGGGCTTATAATACTACTGGGAATCATCACTCTCTCAGGTATTCCTATAAAAAATTGGAATGCAGGCAAAAAATATCCTGCGATATTTATACTCCTGGTAATATTTATTGTGGGTTCGGGGATTGTACCATCTCTCTGGTCAAGCGCATACTACAAATTAAATGTTGTTTCTAGTGAGCAGCAGGTTCAAATGCCCTATATCGAGAATAGTATCAATTATACTCGAGCTGCATATGACCTGAATGGTATCGATGAGGAATATTATCCCAATAACATAGAGTTAAATGACAGTATTAAAAGTTCACCTTCAATTACAAATGCCAGAATATTTGATTGGCGTGCAATGGTTCCATTTTTACAAAGAAGCCAGGCGATTGAAAGAATCTATACATTTAATACGCCTGATGTTGACAGATACTCAATTAACGGGAGTGAAGGGCAAGTAATTATAGCTGCTCGGGAGCTGAATCGGAATCAGATTCCGCAGACATGGGAGAATATGCATGTTATCTACACTCATGGATACGGAGCCGTGGTAGGGTCTGTAAATAAAATGGGTGCCGATAAAATGCCCTTGCTTTATTCGTATGATATTCCCTCAGTTTCTAGCAATCCTGAATTCAGATTAAAAGAAGAAGGGATTTGGTATGGCGAAAACACGAACGATTATATTTTAACGAATACCAAAAGAGCTGAACTTGATTATCCGTCAAGCTCGGGAAATATTTATATCCAGTATAACGGGACAGGCGGAATACTTATTGATGGTTTTCTTAAAAAATCGGTAATAGCATGGGATATGTCGGATTTTCTAAAGATCATGACATCTGATTATATTACTGATAATAGCCGGTTGCATCTATATCGGAATGTCGACGAAAGAGTTGCGAGGGTTGCTCCTTTCTTATATTACGACTTGGATAATTCGATTTTCATCGACAAGGGTGAGGAAAATTTGAAATGGATGATATCAGGTATTGCGTATTCTGATAGCTATCCATATTCTGATTCATCCACTCTGGGAAATACAAGTGTTAATTATGTTAGAGATGCAGCCAAAGTGGTTGTAGATTCTGTGAATGGTACAATGGACTTATATGTAGTAGAGAAAGATCCCCTAATGAAGACTTATATGAGCATTTATCCCGGGCTATTCAAAAACATCGAAAAAATGCCGGAGAGTCAAAAGTTGCATATTAAATATTCTGAAGATTTATTTAATGCGCAGACTAACGAGCTTAGCACCTTTCATATGAAGGATCCGGAACTTTACTATACCAAGCAGGATCAATGGAAACCTTCAAGTGAAATTTCTGATACCGGGGAATTGCAAGTTGCTATGCCATATAACACTATTTTGGAATTGCCAAATGGAACGTCGTACGTTTTGATGAGGACATTTAATCCGGCCGATCCACAAAAGACGAATCTGGTATCTTGGATCTCGGTTAATCAGGACTATCCTAATTATGGGAAAATGCTACTTTATAAGTTTGATAAAAGCAGGTCGCTATCAGGTCCGGCCCAGATTGATGCCTTTATCAATCAGGATAAAGAGTTCTCTAGTATGCTGACTCTGTGGGGACAACAAGGCTCTACAGTAATTCGTGGTAATTTATTGGTTATTCCTGTAGATAAAGGAGTAATTAATATTAAACCAATCTATATAGCTTCCAGTTCAAATACAAATTCAATGCCTGAATTGGCAGATGTGATAGTCTTCTATGAGAATCCAGTCACTGGAGAAAGGAATCTCAAATGGGCGGATAGTGTAGAAGGCGCGCTTGGTCAAATATTTACAAAATCTAATAATCCAATAAGTTCAAATGGACAAGCAAATATTAAACAGGAACTGTCTGCAAATCAGCGAATTGCTATGAAAATTCTTATATTAAATAGCAATGGAGAAATTGTAGACACCATTCCTGTACAAAGCAACCAAAGTTTTGTGGTACAGCCCATCACAACTTTAACTTCAGGAAATAATTCTTCTACAGTTGCAGCATAACAGAAAAATGGAACGTTAATCAATCTCATCACCGGAAAAATGGTACGCAAAGGTAAAATTATATTATCAAACAGCGGAAATATCATTTTTGCAACATAACTATAAATAATGATTAAGAATACTCAAAAATGGAAGATCACAGAGGACATTGATAATGAAACCTGTAAAAAGCGGAATTGATTCCATCTCCAAATACCTCCGCTCAAAAAAAGAAGTCGGCAGGAGGAAGATCGGACTTCTAGTGGACGGGCCAAATATCCTCAGAAAAGAGTTTGATGTAAATCTTGAGGAAATAAGGGACGTTCTGAAGGACTACGGGAATATCAAGATTGGGCGTGTTTTCCTGAACCAGTATGCCTCTGACAAGCTTGTCGAGGCTATTGAAAACCATGGCCTTGAGCCCATCATCTGTTCCAGTGATGTGGATGTGCGGCTTGCAGTGGAGGGCATGGAACTGGTATATAATCCCAACATAGATACCCTTGCAATCGTAACCCGAGATGCGGATTTCAAACCGCTACTGAACAAAGCAAACGAACACGGGAAAGAGACCATTATCTTTGGGGTTGAGCCCGGATTTTCCACAGCACTCAAGAATTCTGCAGATTATGTCATTATCATGGACAAAAACCGAACGAGTGGTTGTGCTGATGAAGATGAAGAGAGAAAACTTGACGTTTCGGAGTAACTTAAAAAGGGTTTATGTCTCTTTTGCGGGATTGTCGCCTTAAACCTTCCTTAATTTGTCTGTAAATCAGTGGTGTAAGCACCCTGAAGTCATCTAGTGTCAGTGGAGTAGTGATAAAGAAAACTCTTTATTATAGGTATAGAATTGCTCCTACTAGGCATCTGAGAATATATTTTTTCCTTCGACAAACCCGCCATCAAATACAAAAAAAAAGAAATACACAGGTATTTTTCTTAGAGATATGTGTGGCCTATTAGTGTGTAAATCTATCCAGTACAATCATTTTGAAACATACATGTATGGAGATGGAAGGATCTTGGAAAACAGAATAATAGCCGCACAATCTGATGACAATTATATAGAAAAGATGTGCTTTGAAAGCGAGATGCTTTCGGGAGTCAATATTGAAAGGATAGAATTTGAATCGATACGGTTTATACAATGTCAGTTCACGAATTGTGATTTTTCGAAAACCACTTTTTATAATTCGGTGTTTGATAACTGCAATTTTGCAAATTGCAGTTTTATGGGCAGCTACTGGAAATGCTCTAAAATATTAAAGTGCAAGGGCGATGGCTGTAACTTTAGGAAGAGCCACATGAAAGAAACCTCTTTAATGGGCGATTTCTTTCGATATGCAGATTTTTCAAGTTCTGTATTGGAGTACTGCACCATTCGAGACTGCAATTTCACAGAAGCCTCCTTATCCGAGATTCGGTTAAATAAACCCACGCTGAAAGCGGTTAATTTCACAGGAGCGGATTTCTTTAAAGCCTTACTCAAAAACATTGATTTATCGGATTGTATCATTGATGGGATCGCAGTATCCGATACATGCAATGAGCTCAGGGGAGCTATAATCAATCCTGGGCAAGCAATAGAACTTGCGCGGATTCTTGGAATCAAAATTGTGTAGTTTTATGATAAAATGTAGCCATTTTTTGATTTTTGGTACACGCTTGATTCACTTCAAGTCTCTTCCATTAAAAATATAAAATGCTAGTTTTTTATATTAAAGTAAAGAGATAAATATAATAACATATCTGGTATTAGAAACTAAAAATTACTTAAATAGAATAGCTACCTCTGAGATGATAGTAATGGATCCACTAGAAACAATATTCGGGAAAACTGCACAGATGACAGTACTTAAAAATCTGATCGAACGACAAAACGAACCAACTTACCTTTCAGGAATAGCTGAGGAAACTGGATTATCTCACGCCAGCGTCTCAAGGGTTATCACACCTTTGGTTGGGTCAGGAATTGTCACAGAAAAGCCCTTTGCAAAGCAAACTCGAATTTTCCGTATGAACATGGAAAGCGAGGCAGCGCATTTGATAATAGATTTTTACAACAAAATTAACCAGCTAGTAGATTAAGTATATCTGAAGCATGGAAGTTTCAACTTCCTAACCTGTTTTTAAATATTTGCTTTTATTAAAGTTATTATCTTTTCTTAAAGGGATTGAGATGTCGAGTCGCGCTTTGCCTCAGCCAGAGCCCTCACAGCATCAGTTTTCTGCAACGAGACAATTGTGTCGATGTGCATGGAGACAGCGATGAAGAGCAAGCCAATGAGGGAAGCTGCGGCAGTTCCCACCAGCATATAGAAGTTCTGCCAGCCTACGAGGGCTTCAGAAAGGACAATTTCCATATTTATAATTATACAGGGGTATTAATAAATAGATATGTTAATTTATTGGATCTATTAAATATTAGAGCGATTTTGAGTTTTATGATTTTCCAAATACCAACGTTTTTATATAAAGTTGGTATTCTACTTTTTGGAGTAATTTAAATGGAAAATAGATTGGTGACAGCTGACGGCACTAAAGTATTAACTGTAGAAGAGTATGACCGCTTCGTCCAGACGGTGCCAAATAAGTTCAGGCCTATTTTTGAAGTGAATACAATAACGGGTTTGAGGTACATCGAGCTTCAAAGGCTACATAAAAATCCAGGCTGGTATTTTCAAGATAGAAATCAAATTATACTACCAAAGGAAGCACAAAAGAAGGTAAAACAAAAAGCTCCAAAAAGGACTATTGACAAACTACCTTCGACTTTTCCAGATCTATTTAATGCCTTCTTAGATGGCAGGAGGCCGCCAGATAGGACTAGTTGGTGGGATAACCTTTCCAGGTGGTCAGACAGAGCGGGAATAGTCCCAAAAGTAAACCCAAAGACACCAAGAAAAACAATAGAGTCATGGATGCTAAAGGCAGGTATACCAGAGATAGAAATCTATTCTAGAGCTGGGCACGACCCATTAACCTCTCTTAAGCATTACCAGAGCTTATCATTCACTGATTACGAGATGAGGGACATCGAAAAAAGGCTCAATGAATGGGGAATCCTGAAGAAATAAAAATTTATGTCTAAAATCTTTGTCGTTTTAGCATGTCACAACTGCCCGCATTATGAACGGATGGGAAGTGACATACTTTGAGGCAGTAAAGTTTCTTCCAAATACTTAACCAGAATATTAAGAGTTCAATGCTACGTATTTTGCGAAAGGTGGTACTTGTTGACAGTGACGCCAAGATTACCCCAGAATGGTAAGTTATTTAGTTTTTGCACAAATCGCCTTCTTTTTGAAAAAGGGTCGGAACGTAGGTATATAAAAATAAGTAAATATTTTATATTATTTACTCTATAATCATACTTAGGATGATCACATGATATACAAAAGTGATTTAGCTATAGGAACGAATAATATAACCGAAGAGGCTCCAATAGTTATGGGGTCAAACGATTATGAAATGATGGAATTATTTAAAAAATTAAATGTAAGCCGGCCAATTGCTCTTACTCTTACGTGTCTTGTAAAAAGGAAAGGAATTACCTCTCAGAAAATCGAAATGCTGACACGCCTAAGACAACCTGAAGTCAGTATTGCGATGCATTATCTCCTTAAAAATAACTGGATTGAAGTTAGTGAAGAAAAGAAATCAAATGGTAAGGGTAGACCGACTAAGTTGTATAGCCTCAGAGTTCCTGTAAACCAAATAATTAACGTGATCGAAGAAAAAATATTAGCAGAAAACATACTTGTGCTAAGAAACATCGAATATCTAAAGAAAATGTCTGATATTGAAAATATCGAATAACTTGCAAGTGCAGTGTAAAAAAGCCCACTTAATTATGATTTACTGTGTACTCCTTTTCTTTTCACAAAAAACTGGATTTATTAATTTTAAAATGCCTGGGTTTTATTGTAACCTATGTATGTATCCGTAATAGCCCAAAACACAATGAAGTAACAATAAAACCGAATAAAGAGCGAAAGAATAAAAAAAGTTTAATGAATAATTTACTCACAATCTGTCCAGGTCATATATGCTTCAATTATCTCCTGCCCTTCCAGAAATATAAGTCCGCTCTCTCTGCCGTATTCCTTTGCCTTTTCTTTAGAAAGGGCTTTGCCGTTGTCGTCGTCCAGCATTTCACAGACTACCATTGCAGGGGTAATTCCGGCCATGCGGGCAAGAGCAACTGAAAGTTCAGTCTGTCCTTTACGGTCATCAAGGAGCCCGTCGGCAGCTCTCAGGAGTGCCACGTGACCCGGGGTTCTGAACTCGTTTCCAAAACGAACTCCGTTTCCGGAAAGGTTTTTTTCTGTGATTTCTCCGATTTTTCGGATCGTGAGGGCTCTTTCATTGTCAGGAATGCCAGTTCTGGTGTCTCTATGGTTGACCCAAAGAGAGAAGGAAGAATGTGAATCATACTTAAGGTCCCCTTCCTTTTCCACAATTTCCCCAAGATCGCTACTATTTTTGCTGGCTGCGCGGACCATGTCTGCCATGAAAGGCAGCTTTAACTGTTTTGCTGCTACAGGGTCTACTGCTACACATATAAGGCCACCTGCATCCTTTCGCATCCACTTTACCTCTTTGTAGGTGACCGCTTTTGCAGGAATTACCAGATCGGTCTCTCCTTCCCTGGAATCTGAATCATAAATCTGGATCATTTTTCCGGCTCGGAGGGCTTCCAGAGCCCTATTTATGTTCTCGTTTCTGTAGGTAAGACAATCGTATTCCATATTTTCACTCATTTTTGCCTCTCCATACCCTTTTTTACCTGTATCACAATCCAATCTCCATCTTTTAAGTTCAGGGTATCTCTTAATTTTACCGGCGCGATGATCTCAATTAAATCAGATGGGTAGTGCGTTCTTTCAGGAGCGACGACTGCTGCGTCTATACCGCCGACATTAACTGAATAACATCTTCCGCCTCCGAAAGTTCGTTCTCCGTCGCAGAAGCCGTCGATCTGTACAGCCGGCAGTTCAAGTAAACGATTTCGCAAAGCTGAACTGCTTTCGGAAAGTTTCACATTAAGAGTTCCGGGAAAAGGTGAAAAACGTAACTTTTCCTCAAACTGTTTCCTGTATCCGGGTAAATTTATATAATACTGGCCTTCTCCAAGGCCTTTAAGCACTTTTCCTTCAAGTTCCAAGCTATCACATTCTGGAGAAAATATGCCGCTATACTCCAGATATTCACTCTTAAGAATTTCGATTCCTTCGTTTGTCATTCTTATCAACTGGCCTCCGGGAACTATCTTCCTTTCAATCAGTCCCTTCTCTTCCAGCTGCTTTAGCTTCCTTGCTGCTGTTTTGGAGCTTGCCCCGGTATGCTTTTGAAACTCATTTGACGAAATCTTGATTGTTTTATTCACTGCGCCCATTAGGGCAAGTTTCTTCAGGTATTCAATATCAGGCACTGTCGGCACCTTCGTTGCCTTAATTTTGAGATGCATCTCATTATTGAGATTGAGATTACGTATTTCGCTATAATAAAACTTTTGATGGAAAAATGCAGGAGAACGAAATGTAAGTTAAGTATTTAGTATTTCAAATTCATCTATATATTAAACCATGATAAGAGAAATTGAAATCGAATGCCCTTCATGTTCCCCGAAAGAAGAAGTAGGGCATGAAGTCCTGAAAGAAGGACAGAGTCCGCTTGTTCGCTGCCGGGAGTGCGGACAGATACATCCGGCAACGATAAAAACGCCGACTGCCATTAGTGTGAGGGTAATAGTCAGTAAGATGGATGTTTCGAGTGCCTACAAAACTAAACTGGATTCCGAAACTGTCCTTCAGGTAGATGACGAAATGGTCGTGGATGATGAGGAGACCGGAGTAGTATACCCTATCCTTATTACAGCCCTGGATGCAGGAGGAAAACGAGTCAATCTGGCAAAAGCTGGAAATATTGAAACAATATGGGGCAGAGCCATAGATGATATAACAGTAAAATTCTCTGCTCAGTCAGGAACCGAAAAAACGGAAGTAATCGAAAAGCGCGTTCCAGGAGACTATGAATTCGTTGTGGGAGCAGAAGAAAAAGTTGGAAACAAACGCCTTTTAATCCACAAAATTAAGGTAAGGGACGGTGTATTCAGGTCAAAAAAAGGCGATGTTGTGCTTGCAAAGTATGTGAAAAGGATTTTTGCCAGAAAATTAGGAGAAAGCTCAAGTCAGCGTTATATCCGAAGAGGACCACGATGAATAAGCTCATGCAAGGTTCATACAATGGAGACAGATGAGGGAGAATTAACGTTTGAAGAAATGCGCAAGCACCTGGTAAAGGGGCTTGCTTTTTACATATCTAATGAAAAAGTACGCAAAGTTATGTCCTGTGTTCCGAGGCATAAGTTTGTTCCGGATAATGTACAAAAAGAGGCTTATACTGATATGCCTCTAGAAATCGGCTACGGACAAACTATATCAGCCCCCCACATGGTTGCTATCATGTGTGAGCTCCTGGAGCTTTCCGAAGGGCACAAAGTTCTCGAGATCGGATCAGGTTCCGGATATAATGCAGCCATTATGTCTGAACTCGTTGGAAAAAGCGGACATGTGTATACTGTGGAACGCATAGAACCTCTTGTTCATTTTGCCCAGAACAATCTGAGAGAAACCGGCTATAATAATGTAACCGTAATACTTGAAGACGGGTCAATGGGCTATTCCAGGTATGCACCATATGATAGAATAACTGTAACATGTGCAGCTCCCAGTATCCCCGAGCCCCTGCTGGAACAATTAAAGCCTGGGGGCATAATGGTAATTCCAGTAGGCAACTATTCTCAGGAGCTTATCAAAATTACAAAAGACAGTGAAGGAAATATACACAAAGAGAAAAAAGGTGGGGTCGTCTTCGTGCTTTTAATAGGCAAATACGGATTCTAAAAGATTTTCATGTCTTATGCTTTATTATAAATATTGAATAATTATAGATAAAGATATTTGATCAATACGGAGAGCGATTTGTTGACAAAAGAAGAGCGTATCAGATTTCCATCGGGTTCGTATCAGGCTCTTCATAAAGATATCTGCTATAAAATCGATCCTGAGAGCGACACTGTGGAAATGACTAAAAGGCTAAGTCTTAGATATAGTCCGGAAAGCAAAGATGAGGCTATTATTCTGGTCAACGAACTCGGGGCAGAAAGAATTCAAAAAAGAGTACGTCTATTCTCAAAACTTCTAATCGGTTCAATTTTATTATTCTTATTTTTGACTGTTTTTCCGGTTTTTTTCTCTATAAAATCCGAAGCTGTTCTATCCTGGGGGAAATTCATAACGCTTATTTCGGAAATTTCATTCCTTTATATGTTTGGCTGCAGTAATGTTACAATGAACTATTACAAGGATTCACATTGCGAAAAATGTGGGAAGCATTTTGTTTTTGAGGAATTTCAAGCTCCCTTATTAAAGGAAATAAGCAAAACGAATGCCTATATACGAACTTTAACGAAATATTGGCACTGCAAAAGTTGCGGATATGAGGACATCAAAATCGAATCCCAACATATTGACCATCACTACGGAAGGAAACAACCTGGGCTGGAAGAGTATAAATGCGAGGAATGTGGAAGAGAGCATGCAATAGAAGAATACAGAAATGTTGATATTTTAAACTCTTTTATCCGGAAAAAAATCAGGTACTTTAAATGTAAATATTGCGGCTATCATGAAATCAGGCTCATTAAGAGAATTATAGATTTTTGAAAAATTGGACTTCAATTTTTCAGAACTTTTGACATATACATATTATCAGTAGTATATCCCAATCGTCTATAATATTCTCTGGCTCCTATGCCGCTAATCACGTTAAGCTTTCGGTATCCAGCTTCAGCAGTCATTTTTTCTGCACATTCAAGGAGTTCCTTCCCATATCCTCTGTGTTGCCAATCATTTCTTTTTGCTCCTTTTCCAACCGGTACCATAGAGCCGTATACATGCAGCTCCCTTATAAGGGCAGCTTCCTGCAGTTCGGGTCGATGAGGCGCAGCCGGGAAACGAAGACGAGTAAAACCTATAATAACATCCGCGGAGAGATCTTCGAATGCAATGAAATGTTCTATGCCTTCACAGGCTTTGTAGGTTTCGATAGTTAGCTCTATATCCTTTTCGTTTACTTTTCTTCCCTTCAGGCTGGTATGTCCTACTTCCCGGCAGCGTATACAGCGGCATTTTCCTCCTTTTTCTCGAAGCTTTTCTTCAGCAAGCTGCCTTAGATTACTTTTTCTAACGCCTGCAAATATCTGTTGGGCAGGAATATCCCGCTGGATACGCTGGAGTCTTACCCATTTAGGAAGTATTGCCTTTACATCTGCAATCAGTTCAGCGGCCTCTTCATCAGAAATAGCTTCGTATTCCCCTGTTTCCCAGAGCCTGTAAAGTGGAGTCCCTTCTGTCACCAGGGTAGGGTAAATTTTGAGATAGTCGGGACTGAAGCGAGAATCTTCAAAAAGTTTTTTAAAGCCTCTGAGGTCCAAATCCGAATCCGCACCAGGAAGATGGGGCATCATATGGAACCCAACCTTGAATGCGCTATCTCTCAACACCTGGTTTGCCCTGACAATTTCTGCTACTCCGTGCCCTCTCTGCATGCGAGCCAGTACAAAATCGTAGACACTTTGAACCCCTAGCTCTACTTTGGTACCTCCAAACCTCAGAAATTCATCTACATGCTCTGTTTTTGCCCAGTCCGGACGAGTTTCAAATGTAATCCCCACACAGCGAATACTAGTAGTTTCGTTGGCTTTCTGTACTTCTTCCAGAGGGATAAAGGGCATAGAATTTCCGATTTTCCAGGAGTTTTCTCTCCATTTCTCGGAAGTGAAATCATTCATTGCTTCGAGGCACCTTTTGGTAAACCATTCCTGATAATCAAGGCTGCGTGCGGAAAATGTGCCTCCCATCACTATTAATTCAACTTTCTCTATATCATGGCCTATCTCTTTAAGCTGGGAGAGCCTGGACCTGACCTGAGCATATGGATCAAACTCATGTTGAATTGCTCTCATAGCCGCAGGTTCCCTTCCCATGTAACTCTGAGGGGATTTGAACACTGAATTAGGTCCTCCCGGGCAGGGTAAGCAAACTCCATGTGGGCATGGAGCCGGGGAAGTCATTACAGCAATTACAGCTACTCCTGAAATTGTTCTCACTGGTTTTCGCTTCAAGAATTCTTTAACTGCAGTCTGCTCTTCCGAAGTACCCTGTACTAAAATATCCCCATTCCTGGGAAGGCTTTGCAGATGATATTGCTTTACTTACTTCTTTCTTTACTTTATTCAACTCTTTTTCATCTGCTATTTCGCCTGCCAGCACTTTTTCGAGAATTTCCCGGCAAGCCCTGATGTAATATACTTCTTTCATCTCTTTTCCGACTTTCTTCTGTTTTATGGATTTTCATATTTAATTTAGATCAAAGCCAACTAAAAAAGTTCCGAGTCCTGTTCCCGGCCTGGAGCCCATTACGGACCTTATATACTCATCGGAAGGGGTAGAAGGAGATGCGAGTACAACATTGATTACACCATTTATACATTCTATTTCCTGGCATTTCTGGGGGGGAAGGACGACAGTTATTGGCTCTTTTCCTGCATCTTTTGGTTTAGGTACTGCACTCCTGTAAATTACAAAGTTGCCCATAACTATCATATCCTTGCATTTCTTGCACTCTTCAAGTTTTTGTGGATCATAAATGTCCTCACCAATCTTTTCTCCAAACTGCATGAGAAAAACATTGGGTCCTTCAGGCCAAACATAATCCATATTAGTAGTAAATGCTATGATTATCTGGCGCTTGAAAACCTCTTTAATTCCCTGGTTGTCTCCAACACCAAGGCCCATTAATACCGCTCCCTCTGCTTTTTTTTCAAGCTCGAATATTTTCTCTTTGTCTTTTTCATCTAAAATATATGCTTCTTCTACACCTTTGATAGATTTTATTTTGCAAATGACATCCTGAATAACGTTCTTACAATCCAAAGTTAGTTCACCTACGTGTTTTAAATCTGTATAATAATAAGAATATAAAATCCAATCTTATTTAATATATATTATAATACATCAGTTTCTCATTTTTCAAACTCTCACAAATAGTTGCTGCATTGTTCGGTTTTTAATACGTCAATTTCTAATATTACGTCAATTTCTAATATTACGTCAATTTCTAATATTACGTCAATTTCTAATATTACGTCAATTTCTTAATATAAATAAAGAGGGCATATTATAGCGAACTTAGTTATTACAAAAACACTGAAATTTTTCATAAAACATCTAAACTATTTAAAAACATGCCGCAACTTCTGGCTATTATATTTCGAAACCAATGATTTTCCATGCTCCTTGTGAGTTCATATGGAAGTTAGAATGAGAATTTATCGAAATACACTGGGATATATTCAGCTTGATTATTCATATCAAGAGAGCTCCTCTGGTTAGATAAGGATTATCAAACTTTATGTGTTTGTACTACCAGTAATTTCATAGATGTTTGGCTTGAAGCCCGAAAAGTGCACTTCCTTCTTCCAATAGTATTTTATAATTGTTTCGACTTTTTCATTAAAGCTACTCTTGACTGATATCATGTCCGGGTTTATTCGACATTTACCGTCATATGTATCGTTGTTTTGCGGTTTTCCTATTCAAAATCCCTGAAATAGACCACAAAAGATTTAATAAGGCAATTATTTTATAGAACACTTGTAATCCAATTTAGAGGGATGAGGAGGAAATGAAACCCTCTTCGACAATGGACGAAAAAATAAGTCTGATTTGGTGAAGAATGGTGAAACCCTTTAAGTTTTAAGTGTTGATCCCGACACTTCTTCTCACATACAATATATCTTAACAAACATGGAGGAAACAATAAAATGAAGAGATTTGTAGCAAGCACACTGGCTGCACTCATGCTTCTGGCTGTATTTGCATCCGCCGCAATTGCAGCAGATAATAATACCACATCTACAACCGCCTCAGTGGCAAGTGTAGTTGAGGTACGAGGCCCAGTGTACAACGGCTCAACTTTAACCGACATCCTTGCAAATACAGCAAATGGTGACGGTACAACTGTTACAATGAATGCAGACAAGTTTGCAGCATTCTTCTACGACATTGACAATAATGTGACAACCGAGTCTCTCGCCATTAAGAACGTTGCAGGTACATCCGGCAGAGTAATTGGAGAACACGGTTTAATATACACAACAACAATTGGAAAAACCAGCTACAAGTACAAGGACGGCGGCTGGGGTAATTACAACGTGCTTGGTTTCTTCGCAGATAAATATATCCCACTGAAATCCGGCCAGGCAGACAAGCTCGCCAAGCTCATACTTGACAGCAAGGACAAGTACACTCTCAAGACCGGCGAAAAACTCGACCTCGGCAAGGGTTACAGCCTTACTGCAAAGCAGGTAGATGTTGACGGTAAGAAAGTATGGCTCGAATTCGACAAGGACGGAACGTATGTCGATGACCAGATTATCTCAACTGATGGAAACAGTTCCGATAGGACCTGGACCTGCCAGCTTGACAAGATCCAGGGCGAAGACGATGTCGATGTACTGAAAGTACACGTCAACCAGGTCTTCCAGGGTGCAGTCGACAGCATTGCCCAGATTGAGGGTCTCTGGCTCATTGACTATGCAAACGCCATAAAGATCTCTTCTGACGATGAATTCGGCAAGCTCAACAACGTTGCCCTCAACGGAGCAACCATTACCATTAACAATGATGATACCATCACACTGACCAAGAACTCCGATCAGGAAATCGGTCAGGGAATGTACTTCAGAGTTGCTGACTCCGATGCACTCAGGTTCTTTGCCTTCAAGAAAGTACACAGATGCCGGAACCTATGATGTTAGAGGAACTGTTGCTACAGGCCCAGCGGTCTGGACCGCAGACAACTTTGCAGGTTTCTTCTACGACCTCGACAAGAACGTCAAAACAGAAACCATGCAAGTTACTGCACTTAACGGAAGAGTAATTCCTGAACATGGCCTGAAGTACAGCACCACCATCAGCAATGTTGCATACAAGTACAAAGATGGAGGCTGGACCACATACCCAGTTATTGGCTTCTTCGCACAGAAATACGTCCCAATCAAAGCAACCTCAGCAGACAAGCTCGCCAAGCTCATCATTGACAGCAAGGACAAGTACACTCTCAAGACCGGAGAGAAACTCGACCTCGGCAGCGGATACAGCCTTTCTGCAAAGCAGGTAGACGTTGACGGTAAGAAAGTCTGGCTTGAGTTCGACAAGGACGGACAATATATAGATGATCAGATTATCTCAACCGATGGTACAACTGCCGATAAGACCTGGACCTGCCAGCTCGATAAGATCCAGGGTGAAGACGATGTTGATGTTCTGAAAGTACATGTCAACCAGGTCTTCCAGGGTGCAGTCGACAGCATTGCCCAGATTGAGGGTCTCTGGCTCATTGACTATGCAAACGCCATAAAGATCTCTTCGGATGATGAATTCGGCAAGCTCAACAACGTTGCCATCAGCGGAGCAACGATCAATGTAGACAACGATGATACCTTCACACTGACCAAGAACTCCGATCAGGAAATCGGCCAGGGAATGTTCTTCAAAGTTGCTGACTCCAATGATGTCAGGTACTACCCATTCGTTGAGCAGACAATTGGTAATGGATCTGTTGTTACTGAGCCATCTACCTCCGCAGTTGCCAACAACACAAGTGTTGTAGCTCCAACAAACGCTACAAATGTAACTGCTCCATCTGGCGGAGAGGCCCCTGTAGTTAATGGAACAACTCCTGAAGCAACTACTACAACCTCAGCTCCAGCAGCAAACAACACCACAAAATCACCAACACCTGGCTTTGGTATCATACCAGCAATCATGGGACTGCTTATAGTAGTCTACCTCGTCAGGAAACACAGATAAATTCGCTGAGTGAAGGATTTTCTTAATCCTTCTCTCTTTTAGTCTTTTTTTTTAATTAAGTTAACAGATAACTTTTTATTTACAGTTTCCATAAGTTTTGCTGATTTTTAATTTCGAATCCTGATTCCTAGCTCATCGTTGTCATCAGGATTTCAAGATCTGGTGAGATAATGAAAAAAAATATAGCTTTAATATCCATATTTGCGGTTTTGATGATCGCGTTCTCTGGCTGTGTAGGCAACAATAATTCTACAGCTAACAGTACTGGTTCTGATAATCCGAAAACAAGCTCAATTTCCGGACAAAATATATCCGAAATAAGTAAAATTAAAAATCTACCTGCAGGCTTTGAATACGTTGGTAGTCCTTCGCTCTCTGTAGATGATATTAAAACCACTTATAATGTTTCAAATGTCTCCGGAATCCTTGGAGGATCTGAAGGACTTTACAAAGGGTCAAATAATACTGACTTTGTCGTGGATGTAATTAAACTTGAAAACAAAGAGGCTGCAAGCAATTTCATCTCTGCGTATAAGTCTTCCTTTACGCCATTGAACAACGTTTCTCGCTTTGCGGAAGAATCTATTAACGGACATTCGGTTACAAGGATTACAGACTTTACTTTTGAAGCAGAAAAGACTGTCCCCAGATACCATTACATCTGGAACAATGATAACTATGTTCTGGTTGTATCAGGGAGTACATCCGATATGTCTCTGGTCAGAAAGTTAGCAGAGGCAACAGGGTACTGACACCCGAATTTATGGGTACAATTTTTCCCTATTTTTTCAATTTTTTTCGTGGTTTTAGAGAGTCTTAACCTTCGTTTGGATTAGTAAAAAATCCCGTGCAGGAGGTCTTCTGAATAAAAATAAGAACAGAAACCCTGTTTTTGTCTTTTCCAATCGTTAACCTTTAATAGATCTATGTACATTTGTGTGTGCAAGCCCGGATAGCCTAGTCGGTTGGGGCGCCAGACTCATAGGGACTTTTATATGAGGCGTCTTTAATCTCCTGAGATATCTGGAGGTCGCGTGTTCGAGTCACGCTCCGGGCACCGCTTCGGGATCACAGGAAATCGAAGATTTTCTGGGAGTTGCGATATAATCGCAACAGCACGAGGTCCTTTTCGGTCGCTACGCTCCCTCAAGAGGACGAATTTATGGGTACAATTTTTCCCTATTTTTTCAATTTTTTTCGTGGTTTTAGAGAGTCTTAACCTTCGTTTGGATTAGTAAAAAATCCCGTGCAGGAGGTCTTTGGATAAAAATAAGAACAGAAACCCTGTTTTTGTCTTTTCCAATCGTTAACCTTTAATAGATCTATGTACATTTGTGTGTGCAAGCCCGGATAGCCTAGTCGGTTGGGGCGCCAGACTCATAGGGACTTTTATATGAGGCGTCTTTAATCTCCTGAGATATCTGGAGGTCGCGTGTTCGAGTCACGCTCCGGGCACTTGATTTTTATTTAAAAACTTTTTTGTAGTTTATTTTAGCGATATTTGGTAAAACTCGGGATCGGAGTGTTACCGTGGGGCAAATATATTGTGGTAATTTTCGACAACCAGCAATACAATGCTGATTAGCTGAACCAAATTGAGCCTTGAAATACGTGTGGATTATCTTAAATCCATTTAATAGCTTATTGCTTAATGCCACTCATGAAATATGAATTTAATAACATAGCTACAAAAATCGCCAATAAACCTATTTTCATCAAAATATCTTTTATTACTCGGGTATCAATTTTCACAGATCCTACTCTCCACCGCCTTTTTTATGCGTCAGATGTGGTAAAGGACTTTTCTCCACAAGTTTTCCGGTTTAAGAAAGCTAATCAGTTTTTTGTTATACGTTTTTGTATATAATACTTGTCAGTGTTGTAATGTAATAAAGTTTCCAATTTGGGTGATGAATATCTCTTTTTGCCTGTTAGATACATAAATTTAGAAACATTTATCTTAGAAATCACATTTAAAGGAAGTATAGACACCATATTCCAATCTGGAAAACGGAATATTAGATAAATCCCAATGGATAAAGATCTATGAGCAATAACCAAACCCCTGAACAGCAAGCCAGAAACGATATAGATAGAAGACTAAAAGATTCTGGCTGGATAGTGCAAGCCAAAAATAAGATCAATTGGAATGCTTCCAGAGGAATTGCTGTTAAGGAGTATCAGACCGATGCAGGACCGGCCGATTATGTACTATTTGTTGATAAAAAGCCCGTTGGGATTATTGAGGCAAAAAAGGATGAAGAAGGCCATCGATTAACTGTTGTTGAGGAACAATCCGCCGAATATGCTGCGAGCAAGCTAAAGTACCTGAAGAATGATCCACTTCCTTTCGTATACGAGAGTACCGGAAAACTTACAAGATTCACAGACTTCCGCGACCCCAAACCAAGATCAAGACCTGTTTTCTCATTTTACAGACCCGAAACTTTCGAGGAATATACAAAAAAGAAACCTTTGAGGGAAAGACTACTGGATATCCCTGAATTGAGAACCGAGGGGTTACGGGATTGCCAGATAACAGCGATTTCGAATCTTGATAAATCCTTTAAGGACAACCGCCCAAGGGCTCTGGTCCAGATGGCAACAGGTTCCGGAAAGACCTATACTGCCATAACCTTCATATACCGATTACTAAAATTTTCGGATGCAAGAAAGGTGCTGTTCCTTGTTGATACCAAAAACCTTGGAGAGCAGGCAGAGCAGGAATTCATGGCTTATGTGCCCAATGATGATAACCGCAAATTTACCGAACTGTACAATGTGCAGCGCTTACGTTCCAGTTATATTTCATCTGACAGCCAGGTGTGCATTTCCACAATTCAGCGGCTTTATTCGATTTTGAAGGATGAGGAGCTGGACGAAAAGACTGAGGAAGAGAACCCTGCCGAGAGAGGATGGCAGCCAAAGGAACCGCTTCCTGTAGTATATAATGAGAAAGTTCCCATAGAAACATTTGATTTTGTAGTAATAGATGAGTGTCACCGCTCTATTTACAACCTATGGCAGCAGGTACTGGATTATTTCGATGCTTTTTTGATAGGCCTGACAGCAACGCCGGACAAACGCACTTTCGGATTCTTCAATGAGAATGTAGTGAGCGAATACAGTCATGAAGAAGCAATAGCAGATGGCGTGAATGTGGGTTATGATGTGTACACCATCGAAACTGAAATTAGCAGAAGCGGGGCAACGATAAATGCCAGGGAGTTTGTGGACAAACGAGAGAAACTTACCCGTAAAAAACGCTGGGAACAATTGGATGAAGAATTCACCTATACTGCCAAGAAGCTGGACAGAGATGTTGTTAATTTTAGTCAGATAAGACATGTAATACGTGCATTCAAGGAAAGTTTACCTGAGACCTTCCCTGCCAGAAAGGAAGTCCCAAAAACTCTTATTTTCGCTAAAACCGACAGCCATGCCGATGACATTATAAACCTAGTACGGGAAGAATTTGGAGAAGGAAATGCCTTTTGCAAAAAAGTCACCTACAAAGCTGAAGAAGATCCAAAATCAGTATTGTCAGCTTTTCGCAATGAATACAATCCCAGAATAGCTGTTACAGTTGACATGATTGCCACGGGTACGGACGTCAAGCCTCTGGAGTGCCTGTTCTTCATGAGAGATGTAAAGAGCTTGAATTACTTTGAACAAATGAAGGGGCGAGGTACACGAACCCTGGGTTTCGATGACCTGCAAAAAGTGACACCGTCGGCTATTTCAGCTAAAACTCATTTTGTGATTGTGGACGCCATAGGCGTTACAAAGACCTTGAAAACCGACAGCAGGCCTCTGGAACGCAAGAAAAACATATCTCTGAAAGACCTGCTTGCAGCAGTAACTTTTGGCGCTCAGGATGAAGACCTTTATGTTTCTCTGGCTAACCGCCTGGCAAGGCTGGATAGACAGCTAAGTGAGGACGAAAGAGCCACTTTTGCTGAAAAGGCTAATCGAAAGACCCTCAACCAGACTGTTAAGGACCTGCTCAATGCATATAACCCCGATATCATTGATTTAAAAGCTTTTGAGATTAAACTGCACCAGCCGGAAATTCAGGAAGCCGATTCAAAGAAAAAAGCACAGGAGAATTTGATTGATATTGCCAGATCCACTTTTTCCGGCGAGCTGAACGAATATATCGAAAATGTCCGCAGAGTCCATGAACAGATAATCGACACTGTGAACACCGACACCCTTCTCAGAGCCGAATGGGACAAAGAAGCTGTGGTAAAAGCCGATGAGCTGATCAACGATTTTAAAGCATACATGGAAGCTAACAAAGACGAGATCACAGCCCTGCGAATTTTCTACAACCAACCCTACCAGCGCAGGGAAGTTACCTTTACGATGATAAAAGAAGTGATGGATAAACTGAAACTGGAAAAGCCATATTTTGCCCCCTTCAGGATCTGGCAGGCTTACGAGCAGCTGGAAAAGGTAAACGGGAGTTCTCCGAAAAACGAACTCACAGCTCTGGTTTCCCTGATCCGCAGGATAACCGAGATAGATCCTGTGCTAACCTCTTACGACCAGACAGTAAACCGAAACTTCCAGGACTGGGTATTTAAAAAACAGGCCGGAACCCTGAAATTCAACGAAGACCAGATGAACTGGCTCCGAATGATTAAAGATTATGTGGCGGCCAGCTTCCACCTGGAAATCGACGACCTTGATTACACTCCTTTTGATGCCCTGGGAGGCCGCGGCAAGATGTGCCAGCTTTTCGGTGATGAGATGAATATGGTTATCAGTGAATTGAATGAGGCTTTGGCGGCGTGAAGATAATAGAAGAGCAGGATGGACGGAAAAGTTCGGAGAGAATGGTGGGAAAACTGTGGAGAAACCGGAACCGTGGAAACCGGAACCGTATGTGAAATTGGTGAAACATTTGATAGACGTACGTGGTCAATGTAGTATATGACTTGTAATTTAGAGGGCAGAATGTTCAAAACGTGAACTGATTAAATTATCCGTAGTTATACTACCGTCAGTATTTTATATCATTATTTACATAGTATATATTGTTCACAAGGGATTAAGCTGTGAAATGAAGTAAGTTCAGGACAGATTAAAACCTGATCCCGTAATAGGTTTCATTGACGCGTAAGCTTAAAGTGAAGTAAATTCAGGACGGATTAAAACCTGATCCCGTAATATATTCATTAACATGTAAGCTTAAAGTGAAGTAAATTCAGGACAGATTAAAACCTGATCCCGTAATATATTCATTAACGTGAAAGCTTAAAATGAAGCAAATTCAGGACAGATTAAAACCTGGTCCCAATAGGTTTCATTGACGCGTAAGCTTAAAGTGAAGTAAATTCAGGACAGATTAAAACCTGATCCCGTAATAAATTCATTAACGTATAAGCTTAAAATGAAGCAAATTCAGGACAGATTAAAACCTGATCCCGTAGTAAATTCATTAACATGTAAGCTTAAAATGAAGCAAATTCAGGACAGATTAAAACCTGGTCCCGTAATAAACTTCATTGTTGCAAGCAAAACCTTGTGAATCACTTAACTACTTCTTAACTAATTCTTTTAATTATCGATAAAGCGTAAGGATATCGTTTTCTCATCTTTTTTCTATTTACTTCACAATCAATAATATTCTACTATATCTTCGGGAAGCTTTTCATTTTACGGCTTTTTCCGTTTTACGGCTCTTCGTCATTCTCAATGGTATGATGATTTTCAACCCAGGACCATTTTGGTTTAGGATCATTTCGGTTTTTAGATGATATCCAAACAAAACAATGAAGAGCCGTTTTGCTATCCGAAAAGTCAATCAAAAGCGAATAAATCGAGTCCTGTAAGTATGTTTGCTTTGGTATTTGACAAAATATACTCCTATCTCTAATTGAGCAAAAGGGTTGAGAGGGTGAACGTTATTGTTTACGGGGGATATGTAAGGGTTTTTAGTCTACAAGCCGGGTAAGCATAATACCTATCTCTCGTGTCGCGATAACTCAAACCGCTATGCTTGGCTTATGGCAGGCTTTAAGCACCTTGTTATTCACCAGGTTCAAGTCTTCTTTTACCTAGCGAGATAGCTTCTATAAAGTCTAACCATTTAGGATTATACTCAACGATGTTAACATATTGGAATCGTAATGGAACCTGGAAGCGACGTAAGTATTCTGTCCGAAAGTAGTTTATATTTTCCAGTTGGTCGATTGGTATTATTAATTCTTTACCATCGATACCAATTCTCCAATTATCTTTTACTTCATCAATAACCACGTAATTAACTTTTTTGTATAATTCCTTTAATTCGGGATCAAGATGACCGAATAAGTAAACATATACTTTTACCAAATTAGCCACATGTCTACTTCGAACATTCCAGTCAGTAAGTGAGTTAAATTCGAAACCAGGATCACATATAATTTCGTTCCAGGCTTCTTTTATTTTCTCTTGTGATATACCGTATCGTTCTTCTAATTCTTTTAGGAATTTTACTACGTCGTCTGGTGGTTTAGTATTTTTTAGTTCTTCGTTATTAGTCACATCAAATTATAAACGATGTAGGTATATAAGGGCAATGTTAGTTAGGAGAGTAACTGTTAATAATTCACGGGATATGAAAGGATAGTTGGTCGTAAGCAGATTTAGATATTTACCTTTATTATTCCGAACGTTCACCAGGAAGTTTATGCGTAGCTTCTAATGGTTTTACGTACTCGCCAGCTTATCCAGATGACTAAGAAACTATCCGAAGAATGTGGCATCCTACAAAACTTTTACTGCCTACCATTTTGACTTTTCGGATAGGCTCTTAATAACATCTTTAAACTAACGAACTTCTAACAGTTGAAAAAAGCAAACTGCATTTTTAATGGACCTCAACTTATAAATTGTCGACAATTATTACTTGCTACAACTATATTGAGTTCATTATCCACTATAACATTCTGATTAACAACCAATATAAGTCCACAAGTCGATTTCTCTAAAAAAAGAAATTCTTATTATTGTGGCATTAGAGAAATTCATCTCTGATATGTCTATATCATCTACAGAATGCAGCCCATATGTTTGATTCTTTAAAATTCCTATTTTATCTGTTCGGGATGAGTTAATCAGTTCCTCTCCAGAATCATCAACTACTTTAAAAGGCGAACCTGAAACATCCAGGCCATTTTTCTTTACAAAATGTGTTTCTACTGTGACGTTCCTTTCAGGTATGACCCTTAATGCATAGACAATTTCTGTCCCCTGTATAAAATGAGACGGATCTGCCATATATAAGGAAACGTCCTTATTGAAGGATTCAATATCAGCTTTATTATATACTTCGAATATGCTTCTGTTTACCCAGTTGGAAAAGCCTGAATATTCAAAAGTATCATTCAAGCCATCATTATAAGGTGGTATGTTAAAAATTGCTGAGTAATTATATCGTTCCGCTGTGCTCAAAGCTTCAATGCTTTTTTCAAAAGATGCTGAGGTAATAGGAGTCTCATCATACATCAGTAGGAACGATTTATTATACAACGAATTAACCTCAAAAACAACAGACCCATTTATTGTTTGTCCGGGAGCTAGAGTTGTATCCTCAAGTTTAGTTTCTTTTTCAAGGTCTGATTGTACCTCTATTAACGTATCCCAGTAATAAGGTTCAATTGTGGAATTGAAAATATTACCCCCATGGCGTACACTCAGTTCATTTAACTTGAAATCAAGATCTTTTGTACCATTATTCTTTATTGAAAGGCCATAAATAGCGTAATACCTTTCTGTGATATTATATCCGGATTTTTCTTCAACTTTGTATATGCAAAGCTTGCCATTGGCTTCTTTTCCTTCTAATTCGTCGTTCTGAAGAGTCTGAGGAGTAATTAAAACCCTATACTTGCCATTGACTTCTCTTAGTTTTAATTCGACGTCCGGAGTTCTTAGAACATTATCTTTATTGTCTTCAAGCATTAATTTTGTTGAATTACTGAAATAAACCTTAATATTTTTATTATCATCCGATTTAATGAGCTGTACGTGATTTCCCCAACTGATTTCCTGATCATTTCTATACTTTACTGCTTGAAGGTAACCTATAAGACTCTGATTTTCGTTTCCTGGAATATTGTCCCAGCAAAAAAAGTAATCATATACTTTTTCTTTAGGATCATGCATATAAGTACATGAGAAGGATGTAATCTCTATTTCAGGAATATTTTGGATATTTTCTTCTTCGGATGACAGGGTTGTTAATGACTGATTTTCTGGTGTTATGTTTACTGGCCCTTGATAAACTGATTCATTTGATTGATTAACCTTACTTTCTTCAACACATCCGCTAAAAATAATAAAGATTGTCAGAATAAATAGTAACTCTCTCAATCCCAATCATCCCCGGTAACTTAAATGGACTTTGTAGAAATTCTTTGAGATTAGAAATTTCATTAATTTAGAATGAATGGTACAATATATTTTTGTTTGTTTATTTTCAGTCTTTTGAAGCAATTTAAGAGAAGTTCACTATAAAGCCTGAGTTCATTACATTGGGATTGTGGAGGGGCTGCGGCGACTGGGGTGGCTGCGGTGGCTGAGAGGGGCATGAACCCCGACCCCTAAAATTTTTCAGACTTTAAAGTGTAATACTGTCATATCTTTAGCATGCTGCAACTATATTAAGTTCATTATTAAGTATAACTCTTGAGTATTAAACAAAATGGTACCCGAATCTATTATCGATCACTGTAATTATATTTAACTTGTCGTCCAGCAGAACATACTGATTGCTAAACGAAGCGCAAACATCCATGGGAGTTCCATGAGAACATTCAAACGACGTTCGAATAAATGTGGCGTTAGATAAATCCATCTTTGGATAGTCTAAAGATCCTCTGGAATAGAGTTCATAGCTTTCATTCCTGAGAATTGCTAAATCATCAAACCGGGATATGTTAATTAGTTTCTCTCCATTATCATCAGCAACAAGGAGAGGGTTTGTATCTGAGTGGCTATTTTCTGCAGGAAGCATTGTTATGTTTCTTTCAGGTATGACTTTTAATGCATAAACAATTCTGGTCCATTGAATGCCATCAATAGAGGAGGGAGAGGAATTCTTCGTCCTTTCAAGATTTGCATTATTGAGAAATTCAAATACACTTCTGTTTGTCCAGTTGCTAAATAACGGAGTCCCTTTGTAAGTTTCTTCCGAATAAGGAGATATGCCAAGTGCTGTTGAGTAATTGAAGCGTTCTGCTACTCTCAAAGCTTCAATACTTTTTTCGTAAGAGGTGGAAGATATAGGAGTTTCATAATATGTCAGTAAAAATGATTCATTATACAGCGAATTAACCTGAAAAATTACGGATCCGTTTAGAGTTTGTCCCGGAGACAAAGTCATATTTTCGATTTTATTTTCCTTTTTAAGGTTTGAAATCACCTCTAGTCTTGATTTTCTATAAATACTATAAGGGTCTAGAGTTGTGGTATTGAATATCTGATCCCCGTCACGCACATGAAGTTTATCTAATTTAAAATCGAGGTCATTTGAACCATTATTCTTTATTGAAAGCCCATATACTGCATAATTATTTTCTGTAATATAAGGTCCAATTATGCTTCCACTGGGATCATCCCTACCATCATATTCTTCAACTTTGTATATGCAAAGTTTATTGTCTTCCTCTATTGCCATTAATTGAATGTCATTGGGGGTTATTAATACCGATTTTTTATCGTTTGCAAGCTTTAACTCTACAGAATTGTCGGGCGTAAAAACATGGATAGAATTATTGTCATCGGTTTTATTGATCTGAACATTCCTTACCAAACCATTAATGGTTTTAGTCATCTTAGCATCTCTTATCCAGTCCATTCTCAGATCTTTCATAAGGTAATCAGTAAGTTCATTGCTTTCATTCCCAGGAACATCATCCCAGCTAAATAGGTAAGTTAATACGTTTTTCGAGTTATCGTGCATATAAATACTTGAGAAGGATGTAATCTCGATTTCAGGAATTTTTTCCGCTTCAGGTGACTGTGTTGTTGAATGACCAGATTTTCTGGTGTGAGATTTACTGACTCTTGATGTACCGACCCATTTGTTTGAGTGGCATTCTTTTCTTCAACACATCCGCTAAAAATAATAGCGATTGCCAGAATTAATAGTAACATTCGCAAACCAAATCATCCCGGTTAATATCGTTAGATTTTGTGAAAACCCCTGGGATATAAATTCTTGTTTTTACCTATTTTAAAGGAAATATACTAGATACAGTCTAAGTATTAATTAAATTTCTGGAAGATGCCAGTTGAAAATTGTTTAATTATATGACATTTTAAATTTCAAATGGAGGATTTAATGTATAAATTTAGAAACATTTATCGTTAGAAATCACATTTAAAGGAAGTATAGATCCAATATTCAAATCTGGAAAAAGAGGATTAGATAAATCTCAATGGATTGAGATCTATGAGCAATAACCAAACCCCTGAACAGCAAGCCAGAAATGATATCGATAGAAGATTAAAAGATTCTGGCTGGATAGTACAAGCTAAAAATAAAATCAATTGGAATGTTTCCAGGGGAATTGCTGTCAAAGAGTATCAGACCGATGTGGGTCCGGCTGATTATGTATTATTTGTTGAAAAAAAACCCGTTGGGATCATTGAAGCCAAAAGGGATGAAGAAGGCCACAGATTAACAGTTGTTGAGGAACAATCCTCCGAATACGCGACAAGCAAACTGAAGTACCTGCACAATGACCCCCTTCCTTTCGTATACGAGAGTACCGGAAACCTTACCCGTTTCACCGACTTCCGCGACCCGAAACCAAGATCAAGACCTATATTCTCATTTTACAGACCCGAAACTTTCGAGGAATATATAAAAAAGAACCCTTTGAGAGAAAGACTACTGGATATCCCCAAATTGCCAACCGGAGGATTACGGGAGTGCCAGATAACAGCTATTTCAAACCTTGAAAAATCCTTTAAGGACAACCGCCCAAGGGCTTTAATTCAGATGGCAACAGGTTCCGGAAAGACCTATACTGCAATAACCTTCATCTATAGATTACTGAAGTTTGCGGATGCCAAAAAGATACTGTTCCTTGTTGATACCAAAAACCTTGGCGAACAGGCGGAACAGGAATTTATGGCCTATGTGCCCAATGATGATAACCGCAAATTTACCGAATTATACAACGTACAGCGCCTACGTTCCAGTTATATTTCATCGGACAGCCAGGTATGCATTTCCACAATTCAACGGCTTTATTCGATTTTAAAAGATGAGGAGCTGGACGAAAAGACTGAGGAAGAGAACCCTGCCGAGAGAGGATGGCTACCAAAAGAACCCCTTCCTGTAGTCTATAATGAAAAAGTTCCCATAGAAACATTTGATTTCGTGGTAATAGACGAGTGCCACCGTTCAATATACAACCTGTGGCAGCAGGTACTGGACTATTTTGACGCATTTTTGATAGGCTTGACAGCCACGCCGGATAAACGCACTTTCGGATTCTTCAACGAGAACGTCGTAAGCGAATACAGTCACGAAGAAGCCGTAGCAGACGGCGTAAATGTAGGTTACGATGTGTACACCATCGAGACTGAAATTAGCAAAAGCGGAGGAGTAATACCCGCTCAGGAGTATGTGGACAGAAGAGAGAAGCTTACTCGTAAAAAACGCTGGGAACAATTGGATGAAGAATTCACCTATACTGCCAGGAAGCTGGACAGAGATGTTGTTAATTTTAGCCAGATCAGACATGTAATACGTGCATTCAAAGATAGTTTACCTGAGATCTTCCCAGGCAGAAAAGAAGTCCCAAAAACCCTGATTTTTGCTAAGAACGACAGCCATGCCGATGATATCATCAACATAGTGCGAGAAGAATTCGGAGAAGGTAATGCCTTTTGCAAGAAAGTCACCTATAAAGCTGAAGAAGACCCAAAATCGGTGCTGGCAGATTTCCGCAATGCATACAATCCTAGAATAACAGTCACAGTAGACATGATCGCTACGGGTACGGACGTAAAACCCCTGGAATGCCTGCTCTTCATGAGAGACGTAAAAAGCCTGAATTACTTTGAACAAATGAAAGGGAGAGGTACCCGGACCCTGGGCTTCGACGACCTCCAAAAAGTAACACCATCAGCTATCTCGGCCAAAACTCATTTTGTGATTGTGGACGCCATAGGTGTTACAAAAACCATGAAAACCGACAGTCGGCCTCTGGAACGCAAAAAAAACACTTCGCTTAAAGACCTGCTTGCAGCCGTAACCTTTGGTGCCCGGGACGAAGACCTTTATGTTTCCCTGGCTAATCGCCTGGCAAGGCTGGACAGGCAGCTAAATGAGAACGAAAGAGCTACTTATACTGAAAAAACAAACGGAAAAACCCTCAACCAGACCGTGAAGGACCTGCTCAATGCATATAACCCCGATATCATTGATTCAAAAGCATTTGAGATTAAACTCCGCCAGCCTGAAATCCAGGAAGCCGATTCAAAGAAAAAGGCACAGGAGACTTTAATTGATATAGCCAGGTCAACTTTTTCCGGAGAGCTGAACGAATATATCGAAAATGTCCGCAGAGTCCATGAACAGATAATCGACACCGTGAACACCGACACCCTTCTCAGAGCCGAATGGGATAAAGAAGCCGTGGTAAAAGCCGATGAGCTGATCAACGATTTTAAAGCATATATGGAAGCTAATAAAGACGAGATCGCAGCCCTGCGAATTTTCTACAACCAACCCTACCAGCGCAGAGAAGTTACCTTTTCGATGATAAAAGAAGTGATGGAGAAACTGAAGCTGGAAAAACCTTATTTTGCCCCCTTCAGGATCTGGCAAGCTTTCGAGCAGCTGGAAAAGGTGAATGGGAATTCCCCGAAAAACGAACTAACCGCCCTCGTTTCCCTGATCCGCAGGATAACTGAAATAGATCCGGTTTTAACCTCCTATGACCAGACCGTAAACCGGAACTTCCAGGACTGGGTATTTAAAAAACAGGCCGGAACCCTGAAATTCAATGAAGACCAGATGAACTGGCTCCGAATGATAAAAGATTATGTAGCGGCCAGCTTCCACCTGGAAATAGACGACCTCGATTATACTCCTTTTGATGCTCTTGGCGGGCGGGGCAGAATGTACCAGCTTTTCGGGGACGATATGAATATGGTCATCAGTGAATTGAATGAAGTGCTGGCAGCTTGAATATGCGTGAAGATAAGAAACGAATGTAGGCGTTTCTATTATATCTCACATTCCGAGTCCTGGCACTTTTGTATGAATTAAATCATAAAAGTATAATTTAAATGGATTTTTATCGATAAAATAGCCAATCTAGGAGATTACTATCTCAAATTGGCAGGGGTTCGGAATGTGCATTATATACAGATATCATGTGACCTCGCATAAAGAAAGTAGAAATTAGTGAGGCACTTAACGTACATACATGATCAATAGAGTACCTGGCGGATAATTTTCAGGCTGAATTCACAAAAGAATGAACTAATTATATTATCCATAGTAATAATACCGACAGCAATTTATACTAATACTTACATACTATATATTGTTCATAAGGAATTAAGCTGTGAAATGAAGCAAATTCAGGACAGATTGATACCTGATCCGAAATGAACTTCATTAACGTGTAAGCTTAAATGAAGTAAATTCAGGACAGATTAAAACCTGATCCAGTAACTAATTTCATTAACATGTAAGCTTAAATGAAGTAAATTCAGGACAGATTAAAACCTGATCCAGTAACTAATTTCATTAACATGTAAGCTTAAATGAAGTAAATTCAGGACAGATTAAAACCTGATCCCGAATAATATTCATTGTAGCAGCCAATCCTTGTGGACAAACTTACCCACAATTTTAATCAACGCTAAAGTGTATAGATATCGTTTATCTAATCTCTTTTCTATTACCCTACAATCAAACTGTTCTACTATATCTTCGGGTAATGTTTATGTTGCCGATAGTGGTAATAATCGTATTCAGAAATTTAACAGCACCGGCGGATACCTCACTCAATGGGGTTCTTATGGTAGCGGCAACGGACAATTTCTTTTACCATTGGGTATTGCTGTAGATTCTTCTGGTAATGTTTATGTTGCTGAAACAGGATATTCACGCATTCAGAAGTTCGCTCCAAATTCCATAGATTTCCCTTTAATTATTGTACCTGTTGCTGTAATACTTGTTTTAACAGTAATATTTAGACGTAAAAAATGATGAGGTTATCCTCTTTTAAACTTTTTATCAAATACAGATCTAATGTGACTTTTATAATTTCGACTTTGACTTTTTTGATAGTCTCTAAGTTGGGAGAAAAGTTGGGTGAAAAGTTAAGACCAAAATGTGGTGAAACTGTAGCGAAACTGTGGTGAAACTAAGGTGAAACTAAGGTGAAACTAAGGTGAAACTAAGGTGAAACTAAGGTGAAACTGAGGTGAAACTAAGGTGAAACTAAGGTGAAACTAAGGTGAAACTAAGGTGAAGCTAAGGTGAAGGTTCGGAGAAAACTGTGGGGAAAATTCGGGGATAAGTTGGGTGAAAAGTTCGGATTAAAGTGCGGGAAATTGGATTGAGGAGGAGCACGAATACCCCGTCCTTCACTACTTTTTAAAACTTTAACGCATGAAGTTATCACAACGTCTGCTTGCTGCATTTATATTTAGTTCTCTATCCATTATAACATCCTGATTAATAAATGATAACCGTCCCCAATCATAATCGTTCATGAAAGAAATTCTAATTATTGTGGCATTAGATAAATTATACTCTCCGGAATGGGGTTCATTGGTTGGGCGATTTGAATCTTCTATATTTTCAATACTCGATGTGTTAATTAGTTCCTTTCCGGTATAATCAACGACAAAAAGAGGGTAAGGATGATATCGTGAGAAACTGAATTTTACAGGAATCACTGTTATGTTCCTTTCTGGTATGACCTTTACTGCATAGACAATATTCAAATATGGTCTGAACTCGATAGATGATGAATTTGCCATCTCCGCAGAAATGGATTCGGAATCAGCCTTGTTGGAGGATTCAAATACACTTCGATTTATCCAGTTGGGCCATCCTTCAGAATCATAAGGCGGTACCCCAAATGCTGTTGAAAAATCGAAACTTTCAGCTATTCTAAGAGTTTCAATGCTTTTTTCAAAGGACGCTGAGGTAATAGGAGTTTCCTTATACATCAGTAAAAATGATTTATTATACAGCGAATTAACCGGAAAAATAACAGACCCGTTTACAGTTTGTCCAGGGAATAGAGTTATATCTTCAATTCTAGTTTCTTTATTAAGGTCTGACAGTATCGCGTTTCTATACGAAAATGGACTTTCAGGTCCAATTGTGGTATTAAATATAATTGTGGTATTAAATATTTGATCCCCATCATGTACATGAAATTCATTTAGCTTAAAATCGAGGTTACTTGAACCATTATTCTTTATTGAGAGGTCGTATACTGCGTAATACTTTTCTGTGAGGTTATATCCGCGTTTGTCTTCAAGTTTGTATACACAAATCTTACCGTTTTCCTTTTTTGTTTTCGAATAGTAATGGGGGTTGGAATCAATGGTTGTTAAAATCATACCTGTATTGTTTTCAAGAGTCAGCTCCAATGATTTTTCAGACTTATAAACACGAATAGTTTCGTTATCATTGGTTTTAACAATCTGTGCATTATCTACCCATTCGATACCCAGATCATTTTTCAGGTAGCTTATGAGTCTCTGATTCTCGCCCCCAGGAACATCATCCCAGCTAAAAAGGTATCCTTCTACTTTTTCTAAATTAGTATGCGTATAAATACTTGAAAAAGATGTTACTTCGATTTCTGGGATATTTTCGTCTTCGTGTGACAGGGCTGTTGATGAAATATTTTCTGGTGTCAGATTTACTGATCCTCTATGTGCTGATTCATTTGATTGAGCAACATTGTTTTCTTCAATGCATCCACTAAAAATAATAAATATTGTCAGAATTAATAGTAACTCACGCAATCCCAATCATCCCCGTTTAACTTCAATGAATATTTATATTATGTGAATTTTCTGGAAGTCTTCGGAAGCTAATATCACACAAATAAGGATATCGTAAGTGATCGCCTTCCCGAAAAGAATATTACCTATTTAACATCTATTTAGCAGCCGTGGACTTCACAGAATCGTTTTAAGATTCGAAGGAGCCTACTTTTCCCGGATTGTTTGTGAAGTCAGTTGTTTCGATAGCGTTCACAATGCTTGTATATGTTGCATCATACCATACTGTACGAGAAGGTTTTGAACCGTCGCCTGGAAGCAAACTTTTTTCTTCAACGAGTGTATGATTTTGTGGTGTGAATTTTAGAGTATGTGAAATATTAACGCCTTCTACAGCTGAGGGAGTTAGAATTGAGATTATATATTCAGTCCTATTGGGTTTTAAATCGACATAATTTTTTAAAATCGATGCTTCTTCATCTTGTCCCAAAGGCGCGAATACCTCACCGAAGTTTACGTACAACATCTCTCCAAACGTATCGTCTTGTTTCAACTCAAAATTTGAATCGCTCCAATCGCTTAGTATGCTTTTCATATTCTGTTTGAATTGTGTCTCGTTGATTTTAGTCGGTTCTAGTGATTCATTTGGTTCTTCTGTCCAGCTAGCAGGGGACAAACTGCCTTCATCTCTTGTTCCGGTAGCTGTCATATAATACTCAAACTGTTTTCCATCAGAAAACGTGAACAAGTGCAATTCGTTTTTGTTGCTAGTACGATGCTTTTGAGCGTATTCTGTCATCCAACTATCCCTGTCAGAAGAGTAAGGGGCAGAAACATGATACTCTATCAAAGGAGTTTCATCAGGAGTTCTACTGATGTTCATTTCAGTTGTTGAATCTTTACTGAAATCTATTTCAGTTGCCACATCGGTGCTATTAATTGCTGTATGCGTACGTGGTGGTGATGCAAACGATGCTACAATTATTAAAACAAACACAACGAGAAATCTTAAGGCGCCAGACATCTGAAAATTTAATTTATTTTCCAACACAGGTGCCGTCAGAGGAAATGATACAATAGCCGCCAAAAAGAAGAACATTCCGGCAATATAGCTATGCTTAAGAATTGAACCTAAAAAATCGAGTAAAAATAAGAAACCAAAAGCCCAACGAATGAAAATGGTAGCGGCGATTAGGACGCCTTTCATCTTTTCTAATCCTATTCCATCCAGTAGCTCACCTCAACCAAAGTACTTCTTAATGTTTGAATGTTAACCTCCTATTTTACCTTTGTGAGGTGGAGTTATGTGAAGTCTTCTGCATCTAATATCACACAAATTCTAATATCGTAAGTTATTGCCTTTCTAAAAAGTAGTATCAATTTAGCTGCCTTAGACTTCACAGAACAGATATATGCTGTAGGCGGGTTTAAATTTTGATTAGATCCCAGAAGGACACAAGTAGACAATTATTTAATCAACTGACAGCTTAAAAGTACTTCAAAGTTGAAACGTTTGAATACAGATTATATGAGGTTCTGGCGGCGTGAGAATGGTGAGAAATTTTAACCTCAAATCATATATTTGGTTCGACGAAAGTTCTCAAGGATAACGGTTATATGATTAAGTTCTTTTGAAATTCACGGAGAATCCAGATGAATGATACTGAAAATCTAAAGCCGCTCCCTGTGGGGTGGTGCTGGACAACCATTGGAGATATTAGTGAAGTAAAAGGTGGTAAACGTCTACCAAAAGGACACGACTATTCTGAAACTCCTACCGTTTTTCCATATATAAGAGTTACAGATTTTGAAAATATGAGTATCAATCTGGAATCACTAAAATTTTTGAATCCCTCTACTCAAAAGCACATTAGTGATTATACGATTTCAAAAAACGATATCTACATTTCCATTGCAGGATCAATTGGAAAAGTTGGAATGATTCCCAAAAAATTAGATGGGTCAAATTTAACCGAAAATGCAGCTAAAATTACTGGTATAGAAAGCATAGATAGAAAGTTTTTGTGTTACGTTCTTACTTTTATGGCATCCCAAGAACAAATTAAAAAATTCACTGTTTCATCAAATCAGCCTAAATTAGCTTTGTTTAGAATTAAGCAAATAATTATTCCTCTTCCACCTCTGCCAGAACAACGCGCCATAGTTTCCAAAATCGAGCTCCTCTTCAGCGAACTGGATAACGGCATTGCCAACCTCAAACTGGCACAGGAACAGCTCAAGGTTTATCGGCAGGCGGTGCTGAAGAAGGCATTTGAAGGAGAACTTACGAGGAAATGGCGGGAGCAGCAGTTAGATTTGCCGGATGCGAATGATTTTCTCAAGCGAATTCAAAAAGAACGAGAAGAAGTTACAAAATCAGGCAAAAAACTGCAAAAAAATAACCAATTAAATGAAACGGAATTGTCAGAACTGCCTAACGGATGGGGTTGGACTAGACTGGGTAATTTAGTTGAAGAACCTAAGTATGGAACTTCAAAAAAATGTGACTACAATATAAACGGTATAGGAGTACTTCGTATTCCAAATATTTCAGATGGCCTAATTAATGATTCTGACTTGAAATTTGCCCAATTTAATTCTACTGAGATTGAAAATTACAGATTGAAAACAGGGGATATTCTTACAATCCGGTCGAATGGAAGTGTTGATTTAGTGGGAAAATGTGCATTAGTTAGCTCAAAGGATGAAAAATACTTGTACGCAGGTTATTTAATTAGATTAAGACCCCGTAGCCCATTAATTAATTCAAAGTATCTGTTAAATTGTCTTTCTTCAATAGATTTGCGATATCAAATTGAGTCAAAAGCAAAATCAACAAGCGGAGTTAATAACATCAATTCAGGGGAATTACAATCTTTAATAATTCCTCTCTGTTCCCTTCCTGAGCAACAAGCCATCGTTCAGGAAATCGAAACCCGCCTTTCAGTCTGCGATAAGATAGAGCAGGAAAATGAAGCGAACCTTGAAAGAGCCGAAGCACTACGACAAAGTATTTTGAAAAAAGCGTTTGAGGGGAAGTTGCTTAATGAAAAGGAGCTGGCAGAGGTTCGTAAGGCTGAGGATTGGGAGCCGGCTGAGGTTTTGTTGGAGAGAATAAAAGCTGAAAAGGCAGGATATAAGAAAAAGTTAGAAAACTGGTGATATGCTAATTTGACGGCTCTTACTGCTTATAAGAAAATTGAGGGTGCAATTGAGGGTGCAATTGAGGGTGCAATTGAAGGAGCAATTGAGGGAGCAAAAACACAAATCACAGATCAAAAGATATCGGTGGCTGGTCTAATGATACTGTCGATGATACTATAAATTGCCCCGCAAGCTACCAGCAGGCTACCGCGCAAGTCACCGCGCAAGCTAGCGAGCACGTTGGCGGTAGATATTGAAAATCAAGTTTTTCTAAGGAAATAAAAGCAAAAATATTATTCCAACCCCAAGGATCCAAACCATGTCTGAAAACACTTCATCCATCGTTTCCAAAGTATGGAGCTTTTGCAACGTCCTGCGGGACGGGGGCGTGAGCTACGGAGATTATCTGGAACAGCTGACCTATCTTATATTCCTTAAAATGGCTGAAGAATATCGGAAGCCACCGTACAATAGGGATATTGGTATCCCGGAGAAATATAACTGGGATAAATTGAAGCAGCAGCGTGGGGCAGAACTCGATACTCACTACAAGGAGCTGCTGGAAGAGCTTGGAAAAAAACCGGGGATGCTCGGGCAGATTTTCCTTAAGGCTCAGAACAAGGTTAGTGATCCGGCCATGCTGTACAAGATCATTGATATGATCGACAAGGAAAGCTGGGTCATGATGGGTGTGGATACGAAAGGAGAGATCTACGAAGGGCTCTTGCAGAAGAATGCAGAAGATACAAAAAGTGGAGCCGGTCAATACTTCACTCCCAGGCCGCTCATCAAGGCAATGGTTCAGTGCTTGCAGCCTAAGCCCATGAAAACAATCGGGGACCCTTGCTGTGGCACAGGCGGATTCTTTTTAGCAGCTTATGACTTTCTCACCTCACATTCCCAGCTGGACCGCGAACAGAGCCGCTTCCTGAAAAACAAAACTTTCGGCGGTAACGAGATCGTTGCAGGAACTCGCAGGCTGGCATTGATGAATATGTTCCTGCACAACATCGGGGAAATCGACGGAGAGCCTATGATCTCAAATTCCGATGCTCTCATAGCCGATCCGGGTTACCGTTACGATTACATCCTCACAAATCCGCCTTTTGGAAAAAAGAGCAGCATGACCTTCACAAACGAAGAAGGGGAGCAGGAAAAAGAAGATCTCACCTATAACCGGCAGGACTTCTGGACAACGACAAGTAACAAGCAGCTGAACTTTTTGCAGCATATCCATACGATTCTTAAAACCGGCGGGAAGGCAGCAGTGGTACTTGCCTGACAATGTCCTGTTTGAAGGCGGAGCAGGAGAGACTATCCGGAAAAAGCTGCTTGAAACCACTGACCTGCATACAATACTGCGCCTGCCGACAGGGATTTTTTATGCAAATGGTGTAAAGGCAAACGTGCTTTTCTTTGAAGCAAAACCCGCATCGAAAGAACCCTGGACAAAAGAGGTGTGGATCTATGACTACCGCACAAATGTGCATCACACTTTGAAGAAGAATCCGATGAAATTTTCGGATCTGGAAGACTTCATCAAATGTTACAATCCGGAAAATCGCTACAGTCGTAAAGAGACCTGGAGTGAAGAATCTCCTGAAGGCAGGTTCCGCAAATTCGGGTATGATGAGATTGTAGCAAGGGATAAAACGAATCTGGATATTTTCTGGCTCAAAGACAAAAGCCTTGCTGATCTGGATAACCTTCCGGATCCGGATATTCTTGCAAATGAGATAATTGAGAATATGGAAGCTTCACTGCAAAGTTTCAAGGAGATTATGCTTACGATCAATGGAGATGGTGAAAGGTAATTCCGGGCCTGGTAAAAGGTATGCTTCTCTACACTGACCTGCTGGAACTTTTCAGCAAATCCTTATAATATTTCCATTATATTTGCCGAAACTAATCCATACAGCTTCATATTTCCAGGTAAAAATACAGCATCCGGACAGAGCTTATAAACCTGTGGAATTGGCATAGCAGAATGTATTCCATATTTTCTTGCCTCATACGAACAGGTGCTCAATAACTCCCCTATCTGAGCTTCTTTTTGGGTCGAAGCCTGAACAAAAGGCAGTCCTTTAAGTTCAGGTTTTTATCTGACCTTTATGGACGCAAAAAAGCCGTCATGTCTATTTTATATTAAATAGCAGTACATTTAGACATGTTTTCTTTATAAAAGCCAAGTTATTTATATCATGACTGCTAAACTTAAAGTGTCAACTCAAGAAGTCATGAAGACTAATGAAAAACTTTTTCGGAAGCGTTGACCTGGCTAAGGCCGAGATTGATAAAATAGTAGGTATTGACCAAAGGAATAAAATCCGTGGTCAGTAACAGATTTTAAGTGGTAGAAGCCAAACAAAGCTTCTCGTTTTCGGCCACTTCCAATAACCAGTCCCCAGAAAGTTGTTGATAGTGGAGACTCTGTGTGCAGCATGTCCACCCACATAATCGCAGAAAACCGTATTGGATAAGATTCAAAAACATTACGAAGACGTAATAAGAATTTTTGAATTACCGTATAGAGCCGACCTAATTATATTTCGGTATAAAGCCGACTTGATTAGATAGTTCGGAAATGACGTATTACGAGAACGTAATAAGGAATTTTGAGAAAGATTCGGGAAAAAGTAACTGTCCCTATGAATTTAGTTTACTTAATTCCTGAAAGATCCAACCCAAAGGTGATACGATGCTAAAAAAGGAGATGGAAGCCCTATTCCTGATAAAAGACCTTATTTTAACAACCGTATTAGCTTTGGGAAAAAGCAAATAGAGCGTTTGAGTTTACTCAGATTCTAAAAACCAAAGCCGAAGCGATGCAATACAAAAGAAGGCGGGACCCTATTCCTGAAAACATGCATTCTTTTAGCAATTAGCGTAGGCTTTGGGAGAAATATGGGATTTCCCTATAAAATTTGAGTCATTCAAATCCCAAGAAAAAATCCAACCCAAAGGTGATATGATGCTAAAAAGACAGCTAGGAACCCTATTCCTGGTAACATGCCTTATTTTAACAGCCATACCGGCTGCATTAGGCGCACAGAGTACAATAACCGTGGAGCCGACATCCGGGTCTGCCCAGACTGCAATTAATAGTGCAATAAATTCTGTAGCAGCAGGTGCAACATCAAGTAATCCTGGAGTTGTTCTCCTTACTGCTGGCACTTATAATATAAATGCACCTATAGTTTTGAAATCTAACGTAGTACTAAAAGGAGCTGGCGACAGTACAATAATCTATGCCACCGGTTCGGTTAGTAATTCCGATAGTGCCCCAGCATACATATATGGTTCAGGCGTTTCAAACTGTGATGTCAGTAACCTGCAATTTAAAAGCTCAGCGACTGGAATAAAAGACGGTGGCCATGGAGACTACCGTAACTGTATAAAATTTAAGAGCTCCACTAACAGTAATGTTCACGACATCTTATTTTCTCCATATTTATACGGTGATGGAGTAAGAGTCAGTCAATCAACAGGAATAGATGTCTATAATTGTAGAATTCGCTCAGGACACGATGCAATATCATTCCTATCAGGTTCCTCAAACTGTAGAGCCTATAATAATGATATCGAGATAAGTGTTAATACTGGCATTCGAGCAGATAACTCTAAAAATATTGAGATAGACCATAATACATTTTATGGGCAGCATGGGTCCGGATGGTGCTGTACTGAAATGGAAAGTTCCCTCAGTGGAATTGACATCCATCATAACATATTCCATGATTATAGAGGGTCTTCCGGAAGTGCCGCTGTTCAGCCTGTACATGCTTCAGGGTCTGTTTCAGTCCATGATAATGTTTTATGGAACGTAGGCGGGATCAATATGGGTAAGACCTCGAACAACATTATAAACCCATCCGATAAAAATGCCGAAAGTTGGGTGGCGAAAGGATATGGATATGGATCGATGTAATCCATGATTTAACATATAATCGACAACAAAGGACTTACGCAGTCGTAAGTCCTGCACACCTTTTTTTCCATTATTTACAATATCATAAATTTAAGTTGCTCTTGGTTTGCTTGAGTACGTTATTGCTGCTATTTTATGAATTTTCGTTATACCTCAAACCAGGATACTCGTCCTTAATTCTCTATACCTCCAGCCTAGAGAAGCTCTGAATGATAGAATTAGATGTGCTCTCTTATCCGGCATTTTCAGGAGCCTTAGCTGAGTCGTCAGGCCTCAACCAAAAGAGGTGTTGATCTACGGCTACCGCACAAATGTGCATCATACATTGAAAAAAAATCCAATGAAATATTCGGATCTGGAAGACTTCATCAAATGCTACAACCCGGAAAACCGCCACAGCCGTAAAGAGACCTGGAATGAAGAATCTCCCGAAGGCAGGTTCCGTAAATTCGGCTATGATGAAATTATAGCAAGGGATAAAACGAATCTGGATATCTTCTGGCTTAAGTACAAAAGCCTTGCTGATCTGGATAACCTTCCGGATCCGGATATTCTTGCAAATGAGATTATTGAGAATATGGAGGCTTCGCTGCAGAGTTTCAAGGAGATTATGCTTACGATCAATGGAGATAGTGAACGGTAACTAAAAATAAATTTAATGTGTGCGCTAAGGTTCCGTTTTTCTAATAGGGGCTCTTATAGCCATCGGAAGCTTGGGATATCTTCATCCAATATTGAAATATCTAAAACAGTCTGTTTCCAAAGACTACACAGAGCCTTATGCGAGAACGAAGATTTAGAAGTCTGTAAATTTTGCTTAACTCTCTGAGTTTTCTCTCCTGAGAAGTTTCTTGCATTTTCCTATTATGCTTTCATTACTCGATACTGATTTATTACTCGATACTGATTTATTATCCGATACTGAGTTTTTATTACTTATTTTATCGCGTTTCATTTGATCATGTTCTCTACGAGACTTAGGTTTAGAATTTTCTTTAGACATTGTCAAACACCCTAAATATTTACTAAGTTAATCTTTATATTCTTTACTTTTCTAGCAAGTTTGAAGGGGAAAAGGAAAACGAAAGTAGTATTAATTTTTATTATATAGGATTTACGAATTAAACCTAGAATCATCTTACAGTTAACCTCCCAGAAAATGACGACTTATCCTCGCAGGCAAATAAAGTAACTTCATCAAAGTATATCTTGAACTCGTGCCGTTCGCTCCGTTCAGATTAGATTTTAAAAAAAGTACCGTTTTGTTCTTAAAGGGAAAAATTAAATTGCCCGAGGGCAACCCCAACAGGGCCATTTCCTGCGTTTACGGTGGCTGTAACATTGTTTGTTGCCGTGTCAATTACAGAGACACTGCTGCTGCCTTCATTAGCAGCAAATACTTTTGTCCCCTCCGGACTAATGGCAATTCCCTTTGGGTTGCTTCCAACTTTCACAATGTCTACTTTTCGTCCCTAATGTTTGACAAGCAACATGTTTTGTTTTGGAAAATGAGAAGGTGGATTGGGCATTAGATCAGAGCCTGATAATACCCTCCTTTTTCCAGAACTTTTACCGGAAGGGAGAACAGTTTGGAGAGGTTGTCATCTGTCAGGATATCCCTTTTTGCTCCATCTCTGAAGACTTTTCCGTCTCTAATAAGGATTACTCGATTTATCTCAGGAATTATATCCTGAAGATTGTGTGTTACAAGGATTATAGTTTTTCCTGAATTTGCAATCTTTCGGATGCTTTCGCGGAAGCTGTGAATGGCTCTCAGGTCAAGGCTGTTTGTGGGTTCATCTAAAACAAGGGCTTTTGGATCATGCACAAGGGCTCTTCCGATAAGTACCCTTCTGGCTTCTCCGGTAGAAAGTTCACACATTAATCTGTTTTCAAGGTGCGGGATCTCAAGGAATTTCAGAATTTCGTTTGCTCTGTTCTTCATTTCCGGAGTAACGTCGTGGTTGTAGTAGATTCCTATGCTGCTGAAAAATCCGGAAAGTACGACCTCCTGAACTTTTATCTGGCGGCAGCATGTCTGCTGAAGATCTCCTGAGACTATCCCTAATAATTTTCGGAGCTCTAAAACATGCCAGACATCTTTTCCCATGATCCTCAAGACAAGCTCGTCAACTGCTGCAAGAGGATAATATTCTTTTGTAATTGTCTTGATAAGGGAGGATTTACCCGATCCGTTAGGGCCTATAATTGCAACGTTCTCTCCTGGTTTAATAGAAAAAGATATCGAGTCGAGTATTTTTTTACCGCATCTTACAACAGTTACGTTTTCCAATTCGAGCAGGTAAGGAGAATCATTCCCTGAGTAATGCATTTTTTGAGTCATTTTTATCCTATCTCAGATCGAAGACTTTGGATCTGTTAAGGTTTAATCCGCTTTTATACTTTTCCAAACTTCTTTTTTAATCAAAGTGCTTATTTAGGCTTCAAAATGCTTAACAAATTCACTCCCAAATCCTTTCTTCAAAAACCTTGCGAAACCTGGTCGAAATATTTCTATCTAATTTAAGGTAATTTGGATCTCCGGAACAAACAAATTTTGACTTAGAATAAACAAACTTATCCTGTTAATTCTCCAATTAAAGCCCATATGTTCCTGATATCGCTTTTAATACCGATTAAGACTCTAGATTAAGACTTTAAATCTTTGAAAATCTCTAAAACTCCTTTATAAAAAATATTAGCCCTTATTTTAGTTTCTTACTAATATATAATCTTCTAATTTAAAGTTCTGTTTGATTGAAAGGAGAATTCGGAGGGGGGTTTTCTTTGGAAGTATACAAGAATAAGAACTCATTCATTTCATATCTTTATGAGGTCCGTTTTATAATTCTTTTCTATGTAATAGGAGACTGGGCTTCTACTGTTTTTGCATTACCTTTCGGTACGGAGTATAATTCGGTACCTGCTATGATTTTGGAAAACTTCGGTATCTATCATTTGCTGCTCATTAAAATAGGTTTTATCCTATTATTATTCTTTATAGCTCCTACGATACAAATATCCAGGATCAGGTGGTCCATAACAAAACACATCATCGAATTTGTTGGCATCCTGGTAACAATAAATAATCTTCTGGTTATCTTCAGTGGGAATAGCCTCATACAGGCTCTCGGATTGGTCTGACAAGCCAAGTTAAATTATTTTATAAAGGTCTATCCTTCACTTTCATTATTCATTCTATCATCTTTGCTTGTCAGTTTTTGTCCGATTCGTTTATTTATGTTATTTACTATCTGGTTTTAGCATAAAGGAAGCAGTCATAATAGTCTTCTCCCATTCTATGAACTTTTTTCATGATCCCTTCTTTCTCGTACCCACATTTTTGAGCCACTCGTTCACTTGCAAGGTTCCGGATATCCATTAAAATAGTAATTCTTTGCAGATCCAGTCTCTCAAAACCTATTTTCTCAAGCTGTCCAACTGCTTCAGTTGCAATACCCTTTCCCTGGAAGTCCCGATCAATAAAATATCCAATCTCTCCAACCCAGGGCCTGTGCTGGTCAATTTTTATCCCACAAGCCCCCACGAGTTTTCCATAAAAAAGAATCGAATAATTGTGCTCAAAATTAGCCTTTCTTTTAGCTTCATTTAAGCTCAGAAAGTATTTTTCTTCTTCAAGGGTTTTTATTGGAACCTCTATAAACTCAAGGTTTGTGTGTTTGATTATTTCATAAAAACATTCAGCATCAAAAAGTTCCTGAGGGCGAATTTTTACTTCAGGCATATATAAAGATAAATTTTTACTAAGAAATACTTTTTCAAGCTTATTTTATTTTTTTAGAGACTTAAAAAATAAATATATATACACCTATAAATAAATTAGAATTGTGGAAGCGAATATTATAGAGCGGATTCGAGAAGATTTAGCTCTGAATGCGGATGAGAAAACAAAGAGCAGTTCTACACGTTTTTTCAAAGAAAAAATAACATGCTATGGGGTAAAATCTGCTTTTGTTGGAAAAATTGCGAAAGAACACTTTAACGAAATAAGAAACAAGGATAAAAAAGAGATTTTTGCTTTGTGCGAAGAGCTCTTTAGATCAGACTATTGTGAAGAATCTTTCATTGCATCCGCATGGGCTTATATGCTGAGAAATAATTATTCTGAGGACGACTTCTTCATCTTTGAACGCTGGATCGAAATTTATGTCAACAACTGGGCAAAGTGTGATACTCTCTGCAACCATACGGTTGGTACTTTTATTGAGACATTTCCTGCTTATGTTGAAAATCTCAAGTTGTGGACTGCTTCGGACAACAGATGGATGAGACGTGCATCGGCAGTAACTCTCATCTTACCAGCGAGAAAAGGCAATTTCCTTAAAGATGTTTTTGAAATCTCAGACCGTCTCCTGAAAGACAAGGACGACCTTGTTCAGAAAGGTTATGGCTGGATGCTCAAGGAAGCAAGCAAAGCCCACCAGCAAGAAGTCTTCGAATATGTTATGAAAAATAAAAAGGACATGCCCAGGACTGCACTCCGCTATGCAATTGAGAAATTCCCAAAAGACCTGAGAGCTAAAGCTATGGAAAAATAGCAGTAAAAAAAGGTATTAAAAGATTTTGGAAAAAATTTGGAAAAGTAAGGCAGAATTAGGGAGTAGAGAGATTTCGATACAGTACCCCCATATTGTATCTATGCTGCAATTCTCCCTATCCCCTTCTGCTCTTTATATTGCCTGTAGTTTGACTATACAGGATTCTCCTTTTGCACAATTTCCATCTTTCACATTATTAGATATCTCCACAAGTATTTTGTTCTTTTTGCTCATCTATAACACAAATTTAACACTGCTGAAGTTTTAATTATATATCTCATTGTCCATTTAATCCTTTCAGCATTGCTTAAGATACTTCGAAAGGTCTATTACGCTTGAATTTTACTTTCGAGTACATAATGTGAATGTTTAAAATGACAGAGAGACTAGCTAATCCCGGATAAAATCCGGACAATACCAGGTCAAGAAATTTAAACTTTTGACCTTACGAAAAACATCAGTCTTATAAACGTAATGACAAATTAAGAAATTATCTGAAAAATTCATCAAAAAAATGTTTAAGTGAGGTACGTTCTCATCCAAAAACCTAGGAGCTCGGAACGATATTTAAAAGACTTACTTGTTTTAGTTGGGGAAGAGGTATTGAGGTACTTTTACTATGGGTTGCAAGTTTATTTCAGATTTATTGTGGAGTAGTGTTCCGGAGTAGGCGTTGTTTGCAGTGGGGTGTGAGAGATGAGAACGCATTTTTTACTACACCTTTATCATATATAATATTTTTAATAACTAATATTATTTGATTACAGCATTATTAGGATACCAGTCTAAATGAGTTCAATAGTATAAAGCCACAAAGCATTGATTTCAATTTAATGCAGAAAAAGGTTAAGAAAAGTAAGAGAATACATAAACAGATATAAAAAATTTACTTAACCTGTTTATGCAAAGGAATTTTCTTTCTTGAATCATATTTTTTGATTAATCAACATTCCATTTATCTGCGGAAGTTTTCCTACGTTTTAGCATTTTCTCTGGCCCATTTAGCTCCTGCTTCAAGGAGTTGCTGGTTGAATGCGATGACCTTGGGTTTACCAGCGAAATTCTCAGCAAGAGCTTCCTTGAAGGCATCTTCTTCCAGGCCTGTTGCATTAATACCCATAAGGACTCCGAGTATGAAAGAGTTAGCAGCCCTTTCGTCTCCTGCCTCCTTAGCTCTTTCAGTAGCCGGAACTGGAATAGCTACTACATCTGAAGGTGTCTCCGCTTCGCCAATTGAGGAATCAAAAAGGATAAAGCCTCCTTTTTTGACTGTTCCTTCGAATTTCTCCAGAGAGGGGCGGTTCATAGCTATCAGGATATCTGGGGTATAAGCTGTAGGAGAACCTATGGACTGGCCTGAAATCACAACCGAGCAGTTTGATGTTCCTCCACGCTGTTCCGGACCATAAGATGGGAACCATGAAGCATTGAGATTTGCCTTTACTCCTGCCTGGGCCAGGATAATGCCCATACTGAGAACTCCCTGTCCTCCAAAACCTGCAATTTTGGTCCTGAGAGGAGCAAAATCTTTTCTAGCGGGTTTTTCCTGGACATCCGCATCAATGCCATAAAGTTTATCCAGGGCTTTAGTCGAAAAGTCACTAACTCCACGATAAAGAGGTTCAGCCTCCTCGGATTTATCCCTGAAATTCTTGAGAGGAAACTCCGTTTCCATTTCCTCATTAATGAATTTAACAGCCTGTTCTGCATCCATTTTGAGGTTAGTCGGGCAGGCTGCCAGGACTTCGACAAAAGCATATCCTTTGCCATCACGCTGGACCTCAAGAGCTTTTCGAACGGCTTTTCTGGCTTTTCTTATATGGGAAATATCTGAGACCGAAACCCTTTCAATAAAGACCGGAGCCTTCAGGTTGTCCAGAAGTTCGCACATATGAATCGGATAGCCTGCAAAACGCGGATCGCGTCCTTCAGGGCATGTTGTGGTTTTTTCTCCGATAAGGGTTGTAGGAGCCATCTGTCCGCCTGTCATTCCGTAAACAGTATTATTCACGAAAAAGACTGCAAGCTTCTCTCCTCTATTTGCAGCTTGAATAGTCTCGTTCAGGCCTATTGAGGCGAGATCCCCGTCTCCCTGATAAGAGATGACTACAGCATTTTCTTCTGCCCTTGAGACTCCTGTCCCTACTGCAGGGGCACGACCGTGAGCAACCTGAAGATTGCCCATGTCAAAATAATAATAAGCAAAAACCGCACAGCCAACCGGACTGATCATTACTGTCCGGTCTTGAATACCGAGGTCGTCAATTGCCTCCGCAATAAGCTTGTGTAGAACTCCATGCCCGCATCCGGGACAATAGTGAGTGGCTGTTGGAGCTGCCCCTCCTTTACGGGGGTATTCCGCATAGAGTGCTTTTGGCCTCCCTATTACTTTTTCACCATTTATGACTTCAGCTGCCATTTTCAGACCTCCCCTGCAACTTTTTTAATTTCGTCCATTATCTGCTCAAGAGTAATTAGATTTCCTCCCATACGGTTTACCAGTTTAACCGGTCTGGAGCAGCCTGTTGCGAGTCTTATATCATCTATCATCTGACCGTTACTCATTTCCACAGAAATGAAAGAGCAACCCTTTTCTGCCAGAGCTTTCAACTGAGCCTCAGGGAATGGGAAGAGAGTTTTCGGCCTGAAAAGTCCAACTTTGATGCCTTCCTGTCTGGCAAGATCTACGGCTGATTTGCAGATTCTGCTGCTGATCCCATAAGAAACCAGAATAATTGAGGCATCATCAGTCAAGTATTCCTCAAAATCTACCTCGTTCTGCCTGATCAATTCGTACTTTGCCTGGAGCTTTTCATTAAACTGCCCAAGCTCATCAAAGTCCAGAAAGATTGAAGTTATAAGGTTATGTCTGGTTTCTGCAGTGCCATTGACAGCCCACGAGGTATCTGTTTCAGGAACAAAGGCTGTTTTTGGAAACTCAAGAGACTCAATCATTTGTCCCAGCACACCATCTGCAAGCACTATAGCAGGATTTCTATATTTAAAGGCAAGCTCAAAAGCTTTCATGGTAAAGTTACACATTTCCTGAACGGAATTCGGGGCAAGAACAATATTTTTATAATTCCCGTGTCCTCCGCCTTTAACCAGCTGAGTGTAATCTGATTGCTCCGGTCCAATATTCCCAAGGCCGGGACCTGCGCGCATAATATCTATAATCACACATGGAAGTTCTGAGCCAGCAAGGTAGGAGATTCCTTCCTGCATCAGGCTAATTCCAGGCCCTGAAGAAGAAGTCATAACCCTGTGCCCTGCAGAAGCCCCCCCATATACCATATTTACCGCTGCCTCTTCGGATTCGGCCTGGACAAATTTCCTCCCAACTTTTGGGAAATATTTAGATGCATCGTGCAGAATCTCACTTGCCGGAGTTATTGGATATCCGAAGAAACAGTCACATCCAGCATAAAGTGCACCGATGACTATTGCAGAATTGCCTTTTACAAGTTGTGTTGCCATCTTTTTCCTCCTTCTCTGCCTCAGTTTACTTCCTTATCTTTCAGCGGGATATGGATTTCAATTGCAAGAGGTTCAGGACATGTATAATAGCAGTTCGCACAGCCTGAGCAGCCCTCTCCTTTATACTCTATGTACGTGTAGCCTCGAGCATTCAGGTTTTCACTCATGGAAAGCACGCCTTTGGGACAGGCGAGAAGGCAACGTCCGCAGGCTTTGCACTCCAGAGTGTTGATTACGGGGTATGGTTCTCTTTTCTCGTTCTCAGACATGGGGAATCCTCTTTCGTTTTCTTTCAGTAACCTTTAAGGCCCCTCTCGCTTCCTTACCTGTTCCTTGTTCAGGGTTAATTTGATTTTTGTGACAGAAGAAGAGCCTCTTTTGCCTAGTATTTTCGAAATAGCTATTTGCATTTATAATATTTATCAATAAAGAATAAGATAAAGCTTATAGTACGCTCATAATGTTTGTTTTCAGAGCAAACGATTCAGAAAAAGTTTAATGTATTTATTTCTTTCTTTTTGGGCATGTAGGCGTAACATTAGGAATATTTTATGGCTTCAGTATTTTTCTACCTAAAATTAAAACTATTATAGACCCTAAATATCTAATCCTTGGGTCCATTTTACCTTACCTTATAGACAAACCTATAGGGAGGGTGTTCTTTGCCTCTACTTTTTCAAATGGTCGTATAATTGGCCATACTCTTTTGTTTTCTGTTCTGCTTTTCTTGATAGGTCTGTACTGATATGATCTAAACAGAGATATTTTTGTTCTATCCCTTGCCACAGGTTCGTTTTTCCATATTATAAGCGATCAGATATGGGATTCCCCCAAAACATTATTTTGGCCCATCTACGGATTGAGTTTTCCAAAAAGTTCTGCCGATAATATGGGATTAAGATCAATAATCGCCGAGATAACAAGAAATTTAAAAAATGTTTTGACTCTACATATCTCACATTCATCTATTCCTGAGTTCTTGGGGTTGATAACACTCGTTGTACTGGTGATATACTGGTGTTTAACGAGAAAAAAATTAAACTAAGTAGCTGATCTTCATTTGCGAGAGACTTGCAGAAGTTCATAGAATATATCCACAGTCTTTTTTGCGTGCGCTTCCCATGTAAGGTCACGCTCGATTATGCTCTTACGCCCGAGTTTTCCCATTTTCTCTCTCAGACTCACATCTTCAAGCAGCTTATTAACTTTTTTCGATAACTCCAGAGAATCTTTTGCAGGTACCAGATAGCCAGTTTCTCCATTGATCATCAGTTCCGGAATGCCTCCTACGTCCGTTGCCACTACAGGGACTTCACAGGCAAGAGCTTCGAGTACTACGTTTGGCCTTCCTTCCGAAAGAGAAGGCAATACCAGAATATCTGAGGCTGAGGTCCAGAGTGGAATATCATCATGGTTTATAGGCCCGACAAATTTTACGAAATCTGTGATCCTGAGTTCTTGTGCCATTTTTACAAGCTTTTTCTTCAGGCCGTCATCCCTTCCGACGAGGTAAAGTTCAGTATTTGCATTCACGAAGTTTTTTGCAGCCTCAATCAGATAGTCCACACCTTTTATAGTTCTGAGAGCTCCTACAAACAGAACTATATTTTTATCCACAGGTAAGTTAAGTAGGTTCCGCACATTTTCTTTTCCAAGAGGTTTGAATTTCTCCGTATCAACACCATTCGGGACTACAATAACTTTATTTTCGTTTATTCCGAGGTTTATTATGTGGAGTCTCAGGTCTTCACTAACAGAAAGGATCCGGTCAGCAAAATTCATTGCTTTTATTATCTGCCTTGAAGTATGTGATTCCTCATAAGCGACTTTCCGTTCAATTGTACCAAGTGCGCTTATCACAAGGGGAACGTTCCATCTCTTTGCAAGCCCCATCATGCCAAATCCATCAGGATATGAAAAGTGTGCGTGAATCAAATCCGGTTTTGGCTTTATATTTTTGTTTGCATATCTGGAAACAAAGTGAGAATATGAAATTCCGGTAATAGGGTAAAAATACTTTTTAGGAACAGCATATATATAGCGTGGGTAGTGAATGTCGTACTTTTCGGTATGTTCTATTCCTGGCAGCTTGGAAAAATTGTGATACGGAAATGCGGAAAAAGGTATTACAAAAGGCTTTGGGGAAACAACAGTAATATCCACATTTTGGCTTGAAATTGAATCAATGCTCTGTTTTATGAATGTACCTAGCTGAGGATAATACCTGTTAGGAAACTCCTGACATACTTCCATTACTCTCATGATTTTTACCTTTTTTCACTCCAAAGAATCAGAACAGACAGAGGACAGAATTTATCCTATAAATACTTCTCTCAATAAAGTTGTGGGATAAACTAATTAACTACTTTTGCCATTTTGGTACGGAAATCATGTTCAAAAAAATAAATAATATTTTCCTGGTTTATTACGGTTCTTTCAATGCAAGATCTGGTTCGAATGTTCATATCCTTGAGCTCTTTGGAAATCTCAAAAAGCATACAAATGTAATTATGTTCGCACCTGGCCAGAAGAGTGCAAATCGTGCTTTGTCTGGAGTAAAATACGTACCTATAATTGACAATAAATATCTTGTGCAGCCGTCTTATGAACTGATGCTTCCTTTTTACCTTCTTTATTCAATTCTCAAAAACAGGCCAGACGTGCTTTACCTCCGCCAAAATTCCTTCCCGTTCTTTCCTATTCTCCTGTGCAAAATTTTGAGGATTCCTTCGGTGGTAGAAGTAAACGGGCTGGTCCTGGACGAGTTAAAAGTAAATAATTCACAGTCCTTTGCATACAGGGTTTTTTCATATCTCGCACTCTATTCAGAAAAATTTAATTACGGATACTGCGACAGAATCGTGTCTGTCACGAATAAACTAAAAGAGGAACTCATTAACCTTTATGAGATTCCCTATGGCAAAATCTTTGTCGTCAATAACGGAGCAAACATTGATTTGTTCAAACCTATGGACCGGGAGAGAGTAAGAAAAGAATTACGGCTGGAAGAGTCTGTAAAATATGTATGCTTTGTCGGGAATCTTGCAGCCTGGCAAGGAGTCGAGTTTCTAATTCATGCAGCTCCTTCAATCCTGAAAAAATGTCCTGATGTTCGTTTCCTTGTTGTCGGGGACGGAACTATGAAAAATAAGTTACTGGAAGTAACTTCTGAGTTAGAGCTTTCTGAAAAAATCATTTTTACCGGAAGGGTTCCTTATGAAAATGTTCCTCTATACATTAATGCATCTGACGTATGTGTTGCCCCTTTCATTAAAGGGAGGAATGCTAAAATAGGACTTTCGGCTCTGAAAACATATGAATATCTTGCTTGTGGAAAACCGATAGTTGCAAGTAGTATTCCAGGAGTAAAAGAATTGATTGAACTTTCAGGAGGAGGGATCTCTGTAGGTCCGGAAAATCCTGCGGAGCTTGCAGATGCTGTAGTGAAATTAATTCTCAATGAAAAAACTCGAACTCTGATGGGGGAGAAAGGCCGAAAGTACGTTGTTGAGAACCATAGCTGGAACGGAGTTGCGAGAAGAATTTTGGATATATGTTCCGGTATTGTTTAACGTCTTTGATAATAAACTATTAAAAAAAATTCTTTAAAAACAAAGGCTTATGTTTTGTTGAGTTATTTTTTTGGACACAAAAACCTTATTCTTGTTGAAAGCCACGCTATACAAATAAAACTATAAGTTAACGCTGAATATAAGTATAGTGATATATCTACTGGAGTTTACCACTCAAAATAAAGTTGTTTAATATAAAGGAAATTATTATTCACTAACTGTATGCTCTAACTCTTGAAAAAAGATTTCAACCTAGCTGGACAATTAATGCTCAAAAGGATTTAAATACAAGGCTTTGAATATTGAGTGGTCAAAACGAAAGGGCATTCCGCAAAATCGTGATTTTAAATTTTATAATAAATATTTATTAATAATGATTTTTTAAGGTGATATGGTGTCATATCAAAAGTTTGCAAGGGATGTAGGCTTCATCGGAACAGTACAGGTGCTTACAAGCCTTGGCACTTTTTTTCTGCTACCTATAATCACTAAGACCCTTGGAATATACGATTATGGCCTCTGGGCACAGATCAATATCACTGTATCTTTAATCTCCCCCCTTGCATTAATGGGACTTTCCATGGGTTTTGTCAGGTTTTTGTCATCTGAGACAGAGGAGAAAATAATAAAAGAGGCTGTATATTCCATTCTTTTTCTTGTTACTGTCTCAGGTCTTCTGGCTTCTTTCCTGCTTTATTTTGCTGCCGAGCCTCTTGCCACTATTGGTTTTAGAGATCCTGGGGCAACTTATTATATCCAGATTGGTTCGTTTTTAATTCTTTCGAACGTGATTGAATCTATATCTCTTATTTATTTCAGGGTTTTTAGGCAGATTAAGAGATTCTCCTATCTTACTCTTCTGGAAACATTCATAAAGTTACTATTTATTCTTATCCTTCTTAAATTAGGATACGGTCTTTTTGGTGTAATTGCAGCCACTTTAATAGTTCAAATTATAGTGTTTTTTATCGCTACATTGACTATTGTAGCTCAAATAGGATTCATTATCCCCCGATTTAGTTATATGCGAGAATACCTCCAATTTTCTTTACCACTAACTCCCATTGCACTTATAAGATGGGTCACGGAATCAAGTGATAGATATCTGGTTACTTATTTTCTCGGTCTGGGAAGCGTTGGAGTCTATTCAGCAGCCTGTTCTATTGGAAATCTCATACAACTTTTAGTAAGCCCTTTACAACTTATTCTCCTTCCTGAAATCTCAAAGTTATTTGATGAAAATAAAATAGACCAGGTAAGAATCTATCTGTCACATTCCTTAAGGTATTTCCTTCTCATTACCATTCCTGCAGTCTTTGGGATTTCTGCCCTTGCAAAGCCGTTATTAGGAGTTTTTACTACTGAAGAATTTCTTTCAGGCTGGTTCGTAATTCCCATAATAGCCCTTTCCGGACTTATGGCAGGCATTTTTCAAATTTTTGTCAATATCATTTTTCTGGTCAAGGAAACAAGATCTATAACTTACATAAATATTGTAGCTGCGGCATCTAATGTAATTCTTAACATCTTGCTGATACCTTCTTATGGTATAGGTGGCGCTGCCGTATCGACTTTAATTTCTTATTTTTTGATGATCGTGCTTTGTATTCATGTATCAATGAAACATTTTGTATTCGATTTTCACTCTTATGACATCGCAAAAAGTATTTTTTCCTCTATTGTAATGTATCTATTTGTTTCCCATTTCATTATCTCAAATATCTACGAACTTTTTGGTACAGCAATCATGGGAATTGTTGTCTATATTTTTTTAATGTTCATAATTGGCGGTTTCAGCAAACATGAAATCTCTCTTGTAAAACGCTTTACTCCCCCGCGATTATAATCTCGATTTACCAATCGAGTCATAGGATAATATATATGTTTTTTCTTTAAATTGCTTGTAATCGTAACAGCGCGGGACCTTTATTATAAATTACAAAAATACATATTAAAGTAAGTAAGTCGGGAAGGATTTATATTTTTAGAACTTTCATACCCGTATATGTAAATACCCATAATCATAGAAGATCCCCACGGTTTAAAATAAAAAAACTCCATATTTTTAACTTGAGGAGTGCGTTCATGATAAAGTCAAAAAAAGATTACAAATATTATTTAGAAGCAGATAGAATTGCTTTAGGCAAAATAAGGAAAATGCCGATGATTTTCTTTGATGAGGTGTGGGTATTTGAGAGGTTACTAAGAAAAGTGGAGTATTATAAAAACTGCAAGAAATCAAAAATCTATCTACCCTACTATTATTACCTCTATCTAAAATTTCATCTACTAAGTACATTTCTCGGTTTTCATATTAAACCGAATGTTTTCGGTCCAGGGCTTTCCATCAGTCATCCGGGTACGGTAATTGTTAACGGAAGTGCAAGAGTAGGTGCTAATTGTAGGATACATGTTTGCACATCAATTGGAACCAAGGCGGGATACAGCAACCTGGCACCGACCATTGGAAATAATGTTTATATTGGTCCTGGAGCCAAAATCTTCGGGGATATAGAAATTGCAGATGGGATAGCTATAGGAGCCAACTCAGTTGTAAATAAGTCATTTACCGAGCCAAATATTGGAATTGCAGGTATTCCGGCAAAGAAAATAAATAACAAAGGATCTGAAGATTTGCTCGAGAAAGCGACTGAGATTCTGGACAGTCGCTTTAAAGTTAGATAGTTGTTAAGCTCCCTTAATTAATGCCCTCGCAGTTTCCCTCACGCTTTTCTCCGAAGAATAAATGGGCTTCCATCCAATTTCTTTGAGTTTTTCTATACCTAATCTCATCTTCGGCACATCGCCTTTCCAGCCCCGCTTTCCACCCGTATAGGTGAAAGTTACATTAGAAAGTTTCATCTCTTCCACAATCGTCTCTGCTATCTTAGTAGCGCTGATGGTATCTTCTGAGCCAATATTAAAAATGTTTACATCTTCTTTACTTTTCTCTATTGCAAACAGTATAGCATCTACACATTCAGAAACATGTAGGTAGGACTTTTCCTGCTTGCCATCGCCCAGAATCTCCAGTAGGGTAGGATTTTCCCTTAATTTTCGTATAAAATCAACAGTTATCCCATGAGTACTCCTGGAGCCTACAATATTTGCAAAACGGAAGATCCAGGCCTGCATGTCAAATGTATGAGAGTATGAGGTAATGAGAGCTTCACAGGCAAGCTTGGAAGCGCCATAAAGGGATATAGGAACGAGAGGACCGTAATTCTCGGGGGTAGGTATGATATTTGCCTCTCCATAAACCGTAGACGTGGAAGTAAATGCAATCTTCCTTATATTATTTTTCCTCATTGCTTCCAAAAGATTATATGTTGCCAGAATATTCTGATCAAAATGGACTTTGGTATCGGAGGCCCCAAGCCTGACATCGGGGTTCGCAGCTACATGGAAAACCAAGTCGGTGTCTCTACAAGCTCTTTCTATCTCTATATTGTCAAGAAGGTCTCCCTCTATCAACTTAAAATCCGGATTCTCAAGATGCTCCTCAATGAATTCAATTTTTCCAGAACTCAGATTATCAAAAACAGTGATAATATTCCCTTTCTCAATAAGGCGGTCCACAAGGCAGCTGCCTATAAAGCCTGCTCCTCCTGTCACAAATATTCTATTTTTTGTAGACATCGAAAATCCTTCAATATTCTTTCTTTACTATTAATATATTAATTATTTTTATGTTATCAGGTAATTCCTACAAAGCTATTCAAGTCTAAATGAGGGCATAAGATTTAATATTTAACTCTTAATACTCCATTCATATATTTATATAGTTTGACGGTTTAATATGTTCTACACTAGAATTTAGTTAATACTTTATCAATTATTCCACATACTCTTGGAGATTCGTAATGCTTTCAACATTTGCAATAGGAATTGAAGGACTAATTGCAGGAAGTTCTTTTCCCGGCTCAGGTATCTGTTTCCTTTATACGGAGTCTGGTGTGCCTGTATATTATCAGATTTCGATCCTTGGACTCATCGCTCTTTTTGGAATGAAGGAAATGCTGATGGTCTCAGACAGAGGAGATCGTTTTTCAACAGACTCTCTGGATATGGGAATATATCCTCTAATGATATGTTTCATTGCTGCTTTCTTCGCGATCGGATTTAGCATAATTATTTCACAGTTTCTTTTTGGTTTTTTTAGAGTTTACGAATTTTTTGATTTTACTTAAATAAATTTATGAAATATAATATTTAGTTCTGTGGAACTTTGTCTCAATAAGTATTTATAGTTGAATAATTTATCTTCTTATGTTAATTACAATTGTTACAGGGCTTATATGCTTAAAAAATTTAAGCTTTATAAGACCACTGCTAAGGGGAGTTTTAGCTACGGGATTGATAGTTACTCCTGAATAAAAAAGGAGAGAACAAAAACGTTTTCCGGACAATATCCTGATGTGAAAGTCCTGAAGTGAAGTTGGAGGAAAAAGAGTCGACTGTAATTTATAGTTCTCTTCAGTGAGGGCAGAAAGAATTCCTGATCTGTTGATATTACTTTCTCTCATATGCTTTCATATTGACTTCTAGCTGATTATTTTACTCAGTTTTACAGGAGTCTATGCATATAAAAATCGTTTGTTTCTATTGAATATCCAATTATTGTAAAAAACCATGGGGAGTGAAAATATTGAGAGTTATTGTAGATATCGGGCATCCGGCTCATGTTCACTTTTTTAAAAATACGATTTGGAATTTAGAAAAAAAAGGACATAGAGTAATGGTGGTCTCGAGAGATAAGGATGTAGTAGTTCAACTGTTGAATGCCTATGGAATCCCACATACAGTTATAAGCAAAGTGAAACCAGGGAAGATTCATCTAATTGAAGAAATGTTTGTTAGGGAGTATAAGCTCCTTTTAATATCTAAAAAATTTAACCCTGATGTGCTTATGGGTATCCTTTCTCCAAATGTAGCTCAGGTAGCCTGGATGTTACGTAAAAAATCCATAATCTTTAACGATACGGAACATGCTGTAATAGCCCAGAAAATAACCTATCCTTTCTGTGATGTAATTTGTACTCCTACGTGCTATTTAAAAGATGCAGGAAAAAAACAGATCCGATACAGTGGTTATCATGAACTGGCTTACCTGCACCCATCTTATTTTACTCCAAAGCCTGAAATATTAAAAGAACTTGGAGTGGAAATAGATGAACCTTTCACGATACTTCGTTTCATTTCCTGGGGAGCACACCATGATGTCGGGCAGCACGGAATCGAAAATAAGTTAATGCTTGTTAAAGAATTGGAAAAGTTGGGGAAAGTATTCATAACTTCAGAAGGTCCGTTAGCTGGGGAATTTGATAAGTACCGGATAAAAGTCGCACCAGAAAAAATTCATCACCTACTTCACTATGCTACTCTTTATGTGGGTGAGGGGGCTACTATGGCTGTCGAATGTGCACTTTTGGGAACTCCTTCGATTTACGTTTCAACTCTTGCGGGAACGATGGGAAATTTCTCTGAACTTCAGGAGAAGTATGGTTTGCTTTTTAATTATAATAGCTCAGAGGATGCCCTGGCGAAATCCCTGGAGCTGCTCAAGGATCCGGAGCTAAAGAATAAATGGGACATAAAAAGGGCTGCTCTTCTCAAAGATAAAATCGATGTAACCGGATTCATGATTAAACTTCTCGAAAATCTCCCTAAAAATAAGTCCGGAATATCTTTACGTTCAGTTTTGGATGAGAGTTATGCATGAGCTACTAAAGCAGAACCAGGAAATATGGGATCTTTTCACCTGCAAAGAAGAATATTTGGCCAAAGATCTGGACGAGCATGGTAGAGCTCTCCACATCCAAAAAGACCCTCAAGAGGCTTTTGAACCCGAAGTTTCCAAATACCTCGTGGAACATGGGATGAAGACTGAATTCCCTGAAAACAAAACCTTTGCTGTCTGCTTGACTCATGATGTAGATGATATTTATCCGCCTCTTTCCCACATTTTACTTTCTTCAGTCCATTACCTGAAAAACCTGAATTTGTACGGTCCTGTCTCGCAATTCCGATGGAAATTTGGACAGAATGAAAAATCTCCATACTTTAATTTTTCGAAGATTATGGATCTTGAAGCCAGTTTCGGAGCAAAATCCTCTTTCTATTTCATCGCGGCTAAAACAGATCCCGTACGATTCAGGTATGATATCGAGGATATAGGACATCACCTTGGGGAGATTTCAGATAACGGCTGGGAAGTTGGCCTTCACGGGGGTTATTATTCGTTTAATAATCCGGAAGAGATAAAAAGAGAAAAGAAAAGAGTTGAAGCTGTTCTTGGGAAAAAAATAGTGGGCTTTCGCAATCATTATCTGAGATTTAGGACACCCGATTCATGGGAACTATTGGCAGATGCCGGTTTTACTTATGATTCTACTTTTGGGCACAGTAATTCAATTGGTTTTAGAAACGGAATGTGCCATCCTTTTAGACCATATAATTTGAAAACCGACCGGGAAATAAAGATTCTTGAAATTCCTCTAGTTGTCATGGATGTTGCCCTTTTCGCGGTTTCGAAGTCTTATGAGGAGGCCTGGAAGTATACAAAAAAACTGATTGATATTACTGCAAGCCTTAACGGTGTCATTACCTTATTATGGCATAATTTTATTTTCGGCTGCAGCTTCCGAAAGGATTGGATAAGACTATACGAAAAAGTGCTTAGTTACTCCTCCATGAGAGGAGCCTGGATAACAAGTGGAGAAGAAATATACAGGTGGTGGGAAGATAGATCCTGAATCCGAAGGGAAATACTTGCTGATTACGCCTGCAAAAAACGAAGAGATAAATTTGCCAGAGGTAGCGTGTTCCGTTACCGGACAAACTGTGAAACCCGAATTATGGGTGATAGTTGATGATGGAAGTACTGATAATACCCCGTATATAATTAATGATCTCAGAGCAAAGTATTCGTATATTAAGAGCATAAGGCTGCCTCCGAGACCAAGAGACATTACTTTTCACTACAGCTATGTCTGCAAACAGGGCTTTGATTATGCACTTGAGTTCTGCAGGGAGAATAATATCAAGTTCGAATATATCGGTCTTCTTGATGCCGATACAGTGCTGGAAGAAAATTACTTTGGAAAACTTCTGAATGAATTTAAACAGGATAATTCTCTCGGAATTGCAAGCGGAGGAGTTTATTATGATACCGGGGGAAAACTTTCCAGGGAAAAGACAGATGAAAATCTTCCCCGTGGCACAGGAAGGATCTGGAGGAAAGAATGTTTCTTTGAAACCGGCGGTTACGAGGTTGAACCATCCCCGGATTCTATTTCAAATGTTAAGGCTTTCCTGAGAGGGTGGAAACTCAAACAATACGTTAAAATCATCCAGATCCAGAAGCGTAAGACAAGTGCAGCAAACGGCCTCTGGCACGGTTTTGTCAAAAACGGATGGATGGCTTACTATCTTGGCAAAAATCCAGTTGCGGTATTGATTAATGTATTTTATCTTTCTGTGAGGTCTCCCTTTTATACAGGAGTTGCATATCTCTGGGGGTATCTTAGTTCAGCCATTAAACGGGAGAAAAAAATTAGTGATCCTGAAATAAGATCTTATTATCAAAAATTCGGCCTTTCAAGATTATCTTCAAGAATCTCGGGAAGATTTGGTCGAAACTCAGGAGATACACAGAAAAGGGAACAATGATCATATGAGTACTCTGAAAAATCAGCTTTTGTGCAGGTAGATATTTTGAAGATTCTTTTTCTGGACATAGTATGGCCTCTATATCTGGCTGATGGTTCGCTTATCCACAGGTACGAGCTTGTTAGCAATCTGGCTCGACTGGATAATGAGATTTATATATTTACTACTGACAAGGCGTCTCTTTCTAACATACCTAACATCCATTGTCATTATGTTCCTCCAGGGAGTTTTTTTTCTCTAACTGTCAATTATTTCAGAAGCTATCTAAACATCATAAGTTCACAAACTTTTGATGTACTCTATACCCGCAATCCAAACTTTGGCTTTCTTTCAGGAATCTTCTTTAAAAGCAGATTCAGAAAAATGGTTTATGAATTAAATGGAATTCCTGAGGATGAAAGCAAGCTCTTCAGGACCAAAAACGAAGATGGAAGCCTCTCCGGACACGATGAAACTGACAAATTTTCGTTTTCAAAGGCTTACTTGACTTTACAATCCCGGATAAAACTATTTATTCTTAAAAAAGCTCTTGGATTCTCTAACCGGATAATTGCTGTAACTCCAGGAATAAAAACAAATATTGTGAAAATTTTCCGTATCCCGGAAGATAAAATTGTAGTAGTTTCCAATGGGGCAAATACCTCTCTTTTCAAACCTCTTGACCAGATGGACTGCAGAAAGGAACTGAACCTTGATTCCAAAAATTTTTATGTGTGCTTTGTGGGAAACCTTGCTCCCTGGCAAGGTTTGGAGTATCTGATAAAAGCAGCTCCTTCAATCCTCTCTCATCTCCCAGAGTGTCGTTTTCTAATTGTCGGAGATGGTGTAATGAAAAATGAACTTCGCAGGCTTTCCAGAGAACTCGGAGTTGAAGATAGGTTCATTTTCACAGGTGTAGTTGCATATGACCGTGTGCCGGTGTATATAAACGCTAGCGATGTCTGCGTTGCTCCTTTCATACTTGCCCGAAATGCAAAGATAGGCCTATCTCCACTTAAATTATATGAGTATATGGCTTGCGGAAAGCCAGTTGTTGCAAGTGATATCAGTGGTGTTTCGGACCTACTTGAAGCTTCCAATGGAGGACTTCCTGTTATTCCTGAAAGCCCCGAAGCTCTTTCAGATGCAGTCTTAAAGCTGCTTAAGGATCAAGATTTAAGAAGCAAAATGGGTTTAAAAGGACTGGGTTATGTTACTGAAAACTATAGCTGGTACAGTGTTGCGAAAAATGTTGATAGGGTCTGCAAATCCGGACTTCAGGAATGAGAGCTTGAGGCAGTTGAGCTTTATGACTTAGTGTGTAAAATTAATTTCTAGACCGGCAGTAATCATATTTACAACATAGCAACGTTTATAAAGAAGCTATGCAAGGCATCTAATCGTGTTAATTTGATTAGTGTGATCTGATTAAATGCACGGTTTATCATTTCAACTGTGCAATTTCATGATAAATTTATTAATTTATTAATTTCTAATTTCAACTTAGTTACTGAACGAACATACTCTATCGGGGCTTAAAATGGACGAAATTGAAGTTAGAGAATTAGCACCAGCCGAATACAAAGATTGGGACCTGCTTGTCGAAAAATCTCAACCTGGTACACTTATTTCATACCAGTCAATGGTTAGAAACTTGCAGGGATGTTCTTTCCCTTGATCTCAGAATTTATGGTTGTTTCAGAAACAGTGAACTTGTTGGGGGATGCCCCCTTTTTGTTAAGAATCTCAAAGGGATCTTGAAAATAGCGTCTTCAACCTGCAATATGACTGACTACTGCGGACCTCTTATAAAGGGAAGTGCCAGCTCCAAAGCAAGTAAACAAGTACAGGAGACTCATGAGATCCTTAACCCCCTGAGGGAATTCCTTTGCAAGCAGAGCTTTGACAAGATTCACCTGGTATTTGCTCCGGGACTTGGGGACATTAGACCATTTACCTGGAACGGGTGGGACTCAGAGGTTCACTATACTCATCACCTGAACCTGAAAGAAAATATTGCCAATAACCTTTCGCGGAAGATTCGGAGAGAACTTAAGTCCGCTGAGGAAGTGGGACTCAAAACAAGGATTTTGAACGACCTTGAAACCTATTATGGTTTGCTTTCTAAGGTATATGAAAAACAGAATCTTGAAATGCCAGTGCCCAAAAAATTTTTCGAAAAAGTGTTTAATCTTGTTGTAGAAAAAGATATTGGTTATATGTATGTTACCGAAACTCCCGAAGGAGAAGCTGTGGCAGCACATCTGAACCTTTATGGAAAAAAATGCACGGTTACCTGGTCATCTGCGCTCAACCCGTCCTTTAGCCGGACAGGTGCAAACGCCCTTCTATATTATAATGAGTTTCTGGATTTAAAGTCCAGAAATTTTGAGTACATGAATGTTATGGCAGGAAATATTCCCAGATTTGCGGATTTCATTATGGGCTTTTCTCCTGACCTGGTGCCTTACTACAGTGTAACTCTGGAGAATAAAAAATACTCATTTGCAAAAACTTTGTATAGCAGCACCCATCATGAAGAGACCGGCGAGACCGGCTGAACACTAGAAAATACTCTTCAAATAAGTTTTTCTAATTTTTCTTTTTCCAGGTATATTCCCAACTTAGCTATTTTTAGAAGTGATATGTTCGATCAGATTTTGCTTTTTATGTTCACAAGGAAGGCTGCGAACATTCTTTTAAACGTCGGGTCATCATGTAAGGTTATGCCATAGTATATAGGCGTTATTATTGCCGTAGCAAGGAGAATTAAATAGAAGTTCACTGAAAGTACTTGAAGCAGAATTAATGGTAAAGAAACTATACTGCCTATAATTGTATATTTAATAAGTATTTCAACGCTCTCCTTTTTACTAATTCCTGTAAGGTTCAGCAGATATGCGTTGTTCCATAGGAAGAATAAAGCCCCTGTGAAACTGAACAGCCCAAGTGCGAATTCAGGACTTCCATAGGTCCCCCCGATTGCCAGTGCCACAACTCTTGAGATTAAAAGGATTATACTGAACGAAAACCAGACTCCCTGTTTATCGTAAATACTGTAGAGAGTCGAAATTGGCGCGGACAGAAAAACAAGAAATATCCATGGCACAAGGATTTTTATGTATACACCTGAGATATACCAGCTTTTTCCGAAAGCGAATGTAAATATCTCTTCCCCAAGTATAAGCAGGAGTATCATCGGGAATACGCCTATTAGAATAAGCTTTTTGTAAACCTCCCCAACAATAACTTTCACATCTCCCGGCTCATTTCCATTTTTCACCTCACTTATCTTCTGGAAAAAAACTTGCTGTATAGCTGTTCCTAGAAGTCCCATGGGCATATTTACGACCTGGTTTGCGAGTGAAAAATATCCGACAACGCTCGTACTATAATAATAAACAAGCAAAAAGGTAGGTACCTGAGGTGAAATCGTGTTTGCAAGTGTAGACCAGGAACTATATAAAGGAAAATTTTTATATTCAATAGCCATTTCTTTCATTCTTTTTAATGTAACTTTACTGAAGATTTTTAAGTCGTTTTTTACTCCTTTCAGCATGAAAAGGTCAGCAAATCCATATCCTACAACGTATCCTGCTATGAGGCCGAAAGGTGATATACTACTGATAAGAGGGGCAGCTAACTGGAATGCTTTTGTTGAAACAGTGTTTACGATTCTAGATCCCGCTATAACTCCGAAACGCACTTTTCTTGAAAGCCAATAATTTTGCACAAAAAAAATGCCGTTGAAGAATGTTATCGCTGGAACGTAAAGTAAATAATTTGAAATCCCTGGAGCATTGAGTAACTGATCAACTCCTTCCGGCAGCAAAAGCACGATTATGACTGTAATCAAAGATATAAGAGTTACCAGTATTGCACAGAGGAGAGCAATATTCGCAGAATCTTCTTCTGTTTTCGGCAGCATTATTGCAAACTGATAAGAAAAAGTAGAGAAAATTATAAGTATGCTTGATATGGAAAGAAAAATCTGGAAAATTCCCAGGTCATGAGGACTGTATATTCTGGTGATTATAGGTACGAGAAGTATGCCCAGGATCTGTGCAGTAACACTTCCGGATACGAGTTTTAGCACATTGACTACGAAATTTGACATATTGTTTCCAACGTAAAAAATTTGAAATTTTATCTCTTGGCTTCTTGTCCTTCTTTAATGTAAGCGGATACTTCTTCATTATTGTATATAAGTGCATAGTCTCGTGTTTCAAACATGTTGAAGAATTTTTCCGGAATTGCCTGGACAAAATCTACACCATAGCGTTCGGGATCGTTAAGAGAGACAGGTTCAGTAAGTGTTGATTTTCGCAGCAGGACCATAGGATTTCCTTTGATCTCTCCCGTTTTAACATTACTAATATCAAAAGCCTTTTCATTACTGGAATCGAATTTAGAACCACTATAGAAAAGACAACTGTCATAAGGTGAATCCATCAGTATACTGCCAGAGTATTTTCCGGTTATTGTTTCAATAGCATAGATTTCTACATATTTGAACTGATTTCTTACGGTTGAATCTTTTGCGACAAGTGGATTGTCTTTATCGATAGCTGGTGTCGTAATCATTACAAATGAAAATAATAGGACAGTTATGAAGATTGCGGGAATTTTTGTCTTTTTAACACCACAGAGGCTTACGATTTTCAACATGAATGAAGCAGCCACCAGTGAGAGAAATACTGCTATTAGGGGGAACCATCTACTTGTCAGAAGATTTCTCATGCCTAGCAGAGGAACCCCATAAGCTAAGCCGTACAGGATTATAACCACTAAAGCAACAGAGAATTTGTTTATCTTTTTGATGTCTTCACGGGAAAAATATGCTAATACTCCTCCAATTGCGAAAAAAGGCAGAGCTAAATAACTTATATGGAGTATGAGTGTTTCCAATGCGTTCTGATTGGTTATTGAGCCCACGATCAGTTCGTCGCTTGAATAAGCTGATCCTCCCTGCAACACTCCAATAAGCGGCTTAAGAATCATCTCAAAAAATGAAATATCTCCGTGGACGTATGTGAAAGTCCAGTAAGTTTGCATGCTAACTAAAAAAAAGAGCATGTAACTGAAACCTGTAGTTTTAAGTCGGGGATTTTTATACAGGTGTCGGTGCATGTATTTACTAGCATAAATAGTAACTAAAGCTAAAAGTACCACAAAGGTTGTCAATTGATGGGTCACTATTATCAGAATTGAAATTAACAGGACTAATCCTGTATACTTCACTTCCTGTTTTTCGCTGAAAATTGTATATATAATGAATATGAAGTAACATAGGACCAGTGAACCTGCGGTTATATTTGCAATCCCGGTAACAATGTTATGGTTATTCAAGTTTATCAGGAGAGCGGCCAGCAGACCCATCTGAGGGCCTTCAAGTTTCTTTCCTATCAGGTAGATGCAAGCTGTTATGAAAATATTGGCAAAACCTATCGAATAAAATATTGCATCCTTTAGATTTGTTTTACCTATTATCTGAGTAATTGAAATAAATATATGAACAATTGGATAATAGAAATATTTGCCACTTATTTGAAAAGGAGCAACAAATCCCGTGTCTGTTATTATCCTCGCCATGTTAGCATGGAAATAAGCATCATAACCCATCAGGCTAGGAAAATTGTAAAAAACTCCGACTCTTATGAGTATTGAAAGCAGGAATATCTGTAGCAGGATAGAGATTACGCTGTCTCCCTCTTTAACATAAAGAATTTCAGAAGCAATAATGCCTGCAAGGACACATATTAGTATGAAATAAGATAAAGGTCTGAAGTACGGGCTTGTATTGTATAATAAGACGCAGGTAAGAAAAATTATATAAAATAGAAGACCAAGTACCCTCTTTAGCCTATCCTTGCCTGAAGATATAGATGCCTCATTTTTAAACTTCTTTCTAAATAAAATATAGATTAAACAGGAAGATAGAATAGTAACTCCTATGTCTTGCTGGTTCAAATTTTTCAAATAGTATAAAGAAACAATTAATATTCCTAGACTGATCCCCATTAAGCCAAAAATTACGTCAAGATTCTGAGTAAATTTGCTCACGTATTTTTTAACTATTTCCATACAACTCAACATTATGATAATTTTTAATAGTTAAATCCTTCGCTGATAAAATATTTTTTCCTTGTGTATATTAAGCTTCATGTCCTTCTTCAGTAGGCACATTCTCATTTATACCCAGCAGATTTAGTTAGCATCAATATGCCAATTTTAAAATATTTTTTTCAGTTTTAAAATTATTGAGGGAAATTATAGTTCATTTATAAGGATTAAAGTGCATATTTTGCTAAGAATTCATAAATCTCTTCTTAACTTAATTTTTTAAGCATTTCGTTCCTTATGATATTATTTTTTTATTTTTACTCCTTCAAATATTTAATACACTCTTCTTGTATTTTATTTTTCTCCCTGAATGAGGTTATATGAAAGTTGTTTCAAAATTTTATTCTCCTGTAATATGTTTTACAAAGTCGGTGTCAGCAAAAATCGCGAAAATTGTTCGAGCACTTTAAATCTTAAAAATAGCACTTAAAATTTTAAAAATTTGATTTTGGGTTCAGGCAGACATTCTTTAAAATTAGAAAGTTTTGAGGATATTATATTCCCAGAAAACGATGTTAAGAGGTTCTATAATTTTTTTAGTTAGGAATTTACACCTATGATTTTTCTATGTTTATGTTTATAATTAAATATTATTAAAATAGTTGTATTTTCATTAGATTAATACTTTTCCCAAATGTTCCTTTATTTGCTAATATTTGTTAGACTCTTTTCCCTTAACATATGTAAATTTTTCAGAAATAAGCATTGACTCAATTGGATTTAACTATGGATTATTCATAAATAAGTACTGGATCACTATTTCCTGTTCAATATCGTTTTTATTATGTAATCTAATCTTTTCTTCTGAGAATTCTCTCATAGAACACTATTTCTTTTATTTTTCATATTTAATATTTTTTTAAACTTATCTAAGTTAAGTGTTAACTTTATATATCCCTTAGTCTAATATTTTTTTGTATGATAGCCTTTAATATTTTTGCATTTATACACATAAAGGGGGTTATAGCGTATGCAGATGTATAAGGGGGTAGACTGGGTTTGTTTTCGACCCTTACATTTGGTCTTAATTCTCTGATTTCCGATCCTATTAGCGTAGTGTCTGCGCCTTCTCAACTTACTGATAGGTTGATGAAGCATGAATTTACTGTTCTGATTCCAGCTCAGAATGAGGAGGCATCTATTGGAAGCAAAGTCTTGCTGGCGGCAAGTTACGCTGATCGTGTACTTGTACTTGATCAAGGCTCTACTGATAGAACCATGGAAGTAGCAGCTCTGGGCGGAGCGCGAGTTGTTCCTATAGGACGGGGAGAGGAATCATTACTAAAAGCTCTTTACAGGGCATCTCTTGATTCGGAGATAGTAGTCCTGATCTACCCTGAATGTATGCAGGATATAGATTTGCTTTCTCATGTCCTTGAGCCACTGAGGCAGGGTTTCGATCTATCTGTGGGTTCCTGGCCTTGCCGTCTCTCTAATGAACATGAAACAGTAATGCTTCTTAATGGGAAAAATACATTTAAAGAAAAAATGGGTTTTATTGCCGTAACTTCAGACTCTCTACAGAAAATTAGCTCAGATAAAGAGCATATGTCTCTAAAATCCCTGCTCTCCGCATCAAAGACCGAGAAATTAAAGGTCAACTATCTTAGTTTTGATGTAGATCCGATGTTTCGAAAACTTGAGAGCACGCGGATAGGAGTTGTCGTACCAGCTTATAATGAAGAATTGCTTATTGCCGAGACTCTGAGAGGTATTCCTGAGTATATAGATAAGATCTACGTAATTGATGACGGTAGTATAGATCGAACTGGTGATATTGTCAAAAAATTCGGAGATCCCAGAGTCGTATACTTACGCCATGAGGTTAATAAGGGTGTGGGCGCAGCCATAATGAACGGATATAAACTTGCCCTTAAAGATGAAATGGATATCGTTGCGGTAATGGCTGGGGACAACCAGATGGATCCTGCCCAACTTCCCAGGTTGCTTTTCCCAATCATCGAAGGGAAGACTGATTATACAAAAGGCAACAGGTTGCTCACCGAGGATTTTATGACCGGAATGAGCCAATGGAGATCCCTTGGTAACCTTATGCTCAGCTTTATAACAAAAATAGGTAGCGGCTACTGGCAGATAATGGATCCGCAAAATGGATATACTGCTATTTCCAGGCAGGCTCTGGAGCTTATTGATCTAGATTCAGTCTATCCTTATTATGGTTATTGTAACGATTTGTTGATTAAACTTAATGCTTTTAGCATGAGAGTAATGGATGTGGTTATACCTGCCCGTTACGGTAACGAAAAATCAAAGATCAGATATGGAAAGTACATTCGTAAAGTAGGTCCCATGATCTTCCGAGGTTTTCTATGGAGGCTAAGGATTAAATATACAGTATTGGAGTTTCATCCTCTTGTTTTGTTCTATTTCCTTGGAATGATTTCCCTTCCTGCAGGTATTCTTTTAGGTTTATGGGGTATTTTGCAAATGTTGTTGAATAATCCTCTTCCTTCCTATTATCCTTTGCTTGGTTTCCTTGTAATAGGTGCAGGACTTCAGATGCTTCTTTTCGGAATGCTTTTTGACATGCAGGTCGAGAAGAAAAGGAATGAAAGGGCAGGGATTGCTCGTTAAAATCCGGAAAATTATCTTTCCGGATCTTTTTTATCATCAGTTGTCAGAAATAATCAACAGATTTAAAAAAAATCTCTTTAAGAACCTTAAAAGATTTGAGAAAGCTCTTATCAGGTTCGATATAAAGTTATCTTGTCCTATCTGATATCCGCTTTCACCTCTTTGATAAGGTCTGTGCGGCCCCGCAGACAATGCTTCAATCCATGGGAAATTTTTTCTCATTGACTCATTTTTGCTCACCTGTTCTATAAACTCAGGATCAATGTTAATATCAGACGTAGAGTTTGCATATAAATAATCCCCACCTGCATTATTTGAAAGGCAGTTATTTTCCAGGATGAATGAGTGAGTTTTTCTCAATTTATTGTAAATAGCGTACCCTTTCCCTGCTCCTGGACTGGACTGTGTGTTAATTATTATATTATTTTTTACAACAGTTGTATATCCCGAACCTGGAGCTGAAAATTGATTACTAATCTCTTTATGGGCAACGGCTGCGCCGTAGCATCCATCAAACAAATTATTTTCTATAAGAGTGTCTTGAAAGCCATTGATTACAATACCTCCGACCCAATTAAAACTGGGGTCAATGCCAGTCTTATAGAACTTGTTATGATGGATGAACACATTTTTTGCAGAATTTTTGGAATACTCGGATCCATAACCTGTAATCCAGATCCCGCAAGCATTAGTCTCATACAGAAGATTATTGAAAATTTCTATATCATCCATCACCGTTTCCGGGCCAACTTTCTGGATTTCAATTCCTGCCCCTCCTTCTCCTTCGGAGTCAATGATATTATTTTGAAACGATACGTGGTTAGTATTGTAAATTCTCAGACCACTGTTTGTCCTGCAAGTTATATTGTTGTTCCAGGCTTCCACATTTGAAGAATAAATAATATAAAGGGCGTCGTGCCCTAACTTATATACCGAGTTGTTGTAGAACTTGATATTTGTAGCCTCTTATAGCCTTCAGTCCATCGCCGTGGCTGTCATGCATGTACATGTCATGGACCTGTATATTTTCGGAGTTGGAAAAATAGACCAGATTGTAATATCCTTTTCCTCTGTTTCTATCATTGTTTTTTCCATGGTTCCCGTCAATCTCAAAACCTTTAATGATAATATTTTGGTTTCCGGCACTATCCATTTGTGTAATTAAAGGCTTTTCTTTCTTCCACCCTGCTTTATCCGTAAGTTCAACGACAGCTGTGGGATCTCCTTCAAAAGTGGTGTTACTTCCAATGAAAATACTGTCTGAGATTACATAGGTATTAGGGCCCTTTAAATATACTGTCGTATACTGCTGTTTTTCTGCCACATGAGCAAGAGCTTCATTTATCTCTACCTGGTCATCACTCCCATCACAGTTGAAATCACCTTTCCCATCCGTAGCTACATAGACTATCTCACCGGAAGGTTTGGCAGAAGATGCGACAGATAATGAAAGAATTGTACATATAATTAAAAAAGTAAAAGCTGAAAAACAAAGTGATTCTTTCTTTTCGTTTTTAAATCTGTGTTTTTCAACACTTCCAGTCATTTTGTATCTCAATAAGCTATTTATTACATTATAATGATAAAAATTTATTTATTGGGTTAAGGAATTCATATATTCGTTCAACAAATATTTATATTTATTTATAATTTTTATTGTTCTGTACATCCCTTCATTACTATACAATAATAATTCTGATATACATATCATACTCGTTTAACTTTAACATGAATGTTCAAAAAATTTTTATACTCTTATGATATTCTCCTACATAATAGGTTTTTAGTTAGCGAGATATGAATGACTTAAGTATCATTGGACTTTGCGTAAAAATATCAATATTTTAACCTTTTAAGAGTCAATTGATAGTGCGGGGGCATTATGAAAGGCAGTCTCTCGGTTACCGTAGATCTTGAGGATTGGTATCATATTCCGTCAGTTTGCGGTTCTCCATATTCTGTTTATAGAGATGTTAATGAGTTCTTTGAAAATTGGAAAGGCGAATATGACTTCTTGACAGAGCCTACAAAGAAAGTACTGGATCTTCTCGATGAATTTAATATAACTGCCACATTCTTTGCGGTTGCGGACATTGTAGAGTACTATCCTGGATTAATCGAATCAATTGTGGATAGGGGGCATGAACTTGCATGCCACGGACTCAGTCACAGCTGTAAAATAGATCCGGAAACGAAGAAAAAATTAATGAGCATCGATGAATTTGAGAATAGGACACTTCAAGCAAAAAAAATTCTTGAAAGAATTTCCGGAGAAAAAGTTGTGGGGTACAGAGCTCCGAATGCTCTGGTGGGGGGTTGGATGCTTGATTCCCTGGAACGTCTTGGATTCAAGTACGACAGCTCAGTATCAGTAAATTCTCTCTATAATAAAACTGATTCTGTCCTTAACTCAGTCTCTTCTATCCCATACCACCCTGCAGAAAATGGGCTAGAGGTAGGTACTGATCGAAACTTCATTGAGTTTCCCTGGCCCTATTATCAAAATATAATCAAAGTTCCATCATGTGGGGGGCCAATACTTCGGTTTCTGGGGGCTTCACTCGTATTAAACGGGCTTGTTCAATGCTTGAGACGAGGGCATACAGTCTTCTACTTCCACTCAATAGATATCTCGTGTGCCAGATTTCCCTCAATTGGGAACCAGAGGCCTCTCTATTGGTGTTTAAAAGGAAATCTTGTTGAAAAGAGGATACGCTATATCTTTAATAAGCTAGAACATGTTGATAAAATATGCTTAAGAAATTATTCCGGGATATAAATCCCACATTAAAGTAATTTCTGTTTTTCAGAGTGTTTTGGATAATTCTTTTATAATGCCGAATTGTATTTAGGTCTCAATTAACCTTAGTGCCCCAACTATGGATATAACTCATAAACTTTCATGACGGTTAAATCCGAAAGACTTTAATTATAAGTAATTAATGCATGAAAACATTAATTAGGTTGAGGATTAATATCAACCTGCGCCCAGGCATAACTATTTATTATTTGATTGGATGAATGGGTTTAGAAATATAAGACGAGGAGAAATGAATAATAAAAATCTTGGGAAAAAAAGTATTTGGACTCACTGGCTTCCTTTAAAAACGAAAAACTATATAAATGAACCTACTGCTTTATGGATAGTACTATATAGTTGTATTGCTGTGTATGGAAACTGGATTCTGTAACTCTCATAAAGGATGGGGGACGCATTGACTAAGATTACAAATAACATATTAAGTTTTGTATCCTCAATTACTCTGCTACTACTGGTCTATAGTCTCTTCATTTTAAGGGGAATCCAGCCTCAAGGATATACAATCAACATCTATGAGCAGCTCCCATTCAGTTTATATTTAACTTTGCTCTTTTGTTATCTTTCAGCTTGTGTTCTTCTCCTCGCATACAGAAAAATGAGTGCAGTCCTTGTACTTTTCCTAGTACACATTACCATTATGATAATTCCTTACATGCTTGGCTACCTCTCTGTAGGCAGAGGTGACGAACTTTCATACATTGGCCTTGCAGGGGAGAATGGAATCTCAGGTCTTTCCAGCCTTTCTACCACAGGCCCTCTATTCGTTTCAGCTTTGGCTTTGGTTTCAGGAATGCGTGTGGCAACACTCTCTTATTTTTTGCCGGTTTTCTTTTCAATTATGTTTATAACCGGAATGTTCCTTTTCTACCGAGTTTTCATGAGCCGGGAGAAACTTGTCTCGGTATCCTTTCTTTCTTCCCTTATTCCCTACTTCGGTCACTTCCAGCTCTCTACATCTCCTTACTACCTATGTTTTTGCCTCGTACCACTCTACCTTTTTGTTATGAGAAATGCACTTTCCGGGAAAAACCGGGAAATGGTTATTTGCTTCCTTTTCATGATACCTTTAATTCCATTGGGAGATCCTTTCGTTTTCGCATATATCGCTTGTTTTTTTGTATTTCTAATCCTTTCGCTTAAATCAATGAAGTCCGGGATCTTCCAAAAAATTATGAGCTTTGGTTTTCTCTCCCAGGATTCCCTACATATCTCAGGACGAAAGGTTCCGATATTTATTTTTCTATCATTTACCTCAGTAATATTCTTATTCTATGAGAAATATGTTCCTCACTCTTTCGAGATCTCCTTCCAAACTCTTTCCTGGAGCACTAACACATTGATGACTACTGGTCTCTTCAGGTTGCCAGAGACAGAGAGTGGTTTTTTCGAGTTCATTCACTTTTTCAATCTCCATTACGGTAAGTACTATATTCCGTTAATCTTTATTCTGATCAACTCGATAATCGTATGGCAGAACCGTAAAAGATTTTGTCACCATTTTGTCCGCAGGTATCCTCGCTTTTTGGCCATGTACATTTTCACCTTTTTCTTAGAACTGGCCTTCCTTTTTAACCCCTTTATTCCTTATCCTGTGGATAGGTTTGAGAATTTGAGTTTCGTCATTTTGGCCCAGATTCCTCTGTTGGGGTATTCTCTCTACGTTATATTCCTCAGGAAAGGTTATACTCTTGGTCTTGGTTCAGCAGTTATGATTCTCTGCCTTCTCTGGACTCTGGGATTTTTCACTTGCTTTAGTTCTCCGTATTCCGGAGGTATATCAGAAGGAACTTCGATAAACGAGGCTGATGGAATTCACTGGTTATCAGAGGTAAAAGATACATATCCTCATATCGTATCCTCAGGTGAGGGGGATGAATTTGTCGTGCCTGAAGGCTTAAATGATAACTATAACTTATCTTCCAATTATCCGGAGATAAACGAGCCGTTCTATTCTGTAGTTACCACATATTCAAAGTCTCTCAGCCAGAGTGAGCATAAGCACAGCGAAGAACCGGCTTTTTACGAAAATTCTTCGAGAGACTACAAAGTTCAAAAAATCTATGACTCCCTTAACATAGAAATCTATGAGCACAGGCCTTAAAAATTTGAGACTTTTACTGCTTCGCTAATGAGTGCTCTTTTTTCAATTGAATATATTTTCCAGTAAGGGAGATAATTATAAACAGTCCGATTATTTCTGAGATAAAAACCTCTGTAAAAGCGACTGTATATGATCTGGTGAATATAAACATAAGATATTCTATAAAGCTCCCTGAAATTGTATCTCTCGGAAACCCCCAGCCCATGAGTGGCCATAAGAGGACCTCGAGACTATTCCACATATTGTCTTCAAGCAAATGACAAAAAGAGGCTGCTGCAATAATAAGAAGCTCAGGTTTTCCCTGGCAATAAAAATGGTAGCCCACCAAAGCTAATAAAGTTGCAAAAAGTAGCGTATGGGCATAGATGCGCCCACTTCCTATAGCTTCAGCAAAGATTATCCGGCCTAAAGGTTTATCGATTATGTCCGGTAGGAGTGATCCTAAGACAATATACGGAACGGATGTCCAAAAGTCATTTTTTGAGGAAAAACATTTTAAAAAATAAAATATTCCCAGAGTTATTCCGATATGTCCGAAGAAAAACATCTGGTTCAAAGAGATTAAATGTATATAATTATTTTTCGGCCATTTCTAAGCCTGGCATTCAGCTGTAAGTTTCTCTACCAGTTCCTGCCGGATAGCAGTTCTCCTGTCTCCTCCACAAACCATACCTCTAACGCCTATAATGTCTGGGCCTATCCTTTCAAGTGTCGGAAGATCTTCGAATCTCAGGGAACCAGCAATTGCGTTTTCAAGCCCGTATTCATGTGCCAGGTCAGTGAACTTTTTCAGCTTTTTCTCATCCATGAATTCGAAAGTGGATTTTCCATCCTTAATTGCGGTGTCTACCATTACTACATCCACTCCCGCCTCTGCCGCAACTTCAGGCAGCAACAACGGAGAAATCGAGTTGATACGTTCGTAGTCAGAGTATCCGGAAGCAACGATTTTCTTTGTCGCATCATAATCCTTTACAGCTCTCGTTATTTTAGTTAAAAGCTCGAGGGCTTGCTCCCGAGTCTGGATGTCGTAAAGCCCGACCTTAATATAATCCGCTCCAGCAACAGCTGCTCCAAAAGCTGCAAGGGAGGCTGTCCCCGGTTTGAAATTAAAATCGCCTATAGTTGCGCTTATCGGCTGCCTGCCATTTACAGCTTCTTTTATCTCTTTAATTATCCAGGGAAAATTAGCCCCAAGTGAACCTTCTTTCGGATTTTTGACATCCACAATGTCAGCGCCGCCATTGGAAGCGATAATTGCCTCCTCCTTATCTACTGGACTTATAAGTACTTTCATAGAAATCCTCTAATAAAGCGTGAAATTAAGACCACATTATGAATATTAATTTTTTTATACAACATTAGTTATTTATATATTTTATAGGATGATGCAGCTATTGAATAAGTATGTTCCGAGTAGTTTTTGTAATGGATATATTTAACCGTAGCGCAGTTCTTGCAAAAGGCGGCATCAGGGAAAAGTACCGACTGGTTTCGAATTCAAGTAAAATCTGCAATAGTTCCGATCCCCTGAATATAGTCGATTTCCTGCAGCCCCGAGAAGTTTATATTGCTGACCTCAACAGATTGCAGGGTAAGGGATCTAACGAAATAAATACCGAAATTATCAGGGAAGTAACCCAAAAAACAAATACGATGCTCGATTTCGGAATTTCGTCCATGGGGGATGTAGATAAAGCTCTTTCTATTGCAGGTACTGCTATCATAGGCACAGAAACAGGTACGCTTTCAGTTATTAAAAACGCAGCTTCAGGAAATCCTGAAAGGATCAGTGTCAGTATTGATATAAAGCATGGACAAGTCCTGAAGAAAGACCCTGAAATTTCTGAAAATCTTTTTGAAATAATAAAGGTACTGAATAACTTCCCGCTTAAAGACCTTATTTTTCTTGATCTTGACAGAGTAGGTACTGCGTCAGGTTTTGATCCCTTATGCCTTCAAAAACTGGTTAAACACTCCAAACACAGTGTACTGCTTGCCGGAGGAGTCCGTGATATGGAAGACCTTTTTACCCTTGAAAAACTAGGGATAAGAGGAGCTTTGATTGCAACTGCAATTCACTCAGGCCTGGTTTCTCCGGAAGTAGTGAGATCCGGATATGAAAGCGGATAAATGTCATTGAAAAAAGTTTTTCTCTATCTTGAGTTTAAATAGAGTATAATCGAAAGTTACTTCATTTTCAAGCTATGATCAAATAGAGTCTTCTATTCAAGTCATAATTTAGTAGGTATCTTTATATCCGAACAAAGGATTCCAATCTAAGACCAAGATTTTTGAGGCTTGTAAATGGTAAAGGAAAATGTACCTGATGAAGAGATGGAAGAAAATGTTGAGGAACGAAGCGGAGACGGGTATGTGGAGATTAAGATGGGGGGAGGCTGGTATATGACCATCTCACTGGCTCACAGCGACCGTTATGGTAGCGAAAAGGAATATGTCGAGCTTGCAAAAGAGCGTGGAGGAGTAAAAAGGTCCAGGTTCAACCTTAATCCTGTACATGTCAGGGTGCTCGGGGAAGCACTGCTTAAGTTTGCTGACGATAACAAGCTCTAAGTGATGAAACTTCTATCTAAAGTACATTACTGGTCAAATTTGAATTCTTTCTTTTTCATTTCCGGCGCAAAAATTCCAGGACCTCTAATGTGACTCTGATTTCAATTTTTTGGGGAGGCTGAGAAGCATCGATTATGATGAAGCGATCAGGTTCTTCATCGGCGAGCCTGAGGAAAATCTCTCGAACTCCTTGCAAAAAATCTATCTTTTCAAACTTACTCTGATCTCCCCTCTTGCCGCAGCGCTCAATTGAGAGCTCAGGGTCGATATCAAACAGAAAAGTCAGATCAGGGACAACTGTCCAGCCTTTGTGCAGATTTTTTATCCGCTCAAGAGGATTATCCAGGTGCTTTTTCAGGGTAATACTTTGATATGCATAGCGGCTGTCAGAATAACGGTCAGAGATAACTGATTTTCCACTTTCAAGTGCCGGTTTTACAAGCTTTGCCAGATGCTCGGCATGATCGGCTGTAAAGAGGAAGAGCTCAGCAAGCTGGTCAATATCTGAATGGATAGCTTTTTCTACAGCGGTTCCGGTAAGGGTGCCTCTTGTCGGCTCCTGGGTAAAAACAGGTTCAAACGCATTAATTTCTGGATTTTCCTTAAGCTTTCTGGCAACCGTGCTTTTACCTGAACCATCAATGCCTTCAAATGTGATTAGTTTTCCTCTCATAATGACCGTCTTTTTTACTTTAAAGGTTCTTACAGAAACGTACTGAGTGTATTTAAACTCTACACGAAGTTTAGTAGCTGACAAATTTCAGTCATTATCCCAAATAAAATGAGCATCTATTTATGCAATATTCAAAATAGCTTAGAGTAATGACTGTAATCGGAGTTATCACAAGGGGCATATATGGGCACCGTCTGATTGAAACTGTTAAGGAGCACAGTGATTTTTCAGTTATAACAGCTGACTTGCCTGAGTTCGTGCCCATGTTCATTGAAGAGCCTGATGAATTTCTGGAGTCAATCAATTTTGACCGAAGCGTATTTTCTGCCGAGATAATAATTACCTATTCCCTGCATCCGGACCTTACATCTTCAATTGCAAAACTTGCGGCAGAGGCTGGCGTGCGTTCCCTGATAGTTCCGGGGGGACCTTCCAGGGCTTCAATTCCCGAACTCAATAAAATTTCAGAAGCATCAGGTATGGATATTGAGGTGGATGAGATTTGTTGTAGCCTTGAACCCAATGAGTTCAACAGGCCATTTACGGACATCTTTGGATCTCCTATCCTGAAAGTTAAGACTGAGAACGGAAAAATCTCAGAAGTGAAGGTGATTAAAGGTGCTCCCTGTGGAAGCACATGGCACATGGCAAAAGAAATTATTGGGCTTCCGGTTAAAGACGCCCCACCTAAATCAGGGCTGTTAATCCAGCATTATCCCTGTAGAGCAGCTCGCGGAGATCTGGGAGGGATTCATGAATCAGGGGAACGTCATAAACAGGCATTTATAAAAGCACTTGAGAGTAATGAGTGACTATATATTCTTTGGAAAAATAGATTCTAATATGGCCGGAGAAAATGAAAGGCGATTTTTGAATTCCGGGATTTTCCTGGCTTTTTCCCGTACTTTTCGCCAGCAATTTACGAGGGTGATAATATCAATTCACTAACTATATCCGAAGACTCAGGACCTGAAGATCTTGAGGCAATTGCAATAGCTGTGCATTCGCTTGTTGGGATTCCTACAACCATCAGAAGTCTTAAAAGAAAAGGGCTTCGTCTTGAGAAAGGAGAAATCCTTGAAAGGGACTACACAGGACCTGTATTGGAAAAAGTTCTGGAAACAAATCAGGTTGCCCACGAAGTTCCCACTGAAGGTACGTATAAAGGAAAGCATGTAGTTGTTGCACCCATCCGCTCAAAAGATGGCAATGTCGTTGCAGCTCTCGGAATTGTCGATATTCTGACTACCATTGACCTTCCAGCAGTTTTTCAGGAATATGTTTTTGTAATGGAAGAGGTCGAAAGCGCAAAAAAATAATACTGGGGATTGAAAGGTCCATTGCTTAAGAATATCCCTCTCAAATCCTCAACGATTCTCCTTTTTTATTCCGGTTTTTCAAATAATCTGGTTTTTCTAAGTAAAGTGCCATTCTTTGCGTGAGGCTGCCTGAAAACAGTGTCGTTGGATTTTTCAATTTCCCTTGCTTGATTTGCAAGTTCGGCAGCAGCTCTCATTATCTCATGTCCTGCTGCCGCAGTCAAGCATATCCGTTCGACATCTTTTAGCATAAAACAGGCAGGGAAGTTAACCTGTGCCACTTTTTCAGCCATATGAAGAGCAGCAAGAGCTTTTGCTTTTGCATATGGGTTTGCGAAAGCTGCATAGTCAACGCACTTTTCAGGTTTTGCAAAGATATGAGGAAGTTCTAGTTCTTTGCCAGACTTTCCGGAGCTTATTTGATGAACTATATTATCCAGTTCTTCCTGTATTAGTCTTACAACACCGCAGATGGAAAGCACTTTCATAGCATCGGAATTGAAATCTGCCATCTCCACAGGATCCAGAAACTCTCTTTTTGCTCCGATAAGTGGATCTACCGGGAGAATGATATACCCGAAGCCTTCCTGCTCAAGAGCTTCTCTTGCTTCTTTCTTTGTCGGGCCGTCTGAAACTACAATGCAAGGGAAGTCACTCCATACTTGACGGGCTGCAGTTGGACCAGGAGCTGCAGCGTTAGGGCTAATAATCACGACAAAATCTGGTTTCCACTGCTTGAAGCTTTCAGTAGCTGCAGCTTCGGCAGGACTCATCTTTGCACCCGTTCCAAATACCCTTACTGTAATTCCTTCTCGCGCCGCAATCTCATCCTGAATCAGATTAATAACCTGGCTCATTCCTAGATTGCCCATTTTTATAAAACCTATGTTGACCATTTTTTTCAAAATCCTGGTTAACCTTTTGTTCAATAATGGAATTCCAAAGAGGTTTATTAATCCTTTGGCATACTGCCTGTATGTCGCAGGTGTCTCACAAATGAATTTTTTATGTATCACTTTTATTCGATATATTTCGTCCCCCCTCCGAAAAGCTTAAAAGGAATGTGATTTATTTCAATCAAAAACGTTGACATCGATGCTGTTGTTTTGTGGTCTGTTTTGCAGAACCCGTATTATGTTTGAAAACGATAATCCTTTGGTGGGCTTTTAATGTCAGGGCAAGTATGTTATCTAATGCTGCGGATGTACCCTGTAAAATGGTACCTCGGGCAACATGTCCTTTCTCCGGGAAACGGTCCCCATACATCTATAACTATCAGGTCCAGGTTTTGATTAAGTGAACTGTCCTATGAATAATTCTACAGAAAACAAAATAATTGTTTTTAATATGGGTAGTGCTCTTACATATTCTGAGGCCATCGATGCGCTCGCCAAAGCTGCAGGTGTTATAAGCAAAGTAGAGGAGATTACAAAGAAAGCTATATGTGGAGACCTTGATTTCGGGAAAGTGCTTGCAGAAAGGGTTAGCCTTCTTGAGAAGATTGGTTTTACCATAGCTTTCAATCTAACACACGTCCGGAGGGAGTATACGGATGTGGTTATCCAAAAGAGATCAAATCCATTAGCCTTATTATTGAATCTCTTTCTTTTCCATATTGTAATCAGGCACAGCATGTCGACATCGAACAGTAAAACTACTAAAATGCCAGCTTTTTTGCTGGATCGGGAGGCACAATAAGAGATGCTAAAAGAATTACAGAAAAAAAGATCAGATCTGAAAGACATTTCTGAAGAATCCAAGGAAAAAAGAAACGTTTTAAACACTGAAGCTAGTGCTCTTGCCGCAAAGCGTAACGAACTGAATAAGAAAACAAAAGACCTTATCAACGAAGCTCAGGAACTGAAAATCCTCAGAGACGAAGTAAATGAGAAGGTCAGTGAGTACAAGAATAAGCGCGATGAAACAAATTCAAGGGCGAACGAATTATTTTCAAAGGCCGATTCCATCAGGAAACAGAATAACCTGGGCGGACCATCTATAAAAGCTCTGAGAAAAGATATAGATCGTCTTGAATTCACGCAGCAGACAGAAGTACTGAGCACAAGTAAGGAAAGAGAGCTTGTTAGTAAGATTACTCAGCTACAGAAGCAGTACCAGGCCAAGAAAGTCCAGCTGGAAAGCAACCTTGAACTGAAGAATATCCTTGACGAAGCTCAGCAGATCAGGGACGAAGCTTCCGAAGACCATATACAGATGGCAGAGTATGCCAGACAGGCCCAGGAGCATCATGAGAAAATGATTATCGCTTTCAAGGAAGCTGACAGAACCAGGGCAGAATCTGACATCGCCCACAGGGACTTTGTAAAAGCACAGGAAGCAGCTGACGAACAGCACAAGATTTTCATCAATGCTCAAAAAGAAATAAGAGATCTTGACAAAGAAATTTTCAAACTAAAGAAAAAGGACAAAGATGGAAAGTCCCGCGTTGTCAAGTCCGAACTTCAGAAGGATGCAAAGTCCATCTTTGACAAGTTCAAAGGCGGTGCAAAACTTACTACTGAAGACCTGATGACCCTTCAGAGATCAGGTTTAGTCTGAGGGTTTGTTAATTAGTCTCATAAAACATAATTTGCGTTGCTTAAACGGTTAATTTCTTTTGCAGGACTCTCCTGCATCTTATTTTTCTTTCTTTCTCAGATACTTCTCTCTAAATTCTGGATTTCTCATAAGGCAATACTTTGCGTTGTATGCCGGATCTTCTCTAATTTTTTTCCAGGAATCCTTTACTTTGTCTCTATGTACATTACCGTACGGAATAGGGATACAAGCGCACGGGAGAATATTCCCTTCCGGAGTAATGTGCAGCCACTTCCTGCCTGCCATGCAGCCTGTTGTTCTCATGACTTGAGGAATTGCAAAGACTCTGGGCCCCTCTTTTACCTTTGCTCCGGAAACAAAATTGTCAAATTTAAGCATGTCTGTTGGGGTCATGATTTCAGAGGCATGATCTATCCACCTACCAGTGGGGACTATTTCATAAAAGGAGAGCTCATGAACACCAAGGTTTGCTGCGAGTTTGTATAATTCTTCAAGCTCGTTTACGTTGCCCCTGGAAAGTACCACGTACATATTTACGAGCAATCCTGCCTTAAGTCCGTTTTTAACTGCTTCAACCGCATTTTTAAAAATTCCTTTTCTGCCTCTTACATAGTCGTGCTTATCCTCATACGCGCTGTCAAAACTAACAGTCAGTGAATAAAGGCCTGCCTTTTTCAAGCGTGTGGCTCTCTCTTCAGTCAGCCCCACTCCTGAGGTAAACATGCCGGTGATGGCTTTTTGAGGGTCGACATAACTTATCAGGTCTTCCAGGCCAGGATATGTTAAGGGTTCGCCTCCGTCGAAGATCACGAAGGTGGCACCCATTTCAAGCACCTGGTCAATCACGGATCTAACGGTTTCAGATGCAAGCTTTATCCTGTTTTTCGTATCAGGGAGTGCACAGTGTATACAGTTGTTCGGACACTCCTCAGTAATGGAGATCGTTACCTGGTCCGGGATCATTTTTCCAAAAACCGAAGCAAGCTGGCTATTAACCAGGCGATCGAAGGCCGGGCCCGGGACCGGGGGCATCCAGGTAGAACAGATGAGCCTATCTGCTTCTAATTTTGCAGGTTTCTCGCCTTCAAAAAAAGAAAGGTTTTTCGCAAGACTTTTTTTCATGAGAATAGATGCAGCCCCACACATTTTCATTCTCATGCGTCCCTCTTCTATTTCAGTATAAACCCTGAGAAGAGTATTTTTATAAAATTCATACTGCATATTGTTTCCTGCACTGATGGTTTTTGTTACCCATTGTTTTTTCCTTACTCTTTTAATGCAGAGCTCATTTGTTCCTGAGAAATGCTCTGTAATTTAAAATTGCAGAGGGCTTTTTCTTCAGAATGAATGCAAACACCTGCATTGCCTGCTCAATTGAACTTCCATGAATGAACGAAAGATCTTCTTTCTCAAAAACTGCTGCCATTTCGTCTATTTCCTGGTCGTTCATTTTCCTGAGGGTTTCAAGTCCTAATCGTCCTATGTAGTGTTCTGCCTTGAATTCCTTTTCCCAGGTCTTCCGGTATTCCGAAAGTGCGTTTTTTGAGACATCTCCCTTTCTTATGGCATCTGCAGCTACGTCTCCGCAAATCTGGCCTGCTCTCATAGCATAACATATCCCTGACTGGCCTGCAGCCCCGCCTACAACCATAATTCCGCTGGTTACATACTCATTTGGGAGTGTTACTATAGGATCTCCGCCTGAAAGCTTTCTAACGACTTCAAGTTCTTTTAATCCCTTAAGCTTTTTGAACCTTTCAACCCATGCATTCAGGTAGGGTGTCGCATCGTTTCCGCACCTGCGCACATAAGCTCCGATTGCGGCATCATTGCCTCCTCTAGGGGAGTAGGTGGTCTTCCAGCCAGGAGCGTGGTTCCCAATGTAATATTCAAACATTTTAGGCTTCCCAAGGGCTGGAGCTCTAACTTCCAGCTCGATTCCCCAGGCAATGTCTTCGGGATGTTTCATTGTTTTCAGCCCCAGGGAAGACGCCATCCTTGAGTTTATACCATCGGAGATGATAACAAGTTTGGATTTGAAAACTCCGGCTGATGTATCGACAGAAAATTTTCCTCCTTCCTTGAGAATATTCTGTACTTCAACTCCATTCCGAAGATCCACCCCTATTTTCATTATTTTTTCCGCATAAAACCGGTCGAACTTCGTCTTGTCAATAGCATATCCGGGGGTATCAACTTCAACTATCTTCCCGGATGGAGAAACAATCTGCATGCCTTTGAGATAATGTACCACATAAGACGGGTCTACTGTTTCGCCACATTTATCAAGCATTCCTTTAAAAAAAGAATTTGCAGGATGAGGAGGAGTGCCAATTTCTTCTTTTTTTTCCAGTAGAAGGACTGAAGAACCTTTTTCACAGGCGTTCCTGGCAGCCATCAGCCCTGCCGGGGATGCCCCTATTACAATAATGTCCGTATCCATCTTCTCTACCTTTTCTACCTTTTCTACCTTTTTACCAGAAAATGGAAGTGTAAGCTCCTGCGTATATGCACAGCACCACGTCAAGGATCATTGACCCAAACATAATAGCCCTGTAATTTGACCCTTTAAGGAAGAGTGCGCCGCCTCTCTCCGGGGTAGGGTGCTTGATGAAACCAAAACACTGGACAAGCATCCAGAGCCCGGAGGCAAGGGCTCCTGCAAAGTACACGGGCCCCAGGTGGGCGGACCAGCCTATGATTAACGAAGCAAAAACCCCTACAATCCACCAGAAGGTGACGAACATGGCAGTAAAAGGAATTCCAAAAGTCACTGGCATCGTAGGAGCGCCTTTCTGTCTGTCCCCCTCCACATCCCTGGCAACCCCCCCTAAAGTAAACGCCCAGTCCGTAACGCACATCATAAGTCCGAAACAGATCGCCGTCAGAGGCAGAACAACCCCATCCCCACCTTTAAGGAGCCCGGCAGGATCAAAGGCAAGCCAGACACCTATAGGCACCAGTCCATAGGAGATCCCCACAGGCAAAAAGCTAAGGAAGGTATTCCTCTTTGCAAAGATCGAATAAATAGTGATAGTTCCGGCTGCAATAATAAGAATAAGAAGAGACTCAGGGTTCAGGTAAGCAGCTGCTGCGCCTGCTATCAGCAGCAGCAGGAGGGCATAAGTAAGCGCCGAACTCTTTGAGACTCTGGAAGAAGGCAGGGGGCGGTCCGGCACGTTGATAGTATCGATATCAACATCACAGTAGTCGTTAAATACATACGAGCTTGTGATTGCCGCAAAGCCGCCTATAACTGCAATCAGGAAGGGACTAAGTTCAGGAAGACTGCCAGTCGCTATATAGGAAGCCAGGATTGCACTTGATGCCGGGAGAGTAAGATCCATGTAGTAAAGTTCGGGTCTTAAAAGCCGGAGATAAGGGCTGAGTTCCCCGATTCTTGCTGTAAGGGACAATAGATTCACCTGCATTTTCTGACTATACTGAAGCTTTGTATCAGGAATTCTATATTCCAGGCTCTTTATCGAATTATGGATTGTTTACAGGTATTGCTATAAAGATTTGCATCTCAAAAAGTTTTCTTTTTATCTTTTTCAGAGGTGGAGCTTTGTTTATCGGCTTTTCAAAAACTTGTCTTTTATTCTTTTTTCCAGTTTTCTCTATAAACCAGCTTTGCTCTTTTACATATTTCTTCAATTAACGGGTGCTGGAACTCCTTTTCGCAGACAAAGGTGAATTCTGCTTTGGGATTCAGGTCCATTAATTTAATAGTATTTGAGAGGGCTGTACCAAGAGACTCGTAATCCGGGAATTTCGGGACTTCTGCATTAAACGGATATACCTCTTCCATTTCTACAGGAAACGCTCCGAAAGGTGCTTTAAAAGTAAGGAGCTGGTCATAATCTTTTTCTCCTTTTGTCGGGTTTGTGCGAATGAGTATGGAACCTTCCAGGCTAAACTTATCCAGTCGTTTTCCAAAACGCAGGACTTCGGGGCGAGAGGCGGATTCCGGTCCGCAGTAAAAAAATGTTCCTTTTGTGGCAGGGTCAAGCTGCTCAAGCCAGGGGGAATGGGTATAGAGTCTCTTCAATCCATCAAGCAGCCGTGGGTGTGCGCGGCAGCGTTGTTCAACAAGTTCGAGCAACTTTCCGTCCTTAATGCACTGTTTAATCATCCGTATCTCAGCAAAGGTTGCATAAAGGTTGTGCTTTCCTAAGAGCTCTTCCCTGTTATTCGCCTTTTTTAATTCCTCTGCTTTGTATTTTGAACAGATAGGGCAGGAGCAGGGTAAATAATTCATTTTTTCGATATGATACGTCCCATTTACAGTAATATAGCGCCCGTCTTTGGCATAAAGTGCATAAGCTGCTGAATCAAATAGGTCGCAACCCAGGGCTACAGCAAGGGCAAACATCATAGGATGCCCTGCGCCGAAAAGGTGGACTGGTGATGCCGGGGGAAGCTCTTTTTTGATGCTGCTATTATATCAACAAGTTCTGCGTACCGATAAGCCTCCATGAGTGGGACGACAGCGCCAAGCGGATAAACTTCGAAATTCAGATTTTTGAGGCGAGAAGCCGCTTTTTCCCTTAAGTCGAGATAGGTTGAGCCCTGGACCGGCCCTGCAAGGAGTTGCTCACCTTGAATGAGTTTTCGGGCAGCTTCCAGACGTTTGACTGTGATTTCGAGTTCCTCTGCAGCCCTTTTGAAATGAACATCCGGTGGTGTAGGAATATCAAGAGGAACAATTATGTCACTACCTATCTTTTTTTGGAACTCGAGGATTTCCTCGTTTGTTACCTCGACTGAACCATACACAGAAAGCTGAAATGAACCCGAATCAGTCATTATCGGCCCGTCAAAGTCCAAAAGCCCATGCAGTCCTTTCTCAAGTGCAACGTTTCTAAGCTCTTCCTTTCGGTAGATAATATAAGAGTTTGTTATCAGGATCTCTGCCCCGAAGCTCTTCATTTCTTTTGGGGAGATTAGCTGAATGTTTGGATTGATTACAGGCATAACAGTTGGAGTCTCAACAGTCCCATGGGGAGTCTTGAGTTTTCCTATCCTGCCGCCTGCATCCTTATCAAGAATTTCGAATATTACTGACATGTCGGCGTATAGATGCCTCTCAGATATATTTATCTTTGGGAATGGAAAAAAACTGTACAAGCAATTTGACAATTTAAAAAATTAGGCAAGAATAAGAAACGTAGATAAAAAAAAGTGATGTAACCTCTTAAAAAAGGCTACTTAGATATTATGTTGTTATATTCAACTCAAACAGTTTCTTATTTCGTGATGTTCTCAGTGGCATTCACTGCTGGAGCTGATGTGTTATTTGTAGTTATATTTTCTGTTGTGTTTACGGTTGTATTTGTTTCAGTGGTATTGATTACTACTGCAGGTGTTTCTGCGGGCATACCTGCGGATGTGTTGTTTCCTTCAGATATTACTACAGATTTGTTTGTTTCTTCTGTGTTAACAGTGGTAGTGTTATTCGCTGGAGCAGGAGCCTCCTTATTAGCACATCCAGCTACGAAGACTACAGCAGCAATAATTAGAATCATTGCTATAACTTTTGACATTTTACTCATAATTTTACCTCCAAAATTCTCTTCCTGTTATACCCATCCAAATAAAATTCTGATATTTGATATGGAACTCTTACCCATGACTAGCCGATAAGATTAAAGCTTTTCGATTTTGAATTTTGCGAAATCCTCTTAATTCTCACAATAAAAGCAAATAGGGGAAGTCTTTAAAGAAATAGCGTTTCCTGAAATAAGAGGGATATGTGAAGATCCCTAAATGGACTTTCACATTGAAAATTGTTCCTTTGCTTAAAGTTTTTATCACTCATCTATCTAAATTATTTTTCTATGTGAAGAGAATAAATATATATTATAACGATTCTTTTTAATAAAAAAAAGAATTATTGAATTTCGAAGTTCGCTTTCATTACATCTTTTTATTCGATGTCAATTGAGAGATTATGCTGGCCGAGTTGCTGATAAACTTGTTTATCTAGGATTAGGTTAGATATAGTCCTAGGGGTTGTGTATATTATCGAGGTGGTTATCTGTCGACTACTGATTATGACAACAATGATGTAAAGATTATAACAAAAGCTGTGCAGTCAAAGAACCCTGTTTTAATTGAAGGCTTTCCCGGAATCGGGCTCGTGGGGAATATTGCAAGTCAACATATGATAGAAGAATTGAGTATGGAATATATCGGCTCCATAGAATCCAGGTATTTTCCCTCTATTGCTGTGCTGTATGAGGGACTGATAAACATGCCTGTGAGGATCTATGAAAGTGTGGAGCATAACATTATCATTGTAATCTCCGATATTCCCATCAGCCATACTGTCTCTTACGACGTTAGTAATGCTCTGGTTGATTGGGCTCAGTCTATTAATATAAAAGAGGTTGTCTCAATTGCAGGAATTGCAATTATGGATACCACACAAAGGGTTTTCGGAGCCGCTACTACATCGGAGATGCTGGAAAGGATCAAGGAAAAAGTGGAAGTTTTCCAGATGGGAACTATCTCAGGGATTTCAGGCAGTGTTATGTCCGAATGCCTGCTGCGTGGGATTCCTGCAATTAGCTTGCTCGGAGCCACCAGGACTCAAAACCCGGATCCAAGGGCTGCATCTGCCGTTATAGGGGTTCTCAATGAGCTTTACGGTCTTTCAGTAGATACTCAGAGGCTTATTGAACAGGCCGAGCGTATAGAAGTCGAACTCCAAAGGCTTTCTGAGGATGTTCAGGCTACAGATAAAAAAGGAGAAGTTAAAAAAGAGTTCCCAATGTACGGGTGATCCAATGGAGTACGTTGCATTAACAGGAATTACTGATTCTGTAATTGAGACTCTGAAAAAATACCATCTCAAAACTCTCGAAATAAGGAATCCTCAAAATTTCTTAGGGGTACTCGGACTCAATCCAGGGGATAGCGTGCTCCTGACTTCTACCAGCTATCAGGACATTAAGGACGGGACCCCGGGTCTCATAGCAAGAGTCACACAGATGCAGATCTCCACTCACTCGATTATCAGCTCAAACAATTTCTATATTGAAGAGCGAGAAGCCATAACCGCCCGTATTCAGCTTGAATGCAAGTGCATGGCAAGGGTTAAGAGTGTCATTACAAACGAACTTGGAAAACCAGTGATATTAGACGCTAGGGAGATCTCCTGCTACGAGGCCAGGTAATCCCGAGTTTCGCTTCCCGAGTTTCGCTTCCCGAGTTTCTGAGTTCGGGATGCACGAGGTCCTTTTCGCTTCGCTCAAGAGGACTAACTTATGGGCAAAGCTCATTTTTGGAAGAGCTCCCACGTTTTTAAATTTTTAAAAAAGAAGGTTCCGAAGAACGAAATCTCTCCGGAACTACGGAATTTATTCTCTATTTTATTACTGAATTATTTTATAATTCATCCGGCATTTCGCCTTCCATGCCAGGACCGCCCCTTCCACCGGCAGTAGGTGATGCGGCAATTACATCATCGATCCTGAGAATCATTGTTGCAGCTTCGGTGGCTGCATTAATTGCCTGGGTCTTAATCCTGAGAGGTTCAAGCACGTTATTCTCGAACATGTCCTCGACTTTACCTGTGTATACATTAAGTCCTGCCCTCTTGTTGCCTTTCTCGTGCTGGGAACGCAGTTCCACCAGCATATCGATAGGATCAAGTCCTGCATTTTCTGCAAGGGTCTGGGGAATAACCTCAAGGGACTCGGCAAATTTCATTACAGCAAGCTGTTCCCTGCCTTTAAGGGTTGCTGCATATTCTTTGAGCCTGAGGGCCAGTTCTACTTCAGGAGAGCCGCCGCCTACAACGATCTTCTGGTCTTCGAGAGCAACGCCAACTACTCTGAGAGCATCTTCAAGGGCTCTCTCAATTCCCTCTACTACATGCTCTGTCCCGCCGCGGAGGAGAATTGAAGTGGTCTTGCTTTCCTTGCAGCCGGTTACAAAGGTCATTCTGGAACCTGTAACGTCTTTTTCTTCCACTAAGCCTGCATTGCCAAGATCGGATTCTTCGATTTCATCCAGGTTGGTGATAATCCTTGCACCCGTTGCTCTTGAGAGCTTGTCCATATCACTCTTCTTGACCCTGCGCATGCCAAAGATTCCAGCCTTTGTCATGTAATATTGGGCGAGGTCATCAATACCTTTCTGGCAGAAGACAACGTTTGCACCTGTGTCGATTACCTTGTCCACGATCTCCCTGAGCATGGATTCTTCCTGATCTAAGAAGAGCTGCATCTGGTCGGGAGTGGTAATTTTTATTTCGGCTTTGGTTTCGGTCTTCTTGAGTTCGATGGGCACACTTAAGAGAAGGACTTTTGCATCTTTCACAATTTCCGGCATTGCAGTGCTGACACGCTCTTTATCAATGATTACACCTTCGATAATCTCTGAGTCTCCAACACTTCCTCCGGGTCTCTTTTCGATCTTAATGTCCTCTATATCCACAGTGATCTTCCCATCATCGCTTACCTCAACAACCGATTTAACGGCCTTAACTGCAAGCCTGGAAAGGTGCTCCTTGTTAGCCTCTGCGCCCTTTCCTGTTATGGCTGTGGATGCAAGTTTTTCGAGAGTTTCGGTATCTTCAGGAGATACTTTGATAGTAATGGTATCCAGGATCTTTGTAGCCTGTTCTGCTGCGAGCCTGTAGCCGCTTGCAATAACTGTGGGGTGGACCCCGCTTTCCAGCAGGTCTTCTGCCTTTGTCAGGAACTCGCCTGCGAGCACGGCTGCCGTGGTGGTCCCGTCCCCAACCTCCGAGTCCTGCGTCTTGGCTACTTCTACGATCATCTTTGCACCAGGGTGCTCGATGTCCATTTCTTTGAGGATTGTTGCTCCGTCATTAGTAATAACCACGTCACCCAGGGAATCTACAAGCATCTTGTCCATGCCCTTGGGCCCCAGAGTAGTCCTTACAGCCTCAGCGACTGCCTTTGCGGCCATAATATTGTTGTGTTGGGCGTCGGAACCATGAGTTCTCTTGCTGCCCTCTCTCAATATAAATATCGGTTGTCCTGCCAACTTTAATCACCTTTTATAATGTGAATTTCTATGAATTTTATAATTGTATTCCTGAGCACTTTATTTTTGTGCGTAAATTTCCTATTCTTAATGCAAGCACTTCTATATAAGAATTCCTCTGGAACCTGCTGGAAATTTAGGGATATCTGAGTTTTTTCGGCAACTGTAGGACCTATGTAATTGTCAATTACCTGCAGACTCAATTCTCGATAAAACAGATTTTAGAAAGATCGCTTCCGTTTAAAGAATCATTTAGGAGGATTCATTATTGAAGGAATTTTGGGGAATAACTATAATTGTTGGAGACGGAAGCAGTTCCCTTATTATACTTTTCCTTTACAGCAAATCTGACTATAAACTCTGTGCCGTTGTCCCTTTTTAGTTCAAGGGTGCCATCTAATTGATCGACTAAGGAAATTACAAGCTGAAGTCCCAGGCTATCAGGAGTTTCAAGATCAATGTCCTCAGGAATGCCCACACCGTTATCTGACATGGATAGAACAAAATTTGTACTCTTAGGGCTATCGCATTTACTTTTTTCTCCAATACTTATTAAATCTCTTTCTTCTCTATGGAGTATGATTTTGATTTCCCCGTTATATTTACCAGGAAATGCGTATTTAAGGGAATTGGAGACGAGCTCATTGACAATAATTCCTAAAGGGACCGCTATGTCCATGTCAAACACTATGTTTTCTTCCAGATCCATATTCAGGCTGACTTCAGTATTATCCGGTCCGTTAGTCAAGAAGAGACTGTCAGTAAGTTCCTCAATGTACGGCGAAAAGTTAAGTTCATCGAGCCCTTCACCTTTATGCAACTCTTCATGGATAAGTGCCATTGAGATAACGCGGTCCTGACTTTTCTTGAAGGCTTCCATAACTTCCGAATCATTAATATTCTTTTTGCCTCTGAACTTTTCAGACTGAAGGTCTAGAAGAGAAGAAATTACCTGCAGATTATTCTTAATCCTATGATGGATTTCCTGCTTGCGGGCAATATCAAGGTTTACAAGGACCTGTTCGGCTTCTTTTCGCTTGGTAATGTCACTGAGCATACCTAAGGAGCCCATAAATTCGCCATTCTTATCAATAAGATATTTTGCATTTATAGTAACCCAGATTAATGAGCCATCTTTATGCAATAATTGCGCTTCATAGAGATTATCGATACCCTGCTGTCTTTTTATCAGGTTGGACTTGACAATATTTTTAGATTCTTCAGTGAGGAAATACCATATCGTTTTACCAATACACTCTTCTACGGTGTACCCGATCATATCTGCCATTTTCTTATTAAGGTAAGTTATAATGGATTCTTTGTCAGTTACGAGTATGCCTTCATTGGCAGTTTCTACGATGCTGCGGTATTTTTCTTCACTCTCTCGTAATGTTCTTCGGCCTTCTTGCGCTGGGTGATGTCAGTGAGCATACCCAGCACGCCTATAAATTGACCGTCCTTATTAAAAAGAGATCTTGCGTTTATATGTACCCAGATAGATAAGCCGTCTCTTTGTATTAATCTTGATTCATAGCTGCCATCTATACCTGTCCACCTTTTCTCAATATTAAATTTGAGGAAAGCTGTAAATTCTTCACTCAGGAAATCCCATACCGGTATTCCTATACTTTCTTCCAGAGTAGACCCGATCATATCTGCCATTTTCTTATTAAGGTAAGTTACGTTAGCCCTGTTGTCAACTACTACTATACCTTCATTGGATGTCTCTACAATGTTGCGGTACTTTTCTTCATTTTCACGTAGTTTTTCTTCTATTTCTTTTCTTTCGGTTATATCTCTGGCAATTATCGAAATCGCAGTCAGCTTTCCGGAGGTATTAAACACCGGAGAAAGGTTTAATGAAACATTTATTAACCTCCCGTCTTTTCTTAGTCGAGAAGTCTCATAATGGCGGACCCTCCCCCCTTGTTTAATCATCTCGGAAAATTCTTTTGGTTCGTGATCGGAATAGGGTGAAACCAGGATGGAAATGGGTTTCCCCAAAACTTCCTCAGCTGAATAACCGTAAACCATCTCTGCGCCTTTGTTCCAGGTGATAATAATACCATCAAGTGACTTGGTTATGATAGCATCGTTAGATGATTCAACAACATCTGCCAGTACCTGAATTTTTTCTTCTGCTTTTTTACGTTCAGTAATATCTCTAGAAATGACAGAAATAGCTGACAGCTTTCCTAAACTATCAATAAGTGGAGAAAAAGTCAGTGAAACATGTATTGTTTTTCCATCTTTTCTAAACCTTAAAGTCTCAAAATTAAGGATTTTTTCTCCTTGCCTGACCTTTTCAATTAGACTTGTCGTTTCTTTTTCCAGATAGAATGGGGCAACGATAGAAACAGACTTACCCAACACTTCTTCCTGTGAATAACCATAGACTTGCTCTGCTCCCTTGTTCCAGCTGGTAATGATGCCATCAAGGGATAAAGTTCCAATTGCGTCGCTTGATGACTCAACTATACTTGCTAAAAGTTTCTTTTTCTCTTCTGCTAGTTTTCGTTCCGTAATATCCTGAATCGTTCCTTTAGTTTTAATGGGAATATTTTTATTATCATGAATAATTTCGGTTTTCATATTGACTGTTCTTTCTTCCCCATTAGCTAAGATAATTCTAAAATCAAAATTAATTTGTTTTTCATTTTTAGCTATAATATTTATGACATAATCTCGGTCTTCTGGGTGTATATATTCAAAAAGTTCTTTATAATTTGGAGTCGGACTTTGAGGACTAAGTCCAAAAATCCGATACATTTCTTCAGACAAGGAAGCTTTATTAGTTGCAATGTCCCAGGTCCAATTACCAATATGAGCCATTTTTTGGGCTTCAGTAAGACTTTGCTCACTTTCTTTCAACGAGTTGTAAGCAATTTCAAGCTCTGATGTACGTTCTTTAACCAAGTTTTCCAGATTGTCGAGTGTTTCTTTAAGCCTCATCTCAGCATTTTTACGTTCTGTTATGTCAGTGAACATGTTTAGAGATCCGATAAACTTGCCATCGTCATCGAAAAAAGATTTAATATTTACGAATACCCATAAGGGCGAACGGTCTTTTCGCAATAATTTAAAATCATAACTCTGGATGTTATCCTGAAGCTGCCTTTGTATGCTATTTTTGACTACGGAATCATCTATGTCCACTACAAAGTCTAATATGTTCCGACCAATGATTTCATTTAAATCATATCCAAGCATTTCGGCCATTTTTTGGTTAGCATAAGTGAGTAGACCTTTACCGTCGTTTAATGATATACCTTCGTTAGACGTCTCTACAATGTTTCGGTATTTTTCCTCGTTTTTACGCAGTGCCTCTTCCATCTGTTTGTGGTCTGAAACATTTTTAAATATCGCTGCTATCTTCCCTTTCTCAGGTCTGAAAGCATAAACATCAAAATACTTATCCAACTCAGGGATAAATATTTCAATATTGGCTGATTTGCCTAAAAGTGTAATTTCAACAAAGTGTTTGAGGTCTCTGAAGCCTACACTTGGAAATATTTCCCTGAAGGACTTACCAAAAACAGTTTCCTTAGTTATGCCGGTTTGAAGCTCAAAAGCAGGATTTATTTCAATAAAACGAAAATCAAAAGGCTTTCCATCCTCATTGTAGATCATTTCTGCAAGGAAGAAAGCTTCGGTCATGTTTGCAAAGAGCATTCGATAACGCTCTTCACTTTTTCTGAGAGCGTCCTCAGCCTTCTTGCGTTCAGTGATGTCCATCATTGCAGCAACAGCTCCTTGTGAGTTTCCCTGTTCATCACGTAAGGATCTGAAGTTGCCCAAAACGTGCCTCATCATGCCGTCAGGATAGACAATGTCAAATTCATAATCACGTACATCCGTACCGGAAGCTGCCATCCTTACCGGCATATCTTCAGGTCGGATCTCTACTCCATCCTTGAACAGTTTATGAGTCTCAGGTTTTTTTCCATCAGGAACAGCTTTGGATATGTTTGTGCCCTCTGGAAGTCTAATCCACTCATAAGAAAGCCGGTTACCTGTCATTCTAAGCGCCAGAGGGTCGTGTGTTATCATTACGGCAGCAGGCGTCTCATCCAATACTACCGCCAGTTCTGCCGAGCGAGCCCTCTCCTGTTTCTCGCTTTCTCGAAGAGCATCCACCAGCGCATCGCGTTCAAAAAGTGACTCGGCCAACTTGGTATTGCTGTAGCTTAGCTGTGAGATTAAGTTGGCAAGTGTCGTGATTAAGATCGTGCCTGTTTCTACAGCTTCCCTGCTCAGCCGGGGAACTTTCTCAAGCGCTGCTATGTATTCTTTCTCATCGAAGCCATATTTTCTAGCTTGAGATCGGAAAAGTTCATAGTCCAGAGGTTCGTCTTCAAAAAGGAACTGTCCTAAGAAAATTGGCGGCAACTTGTTGGCCCCCTACAATAATTGGAGTTGCTACGTCACATAATTGTTTTTGCATCTGTGAAGCATAGATTTTTCCTGTGGGAACGGCCTCAGAGGAGTTTTTGTTTCATTTTCCAGGCAATATTTATGGTCTCAGGATTAACTCTATGGAATCTGGTGCAGATATCCTGCCATCTTACGCCTAGTATAACATTGTCTTTACTGTCAGTCAAACCTATGGGAATATTAGTAAATTCTGTAGAATTCATTAATCAGTAGCCTGGATTGCCTGGATATTAATAAGCTTCGGAAATCTCGACATCCTATCATTTTCTTTGATTCATTTTCCTGAATTTTATCTCCAAATTCATCCTGGTCACTTATATCAAATCCAGAAACACATACGCATTTTTCCTCTTGTAAAGGATGAAAAACAGTTAAGTATAATCTTTTTCCCATATTGAATTCCATTTTTCTCGGGCTATTCAATGAGAGGACCGTTTTCACAATATCTCCGATACTTGAAGGAATTTTATCTCCAACTCTTACCCCCCACTCATTCAATAAAAGCTCCCCTGCTTTATTTGAGTACAGAACTGTCCCATCTTCTTTAACTCGTAGCGCAGGGTTTGGATCTATTGCCGAAAGTTGGTCAATACCGTTTTTCATTTTTTGATGTCCCACTTTTTATTTCTTCCTCAAGTTTTTATATCTGGTTTTTCGTTCAGATTAGTTATGGAATCCAGGTGATTCATTATATTTTTTAGATTCAGAAGTTGACGCCTTTTTATTCTTTTCTTTTACAGTAAATTTTATAACGAATTCCGTGCCCCTGTTTCTATTTATTTCAAGTTCGCCATCTATTTGTTCCACCAGAGAAGTTACCAGAAGAAGTCCGAGACTATCAAGATTTTCAATATCTAAGTTTTTAGGAATACCCACTCCATTGTCTGAAACTGATAGAATAAGATTTGTACTCTTAGGACCTTCGCATTCACTTTCTTCCCGAACTTTTATGAAATCTTCCTCTACCCTATGAAGCATGATTCGGACTTCACCTTTATCTCTCCCGGGAAACGCATATTTGAAAGAATTTGCTATAAGTTCGTTTATAATCGTTCCCAGTGGAATTGCAGTATCCATATCCAGGAAAAAATTTTCTTCCAGATTCTTAATTAAACTGATATTTGCCTTTCCAAGCTGATAGGTCGACAAAAGATGATCAGTGAGTTTCTCAACATACTCTGAAAAGTTGATAGCTTCTAACCCGCCTCTTCTATACAGTTCCTCATGGATAAGAGCCATGGATATAACTCTGTTCTGACTTTCCCTGAATGCATCTATCACTTCCGAATCATTGATGTTGCTTCGGCCCTTAAACTTATGAGCCTGCAGGTCAAGCAGGGAGGAGACCACCTGCAGATTATTCTTGATCCTATGATGAATCTCCTTTTCTCGGGCAATCTCAAAATTTGCAAGGGCTTGTTCAGCTTCTTTTCGCCTGGTGATATCGGTGAGCATACTCATCGAACCCACGAAGTTATCATCTTTATCAAACAATGGTTTTGCATTTACAGTAGCCCACAATATTGAACCATCTTTTTTTATCAATTTTAACTCGTAACTATCATCCATACCCAGCAACCGATTTTTCAGATTCAGTTTGACGATAGCTATTGGTTCTTCACTGAGGAAATCCCAAATTGGTCTACCAATTCCTTCTCGCCGAGCATACCCAAGCATGTCTTCCATTCTATTATTAGCAAAAGTGATTATGGCTTCGTTGTCAATTATTAGTATACCTTCGTTAGCAGTTTCTACTATATTTCGGTATTTTTCTTCACTTTCACGAAGTTTTTCTTCGACTGCTTTATTTTCGGTTATATCTCTGGAAATAAACGACATGGCAGTCATTTTTCCGGATGAATCAAAAACAGGAGAAAGAGTTATTGAAACATTTATTTTCGTTCCATCTTTCCTTAGACGTACAGTCTCATAATGATGAATGCTTTTTCCTTGCTTAATCTTCTCACTTAAATTTTTTGTCTCATCGATTAAATGGGATGGAGCCACAATGGATGCAGGCATTCCCAAAATTTCTTCAGCCGAATAACCGTATACCTGCTCTGCACCTTTATTCCAACTTATAATAGTACCATCAAGAGATAAAGTTCCAATAGCATCGTTTGATGATTCCACTACATTTGCTAGTAGCTTATTTTTTTCTTCTACTACTTTATTTTCGGTTATATCTCTGGAAATGAATGAGATAGCAGTCATATTTCCATGCGAATCAAAAACTGGAGAAAGAGTTATTGAAACATGTATTTTCTCTCCATTTTTCCTTAACCGCATAGTCTCGTAATGATGAATGATTTCTCCTTGCTTAATCTTCTCACTTAAATTTTTTGTCTCATCAATTAAATGGGGTGGAGCCACAATGGATACGGGCTTTCCCAAAATTTCTTCAGCCGAATAACCGTAAATAAGTTCTGCACCTTTATTCCAGCTGGTAATAATACCATCAGGGGATATAGTCCCAATTGCATCACTTGATGACTCCACTATATGTGCTAAATTCCTGATTTTTTCTTCAGACCTTGTACGTTCGGTAATATCCTGAATTGTTCCTTTCATTAGAACAGGAGTAATCTCCCTCAAAAATAGTTTCGGATTGCATGTGGACCGTACGTTCTTCCCCAGTAGCTAAGCTAATCCTAAAATCAATGAAATGAGGATCCCTTCTTGGTCCTATCTTAAAGTTATTAACCACGTAGTCTTTGTCTTCAGATATTACGTAATTCAGAAGTTCATTATAAGCCGGGGCTACCTCTTGAGGATTACGTCCGAAAATACGATACATTTCGTCAGACCAGTACGCTTTATCGGCTGCAATATCCCATTCCCAACTTCCTATATGTGCAATTTTTTGGGCTTCAGCAAGACTATGTTCACTTTTTTTCAACGAATTGAATGCAATTTCAAGCTCTGCTGTACGTTCTTTAATTTTCCCTTCCAGGCTATCGTGTACCTTTTTAAGGGCTTCTTCTGCCTCTTTTCTTTCGGTAACATCGACAACTATTCCCTGGAAATGAGTTACATCTCCTTTGCTATCCCTCTGGATAAATGTCCGTTCCTCAACCCAGCGAATTTCACCTTTCCCGGTAAAAATTCTGTATTCCATTTCAAAAGAATTATATCCTTCTCTTATCAGTCGCGCAATATTTTTTTCGACTGCTTCAATATCTCCTTTGTGGATTATATCTCCGTAGAGTATATTTCCAGATATAAAATCCTCTACTGTGTACCCTAACTGAGTAATATTTTCTGAAACGAATTCTGCAGGCCAACTTTTCTTATTTTTCCATAGAAAAGCTATTGCCGGACTTTTATTAATTATGGTTTTGAGGGTTTTCTGCATATCGTGTGCCTTTTTAAGGGCTTCCTCCGCTTTTTTGCGCTCGGTGATGTCTATAAATGCAGAAACGAACCCTCGAGAATTGCCCTGCTCATCTTGCAAAGGTCTGGCATTACCTAATAAGTGACGCTCTGAGCCGTCAAGATCGACCAGGTCTAACTCATAGTCATATAGCTCTTTTCCAGAAGCTGCCAAACGCGTCGGCATATCTGCAAGTGGGATTTCCACTCCATTCTTAAACAGCTTAGGTGCCTCATTTCTTGCTCTCTCTGGAGCAGATTTGAATATGTTTGAACCTTCCGGAAGTCGGAGCCATTCATAGGAAAGCCGATTACCGGTAATCTTAAGCGCTCGGGGATCGTGCGTTATCAACACTGCGGCAGGTACTGCATCCAATATTACTTCCAGTTCCTCTACACGGATTCTATCGTTTTTCTCTATTTCCTTTAGCTCGTCCACCAGCGCATCATGCTCCTGCTAGCGATTTAGCCAGCTTGATATTGCTATAGCTTAGCTGGGAGAGCAAGTTGGCAAACTTCAAAAAGAAGGACATGCCGGTTTCTACAGCTGCTCTGCTCAAACGAGGAACTTTTTCAAACGCTATTAGGTATTCCTTTTCGTCAAAGCCATATCTTCTGGCCTGGGACCTAAAATGCTCATAGTCCAGAGTCTCGTCATCAAAAAAGAACTGTCCTGAGAATATATAGCCAACATGCAGATTGTCTACCATTATAGGTGCCGTTATGTCCCACATGCTGTTTTTGCATTTATACAGCTTAGTTTCTCCCTGAAGAGCATCCTCGAACCACTTTGTGTCGCTTCCAATACAATGCTTGCAAGCTTCGGGGTGGACCCAATGGAATTTTGTACAGATCTCCTGCCAGCCGGCACCTGCCAGAACTTTTCCTTTGAGGTCATTGAGCCCGATTGGCATATGAACAAGCTTATAGAAGTCGTCCATCAGGAACTGAATGGCCTGAACATCAATGATTTTAGCGAGATCTACAAAGTTTATTTCCTGAGTTTCACTTCCTCTTGTTTTTACTTCAGGTTCGTTCTGGTCGTTTATATCAGGTCCAGTAGTACATATGTATTTTTTTCCACATTTGTCGATTTCGATTTTCATTTCCGTTCAGGCTCTCCTTTGATCACAATCAGCATCTAGATAGTCAAAAAATAGTCTGTATTTTTTGTTTTGCGACTCTCTCTTTAATTTAATTTCCCAAGGCAAATATATAAGAAGACTCAGGTCAATAATTTTAAGCTTCCTTCTCGTATTCATTGTAATATTTGAAAGATCGTTTGAGAGGTTTTGTCAGTTTAGCTCGCATAGCAAATTATAACTAAACTTCAAAACTGATTGAGTTATACCAGCCTATTAAGACTTAATAAAACGAAATATCATAATTAATTAAATAGAAACATAATAAAAAATATTACGAACTAATATAAAAACTTTTTTTAAGTTAAAATCTTATAATTAATTTGTCCTGAAATTAGAAGTCCAGGGGGAAGCTCAGAGCCCCAAAGAGGAGCAAGAAGAGCACCAGTACTTGCAGCCGTGAAACTGTGATCCATTTTGATAGGAATAAATAAACATCCGTGTAAGAGCAAGCTGCTCCAATACACACTGCTGGGAGGATTAGAAATGCGTAACTGGGTTCAAAAGCGGTCCAGTAGGGGAGAACAATGCCAAGGACCGACGGAACGATCAGCATAAAGAGCTGCAAGCCACAAATCCGGGGGTCATATAAGAACAGCCCTTCAATCCCAATCAATAGCAGAATCAATGATACAATCATCAAAGGTTCATTCATGTTGAATATCCTGTTTAGGGATTCCAGGGCCATAGCACTTCCAATTTGGTTCCCTTGCAAGCTCATGAAACCGGGAGTCTTTAACAGGTTACGTATCAGACTGGAAAGTGGCATAATGGTAATTAAAAAAAAGATCGTTGCTACGTTGATTATCCGGGTTTCACCGGACCCCCTGAGTGACTGTCTCCAGCGCTCAAGAGATTCAAAGAGCAATAGTGAGAAAGTGAGGATTATTGAGTCATACATTACCCAGAAAGCAATGCCAGATACGATTCCGAAATATGCCCAGGAAGCACCGCTGTCAGTCTTAAGTGCCTGGATGAAAAAGATGAGTGCTATAAGGTTAATAAGCAGCATCAGCGTGTCAGGGGTCCCTTGCTGTGAGAAAAGGATATGGTATGGTGAAATAGCGAGAACGGCTGCTGCAAGAATTCCGACATCTCTACTATGGAATTCCTGGCCCAGATAATAAATTGCAGGTATGGAGAGTACCCCGCAGAGTGCAGGAAGGAAACGGATGGAAAACTCTGTTTTTCCGGGCATTAGAAAGAAATGCTGGATCCAATAATACAGAGGAGGGTTGAAGATAGACCCTTTATCTATACTGGTCCAGATCTGAGTAATTGAAAGACTGGAGAGAGATACACTATTCATCTCATCAGAGGTCAGAGGGGTCGTGGAAAGTCCGGAGAAACGAAAAAAGAAACCTGCTGCGGTGATAAGCATAATTAAGACTGTATAATGGTCTCGTAAGGCTGAAATAATCACAAAGCTGACTTCTTTTATTCTATTCTGGCTGTTTTCCATCATTTGCACCCTCCTATCTCATCCTGCAGAAGTGCCCTCAGTTACCTTATCTCCGATTCCCGCCGATGAGGTTACTGCCCGTTTGAAATTTTTATTAGTCCCATGCACTGTTTTTTCCCAGAAGAAAGGTTTTGTCAGGAGCTGGAACAATCCTCTCCAGGCGCCGATGCTGAGGAGGACCCAGTAGATCGGGATGACCAGTACGTAAGGTATCTCTCGGTATATCTTTTTTCTAATGCAGGCAATCATGTGTATCCCTATATAGACCGTGTTACTGATGAACGTGTTAATAATGCACATAATCACAACCGGAAAAGCTACGTCGAAACTAATCAGGTCTGGAGCCATCAACGTCAGTAAAGTGATAATCCACATAATCGGGTTGATGAGCGGCAAGAGCACGTTTCCGCCAAAGGCAACTTGAAAGAGAAGAAACTGCTTCCAGCCAAGCTCTTCAAGTAATTCCCGAGGCTTACGCATATGCAGAAAATAAGTCTGGACGTGACCTTTGTTCCAGCGTGAACGCTGCTTTATCCAGCTAAACAGATGCCCATTTGCCTCTTCATAAGTATACGAATCCATTGTGCATACCTTCAGCTTACGGCGTGAGATCCTGATTCCCAGGTCAGCATCCTCTGTGACATTATAAGGGTCCCAGGCCCCTACCTGTTTGAGCAGTTTTGTCCGGAAATGATTGCTCGTCCCTCCGAGTGGGACAGGGCATCCTACAAGATACAGGCCTTCGAGGTAAAAGTCAAACCAGTAGGAATATTCAATAGTGAACCAGCGGGTGAGTATGTTATCATCCGGATTGTAATAGCTTAGCCGGGCCTGGATACAGGCATATTCCTCGCCGATCTTTCGAAAAAGGATAACGGCCTTTTTAAGCTGGTCGGGATCCGGGATATCTTCAGCATCAAAGACAACACAAAGCTCCCCTTTTGCCCGCAGGAGCCCATGGTTGCAAGCCCGCGGCTTGGTTCGGATATCGGCATTGGGAACTACTACCGGCTCAAAGATTTTCAGGAATTCGCGATACTCATCGATAGACATTGGCTCAATAACTGCATGAGGGTTCCCAAAGAGGCCGAGACGTCTGGCTTCTTCCACGGTCTCGGTGTCCACTTCTTCTAACAGGATCTTGACATCCAGACGATCCCGAGGATAGTCCAGTCGTGACATGTTCTGAAGGATATTGGGAAGCATCTGAGCTTCCTTATAAAGTGGGATTAAGATAGTGTATACAGGCAGAGTGCTCTCATCCAGTTTCCGGATCTCCTCTTCAGTGATGGAAAGATAATTCTCGCCTCTGATGAAGCCCTGTAGAGAGATATAAAACTTAACCGGATTGAAGATGAAATAGAATAAATTAATTAATGTGAATACCACAACCAGCGCGAAGATGCCGTCCGAAAAGAAGAGGGCGTATCCCAGAAAAAAGATTACGAGAAGCATTTTTTGCTGCCACTTGTAGAGGACACGATAAGCGCTTTCATCGGGGTTACGGTCAATGAGTTCTTTTAAGGCCTGGTATTTATGGATTTCCCGGTAACCGCTTTCAGTTGCATCTTCTATTGACTGGCTTGAAGCGACATGGACCTCGACCTTCAGCTGAAAAATCAGCTCAATTTGTTCCAGTAGCCGGGTGTTGAAAGGGTTTGCAGTTGCAATCACTACGGATTCCGGCGTTATCTGCATAAGAATGATCAATTGGTCTTTGACGATGTCAAATGGCAAAGTGGGCACAAGGTTGCTTTTTTCCAGCAGCTTTTCTCGTTCCATAAAAGGGAGTCCGAGTTCTTTAGCAAGCTTGCGGAAGAATTGTTCGTCGACATCAAGCTTATAACTGTGAACATAAAAAATAATATTCTCAAGGGTTACATTATCCTGTTCGAGGATAGAGGTGCCGTCAATATCTCCTTCCCGCAAAAGAGAAAGGACCCGTTCCTTCGTAAAGGAGTTCATATCCGCCATTCAAAAAAGTTTTAATCTCAAGGCTTGTTGTTTGGATTTTCCAGAGCCAGTCGGGAAAGTTTGTTTTTCAGATATTCAGATACCTTTTCATTAGAAAGGTTTTTAGCTTCCTCTCGCTGTCGAAGTTTTTTTTCAACTATAGAAATGAGATCGTCGTTTCTTATCGGTTTTACGACATATCCATCAGCGTCATTATTTATTGATTCAATCGAGGAATCTTGACTCGGATGCCCTGTTATCATGATGATGACCATTTCATGATTTATTTTTCTTATCTTTTTTAGAAGCTCGGTGCCCAGCATGTCCGGAAGTCCGATGTCCAGAAGAGCCATATCATAATTCGATTCCTGAACCTTAGCAAGTGCTTCTTTTCCATTTTTAGCAGTGGTTATGGAATGGCCGAGGGATCCGAGAGCCCTGGAAATTAGGGTTTTAATAATCGCATCGTCCTCTACAATAAGAATCTTTTTTCCAGTCATCATATGATAAATATATCTTATATATTATTATTTATATGTTTGGTTGGCTTTTACATCTGTTTATGCCCAAATTTTTAATAAATATAGCGGTAAATCATGGGATAAACACGATTTTAATCTTATGAAACCTCTATTTGAAAAATAAAGCTTAATTTATTCTTTATTTTACTGAATAATTCACATAAAAAAGATTTTCTCGTTTTTTCGAATTAAACTTTTTATACAATTGAATAAAAAACTCACTAATTTTTTTAATAGCTATCTCCATCCATAGTGTTTGCTTCTGTAATATTGCTTAACCTTATAGTAGTGCTTGCCTTTTTCATGCCAATGTTTTTTCATGGCTTTAATTTTTGCCCTGTATATTATTATCCGATAAACTCCGGCCAACCCCACCAGTATATAAACCAGTCGCGAGGCAATCGATTTCTTCCCAAAAACAGCTGCTACCAGATCAAAATCCAAAAAACCCACAAGACCCCAGTTCAGAGCCCCTATCAGTGTAAGCAGCTTTGATAAAATATATAATTTCACCTGGTGATGCATCTCTAAAACCCCCCTTAATCAGAGCATCGATGAAGACGCGATCATTTCAAAGACTCACAGTTTAAGATTTCAGAGTCGTCTTCGGCCTCTTCAAGCCACTTATAGCCTTCTTCCCGGTTTGCCACGCCCACAGTAAATTCTATTCCGCTTTTTTCCACATAGTCTTTGATCCTTTTCAGGGCATGGTCTACCATCCCGCCGGAAGTAAGAACAAGGCAGCGCTTTCCGCAAAGAGCCATCAGGATGGATTTATCTATGACACCTGAGGAAACATCCAGGTGGATTTTGTCCATTTCGGCAAGGTTTTTGCTTTTCTTACCCATTGCGCCTACAAAGACCATCTCTCCTTCTTTCAGGATTTGTTGTATCTCTTCCAGGGAATAACTATCAGTGTCATAAATTAAAATCCCGCCGGCTTTAATCCCTTTACGCTTCAATTCGACAATAGCTCTTCCATTGGGGTGGATATGCAGGACTGTAGCATTAATAGCCTCGTATGGAGACTGAGTTGCAAATTCCCCATACATAACTCCAATGTTCAGGCTGTCTCCTTCTTTGACTTTTGGAGGGACATCTACCCACATTAAATCCAGAGGTTTTAATGTGTTAACAAGCTCAGGTATGGTTTTGGGAGAATTTCTCCCGTAAGCAAGCCCTCTCCTTTCGATTTCATGATAAATCTCAAGAGTAGTAGGCTGGCGGAGACCTGCTTTTTTCAAAAGGTCGTGCTCTCTGAAGATCTCAGCAGGCGTTCCCTGCCCAATGAGTTTGCTGTTCGACATCAGGAATACGTAGTCAGACCAGCGGTACGCTAAATCTACGTCATGAGTGGAAATGATAATGGTGCTTCCGAAATGATTGAACTCGCTAAGGAGGTCTATTATCTCGTCAGCCCCTACGGGATCAAGATTTGAGAGGGGCTCGTCAAGAATAATTACTTCAGGTTCCATTGCCATAACCCCTGCTATTGCAACCCTTTTTTTCTGCCCCCCGCTAAGATGATGAGGAGGTTTGTCCTGCAAGCCGGAAAGTCCGACATGCTCAAGGGCATGACGTACAATGACATCGATTCTTTCTTTTGAATAACCAAGATTTGCCGGTCCGAAGGCCACGTCCTGGTATACTGTAGGAGCAAAAATCTGGTCATCGGAGTTTTGGAAAACTATTCCTATGGACCTTCGGATTTCCCTCAGGGACTTAGAATCGTATTTAATAGGGACTCCGTGAAAAAGGATTTCACCTGCATGCGGCTTAAAAGTCCCGTTAAGAAGTAAAAAGAGAGTGGACTTTCCGGAGCCGTTTTGTCCTACAAAGGCGACTTTTTTTCCTTTTTTTATTTCGATATTAAGGTCCTTTATAGCCTCAGTCCCATCCGGATAGGTATACTTAAGGTCCCTGGTCTCAAGAATAATCATGATCGTTACCTCAAACTATGGATATGTTTTTCGTAAAATAAAAAAGTGCAAGAGTGGTAAGGAAATAAACAAACGTGAGCATCAATTCTACTGGCCTCACAGGCCTGTGAACTTCGAATAAAGCCATTTTTCCAGCATAACACCTTGAATTCATGGCCAGAAACAGCTTATCTCCTTGTTCCCAGGTTCTTATAAAAAGTGAACCTCCGAGCATGCTCATTGAATTTATGGAACGTCTCAGGTTTGAGTATCCTAACCTTACTGTCTGAGCATACTTGATGGAAAGGGCCATGTCAAGAAAGACGAATATATATCGATAAATTAGCATGGTGAGTTCTATAAAAGATTCTGGCAATCGTGTAGCTTTGAGCACTGCAAAGAGTTCTATCATAGGGGTTGTCAGTGCAAGGAAGTAAAGGCAGCACATCCCGCTTAAGGACCGTGAGAGCACCAGGAGAGAAAGTTCAAGCCCGTCTGCCTTCATTGAAAAAGGATATCCCAGGAGTTTGAAGGATAATAATTCCTGTCCCGATCCGGATGAGAATGCAATGATTAATACGCCTGTAATTGCAAAGGTTGCCGGAACGAGCAGAAGCTTCACGTACATGTTTACGGGGGTTTTGCCGAAGGTAACTGTCGCAAGACTCATACAGAGGGCAATGAAAAAAGGAGTTATGGGAGATGAGGATGAAACTCCTACTAGCAGCCCGAAAAAGACAATTGCCAGTTTCAGCCAGTTATTTCGGTGCCTGAGAGGGCTCATCAAGGCATAATCGTCAAGAATATTACTCATTAGGAAACCTGCAGATAATAGATTGTATTAAAAAGTAGAAGAAAAAATTATGTATTATTATTCTTCAGACTTATTTTCCCTGGTAGAGCATTATTTTTCATAGTTTTTTTTTGCCCTGTAATACCCGAGGAAGTATCCGATAACCCCTGCGCCTATGGCTGCTTGCAGGGCAAAGAGTAAGCTTTCAATTTCCGAGCTTGGAGGTTCCCAAATGGGTTGTGCAATGGGCTTGTAAGTCCCGTTTGTAATTTGCTCAATAACACCTTCAGGTTTGTCGTCAGCTCCACCATATTCAGCATGTGTGGTATAAGAGATGTAAATAAACTGAGCTGCAAAAATCAGCAGGATGGCAAGTACGATTAGTTCCAGTTTCTTGCTCAAGTAGAAAGCCCCCTCAGCTTGCGGACAACAGAATCTTCCAGCACTTTCATTTCCACAAGGATGTCACTTTTTACTTCAACCACATACTTAAAGAGCAGGGCACTGACTGCGCCTTCTACGATTGCCAGAGGCACCTGAGTAAAAGCAAAGATTGCAGCAAATGACTGGAATGAACTGAGGAAAGCTCCATAGGTAAGTACTCCTCCAGCTGGAAAAGCAATTGCAAGTTGAGTAGAAGTCATAATGTAAGTAGCCCAGTCTCCGAGAGTTGCAGCTAGAAATACAACAAAATAAAAGTTAATTTTAGCTTTCGTCCCGGCTTTATAAATTAAATAGGATACTAAAGGACCAATGATGCCCATTGAGAAGACATTTGCTCCAAGAGTCGTCAACCCTCCGTGGGCAAGGAAAAGAGCCTGGAAGATAAGTACGATTACCGAGAGCACTGCGGTAATCGCCGGCCCGAACATAATTGCAGCTATACCGGTTCCTGTGGGATGAGAACAACTTCCCGTTACCGAAGGTAATTTCAAGGAGGATAGCACAAAAATAAATGCACCGGCGACAGCTAACAGAGGGAGTATTTCACGTTTTTCATTTACCAGCCGATTAATTTTATACATGCCGTACACTATCACTGGAATTGATACTGCAAACCAGGCCTGCCACCACGGGCTTGGTAAAAAACCTTCCATAATATGCATGGGATCACCGTAAGGGATATCAAGTAAATATTATCAGGATTAAGTCAAGTTAAATTGCGTTCTTCCATACATAAAGGTTACGGTAAAGAAAAACAAGTACATGTGGTCTAATTAAATTAATTGGAAGGTTAAAAATATGCAAAAATTGAAAAGAAGCAAGAGCAAAACAAGCAAACTTTAATAACATGGCTTAGTCCACGATAACAAATTGAACGCAATTTTATTAAGATTTGTTTTTTATATTTTTATTTTTAGCTAATATCTTTTAATTCAATTATTTTATTATCTTTAAATCTGAAAATCGAATTACCTTTCAATTCAATAACGCTATCGGCTTTTAGTTCTTCTGAAAAATCAACAGCTAGAACTCCTCTAAAATCAATCTTCACTTCAACCAGATCATCATAAAATTTAATATCTACAATCTTCTGTCTTCTTTCTTTAAAGAGTTTCTTTGCTTGCTTTGCCTGGTTCCTAAGCTCCATGCCCCCATTTGTTACTAAATTGACTTCTCCGTTTGAAATGTTTTCAAATTTTACATCATCATGCATATCCGATAGCATTCTGTCGACATCAAAACTATTATAGGCATCAATATAATTTTCAATAATTTTTTGATACAGATCCTGTCTCATGTTGTCACACTTCTTTGATATCTTAGATGACACATAGTTAGGTCACGTGAAATGGCAAAGTCTCAATTACTTAAAAAGATTGTCAGATAAACAACTGAAAAGTAGCGCCCGAATTTGCCAATAAAAACCATGATGGAAAAATGTTTGAAAGAAAGATGCATTAACCCGGCAACCATTGTAATTATATCTCCTATTCCTGGCACCCAGGTGAAAAGAAGGGTATAAATACCGTATTTTTTAAAGAGTTTTTCACTTTTCGCAAGCTGTTCCGGAGAAGGAGAAAAATATTTCTCTAGTAATGGTCTTCCCTTCAATCCGATATAATAAGTTAAACATGATCCGAGAAAATTGCCTGCTGTTGCCACCATAATAACATTAAAAGGACTGAAACCTTTGTTAACAAGTGCTACTACTAACGCTTCCGATCCCATGGGTAAAACTGTTGAGGAAAGAAAACTCATAATGAAGAGATTCAAGTAACCGTAATCATAAATAAAAGAGATGAACGAATTTAAAAATTCCAGCATAGTATCCATGTCATTTTATTTGGTATTATTTCTTGCCTGTTTTTAAAATAAAAGAAGAAAAGAGAAGAAAGAACAGGAGATTATTGAAAATTCCGGTTCCTTCTTGGCAAGAGCCATATTCTGTTTGCAGTTCAAACCGATCCATCAGCTCCTTCTTTTCCGAAGCAGTACGAATGCTGTAGCGAGTATTCCTAGAGTTGCTATCCCGCTGAAGAAGGGAGATTTTTTAGTAACAGTATAGGTCCTGCTCACGTTCCCTACTCCAACAGTATACGTTCCTGTCTGATTCTCCGAATGGGAGAATTCGACAACCGTGCTCTTTCCAGCATCCAGGTTCACGTTTTTGGAATCGACTGATTTATTATTCACCAGCAGTTCGACTTTTGATTCCACTGCAGAGTTCCCGTTATTTTTAGCATCCACACTGATTTTGACTGCTTTTCCCGTCTCAACTGACGCAGGCGCTACAGTGATATTGGAAAATGTTAATGCTGCTTTCTCAGCAACTTCAATTGAGGTCTTTCCTTCCTCATAGCCTGCTTTTGTAGCGTTTATCATATAGGTTCCGGGTGCAGTTACCCAGTAGGATACGATACCGTTAGAATCTGTCTGTTGATCAATCTTCTTTCCTCCGAAAAAGACATCTGCTCCGGCAACAGACTTATTTTCCACGGAGTCTGCAACTTTTATCGTTATCTGGTCACCCTCTTTGACTTCCGTAGGAGATGCCGAAATCTGTAGTTTCAGGACACCCTGGCCTACAACATCCACGCTCTTGTTTCCGGAAACATAACCTGCTTTTTCAGCAGAAATTTTGAGGCTGCCCGCTTTATCCGGAGTATAATTGAGCTTGCCGTCGTCTCCGGTATATCCTATGCTCTTTCCGTCTAACAGGAGGTTTACCGCACTAACTGAAACATTCCTTGCTGTAACACGAATCTGTGTTGCTTTGCCAATTACAAGAGTATTGGGTATCTCAACTTCCAGCTGATCGCCTGCAGAGCTCTCAAAATTGACAAAAGGATAGAAACGCAGGACCGAAGAATCGGCAACCCTGAAACTAACATTGCCCATCAGGTCGATAACGCTATCCTTTGTTAAGGAAATAGAGTCCTTGTTTTTCAGTGTAATTCCTGAGTCGGAAATCGAACTTATTTCCATTTTACCAAAAGAGTCTCCTCCGGAAAGCTTAAGGTAATTTGCCGATACCTGGAAAATTCCCTGGACAAAGACTGCGTCCATCTCTGTGCCCCGGAAGATCTGGGCTAAATGGACTGCTATCAACGGAATACTATCCGTGCCTCCAAGTTTGGTTTTATAAACATAGTCACTGTTTGAAGATATAAAACCGTCATCAATTACTTTCCCGTCCTTTTGAAGCTGTACATGGACAACATTCCCATTGGTGTTTACCTCTACAACATTCAGAACATATCCTTCTTCAAGGAGCAGGGAAGAACCTGAGACTAGCGATTTTTTGTCATCTTCATCGATCAGTACCTTTGAGAGGATGTTGTTTGAAAGTACACTCACGCTATTTGAATTTTCGAATGTGTTTGCCGGATATCCTGCAAAATACTTCTCTGCCATAAAGCCCAGTACTTCATAGCTTCCCCATCCGTCGTGGTTAAATTTCACAAGCGCGGGTTTTGTGGAATAAACAAGCATATCACTGTCAATATTCCTGCTGTTAAGCTTTTGAATAGCAAGGCTTTCGGTAGAAATGTTTTCATCAATGTTGTAGTAAAAACCTTCGAAGTTAAAAGGTGTCCAGACGGTTGTATTGAGTTTCTCATCATGGACAGTTCCCCTCAACTCGTATGTGCCTGGTTCCGACATATTTACTATAGGAGCAAAGCGGAGAGTATCGGCATCAGCTACGATGAAATTGAGTTTGCCCATTATGTTAACGGTACTTCCTTTGCTGAGAGAAATAGAATCCCCATTTTTCATTGCAATGCCGGAGTCGGAAATTGAACTTACTTCCATTTCTCCGAAATTCTCTCCATTGCTGACTTTGACATATTGGTCGGAGATCTGGAAAATTCCCTCGATAAGTACTGCATCAGACTCTGCACCGTGGAAGATCTGAGAAATATGGACCGCAACTACCGGAACATCCTCCGTACTCCCGAGATTCGTGCTGTAAACGTAGTCATTTTTCGAAGATATGAATCCGTCTTCCAGTACTTTTCCGTCCTTTTGTAGCTGTACATGGACAACATCTCCGTTAACATTTACTTCTACAATATTCAGAGTATAGCCTTCTTCCAGGACAAGAGACGAACCGGTGTACAGGGACTTTCTATCGTTGGTATCAATCAATACTTTCGAGAGCTGCCCATCCGAGATCATGCTGATGTCTTTTTTTGCAAAGCTGGAATTTCCGGTGTATCCGGCAAAATAGCGCTCTGCCATAAACCCAATGACATCATACGAACCCCAATCCTTATGTCCGAAATCCGTTTCAATAGCTTTGGTTTCATACAGCAGCTTGTTTGTGTCAATACTCCGGCTACCGTTAGCAAGCTGGACTGTCAGGTTCTCGGAGCCTTCTCCCGTATTGAGATCATAATAGAAACCTGAGTAAGTCTGAGGAGTCCATGTGTATGTAAGGCTCTGACCTGATTTTGCATCCCATATGCGGTCGCCTGAATTTGAAGCCACAGCAGCACCTATTCCACACAGCAGCCCAAGTGCCAGAAATAAATAAAACAAATTTGCATATCTTCTAATCCCCAAATTGAACCTCCTGTTTAATTATTATAGAGCGGATTTAAAGCTCAGGATCCAGAGAAAACAAACCAGAAAAAATTTCCTTATCTCTAAAGCATATCCTGAACTTTAATACGCCCGTTGAGTGCAAATATTTTTAATATCTTCACTATTTACATTTTATTAATATCTTAAACATCAATTAAAACCTTTTTGGGTTATTCTGTAATTCAAAAAGTAAATAAGCGTAAAAAATGAATCCGAAAAAAGAACGAAAAGGATAAAAGAGTGATTAACAGGGTTCGAATCTGTTTCCAAAGAATACTAAATTCTTTGAAGTAGACATATAAACTACTCAGTATCATTAATATCTGGGATCTTCTTTAGAAGTTCTATGTTTTTGAGTGCTTGCCTGCTTTCAGCTAAGATATCCTCTTCAAGTTTACTAAAAATGTGGTTTAATGGGGCTGTAAGCCTGTATATCTTTATTGGTCTGCCCTTTCCCTTTGATTTTTTTTCTTCCCTAAATTTAATCCAGTTATTTTTCTGGAGATAACGCATTGCGAGACTGACCTCAGGTTGTCTCAAGCCAGACATTATTTCAATGTGTTGTGAAGAAATTTCCCTTCCTTTTGCGAGACAAACAAGGGTAAGAGCAATAGGCCGGTTGAGATTTATTTTTCTAAACAGCTCTATCATTTCATATTCGTATGAGTCCATAACAAATGGGGGTCCAACAGTTATAGCAATAATATTTGCAGTTGCATTACTCTCATCTATCATTTGATCATCCGAAGAAGAATTAGGCTGAATAATATAAATATTTGTTTATTTTTTATTTTTAATATTTCTAAGTTATATTTATAGTGTTTGATAAAACAGCCTTTATTCTTATAAATTTTCTTTCGGTTTACATGTATAATAAATTATTTATGTTTTACAGTTCAGTCTTTTTTATGACAATCGCAATCTGTATAAAAGTAAATGACGGGATAGTTTTAGCAACTGATAGCGCTTCCACGCTGAGTAGTAAGAACGGTGTTATAAAAGTTTATGAAAACGCTGACAAGCTAGCCAATTTATACAACGGCCTTCCCGTTGGAATAATAACGTGGGGAGCAGGAAGTATCGGAAGTGCTTCAACTGCAACTTTAATTAAAGATTTCAGAAAAAGGATCATGGGATTAATTGAAGATCAGGATAAATGGTCGATTAATAAAATTGAATATAGTATTCAAGAAATTGCTAACAAATTTAAAGAATTTATTTTCGATGACATTTATATGAAATACTATTCAGAGCAGCAAAATTTTGTTCAGGGTTTTCTTATTGCGGGTTATTCGGCAAATTCCGATATGGCTGAAGCATGGAAAATTCAGATTGTGAAGGATAATTGTTTTGGTCCCGAACCAGTGATGGATAACGAGAAATGTGGGATAAATTGGTTCGGGAAAACAGAAGCTGTTGTTCGTCTTGTATTCGGCATTGATCCAATGCTTGAATCAGTTTTGAGAAAGAACGAAATTAGAGAGGAAAAGATACAAAGAATCATTAAAAGTGTTACGAATTCGTGGTCAACAGATTTAATATCTGATCCGATGCCTATTCTGGATGCAGTAGATTTAGGAAAGTTTCTGGTCGAACTTACTAAAGGTTATTTTAGATTCAAACCCGGAGCTGCAATCGTAGGCGGGCCGACAGAAATTGCAGCTATAACGAAACACGAGGGGTTCAAATGGATAACCAGGAAACTTTATTATGATAAAGAACTTAATCTATAAGGAATTATTATATCATCCAAAGTGGAGGAGGAAGTATGGGCTCTAAAATGATAAATGTGCCAGCGTCAGCTTCTGGCATCGAAAATAAAAAAATAGACACTAACTTTGAATATAAATATCAATCAATAAATATTCACAACTTTGAAATTGAGCTGAAAAATAACATGGCCAGAATACGGAAATCAAAAAAATGATTCATCTTTCATTTTATGTTTAAAAACAGATAGAGTGTTTGCATGGCTAAACGACAAGTAGAAAGCGTAATCATCGAAATTCCGAAAGGAAGTCGGAACAAGTATGAGTACGATAAAGAAAAAAAAGTAATCAAATTTGACAGAATGCTTTTTTCTTCAATGGTATATCCTTGTGAATATGGTTTTTTTCCTGATAGTTTAGCACTTGACGGTGATCCTCTGGATGCCCTTGTACTAACCTGGGAACCTACATTTCCGGGATGTGTTATGGATGTATATCCTGTTGCATTGTTTGACATGGCAGATGATAAAGGAAGAGATCAAAAGATACTCTGTGTTCCAAAGAGTGACCCTTTATGGAATTACATAAAAACTATTGAACAGGTTCCTCCTCATTTATTGAAAGAAATCACTCATTTCTTTGAAACATATAAAAATTTGGAGGGTAAAAACGTGATGGTTTTTGGTTGGAAAGGGCTTGAACCAGCTATTTATATACTCGAGGAAGCTAAATCTCGATATGTTGAAAAAGATAAATGATAATCATTAAGATTGTCATTTTTTCCTAAAAGTGGATTTTATTTCTTATAAATTTTAGATTAAAAAAGATTATAACTACGCTACCGTTTTCTATTCATATTTTATTCTGCATCCTGATTCCGAAAGCAAATAAAATAATTACAATTGCTTCACAAATATCAAAACCCGGAGCTTCTAAAGTTCCAGAAGATCCTGAATGCATGATAACATTGCCCACATCAGTTGTTTTTTCTGTAGTTATTGTAGCCGGTATAGAGGAATCTGCATATCCGTTTGCTCTGACAATTACATTGTACGTACCAGGTGTAACATTAAAATAGAAAAATCCGGTCTCACTTGTAACTGATTTTTGGATATCTACATTTACCGTTGCTCCGGATATTGGGGTCTGGTCTTTAGTCAGGACATAACCTGTTATATACCCATCCCCAATATAGGGGTTAGGATATCGTAATATGGCTCATATTAGTGTATTTTCCGGCGCTTACTTCAGCTGTTGTTTTTAATGGCACATATCCATCTGCAGTGACCGACACAGTGTATGTTCCGTGAGCTATTTTAGAGGAAAAGAAAAAGCCCGTATTACTGGTAGTTAAAAGAATATTAATTAATTAAAAGAATGAATGGAAGAATTTTGGGAAAAACAAAGCTATAGGTTCTCAAGGATCAGCTCTTCATGACTTTGGTTTCATGTATGATGAAGTGAACATCAAACCCATGCATAATGTTACATGCTACAGATGCAGACTTTGATCAATCAAAAGGCAATTGAAGCACCAGGAGCAAAAAGCCTTTTTGGATGTTCTGGAGAATTATGTTTTGGGAAATACGCTTAATAAAAGATTTAGCGAAGCTCGGATCATTTCGTTATCTACATTTAAATGTTTAAATTTGTACTCATCTATGGCTTTTCCAATTGATAGAGCGAGCTTTTCTTTATCACCGACAGGTTTTTGTTTACTCCTGAATTGCCTTATGTAAGTTATTGCGTCATCAGTACTAAGTTTATTTTGACATATTACCCTAGCAACACCTTTTATCATTTCCTCATCCTCTAATCTTCCTAATTCAAGAAGAATAGTACTCTTATAACATACAATTTCAAGATTATTCACAGCTATGATGAAATTAAACTCTCCATCAACAGAATGATTACCGTTTTCATCTGCTAACGCTCCCTGCGCCACAGCCGTATAATAAGTATTAATCTTCCAACTCTCACTTTTTTCATCTTTCGATAATCCCGCATTTAACATCCACTCATCGAAAGTTTCACCGTTGTCAAGTATTTTTTTAGGTCTTCCTTTTTTTCTCTTATTTTCGGTAAAGTTTTCCATAATAGAAATACAAATTACAGATACAAAAACGTAATCAAGAATCGGAAAGCAATCGAAGCCCCATGAACTAAAAAGCCCTGGTGGCGGCTCATAAAAAACAAATAAGCAATTAATGGAGGAATCCACAATAATAATAGATGAACACGAAACAAATGAACAAGCAATAGAGAAACAAATCAACGAATTATTAAAAAATTAGATAACACATTGAAATAAATGGAAGAACTGAAAACAAAAGCAGAAACTGCAAACGAGGAAGCCTTAAACTTAAATAAAGAATATTTTGAAATTGTCACAGAAATAAGTAAAATAAGAAGCAAATAATTTCGAAACAGTTGATCCGGCAGTGTCTCTACTGCTTCCCGTCGCACATAGCTGTTTTGATCTGACATTAATGGGGTAATACCAGCGTTACTTAAACGAGATGCAAAGTAATTAGCTTATACTGAGAATCCGTCACGAATGTTCTTTTTTATTAAAATAAAGTATAAATAAAGAAAAATATAATAATTATTAAACCATTATTATTAATAATTAATAAAAAAGAGTATTAATTACGATATTAGTTTATAAATTATTAAATGTGTTTCTTTTTATAATTATAATCGATACAAATAAAAATCAGTATGTATTTATGCAATATACCATTTACTAATTTTAAGTAATTAGATACAATGCCTAACTTTAGTATTGTATTTTATATCGGACTACATAAACCCCTTATTTAATTAATACATGTTTCTTAACCATATTTCTTTACAGGTTATATTGTTTGAATACTATATACGGAGACATAAATAAAAATATGAGTTTTTCAGTTCTTTCTATAATAAAAAATTGAAATAATTCACTTTAGTTAATATTCTCAATATAAACTCAGAATTAGGATAACAATATTGACAAATCAGTAGGTTTGCAAATGGATACAGCGCACAACACCGAAAAACATGAACATAACTCAGAAAACATCGATGAAGAAGATTTTGAAACTATAAAAGCGGAACTCGAATTCAACTGAGAAAGTCGTATATTTTCGATAATCTGATAGTCGCCGCAAACTCAGCCTAAAATCAAGAATTGCAAACAAACTAAGATACGATGCAATGACACAATTTCCAAAAAACCGATTCACTCTCAAATAAGCTGGATTCGCAAATCAAAGCGTCTGAAACTCTAATAAGCGAAAGCTGAAACTACAACGAAAAAGCAATATTCAATTACTGGATGAGAGGTCAGTCTAATTAGCCTGGAAAACAGATTTACACTCAAAACTCACAAATTTTAAAGACAGCAATCAAGACTTATGCATTTTAAGTGCAAAATAGAGCACGGGCAATAAAGGAGGTCATTGAAACATGGGTGAGTTAATCGTTTTTGCGTTTCCAACAGAAACAGGTGCTTCTGAGATGGATGAAACCATTCATCAACTAAAGAAAGAAGAACTGATGTTTCTCACAGATGCGGCTGTTGTAATTCGTAAACCTGACGGTAAAATAAAAGTGAAACAAGCTACAAACCTAATGGGTGTCGGCGCACTTGGAGGTGCGTTTTGGGGTATTTTGATAGGACTATTTGCCCTCTTTTTACTTATCTCAAAGTGGACTGAAGATAAGGCACTGGAGATACTCAAAAAATTCAACGCAACAGTCTCCAGAACATCCCTTCTCAAAGAAGAGGACGAAAAACTTAAAGCTGCTTTCGGTGCAGGTGAGTAATTGATGATTATGAATATGACAGCATGAAGGCGATTACGTTCTTCGGGTAGACAAATCAGTCTTTGAAGGGTCAGAAGGTTACGATAAAGACAAATTTTCTTTGACTCGTGATGAGTTAGCATATGTGTATAAACGCTGTGGGGTTCAACCCTATTGGAAGTGAACATTATGGTAAAGAAAACAACTTTGAAACGCACACCTGAAGGTTATGAGAGCGAATGCACGCACTGCGGAACGACTAATTTCAGCAAAGATCCGACCGCCCAACAAGTATGTAAGATGTGCAATAAGGAATATCTGGCTACAGTTGCCCATACGGAAGAAGATTAACATAGAAACAATGATGATTCACAGGAAATACGACGAGCAATAGCTTGCGTTCAGCATATGTTCAGTGAATAAATGGTATGGTTGTCTCCCATATTGTGTTTTAACCATCCCGTTTATGATATTTATTTGCTTGCTGACATATGATAATAATCAAAATCAATAAGTGGATGTCAAGGCCAGTTTACTTTTCCTTGTTTGGCCTGTTTATTTTCCCAACGTTGAGCGGTTTAAATTTTTATCATCTTGGATGTTTTTGCATATCCCGCCAATAAGGGGGATTAGCGTTACACGTACTACAGCCGGCATTCAAGCGAAGAGATCCAGGTCTGCAGCTGGTGAAGATGTTTGGAATGGCAGAGGCAAGGATAAGCAACCTAGAGGCAAGGATGGATACTTTAAACGGTGGCAGAATTACAGGGAGTGTGAAAATGAATTTTAAACATTCAATATCTTTGGACATACCTTATGATGTGTATGAATATATAGAAAATAATCACGGAAAACTGAGTTATTCTGGGTTTATAGAAAAAATGATTCGTGAACGTATGACCGCGAAAACCTGTAAGCTTGAAACTGATCCTTTGAAATCAAAATAACTTTTTTATATAGCGTCACAAGTTACTGAAAGAAGGCCTTGAAAAGTTCTGGGAATGTGAAAACTGAGAGGAAGCTGAACAGTCTCAGGTATTCACATTATTCGGAATATGGAACTTGGTAAACCCTATATGCTCCTTAAAAAAAAGTTAGTTTGCCAAAAAATCATATCATATTTCAGTTAAAGGCAATTGCCTCCTCAGATCTGGCAAATACCCTTCCCTATGTAAGGCTATTTTATAATCACTTATTGCTCTACATATCCTTTGCATATATTTCATGTAATCAGTACCAATTTCCCCTTTAAACAGCAATTTTTCTGTTTTTTCCATAAATTCAGGATATATAAATGTCAGCTCTTCTTTAGTATGCAGGAATAATGCTGTAAAGTCCCTATGGATACTCATGCTTCTTTTAAGCAATTCTACGTTAAGGCGGTCCTCTGACAGATAACCAGTGAACTTTATATATGTATAAAAATCTGCAATATTCTGGTTTAAGGAGTTCAGGATTGAGTGCAGCATGTTGTCTGTTTCTGGAAGAGGTATGTTTGGAAGGTTAAGGCTTTCTATATCAAAGGTGGTATTCTCTTCTACGTTTTGATCTTGGGTTGAATCACTGTTCATTTTGTTACCTTTTTTCAGCGCGTTTTTTTAGATACTTGAATCCAAATATATGTTAATAAATATAAGAGTTAGTATGTACTGAAAAACAGTTATATAATTATAGAAGTACTCTTATTTATTAGGAAAGTTTTCTAAAAATCCTCTCTCGGGTTGACAAAAGAAAGGATGCATAGAAAAAGTTAGTTTTCCGGAAAAAATTATGTCACATTTCGGTTAAAGGCAGTTGCCTTCTCAGATCCGGCAAATATCCTTCCCTATGTAAGGCTATTTTATAATCACTTATTGCTCTGCACATTTTATGCGTATATTTCATGCAGTCATTACCTACATCCCCTTTGAACAGCAGCTTCTCCGTTTTTTCCATAAATTCAGGGTATGTTGCTATCAGATCTTCTTTAGTATGTAGGAAAAGTGCTGTGAAGTCCCTATGGATGCCCATGCTTCTTTTAAGTAATTCTACGTTAAGGTGATCCTCTGACAGATAGCCAGTAAATTTAACAAACGTGTAAAAATCTGCGATATTCTGGTTTAAGGAGTTTAGGATTGAATGCAGAACATTATCTGTTTCCGGAAGGGGTATATTTGGGAGGTTGAGGCTCTCACCATTGAAAGTCCCATTCTCTTTTACGTTTTGATCCCGGGTTGTGTCACTGTTCATTTTATCACCTATGTCTGGTGTTATATTTTTAATTTAGCGGTGGCTAATGGTTTTGTTCTTTTTATTCTCCAATTTTGTGGTGGCTAAGCGACTTATTAATTTCATGGGTGGCTATGCAGTTATTCATTTTTTACATTGTTCATTTGAATGTGATAGCCTCAGCATTCAGATTCATCTAATGTGTATTCACAATTAAAATTATACATTATAATTAATAATATATCAATTATATTTTTAATGTAAATTGGCTTTTTAGTCCCTAATTGTGAATACTCCTAATTACCATGATTCTATCCACACAACCTTAATTATCAGGCCAAACTCCCGAATAAAACACTTAAAACTTACTTAAACTCTTGCTTTCCCTATATATAAAATTATGTCTTAATAAATCTTTATAAATATTTTTAAAAACATATTTATTTGTCTTGATTAAAAATTTTCCTGCTCAATGATGGTGCCCTTCATTAAAGCATTTCTCATGATTTATTTCTCCGCATACCCCAAACATCGGATGACCCATTGAGCTGCAAATCTTATCCACGGCTTCCTTGGAGACGAAGGCTTCAAAACGTGAAACTTCATCACATGCCCCTTCGGGAAGAAAGGCCGTAATGAGTTAAGAGAAGACTAAGGATTCTATGCCTCCGAACGAGAAATTCGGCGTATTCTTGCCCCAGTTCCGTTAAATCAACCCCCCTATAAGGTACATGGTTCAGGTATCCCGCTAATGCAAGTTCGTTTATGGTTTTACTAGTGGTCGAAGGATCTACCTGCAGGTTCGTGGAGATTTCTGTGGTTTTTACAACGCCTCCTTTTTCTAGAATGAACTTAAGATAAACTACTTTTCTCGGAGAGAGTTCAAGGCCTGTAAATTCAGGATAACTCTGTTTATTCATAGAGAAAATACAGAAAACTGGTATTTATTGTTTGTCAAATATCGAATCATTATTTGATCTGTTGAGCCCAAAAAGTTAATCAGGCTTGAAGCTTATGTGAAAAGTATGCTTGTCGAACAAATTCAACTTAAAAACGGGTGCGCTCTTGGCCTTTATTTTGAGATGCAAAAATCCCCCCTGCTGGTTATAAGGGCAGAAAAAGGGTTTTTAATGTGCGGATACCTGAATATAAGTGCTGCAGAGACTCTAGGAGATATGGCAGCGAAGGTAAAAGGCGTAAGTAACTTTGAAGACATGCTCAATGGCCAGGTTGTCGAAGTAACACAGCTTGCCCGAAATCTTGGAATTGAGCCAGGTATGTCTGGCAAAGAAGCTCTGGAAAGAATGTTCTAAGTAAAGATGAGAGATTACCAGAATATGCTTCCTAATTAAACAACTGGTCTGTAAACCTCCGGTATTCTGATCTCTTTTTTGTTGTAATTCCGTCCAATATTCCCTTTAATCATCAGTTATTAATTATCAGCCTATTCCATCATCATCTATCTTTAATCATCAACTTTTTCAGGATTATCATGTTATACGCTTTTGAACTCTCTGGAGAACACGAAGAATTGCCGGCTGCGGAAGTCGAAGCCTGCCTCAAAATCGAGGAGCTTGAATTCCGGCTGCATACCCGCATTGACCAGTGTCTGGTGGTTGATATAGCTGGCAAAGAAGAGGAAATTGAAAGAACCCTTAAGTGTAGTATTACCGAAAGACTTGCAATGACCCACCATATCCTGAAAGTTGTCGGGATTACTGAAAATAAAACGGATTCGGTTATTGAACTTGCAGAGTCTTTTAAGACCCTGGGATATACAGGGATGGTCAAAGTTTTGTGGTCAGGGCAAAAAGGATTAAGCATTGTGTAGATTTTCCGGGTGAGCTCCTTGAACAGAAAGTAGGCGGGTGCATTTTCAGGAAAGGATTTCGAGCAAACCTGAAAAATCCTGATGTGGAATTTCGTGTCATCCTCAGTGAAAAAGCGGTATTGGGAACTCTGCTTTCCTCTATAGACAGAAGCGCATACGAAGCCAGAAGTCCCCAGAATAAACCTTTCTTCTATCCCGGCGTCCTTATGCCCAGAGTCGCACGTGCTCTCGTAAACCTATCGGGGACAAAAGCAGGAAAATTTTTCCTAGACCCTTTCTGCGGTACTGCAGGCATACTTGTCGAAGCCGGACTGGTGGGAGCAAAAGTTATAGGAATCGATGCCCAGGAAAAAATCGTAATTGGCGCCCGAATGAACCTTGAAGCTTTTGGGCTAAACTATGTTTTAATGGATGGAGATGCCTGCAGAATTCCATTTAAGGAAGCCACAATAGATGCAATCGTTACCGATCCACCTTACGGCAGGTCGGCAGCAATCCTTGCCGAGTCTCTGGAAGAGCTCTACTCCAATGCCCTTCAGGAAATCCAGCGTGTCCTGAAACCTGGAGGGATTGCAGTTGTAGTTTCGGACAAAGAAGTGCTGGAATACGGGAAAAAGGCAGGGCTTAGGGTTCTTGAGATTTATGTCCAGAGGGTGCATAGAAGCCTTACAAGGACGATAACTGTTTTTCAGAAGAATGGAGATAAAGAAGAAAAATGAGATGGGATGAAATAATCCAGATTTAAAATTCATGGATTCAAAATTCGTTGTAGGTATGTCATTATGCTTCGATCGTAGAAAATTGTACTTAAGCATTTGACAGCCAGGAATGAAATTGGATTAGGGATAAGCTCTGTCAAAGAGCATTTCTAAATAAAATTTTATATTTTCAAAATTGCCTTTCATATACGTTTTTCACTCATGGGTAATCAGTTCCTGCATCACTTCGGCCATAACCCTGTGCCTGAGAGCAATTTTTTGGTTCTGCTCGCTTGCTCTCTTTATAGAGTAATCATCTTCGATCCATTCAATAGGCTTTTCGTAATTTACTTTCAGAAGAGTAAGTCCGTAGGCTGGAGCGGGTTCGATTCCTTCTTCATAGGTCTCGGGGTTTAACATCTGGAGCAGCCAGTCTTTATCGCGTAAACCTTTTCCGATCATGAAAAGTGCGGTTACTATTTTTCGGACCATATTCCAGAGGAAGCTGTTTCCGATAACATCGATTTTGATAAGTGCACCGTCTACACGGGCATTAATGCTATCAATAGTTCTAACTGTACTTTTATCTCCGTCGATTCTTACGAAGTTTTTAAAATCATGAGTTCCGAGCAGCAATTTTGAAGCATCCCGGACCTTTGAAATCTCATACCCTTCTCCGCTTATCACATAACGGTAATGCCTGGAGATTGCATCTCTTCGGGCATCAAAGTCAACAGGTACCTGCGCGCGGGCCCAGGCCCAGATGGTTGGGGGAAGTTCGGAATTTATGACCCTTGGGATTGCCAGATTAGGTTTTTCCGTATCAAAAGCAACAACCTGTCCCAGCGCGTGAACTCCTGCGTCAGTTCTGCCGGCAAAGGTATAATTGGCTGATTTCGGGCTTTCTATGATTCCGATGTTCCTGAGGGCTTCAAAAAATTCTCCTTCCACGGTCATAACATTGGGCTGGATCTGGGAGCCATGAAACTCGGTGCCAATGTATGCAAGCTTTAAAGCTACTCTCATACTAATCCACGGTTACTTGGTTTTTTTCTTATAATAGATTTCCCTTACAATCAACAGAAAAATTACAAAAATACACCCGAAAAGGAACCATATTCCAGGATGAAGAGCAAGTGCATCATAAAGCCCATGTACTCCTCCTACATGTGTAAGACTCTCAGGCGGGATCGAAGAAGGCCCGGGAACTGAATTATTTACAGTAGTTGGGGATGGGGCATGAATAGCAGTAGCTGCTCCATTTGTCTGACTGGATTCTACACCCGATGAAATATTTCCTGTCCCGGCCTGCACTGTCTCGTAGCTAACATTTGTTGTCCCACTTTCGGATACCTGCTGATCAAGAGCCGAATTAGTGCTAACGTTGCTACTCGCATTAGTTTCCATAATTACTGCTGAAGAGGAAACGCCAGTAGACTCTGTTTTTGCCATTCTTATAGGAGCAGTAGCATCAAAAATCCTTTTTGCCTGCATGTATGCCGAAAAATATTCAATCCCTGCAGCGGCAAAGATGGCAGCTCCTATTACTCCAATGTATTTCTGCAGTATATTAATAATTGAAATTCTGTCTATCGAGCTCTTCGAAGGAACAAGGACAATGAGCTTTTCTACTGATTCGTAGATTTTTACCTGCCGGCCCTTCTGACTCCACTTTATTTGTTTGACCTTTATGAGATCGGATTCCACAAGAGAATCAAGATTGTATTTAACAGTAGTCAGAGGTAAATTTAACTTATCTGCAATATTGGTTGCAGACATACTTTTCTCTCCTAGCAGTTCAAGAATCTTCAACGATGTTCCATTGGAGAGAATCTGAGTTATCTTTCTTGACTCACCGTTAACAGGGGAGAATCAGTATCCTGCTGTCCGGTTCCATTCCATCAGGCACGAGAGGCGACTCACTGATTTTTTCCGATAAACCTTCTTGATCTTCAAGCTCTTTCATGATTGCATCCTGAGATATACCCTGAGATATATCTTGAGATATATCCTGAGGTATATTTGAGGTATATTTGAGGTATATCCTTATTTAGATTCTGAGTTGTATTCAGAGTTACATCCAGGGTATAAACCTGATTTCTTTTATATACTCTGTACCCTAGTTTTGACTGATCTTAGTGCAGAATTTTGTTTTTATGTATTAGTATACATGCCTTCCTATATTATATATAGAAGCCAGACCTTAACCTTAAATATAACATTGTATATTCTAAGCTAAATTTTCGTTGGTAACAATATGATCACAAAGCAGCAGGTTCTTACACTTCTGAAAAATTACGATTTAGATAACATTACAATTGCAACAGTTTGTTCTCATTCAAGCCTTCAAATATTTGATGGAGCACGAAAAGAAGGCTTCAGGACTCTGGGAATCTGCGTTGGAAAACCACCCAAATTCTATGAGGCATTTCCCAAGGCAAAACCTGACGAATATCTGGTTGTTGAAAGTTATAAAGATATAATGAATAAAACTGAAGAACTTATTCAGAAAAATGCTATTGTAATTCCACATGGCTCATTTGTCGAATACCTGGGGCACTGAGAAGTTTGCTGAATTTGCAGTTCCCACATTCGGAAACCGGGCTGTGCTCGATTGGAATCGGATAGGGATAAAGAGCGACAGTGGCTCGTCTTGTGCCGGCATTCATATGCCTAAAAAAAAATCCACTATCTCGCGATATCAATGGGCCTGTGATGGTTAAATACCATGGAGCAAAAGGGGGGAAAAGGTTTCTTCGTTGCGAAAACTTATGAAGAATTCGATGAACTCGTAGATCGCACCCAAAAATTCACTATTCAGGAATTTATTACCGGAACACGCTATTACCTTCACTATTTTTACTCCCCTATACGTAATGCGGGATACACTTTAAGTAAAGGCAGTATTGAACTCTTGAGTATGGACAGAAGAGTTGAGTCCAATGCCGATGAAATCTTCAGGCTCGGCTCTCCCAGAGAATTGATAGAAGCGGACATCCGCCCAACATATGTAGTCACAGGAAATGTGCCCCTTGTAGCGAGAGAATCTCTATTGCCGCTTATTTTCTCTCTCTGGTGAACGTGTAGTGGAAGAGTCCCTGGGTCTCTTTGGCGGGATGATAGGGGCTTTCTGTCTGGAGACAGTATTTACTGATTCTCTGGAAATCAAAGTCTTTGAAATTTCAGCCAGGATTGTAGCAGGCACGAACCTCTATGTTTCAGGTTCTCCTTATTCGGACCTTATTCAGGAAGATCTTTCCACAGGGCGAAGAATAGCCCAGGAAATCAAAGTAGCTGCTCGGACAGGCA
>CAWFUY010000011.1:0-41282 GCA_963818955.1 uncultured Methanosarcinaceae archaeon | reverse complement strand
CTATATATTTATCGCAATGTAATCTTTTATTCTGGCTTATTTAGCAAGATCAACCTGATTCAAGATTCAAGTTCAGTAACTGCAGCAACTTGCGTAATTTATCAACTTTACCATTTTTTGCACAAATAAATTGCTTCCCATCCATGGTAATAATACTATGGAAGGAAAGTAATCTCAACATTTTTTCTGCGGTAGGATTTTTCAGGATAGATCTGCCAAAATCAATGCGAAGAGGCTCTTTTTCCTTTTTCAGATTTTCTCTTGCAGTAACTCTCATAAGTACCCTTACTAATAAGGAAACATGCAGCAGCATCAGAAGTGCTTCAATACGTTCGGGTTTTTCCAGGAATATGCTGTAAAACATAGAAGGCTTTTTTAGTTCCTCAAAGTTCGTTTCCACTACTTGTTGATTTTTATATAACTGAAAGATCTCTTTATCACTTTTTATATTGGAGGGAACATTTGTAATCAGTACTACAGTTTCTAGCGATCGCCTGCGTTTTTCCACCTTTTCCTTGTTTTGCTCAAGACTTTTGAGTTTAACGTAAAATTCACTTATAATTTCAAATTTTTCTTGACCTTTTGGGGGTCTTCCTCTTGGTTTCTTTTCAATTGTTTCTTCATTGATTTCAAATTTGATATTGAGTAATGAGTTTTTGTATTTTTTAGCGAATTCATCTATTGCTTTCTTTGCGTCTGCTTCACAAGCAAATGGTTTTTTAAACTCTTTCTTTACTCCTTCCTCAATATTTTCTCTTTCTTTCTTAAGTTCGTGAACTAACCTTTCATCACCATCGACGTTTCTAAAAACAATCAGTCGGCACTCATTCCCATGAGCAATCTTTTCAAAACCTTGTACTTCATACTTTGTTGCCCTTTTAGATTCTTCATTCTTACAGCAAGCTCCTACATATTCCCACTTATTCTGAGAATAAGCCTCGTCTACTGTCTTTTCTGCTATTTTGGAGCAGAAATTCTCCGGACACCTGGAGATGAAATTAAAAGAATTTTTTTCATCGAAAAGAATTCCAAAATTTTTTTTACTTACTAATTTCATTTTTTAATGGGCCTCAACTTATAAATTGTCGACAATTATTACTTGCTGCAACTATATCCAGTTCATTATCCACTATAACATTCTGATTAACAACCAATATAAGTCCACAATCGATTTCTCTAAAAAAAGAAATTCTTATTATTGTGGCATTAGAGAAATTCATCTCTGAAATGTCCATATCATCTACAGAATGCAGCCCATATGTTTGATTCTTTAAAAATTCCCATATTATCTGTTCGAGATGAGTTAATTAATTCTTCTCCAGAATCATCAACAATCTTAAAAGGCGAACCTGAAATACCCAGGCCATTTTTCTTTACAAAATGTGTTTTTACTGTGATGTTCCTTTCAGGTATGACCCTTAATGCATAGACAATTTCTGTCCCCTGTATAAAATGAGACGGATCCGCCATATATAAGGAAACATCCTTATTGAAGGATTCAATATCGGCTTTATTATAGACTCAAATATGCTTCTGTTTACCCAGTTGGAAAATATGCCTGGGTATGAATCAAAGGTCTGGTTCAAATAAGTTACGATAAGGATCAAGAGAACATAATTTGTAAGGTGCTATACCAAAAATTGTTGAGTAATTGTAATCGTTCCGCTGTTCTCAAAGCTTCAATGCTTTTTTCAAAAGATGCTGAGGTAATAGGAGTCTCATCATACATCAGTAGGAAAGATTTACTATACAACGAATTAACCTCAAAAACAACAGATCCATTTATTGTTTGTCCGGGAGCTAGAGTTGTATCCTCAAGTTTAGTTTCTTTTTTCAAGATCTGATTGTACCTCTATTAACGAATCCCAGTAATAAGGTTCGATTGTAGGAAAATTGAAAATAATTATCCCCATGGCGTAAACTCAAGTTCATTTAACTTGAAATCGAGATCTTTTGAACCTTTATTCTTTATTGAAAGGCCATAAATAGCGTAATACCTTTCTGTGATATTATATCCGGATTTTTCTTCAACTTTGTATATGCAAAGCTTGCCATTGACTTCTTTTCCTTCTAATTCGTCGTTCTGAAGAGCCGAAGGAGTAATCAAGACCCTATACTTGCCATTGACTTCTCTTAGTTTTAATTCAACGTCCGGAGTTCTTAGAACATTATCTTTATTGTCTTCAAGCATTAATTTTGTTGAATTACTGAAATAAACCTTAATATTTTTATTATCATCCGATTTAATGAGCTGTACGTGATTTCCCCAACTGATTTCCTGATCATTTCTATACTTTACTGCTTGAAGGTAACCTATAAGACTCTGATTTTCGTTTCCTGGAATATTGTCCCAGCAAAAAAAGTAATCATATACTTTTTCTTTAGGATCATGCATATAAGTACATGAGAAGGATGTAATCTCTATTTCAGGAATATTTTCGATATTTTCTTTTTCGGATGACAGGGTTGTTGATGAGAGATTTTCTGGTGTTACGTTTACTGGCCCTTGATAAACTGATTCATTTGATTGATTAACCTTACTTTCTTCAACACATCCGCTAAAAATAATAAAGATTGTCAGAATAAATAGTAACATTCGCAATCCCAATCATCCCCGGTAACTTCAATAGGCTTTGTAGAAGTCCTTTCAGATAAGAACTTCATCAGTTTAATATGAATGACAGGATGTATTTTTACTTGTCTATTTTAAATGAGCTGTTAGATAGTTTTTCAATAGAGCAAATGTTGGCAACATTCCTGAAAGACACAAGTAGACAATTATTTAATCAACTGACATCTTAAAAGTACTTCAAAATTGAAACATTCGATTACGGATTATGTGAGGCTCTGGCGGCGCGAAGATAATAGAAGAGTCGGATGGACGGAAAAGCTTGGAGAGAACGGTGGGGAAACCGGGACTGTATGTGAATGTATTATTTTGCGAAAATTTAAACATATCAATAAAATAAAACTCCCATCCAGGCTTAGGCAACAAAAGAGACTATGGCGTCTTTGTCACCATGTATTTGTATCGTAAGACATCTTTAAAGAAAGTAAAATTGGGTGAAGCATTTAATATACCTAAGTGGTCAATCGAGTATGTGACTTGTGATTTAGAGGGCAGAATGTGCAAAATGTGAACTAATTAAATTATCCGTAGTTATACTACCGTCAGTGTTTTATGTCATTATCTACATAATATATATTGTTCACAAGGGATTAAGCTGTGAAATGAAGTAAATTCAGGACAGATTAAAACCTGATCCCGTAATAGGTTTCATTAACGCGTAAGCTTAAAATGAAGCGAATTAAGGACAGTAAAACCTGACCAGTAATAAGTTTCATTAACGCGTAAGCTTAAAGTGAAGCAAATTCAGGACAGATTAAAACCTGATCCGTAATAAACTTCATTAACATGTGAGCTTAAACTGAAGTAAATTCAGGACAGATTAAAACCTGATCCCGTAATAATTTCATTAACGTGTAAGCTTAAATGAAGCAAATTCAGGACAGATTAAAACCTGATCCCGTAATAATTTCATTAACGTGTAAGCTTAAAGTGAAGCAAATTCAGGACAGATTGAAACCTGATCCCGTAATAAACTTCATTGTTGCAGGCAAAACCTTGTGAACAAACTTACCCACAATTTTAATCACCGCTAAAGCGTATAGATATCGTTTTCTCTTCTTTTTCTATTACCCTACAATCAAACTGTTCTACTATATCTTCGGGAATTCTTTCCTTTTAGAAATACCGTTTGCCAACATGATATTTTGACATGAGCGCAAATGTGCTTATTGAAGTTTTTGATGACATGTTTGAAATCTCCAACCCCGGCGGATTGCCAAAATCCTTAATAGAACTTAATTTCTGATTAAGAACCTCTCCAAAAAGTGTCAAAGCTTCGATGCAGAATACTAAAACTTCACTCAACGTCCGAATGCTGAAAAGCAGCAGATATCGGGTGGTATTTATGGAAATCAATGCACCAACAAAATAATAAAACGTTGTATTTTTCTCAAATCGAGGTATAGATTGGTAGAGTCGTTTGCTTTCGATTTTCATTGGCTCATACCCACGATCCGTTCGTATTTTTGGATTTATATTCAATAAACCTTTATTTTTATGGTTTAGCTTATTCATGTTGAGATAACTTACTGTCTTTATACAATTGCTTTTTATTAAACCATTCATATATATTCAGTATTTTTAATATTTGCTATAATTATCTAACAAAAAATTAAGTACTTAATATATATAGTCATAATTTGAATTTTTAAAGATCTTGAATGAAATAAACAATGAAGGATTTAAAAAATGAAGCGTCAACAAGTTAATATTTTTAGGAAAATATTGTTTTGTTCGGTTTTATTATTTCTTTGTTTGATGAGCGCTTCTGCTACGTATGCTGAGACTTATAATTTTGTTACTAAATGGGGTTCTTATGGCAACGGCAGATGGACAATTTGTATGTCCAACTGGTGTTGCTGTAGATTCTTCGGGTAATGTTTATGTTGCCGATACGGGTAATCATCGCATTCAGAAGTTTAACAGTACACGGCGCATTACCTCACTCAATGGGGTTCTTATGGCAGTGGTAACGGACAATTTGATTATCCATATGGTGTTGCTGTAGATTCTTCAGGTAATGTTTATGTTGCCGATAAGGGCAATAATCGCATTCAGAAGTTTAACAGCAAGGCGCATACATTACTCAATGGGGTTCTTCTGGCAGCGGAAATGGACAATTTAATTATCCATATGGTGTTGCTGTAGATTCTTCAGGTAATGTTTATGTTGCCGATAGTGGATAATAATCGTATTCAGAAGTTTGACAGCAACGGTGGATACCTTACTCAATGGGGTTCTTATGGAAGCGGCAACGGACAATTTAATCATCCACAGGGTGTTGCTGTAGATTCTTCGGGTAATGTTTATGTTGCCGATACTGGTAATAATCGCATTCAGAAGTTTAACAGCAATGGCGGATACCTTACTCAATGGGGTTCTTATGGTAGCGGTAACGGACAATTTACTTTTCCATTGGGTATTGCTGTAGATTCTTCAGGTAATGTTTATGTTGCCGATAATATAATCAGCGCATTCAGAAGTTTAACAGCTAAGGCATATATCTCACTCAATGGGGTTCTAACGGAGCGAGAACGGACAAATTTATGATCCTAAATGGTGTTGCTGTAGATTCTTCGGGCAATGTTTATGTTGCTGAAACAGGATATTCACGCATTCAGAAGTTTGCTCCAAATTTCATAGATTTCCCTTCAATTATTGTACCTGTTGCTGTAATACTTGTTTTAACAGTAATATTTAGACGTAAAAAATGATAAGGTTATCCTCTTTTAAACTTTTTATCAAATACAGATCTAATGTGACTTTTATAATATCGACTTTGACTTTTTTTGATAGTCTCTAAGTTGGGAGAAAAGTTAGGAGAAAAGTTAGGAGAAAAGTTAGGAGAAAAGTTGGAAGAAAAGTTGGGAGAAAAAATGGGTGAATGTTCAGAATGAAGCGCGGGAAAAGGTTCGGAGTAAAGTTCGGAGAAAACTGTGGTGAAACTGTGGTGAAACTGTGGTGAAACTGTGGTGAAAGGTTGAGAGAAAAGTTGGGTGAAAAGTTGGGTGAAAATATTGGCTCTTCGCTGTTTTGTGTGGGTAAATTACATTCAGCTCCAAAATGTTGAAGTTGCAAGTATAAGATATAAAAACAGTTATTGTTGAAAATCACATTCAAGCATGATGTTTTTCAATTCAATCCTACTACTTTCGAACTAAGCAATTTTTTTCGGCCCATACAAAACAGCGAAGAGCCAAAATTTCATGAACGATGTTATTAACAAATAAAAGAGGCTTTGACTGATTAAGATGAAAACGATTAAATCTATAACTGAAGCCAAAATAGCTGAATTGCCAACTTTGCCAGAGGGATGGGGATGGGTGAAAATCGGTGAACTTTGTGATGTTGTAAGAGGTGGTTCCCCCAGACCTGCGGGGAGTCCCAAATTTTATGATGGAACTATCCCATTTCTAAACGTTGCTGATCTTACTAGAAACGAGGGAGCATATCTTAAATCGTTTGAATTTACCATAAAAGAGACTGGACTACAAAAAACTAGCGCATCGATTCCAAAGTGAATCCGTTGACCAACGAGGAATTCATTGGTAAACAGATATATTTAAAAGTTCAGGTTTGTTAGATATTTTGGAATCGAAGCACTAGGCACAAACAAAAGTGCTTTCCCTTTTATCTTTCTTTCTTTATTCTTAACCCCACAAACAGTAGAATGAGAACTGCAACTGCAATCGAGATATCAAAGCCAGGGATCGAATCTACAATTTTCTTCTCTATTGACTTCTCTATTGGATTTTGTGAAGTTTGTGTTGTAGATGGTGTTGTAGCTGATGTATCAGATGGGACTCCAAGGTTTGGTGCTTGAGATGGTGTCTCGCCAGTCGATGGTGTCTCAACGACAGGTGTAGGTATCAATTGAAAAGATGGACCAGCAGACAACCCTGCGGCTACTGTAATAGTTTGACTGGCTGTGGTATAACCTGTGTTACTAGCTGTAACAGTGTATGTACCGGCATTAACTTGTATGTTGTAAATGCCATCGTTACCCGTAATTGATGATAAACCTCCCGGTGATACTGTCACAGTTGCTCCACCTATCGGTTGATTTGTGTAAGCATCACTAACCGTGCCTGATATTGTACCAAGAGGAGTAGATACCGGTGTCAATTTCAAAGGCGTATTAGTAGACGTACCTATACTTACTGTAGTAGTCGTGCTGCCATCGGTATAACCTGTTGCACTTGCTTTAACAGTGTATGTCCCTGGACTGGTTTGTATCCTGTAACTGCCAGAGTCATCAGTAATTGCTGTCATGCCGCCTGGTGATACTGTTACAGTCGCTGCAATTATTCCTTTACCAGTATACGTATCAGCTACCGTACCAAATATTACACCGCTGGTAATAGACGTAGGTGTCAAAGCAAAATTTGGACTGGCAGTTGGATTATTAGGTGCTCCTGCGGTTACTTTAACATTTTGGCTTAGTGGATTATAACCTGTGTCAGTGGCTGTCACAGTATATGTGCCGGGTGCGACTTGTATGTAGCAATAGCCAGTGTTATCAGTAATTGATGTTATAGGAGCTATTGTTGGGTCACTTGATGCTACTGTTACCGTTGCTCCACCAAGTGCGTTACCCGTAGAAGCATCGGAAACATAACATTTCATCAAACCGGTGGGATCAGCACTAACCGTCCATACCGCTATCCCAAGAAACAGTAATACTAGAAGTGTAGTTGTTATATATTTAAAACTACTCGACTCTTTAGTCATAATCATTCATTCCCCCTTTTACCAATCCAGAAATCTTCTAAGTTAGATAATTACTCAATGTATTATATAATAGTCTATATAAAAAGACTCAGTACAAAATCTAGTCATTCGATTCCAAAATACGCTCACAAACTCGGACTTTTAAATTTATTCATTGATCAATGAATTCTTCCTTCAATGGTGGATTCATTTTGGAATCGATACACTAGAATGGTAAAACCTAAGACTCTTCTTTTGTCTAACAGTGGAGCAACATTGGGTGTTCCCAATATCTGTTTATTTGAAACCACTTTTAATGACGGCATTGCTGCTTTTTTAAAATTGGATGAAGAAAGTTTACTTTTTCACTATTATTACTGGGTAAGTAAAACTAAAAAATTGCGAGCAATAAATCAAGGCGCTGCACAGCCGAACCTAAATACCAACATAATAAGTGAAATGCCTTTTCCCCTCTCTCCACTTCCCGAACAACGCTCCATAGTCTCCAAAATCGAGTAACTCTTCAGTGAACTGGATAACGGCATTGCCAACCTCAAACTGGCACAGGAACAGCTCAAGGTTTATCGGCAGGCTGTCCTGAAGAAGGCATTTGAAGGAGGATTCATTTCAGGAATAACAACGTATAAAGAAGTATTAATCAATGGCATTCCTGCGAAAATTCCCTTTTCTTGGAAAGTTTGTAAAATTGGTGACTATGTTGAACTGCAAGGTGGCTATGCTTTTAAAAGCAAAGAGTATATGTCTTCTGGTGTACCAATAGTCAAAATATCTAATGTTCACTATGAAAATATAGATTGGACAGATAAGACCTATTTTTCCAAAGATAGAATTGAAGAGTTTAAAGATTATTCATTAGATAATGGCGATATTTTAATTGCGATGACCCGTCCTGTCATCAAGTCATTGAATACTGTAAAAACGGTGGTAGTGTCTAAAAATGATCTCCCTGCATTATTAAATCAACGAGTAGGAAGATTCAAAATATTGGCCAATTTATCAAGAAAATATTTAATATATTTTATTTACACGGATTTTTTTAAGAAGCGAATAATTGAAGAATCATCATCAACCCAGCAACCTAATATTAGTTCAAAAAAATAGAAGACTTTGATTTTATATTCCTTGATGGTCCAGAATTACAGCACATCATCATTCAGGAGATTGAAACTCGCCTTTCAGTCTGCGATAAGATAGAGCAGGATATAAAAGAAAATCTGGAAAAAGCTGAAGCACTGCGGCAGAGTATTTTGAAAAAAGCGTTTGAGGGGAAGTTGCTTAATGAAAAGGAGCTGGCAGAGGTTCGAAAGGCTGAGGATTGGGAACCGGCTGAGGTTTTGTTGGAGAGAATAAGAACAGAAAGATCGAGAAAATAATTCATCTAGTGAAACTGTGGAAGTTGTCTGTATGAAGGAAGATGAAATTAAAAAAGGTATTCAGCTAGTATGTGAGACATCCAAATAAATATCTAAACTTTATGAAGATAAAAAACCTTAATTGATAAGCTCAATAGTCTAAACAAGGAAGATTTGGATCCACTAGAATATGAGTATAGATCAAAATCAGGACCTGTGACAGACTTACGTAAAGATGTATTAAAATATCTGCTAGATGGGAATAAACTAGATGAACAGACACTTGATGAATTTATTCGCAAACATTACGCTGGAAATGAAGGGAAATTTGTAGCATATCAAAAGCCATTTTCTATATTTCATCCATTTATTACTACTTACGGACACAAGCAAATAAGGGAATTTATAGAACAACTCATTGATGAGATTATTGAAAGATTACAGTTAAAAGGAAAAGTAGATCACAAGTTTGTTGACTTTCGAGGTGCTAGATATTTAGGAACTGACATGTTATGGTTTGCAATTTATAATAACAAGCATAAGTCACAAACAACAGCAATAAAACTTTTTGTCGATTAATTAATTGTTTATATGTATCCTCTTCAAATTTGATGGGTTTTCAATCACAGGAAAAATATAATAGTTGCTCCATTTACCCTTATCATATTTTGGAGAAAAAAATGAATCTCGAAGCCCTTAAACAACTGCTAGCATCACTGAATATAAATCCTGATGAAATTGAGGATGAAAGATATGCTACAGCTTTTCGCATTCTATTTGCTATCATTGAAAAACAGAACGAAGAGATTGAATTCCTTAAAGCAGAAAACCAAAAGCTTCGAGATGAGATCAATTTACTTAAAGGTGAACAAACCAAACCCAAAATTCGTGGTTCTAAAAAGAGTGAAGATATTTCTTCTGAAAAGGAGAGACGAAAAAGAAAGCTTCTATAGGACAAGGAATCTAAATCAAAACTGGATAAAATAGAGATTCATCGAATTGAGACATGTAAAGTTGATAGATCCATTTTACCCAGTGATGCATATTCTAAAGGTTATAGGGATGTAATAATTCAGGAAATATCCATAAAGCCTATGAACACCAACTACAGGATAGAGATTTTTTATTCTCCTTCTGAGCACAAAACATATTCAGGTGAACTTCCAGATGGTATCAAAGGTGAATTTGGTCCTGGAATCATGTCTCTTATAATCACTCTTAACCATGTTGCTAATGTTTCAGAGCCCAAAATACATGAATTTCTGGAAAATATTGGAGTTCATATATCCAAAGCCACTATTTCTCGAATTTTAACAAAAGATATTGATGTCTTCCACCAGGAAAAAGCTGAGATTTTTCAGGAAGGTCTCAAAGCTACGCCTTATCAGCAGATTGATGATACAAGTGCAAGAGTCAATGGTAACAATCATTATACTCAGATCCTTTGTAATCCTTATTATGCTGCTTATTTTACAGTTCCCAACAAGAATCGAGAAACCATTTTAGATATACTTTTATGTGGAAAAGAAAAAACGTACTGCTTTAATGATGAAGCATTTGATCTGATGGAAACGTTTAATGTTTCCCAAATCTGGATGGAAAAGCTCTCTTCTTTTAAAAACAAAATATTCAGTGACGAAGAAATGCGTCGAAAACTGAGTTGTATTTTCTCGTTTAATGGATATAAAACTACTAAGAAGAAAGTTCTTGAAGCCTGTGCAATTGCGGCATATCATCAAAGTACAGACATACCTGTGGTTACCACACTGCTGAGTGATGATGCACCTCAATTCAAGCAAATTGCATATCATCATGCTCTTTGTTGGATTCATGATGGGAGAAACTACAAGAAATTGAGGCCAATAGTGCCTTATTATAGAGAAAAGCTGGAAGCTTTTCTGGATAGGTACTGGAACTTTTATGGGGAACTCTGTGAGTTCAGAGAAAATCCAGATTCAGAGGTAGCGAAGCAATTGTCCGAAAAGTTTGATCAATTGTTTTGGACCAAAACAGGATATGATCAGCTGGATGAAAGAATCTGTAAAACGAAAGAGAACAAGGAACATCTATTAAAGGTACTGGTTTTACCAGAGCTTCCGCTGCACAACAATGCAGCGGAGTTAGCGGCGAGAGCAAAGGTCAGAAAAAGAGATGTGAGCCTTCAAACAAAAACAGATGAAGGAACGAGGGCAAACGACACATTTATGACGATTGTTCAAAACAGCAAAGAAACTGGGAGTAAGTGCATATGAGTATATATTTGATAGAGTGAGCAACAAATTTGAGATGCCATCTCTGGCTCAACTTATCAGAGAAAAAAGCTCATTGAGTTGAAAGTGAAGAGCTGTCCACTTAATTTGAAGAGGATACAGAAAACCCACTATTCCTAGGGTTTTGAATACATTATCAACAAGAGTTGATTCTCTTTCCAGTTCTATTGAAGGATGGAAACTTATCAAAGTTAGAAAAACGGAAAGAGGATACAAAAAAGTCTATTTTAAAGCTATAAAGGTTTGGAGACGTCAGAATAACTTACCTTGTGAGAAGCCGTTATGGCTTCTCATAAGTAAAGATTCAGAATCAAATGAAATCAAATATTCACTATGTAACGCCTCTGAGGATACTCCATTAGATGAACTCGCAAAAATGCAGAGTTCAAGGTATTGGATTGAGAGAGCATTTCAGGATGCAAAAGGTAACTGTGGAATGGCAGAATATATGGTGAGAAATTGGAATGCTTGGCACCATCATATGGCATTGGTAATGCTTGCGATGCTGATTTTGCTCTCTTACCAGAAAAAATTCAAAAAAATGTACAAGATTTCAATTCCTGGGGTAATATGGATACTGAAGTACCATAATCCATTGAAAAGAATCGATGCTTGGGAAATTGCAAGAATCTTAAATCAAGATAATGATCTGAGAAGGAAGGCAAGAATTAGCAGGTTAAGAGATTCATAATTTTTGGATTGGAGAAATTGGATTCTTGTTCTGGTTACTGGTAAGTATAGAATTTTGACAGGAAAAATTAATGACAGTATAAATAATCGGAGTATTGATCTAGATAAAAATAGAAGAAACAAGTATTGTAAGGTAAATATTCTCAAAATTGTGTAAATTTGGGTGGAAATAGGTTGCAATACCTACAGAAATGAGTTAATATGACAATGTCAAGATAAAGATTTCTATTTGTATTCGGTTAAGAGACAAAAAGCCCAAAGTGTTTTTTTTATACTAAATATCTAACATTCAAATAAAAAAATCGCTACAAGTGGCATTCAAACTTGTGCTAAAATTCGTTAACTGATGAAAAATGGATAAGTATCATTACTTAATTTGAAGGTTTTTATTAAGTTAAACGTTCAATAAAGCTTATTTTACAAGTTAAGCTCTTTTAAGTTTTTTATTTTTAAAAAATAAGTTTAAATATAAATCAAGCCAATTTTCGAAATGTCAAACGGTGGATAGCCGACAGACAATTGGAATGAAATAGGACTTCGCAACTGAACTGAAAATCAGTAGCCTAATACTTCAAATTATGTAAGTGACGATATTTATGACTGACCCGCAAGTGCTTTATTTTGCACCGAAGTGCGTTAGCCCTTAAGGAGAATTCAAAATGAAAAAATATTTTCTGACGATGTTTTTATTTGTTCTACTTTTAATGCCAGCAACTTTAGCTATTATATCATCAATTCCAGTAGCTTCGGCGGCAGGCAATGTAACAATTAATGATTTTACTTGTGACGTTACAAAAGGGACTATCCCCTTAGATGCAAGGTTAAACGCTAACGTTAGCGGTGACGTTACCAAATGGTTATGGGAATTTTATAATCCACAATTTGATAAGCCTTCTTATAGCGCGGCAAATCGGACAACTAAACACACTTTCGGAAGAACTGGTGTTTATGGAGTTTTTGATGTTACGTTAGTCGTATCAGGGCCAGGTGGAAATGATACACTTAAAAAGATAGCCTATGTGACTGCCAATAAAAACACCACAGGTCTGCCAGTTGCTGCATTCTCTGCATCCCCCACTTCTGGAAGCTCGCCATTGACCGTAGCATTTACTGACAACAGTACGGGTGCAAGTTCACAGTTATGGTATTTTGGGAACAAAGGTCCTTTAACAGAGAAGAATCCAACGTTTACTTTCTCTTCACCAGGAAAATATCGTGTTGTTCTGGTAGTAAATAATACGAGAGGTTGGGACACAGCAGATCAAGAAATAATTGTCCAGGGAACTCAACAAGAAAAAGTTCTTCCTGTTGCAAACTTCAACTCCGGTAATACCGGCGGCCTTACTATGCAATTTATAGACCTGTCGGAAAATGCAAATGCATGGAACTGGGACTTTGGAGACGGAGCCACTTCAGCCGAGCGGAGTCCATCGCACACTTATTCCTCAGCAGGCAACTATAATGTCAACCTGAAAGTGAGCAATGAAAACGGGGATGCCTCAAAAGCTGCTACAATAAATGTTCTGGATGAGAGCAGCTCCAGCGACAGTAGCAATGACGGAGGAAGCAGTAGCGACGGTAGCAATGACGGAGGAAGCAGTAGCGACGGTAGCGATAACGGAGGAAGCAGCAGTGGGGGAAGCAGTCACCACAGCGGAGGTGGCGGCGGTGCTTCTCCTGAACCTCAAAGTAATGTTGAGGCTAAAGAGATTTCACAGACGTTCATCGCAAGCGGTAACCCTGTACAGTTTAATTTTCCAAACAACGCTACGCCTGTCATGAATGTGAGCTTCGATTCAAAGAAGACCGTTGGAAAGACAACGACTATAGCCGAGATGCTGAAAGGAAAATCCACTCTGGTTTCAGAACTGCCTTCTGACGAGGTCTACAAATCTCTAAATATCTGGGTTGGAACCAGCGGGTATGGAACTGAAAAGAATATCGAAAATGCGGTTGTATGTTTCAAAGTAGAAAAATCCTGGCTGCAGAATAAAAGTATAGACCAGTCTTCTATTACCCTCAACAGGTACAATGATACGAAATGGAACCCTCTTTCAACCAACTTGTCAGGGGAAAACGGCGAGTACCTTTATTTCACAGCCGAAACCCCGGGATTCTCTCCTTTTGCAATTACTGGTAAGACAGCAGCAAACGAAACTCTGACTGCAACACAGTCTCAACCTGGCACTAAGGGTCTTGAACAAAGCAATGTTAGTAATGAAACAAATGTTGAACAGACATCTGAGCAGAATCAAAGCCCAAACACTTCTGATAAAGGAAGCACAAAAACGCCTGGATTCGAAATAGCTTCTGGTATCGTCTGTCTGCTTGGTGTATTCTTGTATAAAAGAAGGTAAAGAAGAGTGAATTATTGTAGGTAGTGTGGAGGTTCATTGATCAAATCTGATCAAACCCTTTATCTTTATTTGGTCAGATTTGAGAACTACTCTTCTGTTTGTGGTTCTCAGTAACTGACTCCCACGACCTAATTCTAACTTTTTTAATTAATTTTAAATGTGCAAACTTTCCCTTTTACTTTTTTTATGCCGGAATACCTTGACATTTCTGTGCAGATTTGCTTTTATCTAACCTTTATCACTTCATAAATAGTCTCAAATTAGAGAATCTTTGTAAAAACAAAATTCTAACGAAATGTTTAAAAATTTTGAGTTAGTTTTAGTTCATATATTTTTTTTAAATGAAAAAATAAAGGATAAAAAATAAATGGAAAACAAAGAAAAATCGTATTCAATAACTTTTATTTCAATGGCCACGATTTTATTTTTAATTCTCGTTTCGTCTACTGCATCGGCAGCTACTGCACAAAGCGCTTCATTCGCGGCGCCATATACACATATTACGAACTATGATAGCAAAAACTTCTTTATAATTGACACAGTCACAAACATTGTTACAGATATAGTAGATGTCGGCTATTCCTCAGCAGGAACCTACAACGGTAACCTAATCGCACCCGACGAAAAAGGTACTAGATTCAAAACTTGCTACAATAACGGTCTTAGATCAATGTGCAACAGTACTTCCTGTTGCCAGCTTCAGCAGCAATCTCACCGAGGGTTATTCTCCCCTTTCTGTCCAGTTTACAGACCTGTCGGAAGATGCAACAGAATGGAACTGGAGTTTTGGAGATGGAAATACTTCAACTGAGCAGAATCCAGAACATACTTACTCTGCAGCCGGAACCTTTAATGTTAATCTGACAGTAAGCAATGCAGTTGGTCAGAGTACAAAGACAGGTGTTATAAATATAATAAGTGCTTCCACCACGGCTTCATATGCATATATTACGAACTACCTCAGCAACACTGTCTCTGTAATTGACTCAGCCACAAACAATGTTACAGCCACTGTGCCTGTAGGCAGCTATCCTCGGGGAGTTGCAGTCAACCCAGAGGGAACAAAGGTATATGTGACGAACACCGGCAGCAACACTGTCTCTGTAATTGACTCAGCCACAAACAATGTTACAGCCACTGTGAACTGTAGGCAGCTATCCTTGGGGAGTTGCAGTCAATCCAGAGGGAACAAAGGTATATGTGACGAACACCGGCAGCAACACTGTCTCTGTAATTGACACAGCCACAAACAATGTTACAGCCACTGTGCCTGTAGGAACCAATCCTTTGGGAGTTGCAGTCAACCCGGAGGGAACAAAAGTATATGCGGCTAATATAGGCAGCAGCACTGTCTCTGTAATTGACACAGCCACAAACAATGTTACAGCCACTGTGCCTGTAGGATACAATCCTGCAGGAGTTGCAGTAAACCCCGCGGGAACAAAGGTATATGTGACAAATGCCGGCAGCAACACTGTCTCTGTAATTGACTCAGCCACAAACAATGTTACAGCCACTGTGCCTGTAGGCAGCTATCCTTGGGGAGTTGCAGTCAATCCTGCGGGAACAAAAGTATACGTGGCAAACCAGCTGAACAACGATGTCTCTGTAATTGACTCCGCCACAAACACTGTTGCAGCCACGGTAAATGTAGGAACCTATCCTAACGGAGTTGCAGTTAATCCTGCGGGAACAAAGGTATATGTGGCTAACCCGGGCAGCAACACTGTCTCTGCAATTGACACTGCCACAGACACCGTTACAGCCACAGTGAATGTAGGAAATAGTCCTGTTGCCTTCGGGCAGTTTATAGGTCCTCTCCCAGAAGAACTAATACTTCCCGTTGCAAACTTCAGTACAAACGTTACATCCGGTTATTTTCCTCTGACCGTGTATTTTACAGACCTGTCGGAAGATGCAACAGAATGGAACTGGAGTTTTGGAGATGGAAATACTTCAACTGAGCAGAATCCGGAACATACTTACTCTGCAGCAGGAACCTTTAATGTTAATCTGACAGTAAGCAATGCAGTTAGTCAGAGTACAAAGACAGGGGTTATAAATGTAAAAAGTGCTTACCCCACGGCTTCGTATGCATATATCACGAACTACCTCAGCAACACTGTCTCTGTAATTGACACTGCCACAAACAATGTTACAGCCACTGTGAATGTAGGAAGCTATCCGTGGGGAGTTGCAGTCAACCCCACAGGAACAAAGGTATATGTGACGAACACCGGCAGCAACACTGTCTCTGTAATTGATGCTGCCTCAGATACCGTTGCAGCCACTGTGAATGTAGGAAGTTATCCCCGGGGAGTTGCAGTCAACCCCGCGGGAACAAAAGCATATGTGGCTAACTGGGGCAGCAACACTGTTTCTGTAATTGATACTGCCACAAACAATGTTACAGCCACTGTGAATGTAGGATACGGTACTATCGGAGTTGCAGTCAACCCCGTGGGAACAAAAGTATATGTGACGAATTTTTGGGATAAAACTGTCTCTGTAATTGATGCTGCCTCAGACACCATTACAGCCACAGTGAATGTAAGATACGGTCCTGCAGGAGTTGCAGTCAGCCCCGCGGGAACAAAGGTATATGTGACAAATGCCGGCAACAACACTGTCTCTGTAATTGACACTGCCACAAACAATGTTACAGCCACTGTGCATGTAGGCAGCTATCCTTGGGGAGTTGCAGTTAGTCCAGATGGAACAAAGGTATACGTGGCGAACGAATATGGAAACACTGTCTCTGTAGTTGATACAACCACAAACACTGTTACAGCCACGATAAGTGTTGGAAGTGGCCCTACTGGAGTTGCAGTTAACCCAGATGGGACAAGGGTATACGTGGCTAACCCGGACAGCAACACTGTCTCTGTAATTGACACTGCCACAGACACCGTTACAGCCACAGTGAATGTAGGAAATAGTCCTGTTTCTTTCGGGCAGTTTATAGTTCCTCCTTCATCACAACTAGTACTTCCTGTAGCAAACTTCAGTAGCAACGTCACATCTGGTTATGCTCCTCTTTCTGTGCAGTTTACAGATCTCTCGCAAAATGCAACCGGAATTAACTGGAGCTTTGGGGATGGAAATACTTCAAACGAGCAGAATCCAACGCATAACTACCCTGCAGCAGGAAATTATACCGTTAATCTTGCAGTAAACAATGAAAACGGCACGGACTCAAAAACTGCTGCAATAACTGTACTGCAAGAAAGTAGCTCTAGCGACGGCAGCAGCGGTGACAGCAGCGGTGACAGCAGGCAGCAGTAGTGGTAGCAGCCACAGCAGTAGCGGTGGTGGAGGTTCAGGCGGCTCTCCTGAACCTGCAAGCAATGTTGAAGTTAAAGAATTTTCACAGGCCTTTATTACAAGCCAAAACCCTGTAAAGTTTGATTTCCCAAGGAATGCAACTTGTGTTGTTTATGTGATTTTTGACGCAAAGAGGACCGTAGGTAAGACAATAGCTACAGTTGAAATGTTGAAAGGAAAATCCACCCTGGTTTCAGGGCTTCCTTCTGACGAAGTCTACAAATCTCTGAATATATGGGTTGGAAACAGTGGGTATGGAACTGAAAATAATATCGAAAACGCGGTTGTATGTTTCAAAGTTGAAAAGTCCTGGCTGCAGAATAAAAATATAGACCAGTCTTCTATCACCCTCAACAGGTACAATAATACAAAATGGAATCCTCTTTCAATCAACTTGTCAGGGGAAGATGACGAGTACCTGTATTTCACAGCCGAAACCCCGGGATTCTCTCCCTTTGCAATAACAGGTAAGACAGCAGCAAACAAAACTGTGAATGAAACACAGTCTCAACCTGGCACTAAGGGTCTTAAACAAAGCAATGTAAGTAATGCAACAAATGTTGAAAAGACGCCTGAGCAGACGCAAAATCCAAACACTTCTGGGGAAAAAAGTACAAAAACTCCTGGCTTTGAAGCGGTTTTTGGGATAGTCTGCTTGCTTGCCGTATTTCTGCATAAAAAAAAGTAAGAAAAGGTAATTAAGAAAATATAATGGACAACAGAATTTATCAAAAAAGATGAGGTATTGACATCCTTATCTTATTTTTTTACTTTTCTTCCAGTTACTAATTTAAGAAAACAGGTTTTACAGCGCAACCTACTACTGACGATTAATAGGTCGTTGGTGCAACCTTCCCTTTCGGGCAAACAATGCCAGGACTCGTAGATATTTGGGGGTAGTGCGCGCCGGTAAGGCAGAAAAATGAGGAGAAAAGATCCGTACAGGAGTGGGCGTATGAGAGCCACCAATCCTGCCTAACTTCAGAATATTGTTATATCCCTGAATGATTTCACTAGAACTGGCAGAGTAGTAGTTGTAGTTGTTTTTCAGGCAAATATGGTCAATATAGGTTCTTCCCGCAGAATCTTCAGGATAATATTCAGCGGAATCGCTATTCTGTAGAGAGATTTGTCCACAGGGCATTGAGTTCAGCTTTGTTGGTCGTCCCTTTTTCATTGCATAGCTGGGTGTGCCTTATATCTGAATTTCGTATTCATGGACTGGAAGGTAAAGTAGTGATGAGGGACAGTTAACTGATTGTTATTGCGTTTAGTAATCCACTTTAAGCTTCAGCTTCTGTCTGTAAGCCGCCCAGAAATTTTCATAATTCTTAAGAAGCTCGGCTCTTTTGGGGTCGTCTTCTGGAATTTCATTGAATAGCTCAGATATTCTGTTATCAATGTACCTCATTTCGTCCTGGATAACCAGAGAGCGATTTGTCAGCAGATTCCTTTCACACTCATCGGCTTCACCACTATAGAACCGTGTATGGTGGACTTCGATTTCGGCATTCAAGATTTCCAACTGCATAATCCGCTTTTCAATCTCTTCTGCACGGTTTAGGTTGGACTGCTCTTTACCCTGATTATACCATTCCGCTGACACTTTGCCAGATATTTCTTTCATCAGAAAATCATTTGCTTCAAATTCACGCCAGACCAAATTCTTCATCGCTTCCTCATAACATTCAAGCTCCTCAGTATCGACATCCTCTCCACTAGCTTTTCTACTTTCAATTTCACCTTTCAGGACTTCAATGACATCTTTCAAGCTACCAATTGCTTTTCGAGTTCGTTTGACTTCTGCTTCGAAATCTTCGTTAATATAACAATGTGACGACATGGTATAACCCACTAATATATTAGATAATGTTATACTTATTTTTTACGTGGAGCTTACAACTTATCGCAAACGTAGTCAGAAGTCACGCACATTCTCTAAGGTTGGAATCGAGATGAAAATTGATAATTCAAATCCCCAGGGCGGTATCATAGTCAAAAATGGCTTTCAGAAGACTGACAGTAAATTTCTAACTGGTGACAGACTCTTCGCCAGAGATGGGTGAAAGATAATACGTTTAGAAAAGATATTTCCCCCAAAAAATTAACCTGTAAGTTCTTTGACAATTATCATTTCTTCTGTCGGCTGAGTATCTTCATCAGCCCAAACCATACCAAGTAAAAACTCTAAAACGAAGTTTTTAATTCTTCAAAAAATAAAAAAGGTAAGCCCTTTAGAGGCACGAACCTTTCAGGTATTAAAGGGCAAAACGATATTATCCAGACTTTTTATATTATTTTTGTTTCCTTTTAAAGATAAATACAGTCATTAATATGAAGACTAAGCTTGCCACTCCAAGTCCAGGTATGGGATAAGACGCCGGATTAGATATGAGTTGAGGATCTGATTTAGGTTCTACCTTTATAGGAAGATCGAGCTTGTAGTCTTCCGCACCTTTAATGTCTTCCCCAAAATAATAAATAACCTTACCTTCCACATTAAAATTCCCCGGTTGATTAGATTCGATCCTTATCTCGATATCTTTACCCTGTCCAGGATCCAGATCATATGTTGTCGTATACTGTCCTGCACCCGACTGAACAAATTCCGACGACGAAACACTCATTCCTGAAGGTGGAATAATAATGACCTGGACATGCATAGGGGGTTTTGTGATAAAATTCACTGCTGAAAGCTTGAGTAGAATATCTTCTCCGCAAACAACGTCTGTTTTTTCACCGTGAAGACTGAAACTTGCAGAAGTTGACTCTTTTCTGTTTTCTTCAGATAATGTTGACATGTCTGCATTTTGTCCTGAACCTTTATCTTCAGGTGAGTCTGTGTGTGTATTATAATAGTTGTTTACAATATTTGTTTCTGTGTTTACAGTTTGTCCTGTTTCTTTATTTTCGGGTGGATCCGTTGGGGTGTTTTCAGGCTGTTCTTTTGCAACTGCTAGCACATAAGCATCTCTAGATACCTTATTACTTCCAGCGTCATTCGTTACTGTCAATGTAACAGTATAACTACCAGCTTCAACATATTTGTGAGTTGGATTTTTAACTGTAGATGTTTCACCGTCTCCAAAGTCCCAAAACCAAGAAGTAGGTGAACCTGTACTGCTGTCTATAAATGATACAGTTGCTGGCACATCTAGTGATTCCCCGCGTGCAACTTCCTTTTCTGCTTGAGGAGAATAAAAACTCGCAATTGGCACCTCAGATGCCGCAGATACCGTTATGTAATTGGCTTTACTTACCGTGTCACTGCCACCATCATTAGTTACCGTTAGAGTAACCGTATATGTACCGGGTTTAGTGAAGGTGTGGACAGCTGTTTGGGCATCCTCTGAGTTAGTACCATCTCCAAAATCCCAATACCATGAAGTTGGTACTCCTCCGGTACTGGTATCAGCGAATTTAACTACTAGTGACACTTTTCCGCGTTTTACATCGGCAGTAAAGGCTGCTGTTGGTTTTTGTGTCGGTTTAGCCAGAACAGTGATATAATTCGTTTCCGTCACTGTAGAGCTACCTGCAGAATTGCTTACAACCAAATTAACAGTGTAAACACCGGGATTTTTGAATGTGTGAACAGCAGTTACAGCGTGGTTAGAATTCCAATCGTTGTTTGTTTCTGGTTCGAAAACCCAAAAATAACTTGTCGGGTTGCCAGTTGTTTCACTTGTAAAATGAACGCCTAATGGCGCATATCCTGTTGTTACGTCAGCAGTGAATGTAGCAGTTGGCTTTGCTGGTGCCTCAGATGCCTCGGCTACCTCAGATGTCTCGGATGCTTCAGACTCTGAAGATACTGTTATGTAATCAGTCTTAGTTGCCGTATCACTGCCAGCGTCATTATTTACAGTTAAAGTAACTGTATATGTACCTGGGTCAGTGAAGGTATGAGTAGCTGTTTGGGCATGTTTTGAGTTGATACCGTCTCCGAAATCCCAATACCATGATGTCGGTACTCCTCCGGTACCGATATCAGTAAATGTTACTTTCAATGGTGCGTTTCCGTAAGCTATATTTGCCGTAAACGCAGCTTCAGGACTTGTTGGCTCTACTGGTACCTCAGATGCTGCAGATGCTATTGAAATCAAGAACACAAAAACTAAACATAGTGAGATAACTTTGCTACTCATTTATCTTCCCCCAAAGTAGCATTCATCTTTCAAAGCTAATCTATCGTTTATAAAGTCCAAATATTTACGGACCTTATTATAATAGCTTAAATTTATATTAATTTTAGTTTATTTGTAATCATTTGGTCCATGTTTTGAATTATTTGGTTAATTATTATATTATTAGAATAGATGACCAATATATAATTATTTAAGTAATATAACTTCTGACCTTTATTACTGATTAATATTCATTCTAACCTTAATATAACAGATTCTACTAATTAATACAGTATTCTCTTAAGAAAAACGCATTGCATTGGCACAGAATATTTCGGAAAAATGATAAATATCAAAAATCAAAAAACACAAGATAGATTTTGAATTGTATGAAGAAAACATAAGCACAAAGCCCATTTATACATTATAAAACGTATGCTTCTGGCAAATTCGGTTACATTTAAGGCTGAGAAAACCTTCTTTTTCAGCACGCTTTATCCAACGATAAACCGTTGAACGGTACACTGAAAAAGCTTCTGCAACTTCAGATGAACTTATACATTTTTTTACTAATTATTACGCTTGAAGTCTAATCTGCTCGTTTTTGTTGCAGGAATTAATGGTTGCCTTAGTAATATCATGCGTAGTAAACATATCCAAGATCGTAAGTCAACTAATATACTTATCTTAAATATAATTATGTCGCATTATGTCCAGAAGTGACTATACATAAATAGTTATTTTATCTCATAGCCCATCTCTATAGTTCCCACAATAAAAGTAAACACTTTAGAAACTGGGTAATATGTGTTTATCATCAAGTACACACATTTCTCCGCTAATCTTGAATTTAATATTGAACCACGAAACTTTTCCATCCGCCCTCAGGTTGACAAGGTCACATGCTGGCAGGGATGAGGAGAAATAAGAAGAGATCATATTAGGACTTATGTGCTTGAACTGAGGAATCAGGTACGATTGGCTTTGCAGGTATAAGTTACTGAAATGCATAAGCAGAAAACTCTCTCTCAAAATCTAACAAAGTGAATTTGCCCGTTTTGTCAGATTTTATTAATGACTCACGGACAAGGCCATATTTTCCAGCCTCGTGTTTTCATCCCCCTACATCTTTTCGATGTAAATTTCTTAAAATTAAATGAGATTTAGTTTTATTGATTCTGAATTATGATACCGAGGGGATTTTTATATACATATATATGACTATATTTTGACATTTTGATTCAATAGATATATTATCGTAAAACATCTATATATATAGTATGAGACCCATCTAAATACCAATCAAAGAGTGTAATGTTTTTAGTATTTTCGGGATTTTTGATTGATTACAGCCACAGAATACTGAAAAATGAAGACATGATCTATGGAGTATATTATGAAGTTTATGGATTCTTCGATGACTTTAAGGCAAAAAAATTTAGTAATAAATTCTCTTAGGTATATGGATAGACGTAAAAAAATCAGTCAGTATTGCGATGAAAACGAGAAGAGGTGGACCGAATTATCTTTTGAAGAGGCAAATAACTTAACCAGGATGCTTGATAAGATGGCTTGGCGGTAACTATTCTTAGCTTCTTCCTTCACTTCCTATCTTCTCTCGTGCAGCTCCTAGGAGTTTCTTGGTCTAAAGTGAGTGGGGCTTACGCGGTTGGAATGATAAATCAATAGCAATGAACTTTAACTGTTTAACCTGTTTTTCTATCTAGTTTCAAATTTATTTTTGCTCCATACTGTTGCTTTAGACAGTTTGAGACAAATGGTATGCCGATGAGCTCCAAGGTGATGAGTCCAATGCCTCAAGGGTTTGGGGGAACGGTCACATATTCTAGAGAAAGCCCTTGGTCATTTTACCGGAGAGTCACAGACGAAAATTATGCCAGAAGGGACGTTTTCTAAGCATGCTAGGATTTATATTCCCTAATTAAAAAAGAAGGAATTGAGTAGACTGTGACCTTCCATTACAATGCCTTGTAGAGCAGATGAGGATTGCATGAATATGGTTCTTAATTGGTTCTTCTCCGATTGATCCAGCGTGCGATGAAGCATTTGCATATTTATGTGCCGATGTGGATCATTTTGTTGTGGATCGAATAGAAATCGAAGAAAAAGATAGAGCACTAGAAATCAAACCTACTTTAGACAGATCGACATAAGGAATTAGAATATTCTTCTGGATGCCGTTTTTTGAACATTTGATAAAATATATTGATTTAAAGCCGGTTAACATATGGCTCAACCCCCACGAAATATATAAACAATGAAACATTTTTGCAATAGGTTTAGTATTGGGGACTCATATACTATTATATGTAAACCCAACAACCACGTATAATTATGATGCATTATTTCAAAAAAGCTATCATTAAAAATTCTTGAAATTTAATGTCAACCTGCCGAAAGTAGGTTGAATATAAAGACTTTTATATATTGTGGATATCTTATTGGGATATATTAGAACAGCTTTTTGCTGAAATAAAGCTATTGAAATAAACTTTAAGTTAACGCTGAATATGAGTACAATAGCTCCGAACTTTTTAATTCAAAGTAAAAATTACGGTGTTTTTTATGAAGAAAAATCACTATGCTCTGGCTAGAATAAAACTTCTACGGATGGAGTAAAACCCGAGCGGAAAAATCAGCTTTCAAAAGGATTTAAATACCAATTTTTGGCAACGAGTTGGTTAACTCGGAAGAGTAACTTTTGTAAAACTATTTGCGTAAGTTTTTTCAATCAAAATATTAAAAACAGAATTTTTTTCAAGGTTATTTGATGTCATATCAAAAGTTTGCAAGGGATGTTGGCTTTATTGGGGTAGTTCAGATACTTACAAACTTGGGTAATTTCCTTCTACTTCCGATAATCACAAAAAGCCTTGGAACATATGATTATGGCCTCTGGGCCCAGATCAATATTACTGTATCCCTCATTTCTCCCTTTGCACTGATGGGTCTTTCAATGGGTCTTGTCAGATTTTTATCTTCTGAAACGGATAAGAAAATAATAAGGGAAGCTGTCTATTCCATACTTTTTTTCGTGACTATATCTGGTCTTCTTGCTTCTTTTTCGCTGTATGCGTTTGCAGGATCTCTTGCAACTTTCGGTTTTAAGGACCCTGGGGCAACTTATTTCATCCAGGCAGGCTCCTTTATGATTCTCTTGAATGTAATCGGGCCTGTAACTCTTTTTTATTTCAGAGTATCCAGGCAGATCAAAAAATTCTCCTACCTTACTCTTTTTCAAGCGTTCGGGCAATTCCTTTTTATTCTTGTTCTTCTCAAAATGGGGTATGGGCTTCTTGGCGTGATAGCAGCCACATTACTGGTACAGGGCGTCATTATCTCAATCGCTTTTCTGACCATCATATCACAGATAGGATTTGTTATCCCTCGATTTACCCATATAAAGGAGTATCTACAATTTTCTCTACCGCTAACCCCAAATGCTCTTATAAGATGGGTTACGGATTCAAGTGATAGATACATGGTTACCTACTTTCTCGGTCTCAAAAGTGTGGGCATATATTCGGCAGCCTGTTCCTTCGGTAGCCTTATCCAGCTTTTAGTAACTCCTCTTCAGCTTATTCTTCTCCCAGAACTCACAAAACTATATGATGAAAATAAAATTGACGAAGTAACAATCTATATGTCTCATTCTTTGAGATATTTCCTTCTTATTTCAATTCCTGCAGTTTTTGGGCTCTCAGCTCTTGCAAAACCTTTGCTTAGTATCTTTACAACGGAGGATTTCCTTTCGGGTTGGTTTGTGATCCCGGTTATCGCTTTATCCGGCCTCCTAGCAGGAATCGTTCAAATTTTTATCAATACACTATTAATTGTCAAAAAAACGAAAGTGCAAACTTATATCAATTTTGCTGCGGCAGTTTTGAATGTACTGATCAACCTCCTCCTAATACCTTCAGTCGGCATTGTCGGAGCTGCCATCTCAACTCTACTCGCATACTTCTTTATGGCTATTCTCTGCACACGTATGTCTCTAAAATATTTTAAACATGACTTTTATTTTCATGATATTGCAAAAAGCATTCTGTCCTCTGTGGCTATGTACTTTTTCGTTTCCCATTTCGAGATCTTAAGCATCCGTAGGCTTTTAGAGGTGGCAGTAATGGGTGTGCTTGTTTATCTATTTGTGATGTTTCTGTTGGGAGGGTTCAGCGAACACGAACGTTCTTTGATAAAAAGATATTTATTTGGAATCAAGAAAAGCCTTGCCAAAATTATCGGAATTTAAACAGTTAAATGTTTAATGCTACTGGTTTCTCAGTTCAACCGTTTAAGTCTTACTCTATTTTTTTCGTACAACTCCACAGAAAACAAGTCCCAAAAAATCGATCTGCAAAAACAGCATAGAATTATGGATATGACTTTGTGGTTTGTGCCAGTGCGGGTATTGGCTGTAAAGTCTGCTACGTGCTTCAAGACGTTACGCTTTCTTCTCACACGCATCTATTGGCTCCTCTAATAATTCGAATAATTCAATAAGAATTAAAATAATGTGCGAAATACTTTTTTAATATAATGAGTATATTATAGTAGTAACTATAGAAATATATTTAAAGACTCAAACTTAATCTATTATTTGTGTTTTCGCGGGGGAATTTGTGTAAATTGGAGGAATTTGCCTGAATAACAGAGAGATTTATTCAGAATTTAATATTATTATTTTTATTGGATCCAATAGCCTCTGGTATGGATAATTTAGCATTAGTGTTTTCTATATTTCTTAAGTTCAGAGAGTGGATTCTAATTACAGATTCTTATCCAACATGTCGGAAATAGAATAATAAATTTATCATATTTTGATTCACAGTCGCAAATTTTATCATAATGTAAACGCATTACTGTATAAATATTTATTTAATTTGAATATTGCTAAACTTCGTTATTATCAATCCCAGGTGATATTTATGCTAAGACGAGAATTAGTGATTCTTTTTCTGGTTAGTTGCCTTATCTTTGCAAGCGTTCCTACTGCTTTATGCCGGAGTCCCGTGCCAGTAATTTATGTTGCAGGAGATGGTAGCGGAGATTTTAATTGCGATGGAATAGACGATCATGTACAGATAAACCAGGCCCTTAAGTTTGTGGCAGAAAACCCTGGGTACACAACTGTCCACCTTAAAGGTCCGTTTACGTACGTTATTGACGATACTCTTCTAATTGGCAGTAATACAATTCTTGAAGGAGACTCCACTGCCGTGATCAAACTTGCTAATCACGCAGGGTGGCCTACGATGAAACCCCTTATCCAGCAGATGAGCAGTTTGGGAAACAATAATATTGTAATAAGAGGCTTCGAGGTCAATGTAAACTATGAAGGTAATAGTGAAATCACATTGGGAAGAGGGTACTATAATATAATGTACTTTACTAGCTGTAATAACGTAAAAGTATACAATATGTATATGCACGATGGAATGGGAGACGGTCTGAGAATAAACCAGGGTAAAAACGTTCAGTTTTACAACAATAAAGTGTATAAACTCGGACACGACGCCATGTTTGCAATTGGGTGTGAGAACGTAGAGGCCTGGAACAACCGCATAACCTGCAGAACTAACAGTGCTCTTAGAATATGGAACTCTAATAAAGTAAAACTGCACGATAATGTAATCGACTCTTTCTATCACTGGAGTGCAGGTGGGCCGGGAATTCAGATAGAAAAGAGTGCTGGTATTATGGATGATATCGAAATCTACAATAATACTATCCATAACACCTATGGGCCTGGAATCTGGCTTTTCAACTATGATACTTCTCCCGTAACTAGAGATCAAGGGAAAAATGTCCATATTCATCACAATATTTTATATAGCACAGGCGCTAATCCCAGCATTACCTGGGTAGGGGGCGTTCTGGGAAGCGGATTTAATAACACTCTCATCGAAAATAACGTCTTTGACGGCATATACCATGCTGCTGTCGTTCACATGTATCCCAATGGTAATTATCCTATCAGCTTATTCACCGAAAAGCGGATACACGACCATTGTCCGTAATAACGTAATCGTAAACACTCAGAAGCGCACAAAAGATCCTAGCGGGACAGGATATGCAGTGATCAATTACCTTCCTGAAACACATACCTTTGTGCTGGAAAATAACTGCCTTTACAACAATGTGGGCGGGAATTATATAAATGCGAAATCAACGACTGATATCTACGTGAACCCTCTCTTTGCAGACCAGAAAAATCATGATTATCACCTGCAGTCGGTCGCAGGCCGCTGGAATGGAAAAACCTGGGTTAAAGACAAAGTGAGTTCTCCCTGCATTGACGCCGGTTATCCTTCTTCGGCCTATTCTAACGAACCGGAGCCCAACGGAAACAGGATCAACATAGGTCAGGATGGAAACACAATTTATGCATCAAAATCAGGATATGTGCCAACACCAATACTTCCCACTGCAAGATTTCAGCAGTAAAATAACTAGCGGACTCTGCTCCTCTTTCGATCCAGTTTACAGACCTTTCAAAAAATCAGTATCATGGAAATGGAACTTTGGAGACGGAGCAAGTTCAACCCAGCAGAATCCAATGCATACTTATTCAGCAGCAGGAAATTATACAGTAACGCTTACGGTAAGCAATACAGATGGAACTGACACCAAAACAAAAACGAATTACATAAAAGTAGGAACAAGTACGCAAACGCCGGTTGCAAATTTCTGGGGATCTCCAAAATCAGGAAATACACCCTTAAACGTCGCCTTTACTGATATAAGTACAGGATCACCGACCGCATGGAACTGGAATTTTGGAGACGGGACATATTCAACGGTCAAAAGTCCAAAGCATACTTATTCAACAGCAGGAAAATACACTGTTACATTGACGGCAAAAAATGCAGCCGGAAGTAAATCAATAACAAAGTTCATTTATATAGACGTTAAAACTTTGAAAGCTCCTGTTGCTGCTTTTTCAGCGTCTTCTACCTCGGGAAAAGCACAATTAAAAGTAACATTTACTGACAAGAGTACAGGATCACCAAGCTCATGGAAATGGAGTTTTGGAGATGGAACATCTTCAACAGCCAAGAACCCTGTACATACATACAGTAAAGCAGGAAAATACACAGTTGGCTTAACAGTTAAAAACGCTAAAGGTAGCAATACTAAAACTATGTCCGGCTATATCACAGTAAAGTAAGTGAACGTCTCAATTGAAAAACAGTAAAAAGAGGAGTGGGGGTATTTGATAAAATCTAAAAAACCGGGCACAAAGCGGAAAATTAAAGAGTAAAAGCGTTGAATGTTCTGGAAAACTATCTATTATTGATAGGCAAAACCAATTGCTTGTAGCGGGGTTCGCCAGCGCAATTTTGGCCTCTGTTACAAGCCTATCTATTTTTGCATTATCTGATCAATTTCGATCTTAACTGCTAGAAATTTGGATCTTATAGATCAGTTACTGAAAAGCACAATAAAAAACTCTCAAATTAGGCAAAGGGAGAGGAATCCTGGGTTTTTGGCTATGAAATCCCTGCTGAATTGCTCATTTGAAATTTTTTGGCAAAAGTTATTATGGTTTTGATGAGTACTTTCTTTAAACATTTAACAAATTATTGTTTTGTTTAATCTCTTCAGAGAGTTCTGAGAGATTTCTTTCCAGGTGCATTCTGATGTTTAAATATTGACTTCTAAGTGTTAGATTCGATTCATTCGAGCTGACTTCAGTTCAGTTCGAATAATCTTCAAATAAGTTTGAATTGTCTTCAGATTAAGCTTGCAAAATGATCGTCTAAAATTGTGTTTATGTACAGATCCTCAGGAAGGAATTAAAAATGGCTCTGAAACCCAGAATTGCAGAATCCCCTCAGATTCGTTTGATTGACCTTTTATCAAAACCTTTCTTTATAGTAGCCTCCGTGGAAGTCGGAAATACCACAACTAAATCTATCCTTACGGCTACCAATATGGATACTGGCATGACCTGCATTGTTAATAAGGTCGTGCGCATGACAAGGGATGTCTGCCCTCCGAAACCCGGAGAAACAGTGTTCGGGAGGACACTTACGGGCGTGGAGCTTACTCGTGAGGCAGTTGCGGAATTGGTACGTGGCACTCTGACCGAGTCGATGGAGAAAGCCAATCTGGATATAAAAACAGATCTGAACTTTGTTGTCCGCTCCACGGGTGTAGTTGCAGGTTTCGATTCTCCGGAAGAGGTTGGTGAATTCATCAAAGCCCTGGCAGACGGTTGTCTGATAGCAGGAGTTCCACCAAAGAATATGACGCCTCCGATGTCGATTTCAAATATATCTAAAAAATTTCAGAAATACAGCAAACTGGAAGAGGTAATCTTTGATGGAGCTGTAGCCGGAGTAATGCCGCCGATAGGTTCAACTGGCGTTGAAATTGTTGCAAATGAGATGGAAGGAGAGCTTGCGACAGCAGGAATTAAGGAAGCAGCCAAACTAACAGATGTCGATTTTAGAAACCCCTGTATTTCAATTGACTTCGGTACAACCCTTGATGGCAGGATCACAAGTCCTGACCAGCCATACGCAAAAACCATCGGAAGCTTCTGTGGTTATGCAGGGGCAATTCCTGATGCAATCATCCGGGGTTCGAAAAAAGTAGATCCAAAAGTAGGGACTGCTCTCGAAGTTTTTGAGAACCAAAAACCGCCTTTTTTCCTTACATTGGAGATAAAGGCTGAAACGATTGAAGAGTTTGCAAAGCGTATTAATGAACTTATTATCATAGAAAAGGTTCCAAAAGGCAGAACTCGATACGGAAGCGTGCCTGTAAGGCCGGATGCGGCTGAAGATGTAGGTGTAACGCTTATAGGCTGCGATGTAGGTGAAAACGGCAGCGATATGGATAAGCTCAGTGCTATAGGTATGGAAATCTGTAAAACTCAGGGACTCCAGATTGCTTACGCTGTTATTGACGAGGTAATGGCAGGGGTGGTCTGCAGGCTGATCAAGGTCGCAAAAGAAGAGAATCTTGTTTTTGAAGATACAACTATCGGAATTACCGGTAGAGCTGGTATTACAGGGAACAAACCTAAACTGATCCTGAAGTACCTGGAAGAAATGGACCTTGCTTCGGAAATAGACGAAAAGGTAGTTTTTGTAGATGACGGACTTGCCAGAGGCGCAGCCGTTATGGCCCGCTGCATGAACTCTCTGGGTTCGCCGCACAACCCTCTCGGTGGTAAGCACGGAGGGAAATGTATCCTTCCACAGAGGATAAAATTACAGGCAAAATGATACTGAAGAACTGGAAACGGCAAGAAATAGAGGTTTCGATGGTGTTCTGCTTATCAAAACCGAACATCTTACCAATTTCGAAGTATATATTCTTGAAAAATTCTAATGATTAAGAACGAAATGGATTTTGGGATCAGCTCTGGATCAGCTCTACCTGTAAAAGAAACCCGACAAAAGAGGAAAGTCAGTTGGGGGTGGGACATCTGAGTATTGGGAGTAGGGGATGGTAAAATTATTGGCTGAGGTCTACAGCAGAAAAAGATTTTCTCAGATGTCCAATTAATATATATATGATAGAAGTTATATAAAAACACTGGAATACTGTTAGTTAGCACTTATTTTTATCAGTACTCATTTACCGGTTGTCCTCAAAGGCGGTGCTTCATATCAGAATACTCCTTATTTTATCTGCATTTGTTTTCTAAGTTTACCTGCGTAAAGAAAACCATAAATCCACAACACAGAAAATTATAGGCAGAATGTGATTATGCGAACGAGTTGGAAAAATCTCAACTTATTATTGATAGACCAACTAACTGTGTAGAACCATAAAACAAAAACTTTATATTCGAATTTTACGTACTTCTTCCCTACAACACTGTACAAAATTGGGCATCGTATTTCTGTGACGTGAAGAAGCGGCGAAATACCCTAGAAATATATTTTCGGAATTCTCAAAAATAGTTTTGGCAGATATTTTGAGAATTCAGGTTCCTTTCCAACCTAATTTCATTTCTTTCGACGCTCAAAATTTGTCCAACTCATTATTCAATTCATTATTCAATTCATTATTCAATTCATTATTCAATTCATTATTCAATTCATTATTCAATTCATTATTCAATTTGTTTAAAATATTACCCACGATCCGAGATGAGCTTATTTGACTGATAAAAAACTGTTAATGGGTAATGAAGCCATTGCGCTTGGAGCTATAGAAGCCGGCGTCCAGGTGGTTACAGGGTATCCGGGAACTCCTTCGACCGAAGCTCTGGAGACAATTGTCCGGTATGCCGACAGGTGCGGAATCTATACAGAGTGGTCGAGCAACGAAAAAGTCGCTCTTGAGACGGCTGTAGGAGCGGCTTATTCCGGAGCAAAGGCATTTGTGACCATGAAGCAGGTCGGGTTAAATGTTGCATCCGACCCCCTGATGAGCCTGAGCTACATTGGGGTAAAAGGAGCCCTTGTCCTGCTCGTTGCCGATGATCCTGGCCCTCATTCTTCCCAGACTGAACAGGACACCAGGGCTTTCGGGCATTTTGCAAATATTCCTGTTCTGGATCCTGCAACCCCTCAGGAAGCTTACGAGCTGACAAAACTGGCTTTTGAGCTTTCTCACGAGTTCGAAATCCCTGTAATTCTCAGGACCACAACAAGAGTCTCACACAGCTGTGGGGATGTTGAAGTCGCTGCCGCAGAGCCTTCTCCGGTTGAAGCTTCTTGCGAAGGCTTTGTAAGGGATAGGCGCTGGACGATATTTCCAAGGCTTACTGCCGAAAGGCACCCCTGGCTTGAGAGAGTGCAGGTGCAGCTTTCAGAACGCTTTTCCGGTCTTTCCTGCAATTCAGTTTCAGGTTCCGGAAAAATAGGGATTATTGCTTCCGGGGTTTCAGCTCTTTATGCAAACGAGGCTGTCAGGGGTTTTGAAGGGCTTTTCACAATTTTCAGGGTCGGGACAGTGTATCCGTTTCCAGAAAAGGCAGCCCTTACATTCCTGAAAGGAATTGAATAGTCTTATAGTAGTTGAGGAACTGGATCCTTACCTTGAAGAACAGGTGCTCCAGCTTCTAGGAAAAACCCATCTTCCTGTTGATGTCTACGGGAAAAAGAACGGCTTTTTCCCTGTTAGCGGAGAATACAATGTGGACATTGTCATTGACGGGATCAACAAAGTGCTTGCAGGGCTCGGGGGAGCTTTGCGCCTTTCCCATGCTTCTCCTGCCGTTTCGAGGGAAGAACTTCCCCCCCTTCCAATCAGGGCTCCCACTCTCTGTGCGGGCTGCATGCACAGAACTGTTTTTTACGCTTTTAAGCAGGCTGCAAAACAGCTTAAAAAAGATTTTCAGGCTGACACTATCTTCTCAGGAGATATTGGCTGCTATACCCTTGGAAATGCCTATCCCCTTAACATGGTAGACACATGCCTTTGCATGGGAGCCGGAGTGAGTATAGCAGGAGGGCTCTTCCGCACGAATCCTGAGGCAAAACATGTGGCTTTTATCGGGGACTCAACCTTCTTCCATTCAGGCATTCCTGCTTTAATAAATGCTGTCTACAATGGAGCTGATATCACTCTTGCAGTCCTTGACAACCGCACAACTGCAATGACAGGGCACCAGCCCCATCCTGGCATAGGCGTAACTGCTCTAGGAAGTGTTTCGAAAGCCATTGATATTGCCGACATAGCCCGAAGCTGTGGGGTCGGATTTGTAAAGGCTATAGATACAGACAGCCTGGAAAGTTGTTTGGAGGCCGCAAAGGAAGCCATGAAATTTGAAGGACCGGCAGTTATCGTATTCAAAGGAAAATGCGTAGGAATTACAAAATCCGACAAACGTTATAATATAGAGTCTGAAGACTGCACATGGCTGCGGTTTCTGTGTAAAACAGCTTGGCTGCCCTGCTCTCTTCCTTCCTGCAGGCGAGGATAAACCTTTCATACAGGACAGCTGTAGCGGCTGCGGGCTCTGTGCGCAGATATGTCCTTCAGGTGCGATTCGAATAAAAGGGGTGAAGCTGTGAAGTATGATATTCTGATTGCTGGTGTTGGTGGGCAGGGTGTAGTACTTGCTTCCCGCATGCTTGCACTTGCTGCAATGAAAGCCGGGCTCCACGTGAGCACTGCCGAAACCATAGGAATGTCCCAGAGAGAAGGTTCCGTGAGCAGTCATATAAGAATAGGAAACGAAGTTTCCGGGTCCCTTATTCCTGTAGGGCAGGCAGATCTGCTTTTAGGTCTCGAACCCGCTGAAACCGTAAGAAACTTGCTTTTCCTCGGAAAAAGCGGAAAGGTTTTGGTAAATACCCATGCCATCCCTCCTGCATCTAAGCCTCCAGGAAGTCCTGATTATGACCCAGTGGCTTTACTTTCTTTTTTGAATGCACACTGCCCTGGCATCCTCTGCTTTGATTTCACGGAGCTTGCGGAAGAAGCAGGTACATACAGGGCTGCAAACGTTGCAATGCTCGGAGCGGCTGCAGGCACAGGAGTATTACCTTTTTCGGAGGAAACCCTTCAAGCAGTACTGGATGCCGAAATACCTGAGAAATACAGGGCTGTAAACAGGGCTGCATTCGAAAGAGCAATGAAACAGATTTCAGGTATCTCCTGAACCTGTCTTTATCCAGTACGCATACTTATTTAAATTATTTATCTCTAACTGATCTCGTCTCTATCGTTTATGCTAATCTCCGGCGCCTGAACTGGGGAGCAGAAGGTGAAATGATATGTATGAAGCATCCACTGAATCTGAGCTAGATCCCAATTCCCAGCTCTACCATCCCGAAATCTCGGAAGAAGATACACTTGCAAAACTGAAGGTAATGCTGAAGCATGTATCTGAAAGCAGCCCTTTTTACCAGAAGAAGTTTAAGGAAGCGAATGTGGATATTGAGAAAATCAAGTCTCTTGAAGACTTGAAGCTACTTCCTTTCACACATAAAGAGGAGCTCAGGGATGCCTATCCTCTTGGGTTGAAGGCAGTATCTGAAAATGAGGTCATCAGAATCCATTCCTCGTCCGGGACTACCGGAAAGCCTGTAATTATTCCTTACACCCGAAAAGACGTGGATATCTGGGCCATGATGATGATGCGCTGCTATATGCTGGCAGGCCTTACCAGCCTGGACCGAATCCAGATCACTCCAGGGTATGGGCTCTGGACTGCAGGAATAGGTTTCCAGCTCGGGGCTGAGCGCCTTGGAGCAATGGCTATACCTACAGGCCCTGGGAATACTGAAAAACAGCTCGAAATGCTTATTGACCTGAAATCAACAGCCCTTGCTAGCACATCTTCCTATGCACTTTTGCTTGCTGAAGAAATTGAAAAACGCGGGCTTAAAGACCAGATCCATCTCAAGGTGGGGATTATAGGTTCGGAGCGCTGGAGCGAAAAAATGCGCAGCAGGATCGAAAACGAACTCGGCATCGAAACCTTTGATATTTACGGGCTGACTGAAATCTATGGACCGGGCATTGCTCTTGACTGTTCCTTCCATGAAGGAATGCACTACTGGTCCGACCACCTGCTCTTCGAGATTATCGACCCTATCACAGGCGAGCAGCTTCCTGACGGCACTCTTGGGGAACTTGTAATCACTACCATTACAAAAGAAGGAGCTCCTCTTATCCGCTACAGGACGAGAGATCTGACAAGGATTATCCCCGGCCTTTGCAAATGCGGCTGTCCCTTCCCGAGGATCGATAGAATCCTGGGAAGATCGGATGACCGCATAAAGTTCAAGGCTGTTAATATCTATCCTGGCCAGATCGAAGATATTATTCACAAAGTCCCAGGGGTAAGCAGCGAATACCAGATCCTCCTTACACGCAGAGATGGCAGGGACAGCATGACTTTCAGGGTCGAGATTGAAGAGGCAGAAGATCCCATAAAAAAAGAGAAAACCGAAAAAGCTCTTGGAAAAGCTTTCAAGGACTTCATAGGGGTAACAGTGGACGTTGTGGGCGTAAAGATAGGGGAACTTCCTCGCAGCATGAAAAAGACAAAAAGAGTGATTGATGAAAGGGAGCTTTGAAACCCCTTTATTCACCTTTCATCAACCCGTTTCATAATTTATTTAATTATCAAATCTAATTGTCGAAATCAGTTAGCCTGTTTTCCCGGCTTATTCAATTTTAGTTCCCTCTGTAGAAACTAATCTTTCAGCGGCCTTCTTCTCTTTGTCCATATCTGTTTTGTAAACGATAGTCCTATATGGATATGGAATCTCTATGCCTTCCTTATCAAAGCGCTTTTTAATTGCTTCTCTGATTTCACATCCTGAACTGTATGCATCATTTCTGTCCTTGAACCATACCTGCAGGCGAAGATTTACGGAAAACTCTCCCAATTCGGTGACATTTACTTTAACTTCTCCTCTTTCTCTGAAATCCGGATCCACTGCATGAAGCACAGGTGAGTCAAAAAATCCCATTTTAAGAGTTTCGGATTTAATTAAGCTGGGTTTTACTACGCTATACTTCAGTTCCTGGGGAGGCATAACACTGGGATGTTTCCTGGCTTCTCCGATCATGATTTTTCTTGCCTTGTCAATATCAGCGTCATAGCTTATTCCAACGTCTATTGGCCAGATTACTGCAGGGTCTTCTATAGTCCAGTTAATTATTGCTTCATTGCTGATTATGGAATTAGGGATGATAAGGCGCCTGTTATCCCAGGTTATAATGACTGTATGCCTGAGGTTAAGGTCTGTAACTTTTCCATATTCGTTCATAATATTCAGCCGATCTCCAACCCTGAAAGGTTGAAAGATGGCAAGGGAAAGGCCTGCAATTATATTACTCAGTGTGTTCTGGGCTGCAAAACCGATAACGATACCTGCAATTCCTGCCCCTGTAAAGAGTGCAACAGAGAGGCTTTGCAGGCTAGGAATGCTGAATATAACAAAAATAATTCCTATGAAATAGATTATTGCGACCGTAATATGCCTGAACATCCGAAAAGCAGTGATGTCCATACGCAGCTTGCTACTTGCTTTTTTGAAATAGCTCTCCATAAGGCGGTTTACAGTTCCTTGCGACGAGGATAGTGATAAAGCCAATGAAAAGTATGAATAAAAAAGTGCCAAAATTACCTGAAAACCAGGAAAATGTCTGCTCAAATCCTCTGTCAAAATAAGACATGTTTTCTGTAAAAGAGGAGGGGATTTTTGGGGTTTCCATGTCCTGCATGTTAGCAAGAAGCTTTAAATAAATTTTGATTTAAAAAATAGACAGGAAATTGTAGAGAATGATGCCATAAAAAGGTATGAGAATTTGAATTTTAAGAGGTAAATGAAATAAGAAAGAAATTTTAGTCAATTGAAACCTTAATTTGACAGAAGCATAAATATTATAATGAAAAAATGGGCTTCATGCTTCTGCTTTCTTCATACATCTAAAATTGTTGTACTACGTTCTTTGCTTTTTGATATTTTCATTTTTCCAAAAAATTCTATGTCGATGCAATGTGTTTTTTGTAAGGAATACTGTGCCAATTAGTGAATCTGTCAAATTCGAGTTGAAAAAGAAAGTTTTTGGTAAATTAAAAAGAAATGTAAATAAGTATAAAAAATTTGGATAAATGTACTCTTCTTTATACTTATTTTTCGCAAACTGTTTCCTTAATATTATTCTGTCTTTTGAGGTAGTCTCTTCATGCATACCGTTTTCATGAATACCGATACAGTTTTTCCTGACACAAATATCCAGTATACTTCAAAGGGCCTGACCAAATGCTTCCAGGAATTAAACTCAGTTCCATTGGGACATTGATCCAGCAGCTATTCCCGTTTTGTGTCTAATCAGGGTAATGGAGGAACTCCTTCAAGCACCGCGCTAAGTGAACCTAACACAGGCATATTATTTTTTATTATTGTAGAAATATATCCTCTAATTCTGCAGAAAGCATCTGCTCCATGCGGTGTCCTAAAACTCCCTGATATCTTTTGTTGTATCGTTATCATCCTGATATCTCTTTCTGCTTGATTATTTCCAAATGGGACTTTCAAGTCTGTAGCAAACCTAAGAACTTCAGTTTTGTATTTTGAAAGTCTATCAAGCAAATTCTTTGCGTCACTTTGTGCTTGCTTCCCTCTTTTACCCGTATGAATTTCCAAGTTTTGAGGAGGAGGATTGTCCTCAAATCCTTTCATCAGTATTGAATCATATCTTTCTTTGAAAGCATTAATGGTTTCTTCTTCAATCTTATCATTAAGTTTTTTGACACCATCTACATACTTCTTTATTTCATATAGCAGGTCTGAAATCTCCAGAGCCCACTTTTGAGTTTCATTTTTAGAAATTTCTTTGAGTTCCCTTAGAATGTGAACATTACATACTGCATGTTCACACTTTTTGAATTTGAAATAAGGTTTCCAGAAATCATGAACAGCTACTCCCTTAAACTTTGGTAACACTCCCATATTAGTCATGGCTCTGAACCCTCTACTCCTATGATGGAAGTAAAAAGTCAATTTTTTAGTAGAGATCAAATGGCAGTGGTGTCTCTGGCCATTAACGTTAATTCCAGTTTCATCACAATCAATAACATCTTCTTTAATTAATTTGTTTTTGATGTAATTTGTGACACCTTTCAAGTTGTGAAAGCATTTTTTCTCTGCCTTTTTTATTGTAGCAGAGCTTATACCCAATCCAAAAATGTCCTTTATTATCTCTTTGATCCTGTGATAAGGTATCAAATGATAGTTTCGGAGATAAGTTACAAACGTTAAAACAGTGTTACCGAATTGGACAGGTTTTGTTATCGATTCCGGGAAATCAGCTTTGTTTTTACGGTTACAGTAAGGGCACTTCTTGATTTCACTGCGATACTCGGTAACTTTATGATTTATACTGATGTCAAATTTCTGTCTCTTCTCATGATCTATAACTTCAGTCTCCTGTATGCTCTGACCACAGTATTTGCAGTTACAAAGTCGATTAGTGATGATTTCATCAGGATGCTCACACATAATCAGTGTAAACCCTTGGTGCCCTTTCTGACCACCAGGGCGTTTTTCGCTAGGTTCTCTTGAACTACTCGATTTAGTTTTTTTATTGCCAATAGAACCAGTAGAAGGAGGCTTATTACCGTTTTGTCTATTTTGATTCGAACGAGACTCCAATTCATTTATTTGTTCTCGAAGTTCAATATTTTGAGATTCAAGTTCATTGTATCGGGATTCGAGGTCACTATATCGGGATTTGAGATCAGCTACCTCTGCATTATATCGAGATTCAAGATCACTATATCGGGATTCAAGATCAGCAATATATGAGACAATAACTTCAGAGTTTGAATTGCAGAGGATAAGTATCTCATCACGTTTCATAAGCCCAACTTAAGATCTGGTCAATTTTATATTAATCAATATGAAAAAACTAAGTATTGAGTTTATAAGAAAAAGAAGTTAGAAACAGATGTAGCTGAATAGACACCCCGTTTTAAACAAAAACACATGCAAACGAATGTTTAATATTTTTATAGTTCGTAATCATTTTATTTATACTGATTTCTTCTATTTGGGAGCGTCGGAAAAGTACATGATTATCCAAATTTTGACTCATTTTTTCATCGTTAATAAATTTATTAATTTCACTGATGCCTATTTATTGAGTTGAGTTCAATGACTGTGTGTGGTTAGTTATAGATTCCAGACCTTTCCACGCTCTCACTTACAATAAAAACCAATAAATACTTGCCTTATAATTTCAAACCTTCTGAATTGAGAGGATAAAATAAGAGACAGTTCCGGTAAATTTTTTCATCTGTTAAGTAGCTTTTTAAAGAATTTGATGTTATAATTCCTTTCATTCTTTGCAGTCAATGTTCAAAACATGCCTCAAGATTCGCATTCTGAAATGTTGATAGTGGAATAAAATTATTACGAAATATTCTAATATTTAACCATCTCTCACAAGTGTTTTTGTTCAAAACGGGAATTGCTGGTTATATTATTTTCAATTATTTCTGAAAAATTGGGCCATGAAGAAAAAGAAGGATTGTACCTTCGGAGAAAACCGATCCGAAGGATCTCCAATGCAGCCGTAAACTTAATCGCGCTTTCTACTGTGTTTCTTACATTAACCTCTGGCTGCTTGCTTGTCCGGGGAGCAGGATTCCGCTCAGGGCTCGGAAGAAAGCATGACGAGGGGAAGATAATCAAAGCTGCTTCCGTTAACTTTGTAAGGCTGATCGCTAATTCCGTCTGAATTCGAATCATTAGCAGTCTGTGAAAACCCGGTTCCTCCAGGATTTGCCCAGAAGTTTCCGCCAAGACATGAGCCTTTTACAATATTCGTTCTTTGCGTTTTCGTAGTGTTCCAGGAATTGCCTTTACTGTTTTCTGCCTCACATTCACCGTGTTGTTAAAGTAATTGTTGTAGACGCGATTATCAGCAGCGTTGTCCAGCAAATAAATACCTGACTGGTCACTGGAAGATGATCGTATTACCGGACAGTTGATTGTTGTGGTATTCCTCTCTCCATATAAAATGCCAGTGCTAGTGTTAGAAATTGTATTATTATATATGCCGGAATAGAAGACAAAATTGAGGCTGATCCCGTAACTGCAGTTCGTAATCCGGTTATCACGGAGAACGGTTCTTGCCTGGACATCGTAAATGTCGATGCCGGTACTACAATTTATGATAACATTCTCTGAAACGAGAGTATTGCCTCCACAGCAGGCAATACTTATCCCTTCGCCGTTTGAGAGCCGATTCTGCAGTATTGTGTTATTCCAGCATTGTGCACCCAGAATAATGGTGCCCTTTTCAATAACGTTAATGAATACCATGTTATGGCTGCACCCTTCATCAAGCCAGATACCATTACTGGAAAGGTTATTCTGTGAGAGCATATTGTTCATGGATTCCTGCAGGTAAATTCCGTACAGGTTTTCAGAAAGGTTATTCCCCTCAATTGTGCAGTTGTTAGCGTGCTCAAGACAAATCCCTGCTGGAGGACAGCCGACCCCGCCCCACGTAGCGCTGCCAGCTTCCCCTGATCCTGTTATATTAAAACCCTTGATAGTTACATTATCTGCTTTAATATGAAACACAGTGGAATTCCCATCCGGCGATCTTACGAGCACGCTGCCAGAACTCTCAGGATCTGATGTTACCGTTACCCCGGACACGTTGACAGTCACATTTTCCTGATAGTCCCCTGTTTTGACAACAATAAAATCTCCGGTTGTCGAGTTATTTACAGCAGCCTGAATTGAATTTCCAGGTTCGACATAAATGATTTCTGCACTTCCAACGCCTGCCGAAAGCAAAGACAAGGTAACAACCATTAAGATGCTCGTTAGTTTGATAAAACAATCTCCGATAAGCGCGATTTTCATAATTAACCCCCCAGATACTTTGACAACCCTTCTGGCTCAAGAGTAAGATACATTTTGAGCCGACTGTAGTGTGCACAACAACTATAATTTACCAATATGTAGTGCCATTCATTACTATATATATTAACTCTTTTTTTGTTTTTACAGGAAAAAACGTTTCAAATGGGAGCCTTTCCTTACTGAGATCCATAAGCTGGAAAGTATATAGAACTGGTTAACATATGGCCCAAATCTCACTATTTACATGAGCAACGAATCATTTTTGCAATAATTTTTAGTATGAAGGGAATGTGTTTCCCGCAAAAACGCTATAGGAACCTTAAAAGTTGTTTGAAATAACAAGTTACCTGCCGAAAGTAAGATACTGGATACTGAAACTTAAAAAGTTAAATAATTCCGAATAAAACAATTTCAGAATAAAACAATTTCAGAATAAAACAATTTCAGAATAAAACAATTTCAGAATAAAAC
>CAWFUY010000010.1:0-70648 GCA_963818955.1 uncultured Methanosarcinaceae archaeon | reverse complement strand
CTTTGCCGAATTGCTGATCTTTTGGGGAAGATTAAACGAAGCTGTAGTAATTTATACACTTCTTCTTCTAGCCTTTTCATTCTCAGCAGCGGTTGCGAACCAGCAGGAAATACGCAAAATCAATCAAGCTTTCCTCCTTCTGCCAATATTTCGCCTGGTGAACCTCTCAATACCAATCTTTTTGAAGGTTAATCTTTACTCGTTTGTTTTTATATACGCATCTCTTGCAATGTCGGCAATAATTGCCACTACTCATCAAAATGTCGTGTTTGAGACAAAAAAAGCCTTGCTCAAGAGGATCTGGATTTATGTTCCACTTTCTGTACTTGCAGCTCTGGTTTTTGCGGAAGCGGAATATTTGTTAATTGGGGCAAGGCCCCTTATACCGGATATCTCACAGACAAACCTGCTGGAACTCACAGTCATTATGGTCTTTGTTGTGGGTCTTGTTGAGGAACTTATCTTCAGGGGGATTCTCCAGACAAGGTTGGAAGAGTTTATGGGGTCTGCTGCTGGAATCCTTCTAGTAAGCCTCCTTTTTGGGATAATGCACTCAGGTTACGGCACTCCTTATGAAATAGGAATTACTTTTCTTTTAGGGTGCTTTCTAGGTTATTGTTTTTATAAAACGCGAAGTCTTACGCTTGTCATAATGATTAACGGTTTGACAAACGTGTTTTTGTTTGGGATTATTCCAATTTTAGGCCAGGGGTTGGGACTCAGGTTTATATGAGACCTGAAGCGAAGATCTATAAACTTTGCCATAATCTTAAAATTTACTCATAATCTATATAATGTACTTGTCATTAAAGAAAGCGAAATCATAAAAAGGCGCCTTTCTTTTTGAAAGGATTAAAACTCCTCAGGAGAGAAATATGGACAGGCATGAAGACCGTTTCTGGGAGATTGATTGCCTGCGTGGGATTGCGGTTTTTTTGATGTTGTTGTACCATTTTCTCTATGATCTCAATTTTTTCGGCATCGAGAATATCCAGGTTGGGTCCGGTTTTTTTTTATATGTCGGCAGGAGTGCAGCTTTCATTTTCATCCTTATTTCAGGAACTGCTTTATCCATAAGTCATTCTCGGGCTCTCAATAAAGAAATGGATGGAATTCAGACCGAAAGCTTTTCGAAATACCTTAAACGGGGCATGAAACTGTTTTTCATGGGTCTTTTAGTCACACTTATAACCTGGATCTTTTTTCCAGGACAGTATATTGTCTTTGGGATCCTGCACTTTTTTGGAGTTTCTTCAGTACTTGCATATCCCTTCCTGAAATATGGAAAAGAAAATCTGTTTTTCAGCCTGTTTTTTGGTCTTATAGGACTTTATCTCAGAGATAAAACTTTTGGTTTTTCTACTTTGCTCTGGTTGGGCTTCACGCCGGATAACTTTGCGACTCTCGATTATTTTCCCATTTTCCCATGGTTTGGAGTGCTACTTGCCGGGATTTTCCTGGGGAATTCCCTGTATGAGGGTGGAAAACGGAGATTTAATATTCAAAAAGCCGGGAAAAATCCCCTTACCTGGTTCATTTCCATTGTTGGAAAGCACTCTCTGGTCATTTACTTTATACATCAGCCGCTTTTTCTTGCTCTTCTACTTTTGAGCGGATTACTTAAGCCAGGTATGTTGTAAAATATTTTAAAAAGCTCTCTTTCTCCCCATGCAGCTGAATACTGCCAGGAGAAACCTGACCATAGCTTTTAACTGTTTAAGCTTCTGGTTTTAATCTGCTGGTTTTAAATATTATCTAGACAGGTAATTCTGAAATCTTCTATCTCTCAATCCAGTAAAGGATCTAAGAGTTAAATCAAAATTAGAGACGGAGACAAAAATGTTAGATATTTATCTGGGAATTGCAATGCTTGCCTATTTCGTGGTTCTCTTTCTAACCCTTCGTGACGTCCGGATTTTTAGGCGGACAGGCTACCGATCCTACAGGAAAGGAGCTATGAAGGGACTGATGGCTTCTACAATTACTTTGATAGGTGCTATTATTGTTGTTGAGGCTGGTCCGAGTCTTAGCCAGCTTGGCTTGCTTGTTGTCCTGTTAGGGCTGTTTTTAAATCGCAAAGGAGTAAGAGAAAGTGTTTTCACCAATGCAGGAACTCTTGACCGTGTCCTTGGAAAGACAGATTATGTAAAGAGGAAAAAGTAAAGAATGCATATGGAAAATGTATCCCGAAATATTTAAGAAATCTAAATTATTGATCGCATCCAGCTTGAGCGATTACGAGAGGAAACATTAGCCTATTGGTTTTGATCAGGGTATCACCCCAAAACTTATAAATCTCAAGTGCCCTATTAGTCGACAAAACCATTATTCGCCAAATTTTTGTATCCAGTTTTCATCAAATTTATCAATCGGGGTGAATAAGAAGGTATCTTAGACTGCCTTCAAACTCCGGCTTCACATTTACCAGAATTCACACTAACCGGAATTCACAGGAAAATTGGAAAATAAACAAAAGTAAGCTTGAACACTGGAATAAAAACAGCAAAAACATTTAGAGGAGATACGATGGGAAATATAAGACAAACAAACATAAAAAGAATTACATTCCGGCTGCTTGAAAACTATGGAGATGTCTTCACAAAGGACTTTGAGATTAACAAGATTCTTGTGACAAAATACACAACCATTGAAAGTAAGGTTATAAGGAACAGGGTTGCAGGTTACATTACAAGAAAAGTTGCACGCATGAAAGTCTATTAAACCATTTGAGAATTTCTTCAGGATACAGGAAGGGATATCTGACATGTTTGAAGGAGCTATACCTGCCCTGATCACTCCTTTTACAAAGGACAACAGGATTGACAGGGAAGGCCTAAAAAGAAATATTGCATTTGTTGAGGAGGGAGGAGTTGCAGGGATTGTGCCGTGTGGTACAACAGGAGAATCGGCAACCCTTTCTGCACTCGAGCACGAAGAAGTTATTGATATCGCAGTTGAGTGTTCAAAAGTTCCTGTGATTGCAGGAACTGGTTCAAATAATACAGAGGAAGCTCTTCAATTTACAAAACACGCAGCTGATGCTGGTGTAGACTGTGTACTTCTTATCTCTCCTTACTACAATAAACCAAACGCTGCAGGTCTTCTTGCGCACTTCAAAAAAATTGCAGAGGCCGTAGATATCCCTATGATCCTCTACAATGTTCCCTCAAGAACAGGGCAGGATGTGCCACTGGCCGTCATTGCCGAACTTGCAAAAGTAGAAAATATTGTGGGAATTAAGGAAGCTAGCGGAAGCATAGATAAAGTTTCCCAGATTTTGGAGAGCACTGTGGATGAGGACTTCGTGGTTCTTTCAGGCGATGACGGTCTGACACTTCCGATTCTCTCCATAGGGGGCAGAGGAGTGATCTCCGTTGCAGCAAACATTGTTCCAGATAGAATGTCAAAAATGGTAAACGCAGCTCTTGCAGGTGATTACGAGACGGCTAGAAAGGTCCACTATGAAATTGCTCCTCTGATCCGTGCTCTTTTCCTGGAAACAAACCCGATTCCGGTTAAGAAAGCTGCCGAATTCATTGGACTTGCAAGCGGGCATATGAGATTGCCTCTCGCTCCACTTAGCGAGCCAAATGCTGCAAAGCTTGCAGACGAACTCAGAAAATTGGGGGTCATGGAATGATCAACGCAGCAGTACTGGGAGCCTGCGGAAGGATGGGCTCTCTGATAGTAGAGAGTATTACCCGGTCTTCGGATATGCAGCTTGTTGCCGCCTTTGACATCGGTAATTTCGGCAAGGACGCTGGAGAATTTGCCCATGTGGGTAATCTCGGGATCCAGGTTTCGGACGTAAAAGACCTGGAATCTGTCCTGAAAAAAACTCAGGCTAATGTCCTGATTGATTTTACAGCCCCGAGTGCCACTATAGTAAATGCTCCGATTGCAGCCAGATGTGGAGTCAACCTTATCATAGGAACTACTGGACTTACTCCGGAACAGCGTACAGTCATCGATGAGGCAATCCGTGAAAATCAGGTAAGTGCAGTCATTTCCCCTAACTATTCGGTAGGAGTTAATGTCTTCTTCAAGATAATAAGTGAAGCTGCAAAGTACCTTGCAGACTACGATATCGAGATTATAGAAGCTCACCATAACCAGAAAAAAGATGCTCCAAGCGGGACTGCACTTCGTGCTGCCGACGTGCTCAGCGAAGCCCTGGGAGGCAAGGATTATATATATGGAAGGGAAGGCCTGGCTCCCCGAGGCAAGGAAATCGCGATCCACGCCGTCAGGGCAGGAGACATTACTGGGGATCATACGGTTCTCTTCGCAGGTAACTCCGAAAGAATTGAAATCCGGCATATGGCCCATTCCCGCGAAATATTTGTCAACGGTGCAGTCCGTGCAGCCGAATGGGTTTGCTCACAGAAGCCTGGAATTTACTCCATGGACGATGTATTGGGTTTGTAAAAAAAGTTTAACTAAACTTCAAACCCGAATTATCTTTTCTTTTCCTTTCTTGCAAAAAAACCAATGAACAGAATTACTGAACCAAGGCTCAGAAGGAGTAAAGGCACATTAAAACCTTCGGCCTTCGTTTCTAAACCATGCGTTTCTATAGGTTCAGTGTTCGGTGTGATGGGAATAGATATATTTGACTTTTGGGGCATTGGAAGTGTTGTATCCAGGTACTGATAAACGGGTGAGAATCTGACAAGCACTCCGTCTGCACCGACATATATTGTTTTGACAGTTAGGTTGAAAATCTCCGTCGAGTTGTGGGAATATGCAAACTGCGAACCTTCAGTGGCAATATCATCCTTAAGGGAAAGTCCTTCTCTACGAAGTTCAAGCCAGACTCTTTTCCCGTCACCATCAGCGCCTTTCACATAAAGCTGGTAATCCTGCGAAAAGTTATGATAGGATCCTGATCGCACATAGACTTCATCCCCATCAATCATAACTATTGAAAGCTTTTTTTCGCTATCGAAAGCTAAAACAGGTGAAATTGAATAAAAGAGGACTGCGAAAACCAGTGATGAAATCAGGAAAAAGGAAAATGCAGGAAATAATTTTTTTTCCTTTCCTTTTTTTCTTTCTGGTTTATTTGGGGTGCGCATAAATGCATCTGCCTGCTATTATTTCTTCTCTGGTGTTGTCTGCTTTTCGGATTACTAAGGCTCCGTCAGGGGTCACTCCAATAGCCCTACCTTCTATGATTCGTGAGGGTGTTGTTACCTTTACTTCTCTTCCGATGGTATCAGAAAGTGCAAGCCAGTCATTGAGGATATTTGAAAATGGGTGGGTCTTGAAATTGATATACTGCTGTTCGAGCTCGAAGAGAAAATCCTGCAGGAAGGAAACTCTTTTTATATGCCTCCCAAGTTCGACTTTCAAAGTCGTGGAACCTGCACGGAAAGACTCAGGGATATCTTTTAAGTCCATATTTACATTTATTCCTATTCCCAGCACAACATAGTCCACCCTATCAACTTCAGCTTTCGCCTCGGTAAGGATTCCACACACCTTCTTTCCGTTGATGCGGACATCATTTGGCCATTTGATACGAGCATCAAGTCCCATATCACGAATAGTGTTTGCGACCGCAAGCCCGGCAACCATTGTAAGTCTGGAAGCATGTCTGAGAGGAATCCCCGGTTTCAGGATTACGGACATCCATATTCCGCCGTGTGGAGAAACCCATTCCCTTCCCATGCGGCCTCTGCCACCTTTCTGGATTTCGGAAATCACAAGGGTTCCTTCCTCTTCGGAAGCCGCAATTTCCTTTGCTATACTATTTGTAGAAATTACCTCTTCGAAATAATGAATCTTCTGCCCCAGTAAAGTGGTCTTGAGTCCGATCTGGATTTCCTCCGGGTACAGGAGTTGAGGAACGGATTTCAGGACATAGCCTCTTTTCGGAGATGATTCTATCTCATAACCATCAGCCTGGAGGGATTTGATATATTTCCAGACCATTGTTCTGGAAATCCCTAGCCTGAGCCCCAAGTCTTCACCTGAAACAGGGCTTGTCTGTGCATCTTTAAGTGCTTTGATAATTCGAGATCTTTTATCTCCCATCCATGCACCCCAATAAACTATATGTATCACAGTATATATTTTTTTAGTTTATTTCTAGATTAGCGCTGTGTCTTCTGGGCCATGCTTACATATGCATATACGGCAGCTGTAATAGCCGCAACTTTTTTATCTTTTGCTTCAAGAGCCGAGGCCAGAGTAGCTCCTTTTTCAGAGTCTGATTTTACAATTTCTTCAACAGCTTCCAGAATATTTTGATCCTCAATAAAAGAAGTTGTGAGGTAACCCCTGCGAAAAGCCGGGTTACGCATAACAGCTTTATGGAATGGTATATTGGTTTTTACTCCCACGACTACGTACTCATACAGAGCCCTTTCCATCCTGGCAATCGCTACATCCCTTGTCTTCGCCCAGACACAGAGTTTTGAAATCATGGAATCATAGTATGGAGAAATAGTATAACCGGTATGCACTCCGCTATCTACTCTTACTCCGGGCCCTCCGGCCGATCTGTATCCCCTGATCTTGCCGGGAGATGGTGCAAAGTCATTCAGCGGATCTTCAGCATTGATCCTGCATTCAATTGCATGTCCATCAATGACAATATCTTCCTGCTTAATTTCAAGCTTTTCTCCCCAGGCGATTCTTAACTGCTCTCTTACAATATCGATGCCTGTTACCATTTCAGTAATTCCATGTTCGACCTGCAAGCGGGTATTGACTTCCAGGAAAAAGAAGTCACCCTTTGAATAAAGAAATTCTACTGTTCCTGCATTTACATAGCCTATTGTTTTTGCGACTCTCACAGCAGCTTCTCCCATCCGTGCCCTGAGTTCAGGAGTCATAATGGGGGAGGGAGCTTCCTCGATAAGCTTTTGATGTCTCCTCTGGATAGAGCATTCCCTATCAGAAAGGTAAATTATATTTCCATGGGAATCAGCCAGAATCTGAATCTCTATATGTCTGGGTTCATCAACGTATTTCTCAATGAAAACAGATGAGTCCCCGAAAGCCGATCCGGCCATTCTTCTGGTAGAATTAAATGCAGCGGCAAATTCTTCACTGCAGTGGACTACCTTCATTCCTATTCCACCGCCGCCCGAAGATGCCTTAATAATGACCGGGTAACCGATTTCTTCAGCTATTTTCTCAGCTTCGGCCACATCTTCGACTGCATCCTTCGTCCCAGGTACGACAGGTACATCTGCTTTCATCATAAGGTTCCTGGCCCTGATTTTGCTTCCCATCTCTGCAATCACATGGCTGGGAGGGCCTATAAAGACAATTCCATCCTCCTCACAGCGCTTTGCAAAGACCGGATTTTCGGAAAGGAAACCATAGCCGGGGTGAATAGCATCTGATCCTGTTTTTTTCGCGACTTCAATTATAGCATCCATGTTCAGGTAGCTTTGGCTTGAGGGAGCCGGACCTATAAGGTAAGCCTCATCTGCATACTTGGCAAAAAGGGCATTCTTGTCGGCCTCCGAGCAGACAGCTACAGTTGAAATTCCAAGCTCCCGACAGGCACGCATTACCCTGATTGCAATCTCACCGCGGTTTGCAATGAGTACTTTTCCAAACATAATACCTTCCACCAATTTATTACTCAATTGCCATTATTATATCACCCGGAGACACGCTATCTCCTTCGGCAACAAAAATCTCTTTTACAACACCCGCGTGGGAAGCATGCACGGCATTCTCCATCTTCATGGCTTCGATGATAGCTACCATATCCCCTTCTGCCACAGTATCCTCAACTTTGACTTTAAGGGAAAGAACCATACCCTGCATCGAGCAACAAACAGCTCCTTTAACTGATTCGGCAACAGGCTTTCTGGAAGACAATTCGGATATGGAAACTCCTCCGCCCAGAGGTTCGACCTTAACCTCATAGACATCATCGTCCACTTCAACCCTGAAATGTGTCGGAATCGTGTATTCCTTCTGGACAGCTGGTGTATGGGAAACCACTTTTAGCTCTTCTTCTTCCACTTCCCCTTTCAGGAACTTGGGGGCGATAGCCGGATAGAGGATATAGGTGAGGATATCTTCCTCGGACTTCGCAATGCCTAATTCCTCTGCTTCCTTCTTCCTCTTTTCATATTCAGGCTTAAGAAGGTCTGCCGGGCGGCAGTGTATGGGTTCTTCGTCTCCGATGATCTTGCCTATAATTTCCGGGCTTAAAGGAGTAGGAGGTCTTCCGTAAAGCCCACGTACATAATCCTTTACCTCTTTTGGAATAACTTTATATCTTTCGCCCATTAGTACATTAAGTACTGCCTGGGTACCTACTATCTGGCTCGTGGGGGTAACAAGCGGTGGATATCCGAGTTCCGCTCTGACCTTTGGCATCTCATCAAGGACATCTGCGTACTTATCAAGAGCATTCTGCTCTTTTAATTGAGATACCAGGTTTGAGAGCATGCCTCCCGGAATCTGGTAGATAAGGACATTGGTGTCGATCTGCTCGGAAATAGGGTCAAGAATTCCCCGGTATTTATCTTTCAAAGCCTTGAAATAATCAACAACCTGCTCAAAAGCTCCCAGATCCAGGCCGGTGTCATAAGGAGTACCTTTCAGGGCCGCTACAACACTCTCGGTCGGAGGCTGGGAAGTACCCCAGGAAAGAGGAGAAAGAGCTGTATCCAGAACATCCACTCCAGCTCCACAGGCTGCCATATAGCTCATTGGAGCCATTCCGGAAGTACAATGGCAGTGCAGTGAAATCGGAATGGAAATCTCTTTTTTTATGGCACTTATTATACTGGTTGCTTCACTAGGGGAAAGCAGGCCTCCCATATCTTTAATGCAAAGAGAATCACAATCAAGCTCATAAAGCTGCTTTGCAAGTTCTACATACTTTTCAACAGTATGCACCGGACTTATTGTGTAACAGACTGTACCCTGTACATGAGCCCCAAGGCCTTTTGCTACTTTGATGGAAAGATCCATGTTTCGGATATCATTGACAGCATCAAAAATCCTGAAAATATCAATTCCGTTTTCAAAGGATTTGGTAACAAATTTCTCGACAACGTCATCTGAATAATGTCTGTAACCAACAAGATTCTGGCCTCGCAGTAACATTTGAGCGCAGGTATTATCCATTCTTTTCTTGATGTCCCTGAGGCGTTTCCAGGGATCTTCATTCAGATAACGGATACAGGAGTCGAAGGTAGCACCTCCCCACATTTCGAGGGAGAAATACCCTATCTGGTCTAATTGTTCAACCACTTCGAGCATGTCTCTAGTCCGCATTCTGGTTGCAAGGAGGGACTGGTGTGCATCCCGTAGGACGGTTTCGGTAATTTTTACACTCATGGATGAACCTCATAATATCGAATCAAAATAACATTTTTTATTGGATCGCGTATTTGAGTGACTTTCCGGAGTATTGATCAATGATTTAGGTGACTTTTCTACCAATTGATCATAGTTTCCGGCGTCTTTCTGGATAATATTTTGATTCGGCTTGAGTTAAGCGCATAAATCTCCAGGTTGCGATCTTTCAACGGCTTTCTTTCAATCTTCCTGAAATGGATTTTAGGGTTAGATCTACTCAATTTCCGGAATCGCAAACGAGGGGGACTAAATTTAAAGACCAAAACACAATGTTTGATCACTGGGCTGAATGAAATTCTTTAATATACCATTGTTAACAAGTATATACTTTTCGCCCGTTAACATTAAAAAAGTGATTTTCGGAAAGAACTCTAAATCATTAAGCTGTTCAACAATTAAACTGTCAAATCTTTTTTATGTGAAAAGATTTGCTATGGGTATACATATTAAAATCAACATCATTCGCTTATATTATAATTGTTATTACATTGATTGTTGAAAAATTGTAGTACCTCAACTTTCAAAGTTTCATGGAATGTAAAAAGAAGAACTTGTGGGGATAAGGTCTGTGAACTGGTCATAAGTTATAATGACAGGAATTGATCTTTTGCCAGGTTATTTTCTTTTCTTCCGACAAAAAGCCATTGATCGTAAGTTCCCTCCGGATCCGTATTATCTATAATCTCACCTTTAACACCAGCCCTGTGCAAAGCCCCGGCCAGTATCTCGATTTCAGGCTTGCTGCTTACTGTAAAGAGCAGGAGGGCTCCCTCACTTGCTACGGAGACTGCCTCCCTCATAATGCCGGTCCAGAGCTCTTTATTGAATTCATAGACCAGCCCCAGCATAAACCCCATCACTGTATCAAAACTTCCCGGATCGAAATACCTGGAAATCGTAGTTGCGTCCATTACCAGAACCTTTTGAGGGCTCAGAACTCCCTGCTCAAGTCCCTGGCAGACCATGCATTTGTTGATCTCAATTGCCAGTGGATCAAATCCTAGCCTGTAAAGAGCAAGCGTGGACATTCCATTTCCACAGCATACCTCAAGGAGCCTACCTTCAGGGGAAAAACCCTTTTTTCCAATTAAATCAAATATTTCAGTCACTCTATGCACTCGGTTTTCTGAGAACACACTTCCATAAGACTCGGGCCTGACGGTACAGCCTGGGCAAAGGTTCCGATTTACAAGCATGAAAGAGTAATACTCATTCACTGCATTCCTCCAGCTTTCGGAAGAAACCTCAATCTCCCTTTCCGGATTATTCGAACCCACTATAGGACCAACAAAAGCCTCAAACTCCTTTTTCATTGGAGCTGCTGCAAGAGCTCCCGTAAAAACCGACCAGAAGTCTACAGGAACTTCCTTATCTGCTGCATTAAAAATCAGAATTCCAAGCGTATTCTCTCCTTCCTTGACCCTTAAAATCCGCGTCCTTCCCTTTTCTAAAAAACCTCGTGCCCCCTTAAGATAACGAAGCGTACTCCCAATAGTCCTCTGAGCGAGGTAACTTTCCTCTACTAAGTAAATCTCTTCCTCAATACCAAGGAGTTCCTTTAAAAGCATATTTGTGTAGATTCGGATAATCTCATATCAAGATTTCGAAACCTGAGTTTCGCTTCCCGAGTTTCGCTTCCCGAGTTTCGCTTCGAGCACGAGGTCTGTTTCGGCAGAGTTGCGACTCTGCAGTGCGCTGTCCTTTTCACTCCGCTTCGCTCCGCTCAAGAGGACTTATTTTTGGCACAAGTTGCTCGCTTAAGCAGACTAATTTGTGAAAGAGCTTTCCGTTCCTTTTAGCTCAAAGGACTAGCTTAGAAAAATTGTACTTTTTCGATCTGCCTTATTATCAGTCTTAAATCTATGTGTTTTCCCAGTTAAATTTTGTATTAAATAATTATGGATCGGTAGTGAGTTAAGTGTAAATTTCTTAACGACAAGGATACTATGCTGTTGCGATTATGTTACAATTTCCAGAAAACCTTTGTTTTCTATGATACCAGGGAGCAATTTGGGAGGTAAGACTAAACTTATAAAAGTAATTGTCAAATTAAGGGGGATTAGCTTTAGAGGACAATCAAAGGGGGAAAGGGAACATTAAAAGCTGATGAGTAGTAAAATAGCCTAAATACAAGCAAAGGTATTTATAGGATCTAATTACAAAATCAAGGGTTAGAAGGAATTCCTATTATAAAAACAGAAGCATGGAGGATTAATATGGCAAAAGTAATACCATTTGCACCAATAGAACGTTTAATAAGGACTGCAGGTGCTCACAGAGTAAGCGAGAGTGCAGGAATGGCTCTTACAGAGATTCTGGAAGAATATGGACTTGCTATCTCAAAAGAAGCGATAAAACTTGCAGAGCATGCAGGCAGGAAAACTGTAAAGGCCGAAGATATAAAATTGGCGAAGGAAATGCTGTAATTCAGAGAAAGAGATGCTGTATTAGACAGAGATGCTGTATTAGACAGAGGAGTCCTCTTAATTTAACATACCCTTGGAAAGACCTGGGCGGCAAGATCTGCCGCAGGAATGGAAAATTAAATGCTGTTTTTCAGCATTTTTTCTATTTTTGCTGCATGCAAATAGTGTGTTTGCAGGGTTCGTTTTTCACTTTTATTTGGGATTCTCCTGTGATAAATTCCTAGTCCGAGTTTGAAAGTGCAAAATGTGCGAGTAATGCTTCAAGCTGAATTTTTTCATTCGCTCCTTCCGTGAGCCTGAAGTCAATTTCTCCAATTATATCTACCAGTTCAACAATTCGCTTTTCAGAGAGCCTCAGATCAAGAATCGTACGGTTATCCATTTCGGATATAAATCTGTAAATCTGCCCGACTATATCCTCACCTGAGAGCCCTTCTTCGTAGAGCAGCCTGTTAAGTTCTTTTCTTGCAATCCTGAAATTTCCTGTCAGGGCAGTTTCTATAAGGTGTTTGATGTCTTCAGGGTTCGCAGTTGCAGTAGTCCTGTAAATTGTCTCCTTGGAAATAGGTTTCTCCGGATCAAGAAAAGCGGCAGCCTGAAGGGAGTTTACAGCTTTTCGCATATCTCCCTGAGCAACATATATCAGTGCTTCATATCCATCTTCAGTAATGGCTAAGTTCTTATCTTTAGCTATGTATTCCAGGCGTTCCCTTACAGCCTCATCCGAAAGGCGCCTGAACCTGTAAACTGCACATCGGGACTGGATTGGCTCAATAATCTTGGAAGAATAATTGCAGGAAAGAATAAAACGGCAATTGCTGCTGAATCGCTCCATAGTCCTTCTCAGTGCCGCCTGGGCATCTGATGTCAATGCATCAGCCTCATCCAGAAAAATGATCTTAAACGGTGCTCCGCCTATAGAGGTAGTTTTTGCAAAATTTTTGATTTTTGATCGAACAACGTCAATGCCTCTTTCATCGGATGCGTTTAACTCGGTGAAGTTTTCACGCCAGAGTTCTTCCCCGAAAATTTCCCTTGCAACAGAAACTGCAGCTGCAGTTTTTCCGACACCCGGAGGTCCGGAAAAGAGAAGATGAGGAAGGTTTTTCGTTGCAACGTAGGACTTAAGGCGCTCTATGGTATCCTTTTGGCCTACTACCTGATCCAGCCGGACAGGTCTATACTTCTCGATCCAGATCTCTTCTTTAATAGTATTCCTCCGTTTACTTGAACCTTAATTAGGAAGGATAATATTTAACCTTTCGAATGTGGAAAAACACAGGTTTAAAGCATATAATTTTAAACTTCTTATATTAATAAAATACGAATAAAGGATTTAAATAAGAGGTGGATTGGATATTCTGCAAGAACTTATATATACTATTTTATTATTTACGTATTCATATTAATCTGGGGCATCATATATATGTACAAGAGTATAAAACAACCTCTTATAGGATTCTAAACTTTGATATTTATGGACTAACTAAACGAAATAAATTTAATAGAGCCCGATTTAATCCTTGTCCGATTACTTGCAGCTTTAACTTTACGATCAAAGCTATATGACTAATTATCATAAGTGAATTAACTCTCAACCGGGGTATTGATACTTTAATAGTATAATGATAAAAAAGGTGTTTTCAAATGGTAGAAGAAGGTTCAATAAGATCCTCTCTGGAGGATATCAGGTCCAGAGTAGAATTCCAGCTTGAGTGCGGGGAAATCAGTCCTCAAGATGTAAAATCCCTCTTAACCGAAATGGAGATAATGAGGATTCAGAATGAAAATATGAAGGCACGGCTCCTTGAAGCAAGTGTGGCCACAGGCAGGCACCTTCAGGAAATAAATAAGCTAAAAGCTCATCTGGAGCAGCTTACGGAACCTCCTCTTTTTATTGCAACTATTCTTGAGGTGAACGGGGAAATAGCCCTTATCCGACAGCACGGCAACAACCAGGAAGTGCTCACCAAGATTCCCGAGGAATGTTTCGGAAAGATAGAACCCGGAATGAGAGTTGCAGTAAACGGGGCTTACTCTATAATCTCCATAGTTAGCAGGGCTGCTGATGTCCGGGCTCAGGTTATGGAGCTCATTAACTCTCCCGGTGTGGACTACAGTATGATTGGCGGGCTTGATGAAGCACTCCAGGAAGTCCGGGAAAGCGTTGAATTACCACTTACCGAGCCCCAGCTTTTTGAAGAGCTTGGAATCGAACCTCCTAGCGGTGTCCTGCTCCACGGTGCACCGGGTACGGGCAAAACCCTGATCGCAAAAGCCATAGCCACTCAGTCAAAAGCAACCTTTATCCGGATGTCCGGCTCCGATCTCGTCCAGAAGTTCGTGGGTGAAGGCTCAAGGCTTGTTAAGGACATCTTCCAGCTTGCAAGGGACAAGTCCCCAAGTATCCTCTTCATAGACGAAATAGATGCAGTCGGCAGCATGAGAACTTACGACGGAACCAGCGGCTCGGCAGAGGTAAACAGGACAATGCTTCAACTCCTTGCCGAAATGGATGGTTTCGATCCCAAAGGCAACGTGAAAATTGTTGCTGCAACCAACCGGGTTGACCTCCTTGACCCGGCTCTCCTGAGGCCCGGCAGGTTTGACCGGTCCATAGAAATCCCGCTCCCCGACGAAAAAGGCAGGATAGAAATCCTTAAAATCCACACTCGAAAGATGAACCTCTCCGACGATGTGAACTTTGAGAAACTCGCCAAAGTAATGAACGGCATGAGCGGAGCAGGGATCAGCGTCATTACCAAAGAAGCCGGCATTTTCGTGCTGCGCAGACGCGGCAAACAAATCACCATGGCAGATTTCCTGAAAGCCTACGAAAAAGTCGTAAACGTCCAGGAACCAACAATCCCACATGCCATGTTCGTATAACTTGATTGATTCCAACTGCATGGAAGCACCTATACTGGATATACTGGATGATAGAAACCGAATCAATTATTCTCCAGTAAGAGAAGTGCCTTCCTTTGCCGGATGAGGTAAAATGCTCTCCGGCAATTTTTATATTTTAGGCCTTAAGACGAAAGGCTTATATTTTATAAATTACTTGAAGGTATGCTGCCTCAGAGGCAACATACGATAACAGAATGCTCCAATAGTGTAGCTCGGCCAATCATTCAGGACTCTCACTCCTGCGACTGGGGTTCGAATCCCCATTGGAGCACTTTTCTTTTTTATGTTATTTTTTCTAATTGCAGTTGAGTTTATTTCAGATGCGAAGAAAATGAGAAGAACAATAAAATAGTGAAAAGTGAAATTAAATAAACCATTAAATAACCCGTCAGTAACCTAAATTTGGCCAAGCCTCTTCAGGTAAGGTTGAAAATACCCCTGCTAATGCACTTTGTTGTCCTAATGACCCACTTTCCTTAATTCGGATCAGATGAACGGTCTCAGGAACTACAAGGTGTGGAATATTTTTCCAGATTGTTTCTATATTCCAGGACCAATCCTCAAAGCCTAATCCACTTTTTTTATTTACTGGTTTATAAGGATACCTATGATAAATCTCACGCTTTGAAATCAGGAATTGTAAGACATATCTATGTCCCAGGGAAAACAATGATCTTCAGTTCTTCCTGATAATTCTTTTAACTCTGTTTCTACTCATAAACGGTATTCTCTTGCTTTCACATAGCAACAGCACAAGCACCCTGAGACTCCTGAATATGCTTTTCAATAAGGGGTTCATATGCTGGGTTTATACTGTAAATTGTTTTTTTTCCTTCTTTTATTTCAACTATAAGGCCTACTTCTTTAAGATTTTTTATGTGCCAGCTGATGGTTGGCTTGGAAACACCGAATTCGCGTGCAAGATCAATATTTGTATTACACTTTTGGTTTATTATTTCTAAAATTATTCTTTGATTACTTAAATTTTGAAGAGCGGAAATAACTTTTTTTTCGTCTTCATTGTACACAAGAAGATTTTCAAAATACCTTGTTTTACCGCCGTCTTTATAGGCTTCAATCTTTTTCTTGGCTGTCAGGGCTTTTAGATGGTATTTTACTATTTCCCTGTCCAAACCAATCTGATCTACAATTTCACTGATATATGCCCCAGGCTTGGTTTTGATATAAGCAAAAACTTGAAAACGGCTGGAATTCTCAAGTATATTTCCTGAATTTACTATTCGATATCCGACGATTGAGAAAAATAACTTTTGAGGGTAGAGGTAATCAACTGCGGATAAAACATATATTGTGGCTAGCCATAAAAGAAATTGCCAGTAAGGTATTTCAGTGACCTTGAGCTCTACAACTTTTTCTCCGTTAACCGGGACTCCGAATTGGTCAGGTGAAATAGGTTCGTAATAATGTTCTTCAGCTGCGGCTGTTGCTGTTAAACAAAAATATAATAAACAGAAAATAAGCTTTTTTTGAAATTTAAAAATATGTAGGGTTTTTAAACCTGCAGTCCTCAGTTTCACGGTTGAGTCTCCACTTATCTTTATATCCGATCTCCTCTGGATGTTCTCAAGAAGTGACTTTTGTAAGGAGGATCATTCATTGTCCATTCCAGATAAGCACCATCTTTATTGGTCAGAATGTTTTTCTAATATGATTACATAGACTCAATATCTTTAGATTGAGACGTGAGCAACGGCTTTGAATGTGTAATCATCAATTCCATCGACTTTCTGCCCGTACACTGTAAACTTCCAGTCTCCTTGCTTAATGTATGTCCCAGTCTTGGGATGTATGCGGACGACTATCTTACCATCTTTTGTTTGATTGTAGCTATCATCGAAATTCGCAATAGGGCCTCCTGGGGGATAGCTAGTAAGTAATAAGCTAAAATTAACATTTCCCCAATCCAGATATAGGTCAAGAAGCGTTACTTTGGAACCTACTGTTATATTGAATGCCCGTTTTTCTCCCTGGCCGATGTTATATTTAGCTGTTCTCAAAACTTCTAATTTTTCACTTGCTTTTTTTAATTCTACGGATTTTATGCCGGCGTCCCCTGTGTGATCAGAGTCAATGGTCGAGGGTTCATGAAAATATTCAATCATAGTAGAAACGGATCTATTTTCTCTATTAGGTATTATAATCACCAAAAAAAGGGGTGGAAAGCACAACATATAAATCTTTTGATTTAATGTAAATAAATGATAGCACAGAAATTTGAAAAATCTTTTATTATATAAATATTCTACTGTCTAAGGTATAAATAATAAACTCAATGTTGATCTAATTGGTTTCTTCTAATATCTATACAATTTCTATTTTTTTAAAAAAAGAAACTTTTCGATATATTTATAAATTATTAAAACGTTATTAAGTCTCTTTTCACTTTCATTTATTCTGTTCTAATTTATTTGTATTACAAACCTTAACTTCGACGTTTTGTGGGGAACATATAATTGAGCTTATCAATAAAAACATAATTTTCAATAGCAAATGCACAAAAGCCAAAAGCATCATGATTTAATTCCGAAGTTATTTACATAGTTTTCAAAAACTCAATGATAAAATTGAAACAGTAGCTACTTTATGTAGCCAAAACTAAAGAGAAATAAAACTATTTCTTTCTTCAGTTTCTTATGAGCTTTAGTGTAATCTTCAAGTTTACGAAAACTACAGATTTCAATTTATGGAAAATTGATCTGTTTTCAGGTGTAGTAGACTTGATTATAGAAAACACATGTTTGGTATATTCCCTATTGGGGGTGAATATATTTTTCATCTATATTTCTGTCAAAATCGCAATCAAAAGGACTTATATAACTCATTGAAATAATATTGATCTTAATATATTCCATACAAAAACTCGGAGTTAAGGTAATAATTTAATGTGTGGTCGTAAGTCAGTTTAGAATACTTTCAGTTTAAGATAAATAATCAAAGTAGCTTTCTTACTATTTTATCTCAGGTTCTTTCTTCAGCTCTTCACCAGCTTTGGACGCAAAAGCAATCCAGTAAAGCAGTACTTCACATAAAGCATATAGGATTACAATTACTATCATGAAAGCAAAAGCATAATACTGATTTGAATAATGAGAATTAATATAATATCCTGCACATATAAGACCTAAACCTGCTATAAAATTACGTATGAAGATGAGTGCCTTATCTTGTATTGTGAATTCTTTCCCGTCTTGTTTGCCTTTAATTGTTCCCAGAACTTTAGCAGCAATGGGATCGTCTTGTGTTGTAATCTCCATATTTCTACTCACTTTAGATGTTTATGCAGGTATTAATTTGCTTGTATAAAAGTTCGGTATGAATTAATTTCCGCATAGAGTTAACAACATTCTCTTTTGCCTCAATTTGAGGTCAAGGGCTGAATTGTGATGATTGTTAAGGAGAATAAAATAAAAGTGAAAACTTAGTTCCGGATGAGATTTTTTGTATGATAATTGAGCTTTCATGGAATTTATATAATCAGATATGGTTGCTGTTATCCATGGAATTTATAGATTACACTGTCTTAGGACCAAATATTTAAAGAATCGAATAAACGAATTTTAAATGATCTAGAAAACGAGTTCGATAGAACTATAAATTTTTCATCCATGTAGGCCTTCGATATTAGGATCCAAACTCATCTTTTTAATAAAAAATCGCAAAATAACAATCAAAGAACTAATTTAGAATGTTATAATTTGGTTGCTGCCGAATGTAGCGTTGAATTATTCCAGGATTAGCCATTATATCATAAAAATCTTCTGAACGAGGTCTTAAACTCATCAGGTTGGCAATAACATTTCCTATTTAATGAGGCTTCAAAAGTAAGCCCCAATAGTGAACTTTAAAAAAGTAACTTCTTTGAGATCTGATGTTTTACGGCAAGGCCTGTTTTCTTTTCTACTTTTGCGTTGCCGGTCGTCATACGCAGCAAATCCTCATTAATAGCCTTCGGCATGTGGCAGATAGGCTCGCTACGGCAGATAAGGGCCAAGAAGCCATGCCAGAAAGACGCCATGCCAAATAATTCGGATTTCTGCAGGCCGGTCCGCCGTTCCAGTGCAGATAAGCCGCGAACTACGCGGCTATGCTAGACTGATGTACATATTGTTTATATTTCCAAGATGAGAGTATTCACCTGAAAGAATTAATTGCTGAAAACCAGATAATGGTAGATATGTACTCTAAATTCGATGACAGTGAACAAAGACTTCGCGGCTACCTCTTCGGCACCGCCTGCGGAGATGCCCTGGGGCGTCCTGTAGAACACCTAACCCTTGAGCAGATTAAGGAAAAGTATGGAGAGAAAGGGATTCTTGAAGTCCCGCCTGATTCTCTCTGGACTGATGATACTCAGTTGATGCTTGTAATCGCAAGAGGCTTGCTTCGGGGGGCGGAACTCGAACCTGAAGGGAATTCTTGAAGTTCCGCCTGATTCTCTCTGGACTGATGATACCCAGTTAATGCTCGTAATTGCAAGAGGCGCACTACAGGGTGCAGAGCTTGAGATCCCAAGCTTATGGACATTATTGCAAAGGAACTTGTTCACTGGCTTGATGAGCCTGACCTGGGAGCAGGACCTACTTCCAGAGGTGCAGCCCTGAAGCTTAAGGAAGGAAGCCACTGGAGCGAATCCGGAATTTTGTCTAAAACTTGTGGAAGTCTCATGCGAGTTGGAATCCTGGGTTTTATTTACCGGAATAATTTTGAGAAACTGGTTCAAGCAGCCCTGCTCTCAGGCAGAATTACTCACTTGCATCCGGTTTCGGACGCTGCTTCCATTGCAGGGGCATATGCAGTGAAACTGGCTCTTGACGGTGTGGAACCTGAGGAGATGTACGGCTCTCTTCTCAAAATAACTGAAGGATTCTCTCAGGAATTTACCGCTGCTTTGGAAAAATCTTATGAAATAGCTCATTCTGGCATGGCAGATGAAGATGCTATGAAAGAACTGGGACAGGGCTGGTATGCAGATGAGACATTTGCTCTTGCGTATTTCTGCCTCTTGCGTTATCCGAATGACTATAAAAAAGCAGTGCAAACTGCAGTAAATATTACAGGGGACTCGGATTCAGTGGGCAGCGTTGCAGGAGGCATACTGGGAGCGAAGCTGGGAATTGAGGCCATACCTGTTTCCTGGATAGAAGACCTGAAGGAAAAGGAAAAGCTTGAGGAAATCGTTGTGCCTCTGCTTGAGAAGTACTTTTTGGTCTCAGCATATAAGTAGACAGGGGATAGTAGAAGGGGATAGTAGACAGGGGATAAGGTTTTAAAATGGATTTATCCGAAAAGGGCATTTACTGCTTAATCTTCGAAAATCAAGCTTGTAAGACTAAAGATTGGGAAAAAGAGGGAATTTTATTTTCCTGCAGGTTTCCATGTATACGTTGGTTCGGCTCTTGGGCCAGGGGGCCTGAAAAGAGTCGTCAGGCATATTAACCTTTCCAGGAATAAAGATAAAAAGCCCGGATGGCATGTGGATTATATTAACCTGGATCCTTCTTTCAGGCTGGTTTCAGTCATTTGCGCAACTACTTCAGCTAAACTCGAATGTTCACTTGCCAGTGGGATTGGAGGAGATTCGGCTTTGGGCTTTGGGTGTACAGACTGTACGTGCAGTTCTCATCTGTTTTACAGGGAAAAGAATCCAATTCCGGAGATCACTGAAGCTTTTCAGGCTCTCAAGCTTTCGAGCTTTGTGCTTGAGCTTTGAATCTAACTTTTTCATCTTGACAATTAGATTTGCAGGAAAGCTAGGGAAAAAGATTTTATTTAAGTTATTAAAAATGTCTAATTAAAAAAACTATATCCATTTAAATCATTTGAGTTGAAAACTAGTAGCTTGCTGGAGACCTAAAATGGGACAGTTTTCTTTTATTGCCTGCATGCCTGACAGCCCTGGAGCACTGCATACGGCAGCCGAGATAATTAAGCGGTACGAAGGAAACATTAACAGGATTCAGTATGACCGCAGGCTCGATAGATATATCGTTTTTTTTGAAGTGACTGCTGTTCCGGAGGCTTATAATAAAATTCGCGAGGAGTTAGACAGGATAGGCTATTTGCAAACTTCCCTGCAGCCTATAGCTTTTCTGAAATTCCATGTTTACCTGCCGAACTGTCCGGGAGCATTATTTGATTTTCTTAACTATATTACTTCAGCTGGAGCGAATATCACTTACCTTGATTTTGATGAACGCGGGCAGCATCCTGAAAGGCTTGTGGTGGGTCTCAACATCGAAGATACCAGCCTTATAGATGCTCTACTGAATGAGCTCAAGTCCAGTTACAGGCTTGAGATTCTGGAATATGATACAACCGGGGAGAAACTTGATGATACTGTATTTTATCTCCGTTTAGCTCAGAAATTAAGGGCTTTTATCGGTAGTGCTGAGGATGATTTTTTAATGAGGTTCCTGCATGATATTAACCATATTGCGCAGGAGCTCTCAAATCTTAAGAAAGAGCCTGTTGAGGTTTTCGGAAATATTCTGAAAGTAGGGGACTGTCTAAACCGGACTACCGGAGAGAATTTTTTTGCCGATGTGCAGAGGGTAAAAATAAACGAAGGCATCGAGCTCTTCTGTTTTCAGCTACCCTGCGGCGGAAATATCTATCTGTTCGATACTACATCCGAAAGGGTTATGATCGACACAGGTTATGGGATCTATTATCAGGATGTTGTGGATATGCTCCAGCACTATGGGCTTGGGGACTTAAGCCGGCTTAAAAGAATCTACATTACTCACGCCGATGCCGATCATTGTGGAGCTGCAGGCTATTTTCCTGTCCCTTCCTACCTTAACCGCGAAACTCTCCTGATCACGCGGGAAACCAGCAGGGCGTACGGATCCAGCATCCAGGGTTGTATTCTCGAAGAAGTCTATACGAAAATAATAAATCTTTTTTCCAGGTTCAATCCACCTTCAAATGTGGTACTCTTTCCTGAACTCTCTCAATCAGATGAATCAATTGAAAAAAGAGGAGCGTTCCCCATTATTGCCCGATTTAAGATCGGAGGCATGAATTTTGAAGCTCTTGCAGGCTTGGGAGGACATATGCATGGAGAAATCTTGTATCTCTGTCCGGAAGAAGGTCTGCTCTTTCCGGAAGATGCATTAATAAATTTCAAAAGCTTGAGCCCTGATAGAACGGAGTACAATGTTCTGGCTGATTATCTCATGACATCTGTGAATGTCGACAGCAAGCTTGCTCGTGAAGAGCGCCATGCCCTCACTTCTCTCATTTCTGAAATTGATGAAAAGCTCGCCGAAAAAGGTAAAAAATGCTTAATCTGCTGCGGGCATGGTTCTATATCCGTACTTGAAAATGGGAAGCTTGTTGAATATACTGGTTTCAATAGATATATTGCAAGAAAAAGAAGCGCATCTAACCCTCAAGGAGATTTGTGTAAGGATGGTTAGGTTAAGTAAGAATAAAAGGAATTGAGTATTAATAAAAGCCTGAAAATTATTGGAGGAAATAAATGTTTTGAATAAAAAAATACTTTAAACCCTGTAAACAAGCTTTAATACTCGCTATTAGGTACATAAGGGGTAAATCTAATCTTCTTTTATTATTAAATCTTCTTTTTATTATTAAACCATTTTTTTAAAGCGGTTTTTATTATATACTCCGCAGATTCTGAAAATCTATAATATTAACAATTCATAAATAAGGGATTTATTCTCCTCCTCTACCTCCGAAACCCTGGCTACTTCCCCCCGATGAGGGACCGCCTCCTCCGGATTCTTCAGTTTCGCCAAGTCCGGTTCCACCAAATGACTGGCTTTTTCCCCCTCCGCCTCCACCTACTTTTTGGCTGGCTAGGTTTATCGCTCGCGTAAGAGAGTCAGCTGACTTATAATCTTCATCAGGAATCATCTCTATTTGTTCAATTATGTCATTGGAAACGTTTTGTTTTCTGGCCTGCTCTATAATTTGCTCTTTTCTCATTGGAAATTTCATTCCCCTCAACATATCCTGCACGCTACTGGTACTTGCTCTCATATCCTTTCACCTTCCCGTTGCTTATGATTTACCCCCAATCTAAACAATTATATTAATCATATAAATAAATACTTAATTATTTAATCTATAAATAAGCCTTCTCATATCGAAAAATTATCTCTATAATATAATCATATCTATTTTGAAAAAAATGGTTATTTAATAAAACTTTACAAAATTTGAATGTGCAAAATTAGAAGATTATCTTAAGTGAGAACTTTTAAATATAATATGCGAGGGGTGCGATTCGAACGCACGAATTCCTACGAAAATGGGTCCTAAGCCCATCGCCTTTGACCTGGCTGGGCAACCCTCGCACTGATGCTTGATTATTCTAATATAAAAAAAGTGGATATGTTTTATTTGGATATGTTTTATTTATAGTATTAAAATGCGCCGACCGGGATTCGAACCCGGGTTTTGGGCTTGGAAGGCCCAAGTCATAGCCACTAGACCATCAACGCAAAATGCAACACATCTAGAGGTATTTGTTACATATAATGTTTTCGCTCCCGAGTTGCGCTTCGGGAGCACGAGGTCCTTTTCGCTACGCTCAAGAGGACTAAATATAATTATGTTATGAGTGTTGTTATGGTTGCTTTTTCGGTTTATCGATATGACTATGCTAGTTCGATCCTTGAATGCATATTAACAAAGTTGTTTTTATTACAATAATAATAGATCTCCTGGAGATTTTTCAGGTTTTATCTTTTAAAACAACTATTTCTCTTATTTACGTTCTCACAAACACTACGTTTGATATTTATTTAATAAAGTTTGAATTAAAAAAGAAATTTTTTTCCTTATGCCCTAATTAGATCAGATAGATGAAATGCGATAGAAATGTCATGTCACTTATGAAATATCGAGAGCTTAACAAAAAGTTAATGTAATTATCTTACAATACGGAGTTTCAGATAATATAAAAAATACTTGAACTTGCTTTCGGCAGTATAAATGATATACTTACAATAGTCCTAAGAGAACGAAATTCATCAGATTAGTCCTCTTGAGGGAGCGCAGCGAGCGAAAAGGACAGCGGGCTCCCGAATCGCAGCTCGGGAATCGCAATTCGGGGAACAATATTATGGATATAGAAAAATGGGAAGAATACAGATATGTTGAATCCGGAATAAATGATTTCATTGTTCAAATGAAAGATTCACGGTTAAAGGAAATAGTACAGCATGTCTGTAATGCCGGAGGAAAACGAATCAGGCCGATTATACTTCTTCTGGCAAGTGAAATTTGTTCCGGCTCTTATAAGCAAAGCTTAAGCGCTGCTCTTGCTGTTGAAATGATGCATTCGGCTTCCCTTATTCATGATGACTTGCTGGATCAGGGACTCATGAGAAGAAACCTGCCTTCAGCTCCTCAAAAGTTTGGACATTCCCGGTCGCTTCTCTGCGGTGACTATCTGATTGCAAAGTCTATTGAATTTATTTCTCCTTATGGGAATAAAGTTATCAGTGATTTCGGAAAGGCAGGGATGGATATGGCTGAAGGAGAGGTCCTTGACCTGAGACTAAATGAAGAAAATATTGAGGAAAACAATTATTTTGAGTGTATATACAATAAAACGGCTTCCTTATTTGCAATCAGTGCTTCTATAGGCGCTTATATTGGCGGAGCAGATGATATCATTGCGGAGCGCTTCAAGTTCTTTGGTAGTTCACTGGGAACTGCATACCAGATTGTTGACGATATTCTTGAGTTTCTGGAAGTGGTTGAGGGTAAAGAATCAAAGTTTATATCTGAAACTCTGCCGCACGTTTACATGAAGAGAATGTCAAAGGAAGAAGCAGTAAATAAATCCGTAGACGCAGTGAAATTACATGTCAATGCCGCAAAAGAGACACTTCTTACATTCAAAGAGTGTACTGCAAGAGATAAGCTTTTTCAAATTACCGATTATATAACCATCGATATGCTTGAGAGCATCTGAACTTATGCTCAAGACATAAAGATGATATTGTTCAGTCTTACTTCATTTTTAAGGCTTTTTAACTTTGCTACTAACTTTACCAGGTGTATTCATGCGAGTATATGATAGTCCGGTGCTTAAAGTAAACGCCAGTACGAAAAACGAAAAGATGGTACTCGATGCGGAAGGTCCTCTTTCCCAGCTTGCAAAACCCTTTCTGAAACGAATCAACAATATATTTGCGGAAGAAAAGCCCATCTCAATAAACGAGAAAGAGATTATTTTCTCTACATGGATTCCTCCTATTCCAGGTCCCGTCTTCAGCCGGGTAATAAGCGCCGAGATCGCGTCTATCAGGAAGAAAAGAGTTCCAGACCAGTTTTCAATAGGAATTACTGCTCGCTGTCCAAACCGCTGTATTCACTGCGGAGCTGCCGATATCAAGCCGGAAAGAGAATTGACCCTGGATGAGATCTCCGATGCAGTGAATCAAAGTCTGGACCTTGGTACATATCTTGTCTCCTTTGATGGAGGCGAGACAATGTTGCGCGACGACCTTGTAGAGATGGTATCCAGAGTTGATAAGTCAAGGGCAATTGCTACTTGCTTTTCCTCTGGATTCAGACTTTCCGAAGAACGGGCAGCAGCTCTTAAAACTGCGGGTCTTTACGCAGCAAGAATAAGTCTTGATAGTCCCTTTGAAGCCGAGCATGACCGTATACGTGGGCGAAGCGGTGCTTACAGGGATGCAATTTCAGGAATCAGGAGTGCAAATGCTGCGGGGATACTTACTGATATGTTCGTTGTTGTTTCTCCTCATAACATCGACAATCTTGAAGAATTCTACAACCTTGCAGCTGATCTTGAAATGCATGAAATTTCCATTTATGAAATTATTGCTGTAGGGCGCTGGCTTGATCATGAGGATGAAGTAATAGGAAGAAAAGATGTTTCCAGGCTTGAGAAATTCCAGAAAACAATGAACGTTAAGCTTGAAGGGCCTCGAGTGACCGCCTTTCCCTACTTTATGGGTCCTGATCTATTCGGGTGTTTTGCAGGTAAACGCTGGATGCATGCGGCTTCGGATGGGGAAATTATGCCGTGTGCTTATACCCCTCTTTCTTTCGGAAACTTATGTGAGGAGCCGTTGGCAGCTATCTGGAAGCGTATGGGCAAGCATGAGGCATACAAAAGGGATGCGGATTATTGTATGATGCGCAATCCTGACTTCCGTAAGACGTACATTCATACAATTCCTTACAATGCAAAGAAACCTTATAGGCTTAGGTAACATTTTTTAATAATTTTTTTATCCAACTTTTTTGAAGTAGGTTATGGAAAAAACCTTTTTTTGGTTTTTTTTCCTCCAAATATCCATTAATTTTTAATGGAAATTCTCCCTATTTCCAATCTTAACTGAATACTAAAATCTTCATACTCAGCAAGTCAATAATTTGAGTAAGGATAAAAGCTAATTTTGATGGAAGAGTTTTTAAAAAGTTTAACTGCTTTAATTTCTAGGTCCATAGAAAAAATGTTCTTAGCTCAGTTAGCGCATGTATGCCCATTAAATCTTCCTGATGTAAAGCTTAATTCAGATTTTTTTTAAAAAAAAGAGGTTATCTTTGTTTTATTTAATTTACTAAAAAAATTTATTTGTTAGTGAACTTTAAAATTATTATAAATGAGTTTTCTAGCCCAAATTCAAATTTGATAATTCCCTTTGGTTCTATCTGATCTTGTTTTGAGAGCCATTTTCGATAGGTTTTTTTTCCACCTATTAAATTTCTCTGTTTTTATTTAATTATTTTTTACTGTCATATTTAATCTTTTGGATTTTAACCATATATTTTGCTATTTATATTTCTATTTTTCTTAAAAAATCCCTATGTGTAGGATATATCACGATTTATCATTATATTCATTTTTCTCTTCTTTGATAAAACCGAAGCAGTTATATAGTTCATTCGCAAAGGTTTGTTAACTACCTCCTTTGGAGTAGGGATTTTTAATCATTAATTTATATTTTAAATTTTGAGAGACGGAGATTCACATGGCTAAAAATGAAATCTTATCTGAAATCAAAAAAGCAGAAGAGAATGCGAAAAAAATGATTGATGAAGCCATAGAATTAAAAAACAAACGTATCTCTGATGCTCGAGCTGAAGCGAGAGAAATCCTGAAACAAGCTGAAGTTGATTCACACAAAGCTGCACAAGATTCCTTTAAATCTGGTGAAGAAAAAATTCTGGTTGAGAGAGACAGGATTGTTAAAGATGGTGAACAAAATGCTTTAGCCATGGCCCAGAACGCTCAAGCCAACGTTGAAAAAACCGTTAATTACCTATTAACAGAGTTTGAGAGGGCGGTACATGAGTAGACCCAAAAGGATGACAAAAGCCGTTATTGTTGGGCACAAAAGTGTTTTAAAAGCAACCGTCGATGCACTTCATGATTCTAATCTCTTTCATGTTGAAGATTTTATTGAAGATGAGTCTGGTTTTAAGATCAGCAAGCCATTTCAAAACGCAGAAGAAGTATCTAAAAAGCTTGTGAAGATCCGCTCTATCTCCAATTTCTTGGGGATTGAACCAAAACAACCGGCAGTCCAGAAAGCTGATTCAGTTCTGCGTGAACTTGATACAAAACTGAATCAACTGGATAGGGCCATCTCTGAAAAATCCGAAATGATCAGTAAATGTGAGACCGATTTGAAGGATCTGGAAATTCAGAAAAGAGATCTTCTCCCATTCCTGTCCATAAATCTCGATTTTGATTATTATCGCGGTTATGAGAACCTCACGGTTTTTGCAGGATCAATAAAAGGAAGTCTGGAAGAAGGTCAGATTTCAAGCATCACGTCAGCTTATGAATTATACTATGATCCACAGGCAAAAACGGTCGTACTCTTTGTAGCCAAAAAGGATGCTGAAAGAGTCCAGGAAGTGCTTCAGAAGCTCGAATTTAGAGATCTTAGAGTTCCGGAAAGAGGTGGTATTCCAAGCGATTTATTAAAGTTAGCGGAACAGAATGAGGCTGATGCCTCCAGAAAGATCGAGTCGCTGAGGAAAGAAGTCGAATCAATGAAGTCACAGTATTCGGATTTCCTCCTTGCCAGTGATGAGGTCTTGAGTATCGAAAATCAGAAGGCAGAACTGCCCTTAAGAATCGCTACATCCGCAAATGCCTTTTTAATGGAAGGCTGGACTCCCAGCGAAAAATTCGATAAAGTGGTCAGCACTGTAAATAGTGCTACAAACGGTCGGGCATATGTCACCTCAATAGAAATTGAGGAAGAAGAAGAAGAAGAAGGACATGTACCTGTCGAGTATAACAACTCAAAACCAGTAGCACCTATGCAGGAGATCATGGATCTGTATTCCAGACCCAAATATACCGAAATCGATCCCTCGTCAATTCTCTTTATTACGTTCCCCTTGATATACGGATTGATCCTCGGAGATATCGGATACGCAATTATTCTGGGAGCAATGGCACTGGCGATTAAAACGTTTGTAAAATCAGATGCAGTTAAGCCTCTAATGAACATTCTGCTCTATTGTCAGATATCAACATTTATATTTGGTATTATTTATGGTGAGTTTCTTGGGTTCCCCTTGGCAAGTATGCATGCCGAAGGCGAAACAATACCAGGTTTAATACCTGGATGGGATACGGTCACCCTGTTTTCAGGACTTGCCGGTGAACATTTCACATTCCCGGTCCATAGGACTCACATGGTAATGACAATGATTGGAGTATCTGTCTTTGTAGGACTGCTACATTTAAATCTTGGGTTCATTCTTGGATTCATAAACAAATCTCATCACAGTATGAAGCATGCAGTTCTTGAAAAAGGCAGCTGGATGATAATCGAGCTTGGTGTACTCGTTGCGGTTCTCGGCTTTTTAGGTGGTATTTCAGGACTGACTTACGTCGGTGCTGGTATTCTTGTTCTCGGGATTGTATTACTCGCTATGGGTGAGGGTATCGCTGGTATAGTCGAATTGCCATCTCTCATGGGTAACACGCTTTCATATGCCCGTATTATCGCAGTCGGTCTGTCTTCGATTTACATCGCAGGTACGGTTAATGATATTGCATTCAAAATGATTTGGGCTGATCACTCTCAGATCGGCTTCGCAGCAATAGCTGCACTAATCGTATTTATACTCGGACATGGTCTCAACACTGTCTTGAGTATCATAGCTCCCGGACTGCACTCACTCAGGTTGCAGTATGTAGAATTCTTCGGAAAATTCTATCAGGGCGGGGGCAGAAAATTCAATCCATTCGGTTATAGAAGAAAATACACGGAGGAATAAAAACAATGGTAGAAGCAGGAACAGTAGCAGCAGTAGCACCAATGTTTGGAGACGCAGGACTGAAAGCGCTCGGCGCAGCAATTGCAATCGCAGGAACTGGTATTGCATCTGGATGGGCAGAAAAGGACATTGGTTCTGCAGCAATTGGTGCAATGGCAGAGAATGAAGCTCTGTTCGGTAAGGGTTTGATCCTTACTGTCATTCCAGAAACCATCGTTATCTTCGGTCTTGTCGTTGCATTGCTTATCAGCAGCTAAATTGATTTTAAGAGTATCCCTGCTCTTAATATTTTTAGAGCATCCTTCGCTCTAAACCATTAGGGCATTCATGCTCCAAGCTTTTGGGCTGTTTGCTCTTTTAAGAGCATCCTTTGTTCTTTTGGAGCATTCTTTGCCTTCTTAGGGCATTTTTTGCTCTTATTTATTTGGAGGTAGATGCATGGGACTAGATATCGTTATAAAAGATATCCAGAATGGTGCACAGACAGAGGTTTCTAAGATAAAGGCGGAAGCTGATGCAAAAGTATCCGAGATTATCAATGAGGCAAGAGTTGCCCAGAAGAAGATGCTCGGAGACAGTCTTGCGCAATCTGAAGAAGACCTCAAAAACTTGCACCAGCAGGTAATATCCAGTGCAAATCTGGAAGTAAAAAGATTAAGGCTTAATAAACGCAAGGAAATTTTAGATCAGGTATACGCTAAGTCTGTCGAGTCTACAAAATCGATGCCTGCTTCTAAAGCTGAGAAGCTCTTAGGTGATCTGATCGCGAATCATGAAGCCGAAGGCGTCAAGATCTATTCTAACAAAAATTCAGAAGCTATTGTAAAGAAGTTATCTTCCTTATCTTACGCTGGCAATATTGATTGTATCGGCGGCATTGTTCTGGAAAACGAAGACGGCACAGTCAGGTTAGATTTCACATACGATTCGATCCTGATAAACGTGTATGAACGTTCGTTGAAGCAGATGTCTGATATTCTATACGGGTGATGTTCAATGCGGCTTTTGGAGAGACTCCGGGGGAAAAAACCCTCAAATGAATCCGAACAGAAGAAAAAAGGCAATTCAAACTATGCTTATGCCGTAACCCGTGTCCGCGCGATGAAGAGTAAGCTGCTTCCTAAAGAGTCGTATCCCCGGCTTCTCAACATGGGGACTGATGAAATTACCCGTTTTATCCAAGAGTCTGAATACAAAAACGATGTTGACGAACTGGCAATGAAATACAGCGGTGGCGATCTGGCAGAACACGCATTAAACAGGAATCTTGCGCTCACCTATGATAAGTTGGAAAGAATCACCTCTGGAGAATTGAACTACCTGATTACAGCATACTTTAAAAGGTATGAAATCTGGAACATCAAAACACTTCTCCGCGGTAAACTCTACAACGCATCTGTTGAAGAGATCCTGGAGTTTCTGATCGCTTCCGGGCAGTTTACTTACACCTTCCTATCGGAACTTGCAGGCAAGGCCACATATCAGGATATTATTGAGGCCTTGAAAAGGACCGAGTACTATCCCCAGTTGCAGAAGTTCGACGGAACTAACCTGGCAAGTCTAGAAAATGAGCTTGATAAGGTTTATTACTCAAACCTGTTTGAGGCAATCGGAACACCAAAATCCAAAGACCGCAAGCTCTTTACTAGAGTTGTCAGGCTGGAAGTCGATGTTAAGAACTTGGGTACTCTCTTCAGACTGAAAAAAGCAGGAGTAGAACAATCTGATGAGATCATGCCACTCATGATTGCGGGTGGGCACGAACTGAAGACCGAGAAACTTGCACATCTTCCATATGACGAGTTTGTCAGCGCGCTTCAAAAAACTCAGTACTGGGATGCAATTTCAGGCGTTACCGATCCGGGTACGGCTTCTCTGACGATTCTTGAAAGCAAGCTTACAAGGTACTATCTAGAATCCGCAACCACTTTTTCGCATGCATCTCCGCTCTCTATCGTACCTGTTATGGATTTTATTATCCACAAAAATAATGAGGTCAATAACCTAAGGATTATCTTCAGAGGCAAGATGACCGGCCTTGATGATAATCTAATCAAAGAACAGTTGGTGGTTATCTGATGGATTTAGCAGCGATCGGAAAGAGCGAGTTTGTTACAGGATTCAGGTTGGCTGGCATCAGGAAAATTTACGAAACCAGTGATGTCAAGTCTGTAGAATCTGCGGTAAAGTCTGTGCTTGCAGATAAGAGCATCGGAATTGTTGTAATGCATAACGATGATATTAGTAATCTGCCGGAAACTTTAAAGAAAAACTTAAATGAGTCCGTCCAGCCTACAGTGGTAGCCCTCGGAGGATCTGGAGAAGGCTCAACAAGTTTAAGAGAAAAAATAAAACAAGCGGTAGGTGTTGATCTGTGGAAGTAAAAGGTGAAATTTATCGTGTGTCTGGGCCTGTCGTCACTGCCATCGGTTTGGATGCAAAGATGTATGACCTTTGCAAAGTCGGTGATCAAGGGCTGATGGGCGAAGTCATCCAGATAGTAGGGGAAAAGACCATCATCCAGGTATACGAAGAGACAGGAGGCGTAAAGCCTGGGGAGCCCGTTATAACTACAGGTATGTCTCTTGCCGTGGAGCTTGGTCCAGGTCTTCTTTCAAGTATTTATGATGGTGTTCAGAGGCCACTGCACGTCCTGCTTGAAAGGACGGGCGGCTTCATTGGCAGAGGTGTCACTGCAGATGGGCTAGACCACCAGAAACTCTGGGAGTTTAAGCCTGTTGCAAAAAAAGGAGATTTCATAGCTGGTGGACAAGTGTTCGGTGTTGTTCAGGAAACAGTAAACATTGAACACAAGATCATGATGCCTCCGGATAAGTCAGGCACAATAGCCGATATTAAGAGTGGAAACTTCACTGTTCTAGATACTGTCTGTACTTTAACTGACGGCACAGAACTGCAAATGATGCACAGATGGCCTGTCAGAAGACCAAGGCCAGTAAAGAAAAAACTTACTCCCAGTAGGCCCCTGGTCACAGGGCAGAGAATCCTTGACGGATTTTTCCCTGTAGCAAAGGGAGGCACGGCTGCAATTCCCGGACCTTTCGGATCGGGCAAGACCGTTACCCAGCAGCAACTCTCAAAGTGGAGTGACACAGAAATTGTGGTCTATGTCGGTTGTGGAGAACGAGGAAACGAAATGGCAGATGTTCTGTGGGACTTCCCTCATCTGGAAGATCCGCAGACTGGAAGGCCCCTCATGGAGCGTACTATCCTTGTCGCCAATACCTCAAACATGCCAGTGGCTGCAAGAGAAGCATCTGTGTACACAGGGATCACACTTGCGGAATACTACCGTGACATGGGATATGACGTCTCCCTGATGGCAGACTCTACTTCCAGGTGGGCAGAAGCCATGAGAGAAATCTCCTCCCGTCTTGAAGAAATGCCTGGTGAAGAAGGTTATCCGGCATACCTGTCTGCAAGGCTGGCCGAATTCTACGAGCGTGCCGGTGTTGCTAAGACTCTCTGTGGTGAGGAAGGTTCAGTTACTGCTATCGGTGCAGTATCTCCACCCGGTGGTGACTTCTCCGAACCTGTAACTCAGAACACTCTCCGTATCGTGAAGGTTTTCTGGGCTCTGGATGCAAAGCTGTCCCAGAGGCGTCACTTCCCTGCAATCAACTGGTTGACCAGCTACAGCCTGTATAAAGAAATCCTTGATCCATGGTTTGATGCTAACGTGGCTCCCGACTTCGTCGCTATGAGGGAAAGGGCAATGGATATGCTGCAGGTCGAATCCGAATTGCAGGAAATCGTGCAGCTTGTCGGTTCAGACTCTCTTCCGGACGAACAGCAGCTCCTGCTTGAAGTTACCCGTCTGGTAAGGGAAGTCTTCCTGCAGCAGAATGCATTCCACCCAATAGACACCTATAGCCCGTTCACAAAACAGTACGCTTTGATGAAGGCCATAATGAAGTTCGGAGACATGGCAAACGATGCCTTGAAATCGGGTGCACTTGTTTCGCAAATTGTCAAGTTGGATTCCAAGAACGACCTTCCCAAAATCAGGTTCGAAGAAAACTTCGAGGCTAATATGAATACTGTCCTCGCAAAAATGGACAAGGAATTCGCAGCTCTGGGAGGTAAATAAGCATGGCAAAAGAGTACAAGACAATCAACCAGATTGCAGGACCTCTTCTCTTTGTCGAGAAAACTGAGCCTGTAGGTTACCAGGAAATCGTTAATATTAAAATGCCCGATGGGACTGTTCGCAGAGGCCAGGTGCTTGATACTTCCAAGAACGTTGTGGTTGTCCAGGTTTTCGAAGGTACGGGTGGGCTTGACAAGGAATGCGGTGTGATCTTCACCGGAGAAACCCTTAAGCTGCCTGCATCCCTCGACCTCCTCGGAAGAATCCTGTCCGGCTCGGGAGACCCTCTGGATGGAGGTCCCAGGATCGTGCCCGACAAGCTGCTGGACATCAACGGGGCTGCAATGAACCCGTATGCAAGGCTGCCTCCAAAAGATTTCATCCAGACAGGCATCTCCACAATCGATGGGACAAACACCCTCGTCCGTGGACAGAAACTGCCTATTTTCTCAGCATCAGGTCTCCCACACAATGAAATTGCCCTGCAGATTGCCAGGCAAGCTACTGTGCCGGGGTCCGAATCTCCTTTCGCAGTGGTTTTCGCAGCAATGGGTATCACGAACGAAGAAGCTCAGTACTTTATGAGCGACTTCGAAAAGACTGGCGCTCTGGAAAGAGCTGTCGTGTTCTTGAACCTTGCAGATGACCCTGCAGTCGAGCGTCTGATCACTCCGCGTATGGCTCTCACCGCAGCCGAGTACCTTGCATACGAACACGGCATGCACGTGCTTGTCATTCTGACTGACATCACTAACTATGCAGAAGCTATGCGTCAGATGGGTGCCGCCCGTAACGAAGTGCCTGGCCGCCGTGGGTATCCAGGTTACATGTATACCGACCTTGCAACTCTTTACGAGCGTGCAGGAATTGTCAAGGGTGCCAAGGGATCAGTTACGCAGATTCCGATTCTCTCAATGCCAGGTGACGATATTACTCACCCGATTCCTGACCTTTCAGGATATATTACCGAAGGCCAGATCCTGGTTGCCAGAGAATTGCACAGGAAAGGTATCTACCCCCCAATCAATGTGCTGCCATCTCTCTCGAGGCTTATGAACTCGGGTATCGGCGCAGAGAAGACGAGGGAAGACCATAAGGCCGTTTCTGACCAGTTGTTTGCAGGTTATGCAGAAGGGCGTGACCTGAGAGGTCTCGTGGCAATCGTCGGTAAGGAAGCTCTGTCCGAAAGAGACCTTAAGTTCCTCGAGTTTGCCGACCTTTTCGAGAGACAATTTGTCAATCAGGGAAGAAACGAAAACAGGACAATTATAGATACTCTGGATATTGGCTGGAAGATTCTCGCCCACCTTCCTGAGAACCAGCTGGGTAGGATTGACAACAAGTACATCCAGAAATACCATCCTGCACACAGAAAGGCGTGATGTCATGGCTCTGGACGTAAAACCAACTCGGTCGGAGCTGATCCAGCTCAAGAACAGAATCAAGCTGTCTGAACGTGGGCACAAGCTCCTTAAGATGAAAAGAGATGGTCTTATTCTTGAGTTCTTTAAGATCCTGAACCAGGCGAGGAACGTCAGAACCGAGCTGGATGCTGCCTTCTTAAGAGCTGAAGAAAAAATCAATCTCGCCTCTGCCGTGAACGGAATGATTTCCGTCAGATCAGTAGCCTTCACAGCTAAGGAGTCCCCAGAAATCAGTCTTTCGGGAAAAAATATCATGGGTGTCGTGGTGCCAAAGATTAGTTCTACAGGCGTCAAGAAGACTCTTCTCGAAAGGGGTTACGGTATCATCGGTACTAACTCGTATATCGATGAAACTGCCGATGCCTATGAGGATCTGGTCGAAAAAATTATCACGGCGGCTGAGCTGGAAACCACGATGAAACGGCTCCTTGACGAAATCGAGAAGACCAAGAGGCGTGTAAACGCTCTCGAATTTAAGATTATTCCCGAGCTAATTGCAGCCATGAAATATATCCGTTTCATGCTCGAAGAGATGGAGAGGGAAAACACTTTCAGGCTGAAAAGAGTCAAGGCAAGAATGAAAACTTAATTTCTTATGGCAGCATGTGACGATCGACCAAATCTGGTTGAAAGAGCAGTACTTAAGTTATGGGAACCAAAAAACCAGGCCCGCCTGCTTCAGGCAGCCTGGAAGATTTCCCTTTTAATGATGGTTTTCGGATGTCTTTTAATCATAAAAACAATTTCACCGCACTTTATGAGCTGGACTTGAATGCAGAATTTCATTAGGTCCGGTCATATTTTGCTTTTTTTAGCTGGTGCTGTATTCTTGAATCTTTCTATTTCTTATTCATTAACCGTTTTCTTTTGCTACGTTTATATTAGAAAGCTATTTTAACGATGCATCAAACCTAATTATATGCAAAACGAAGCCAGGCTTCTTCATGTAACCGGCACGGTGCAGGGTGTTGGTTTTCGCCCTTTCATATACCAGCTTGCAAAAGCCCATGGGCTTTTCGGATATGTTAAAAATCTGGGTAATCACGTAGAGATTCTTATAGAGGGATGTCCGGCAAGCCTTGAGAGATTTCTTGCGGAACTGCCGGAAAAAAAACCTCCTCTTGCTAAAGTTACCGAAATTAAATTAAAAAATGTTCCTGTTTCCGGCTCATCGAAGTTTATCATTGTGCCCAGTGAATCCGGTGTTTTTGAGAATTCCATAATCCCTCCGGATACTGCTATTTGTGAGGACTGCAAATCTGAGATCTTTGACCCTTCTTCCAGGTATTACCACTATCCTTTCACTGTCTGCACAAACTGTGGTCCCAGATATACAACAGTTAGAAGGCTACCCTATGACCGGGAAAACACGACGATGGAAGATTTTCCCCTTTGCCCGGAGTGCGAAGCCGAATACACTGATCCTCTCAACAGGAGATACCATGCCCAGCCTGTTTGCTGCCCGAAGTGCGGGCCCGAGATCTGGCTTTCGGATGTAGAAGGAAATGTAATTTTTAAAGGCTATGAGGCAATTAAAGAGGCTTCGGATCTGCTCCAGAGTGGTTCGATTCTTTCTGTCAAAGGATTCGGGGGATTCCACATAGCCTGTAATGCCCGGGATGAGGAGGCCGTTCTGAGACTTAGGAAGAGGTTGAAGCGCCCAGAGCAAGCTTTTGCAGTTATGGCGAAAAATACTGAAGTTGTAGAGTCCTTTGCAGAAGTTGGAGGTGCAGGTAAGGAGTATCTCACATCTCGCCGCCGACCTATTACGGTGATCCCTAAATTAAAAGAATTCATCCTTGCGGAATCCGTTTCTCCCGGACTACATAATGTAGGGGTTATGCTTCCCTACACTGGTACACAAAACCTGCTCTTCGATATTGAACCTGATGCCGTTTATGTTATGACCTCGGCAAACCTTCCGGGAAGGCCAATGGTTGTCGAAAATGGCGAAGCGCTTGAGAAACTTAAAGGAATTGTTGATTTTCACCTGCTGCATAATAGAGTTATTGCAAACAGAAACGATGATACGGTCATCCGAATTGTTAACGGAAAAGCAGCCTTTATCCGACGTTCGAGAGGTTTCGTGCCTGAACCTATAGAGCTGCCATTTGAAGTAGAGGCTTCCATCGGAGTTGGAGCAGAAATGAACTCTACGGTGACAGTAGCAAAAGGAAAGTTAGCTTATATTTCGCAGTACATTGGAAACACCAATCACCTTGAGACCTTCAGGTACCATTTCGATGTTGTCAAGCATCTGACCCGACTTACTGGAATAGAGCCTATCCATTGGGGCTGTGATCTGCACCCTGCATTCAATACTACCCGTTTTGCACTAAAAATGGGCAAGGAAAATACACTCCCTGTCCAGCATCATCATGCTCATATGGTGGCACTTATGGCTGACAATTCCATGCCGAGTAACTCCAGAATATTGGGAATCGCCCTTGATGGGGTCGGATACGGCACCGACGGCACAGTCTGGGGAGGAGAACTTCTGGATTCTTCCTACTTCGGGTACGATCGCATTGGACATCTAATTCCTCAGCCAATGCCCGGAGGGGATCTTGCATCAAAAATTCCTTCACGGATGGTCCTGGGTATCCTGTTTGACCGGCTTGATAGGTCCGAACTGGAAAAGCTTCCTCTTAGTTTTCCGCAGGGGCAGCAAGAATTCACAGCAGTTATGAAACAGCTCGAAAGAGGCATAAATATTTTTCAGAGCAGCAGTACGGGCCGAGTACTTGATGCGGCGGCAGCAATGCTTGGTATCTGCGAAGTACGCACTTATGAAGGGGAGCCAGCCATGAAACTGGAGTCTGCCGCAACGAAGAGTACTCATAAAGTGGACCTTCCCCTGGTCTTTAGAAAAGCTGAAATCTCAGGGCTGCCGGTACTTGATACGACCGAACTTCTTTTAGGAGCTTACGAGCTGATAGGAAAATATTCTTCTGCAGATCTGGCTTTCGCAATTGAGGACGGCCTTGCAAAAGGGATTTCGGAACTTGCAATTTCGCTTGCTGAAAAAAGGGGTATTGAAAAAATTGGTCTTAGCGGAGGAGTCGCCTATAATGATCACATTACTTCATGCATTGCAGAAACCGTTAGGGAAGGAGGCTTTGATTTTTTGACCCATATTCAGGTTCCGTGTGGAGATGGATGTATTTCTTTCGGACAGGCTCTTGCAGCCGGGGTGAGACTAAACCCACTAAGAAATTTATAACTCCTTTATATACTTTTCCTAAATAAAGTTAGTATTCCTTGATTCAATTCCAGGTTAAAAACTGGATATCCATTCCCGCAATTTGTTTTCTTTTTTCTATTTATTTTCAGCATTAATTATTATTTATACTGAAATTTGATTAGAAAGAATGAAATACAAAAATTAAATAAATGATCCGTGCTTAGATAAGAATGGGAGCATAAATGGGGTTAGGTAGTATACGCATCAGAGTTGTAACAAGCAGGGATGAGATTTCCGGCTTGGGAATTGAAGAGAAGGCAGTACATCTGGCCTTTAGACCCTCGGATAGGGATCTTTTTAACCTGGTAAAAACGTGCCCAGGGATACAATTACTGCAACTTCCGGCATCTTCCTATGATGCTTTATCTAAATTCATTAAAATGTACCTTGCCTCCTCAGGCATTCAGCTTGTAAAGGGAGATGTGAGCGGCCACTGGCATGATCTCAACAATTATTTTGTAATCCCTGCTTACGTGCTGGAAAAGATAAAAGAATTGAAAGTTCAGGGAAGAACTGATGAAGAAATAATAGATGAGATTACGAATATCCGAAAAATCAGTCCTGATATGATACTTCATTTGCTCAATAGCTCTTTTCTGGCTTCAAACCCGGAAACTCCTCAGGTGAGTAAAATCTGAATTATACAGATCTAAGTAAAACATTTGTTTTTTTTCGTTACCAGTTTTTCCACCATTTTTTGGCTGTTTTCTGTTCTTCTATCTGCTTTAACCCTTCAGACTCAAATTTTTGCTGTCTTTTATATTTTCTGTTCTCCTCAGTGAGCCTGGAAAATTCTTCTTCTTTGCTTGCAAGTGTTCCTTTTAATTGCTTTATCAGCTCTTCTTTTTCCCTAAGCTGGATTGCCAGATTTTCATCTTCTTTGTAGTCCGAAAGTTGTTTTCCCAGCTGCTTTACTTTTGTTTCACTTGTAGCAAGTGCAATTTCCAGGTTATTTATTCTTTTTTCTCTCCCGACAAGTTTTTCCTCAACTTTTCGTATCTCGCTATCCATTGTTATATATTTCTCCGCGAGAATCCGGAGATCTTCTTCCTTTTTTGCAAGCCTTCCTTCAAGTGTACTTATGTCTTCTATTCTTTTAGCAAGTTCGGACTCAAATCCTTCTATTTCCGAAAGTTGAACTTTTAGCTTGTCCTGCAGGGTTTTGACTTCGAGATCTTTTTCTTTAATTACATTTTCAAAAAACCTGATAGTCTCCCCCCTCTGGTCAAGCAGACTCTCCTGGTTTTTTAATGCTTCGTCTCTTTGAGCTAAATCAAAATGGAGATTTGTTATCTCGGTATTATTTTGAAGTACTTCCTGTTCAAGCTCAGTTTTCTCAGAATTCTCAATCTCAGAATTCTCTTATCTCATAATTCTCTATTATTCCACCTATGCTCGTGACCAGAGGAACCTTTTCCTCATCCTTCGAAGTATTAAGTTCTTCTATTCCAAGTTCTTCTATTCCCTGAAGAAGCCTGACGTGCCCTCTGGTATTTTCGCAAATCTCAGTCCAGACAAGAATCGAAGCTATTGGGTCTATTCTTTTGAACACGGAATCTCCTGTTTTACAGCCGTAGATTTTGCTGGCAATATAACCTTCCATTGAATTCTGATCAAGATTAGAGTCTCCCAGCGTTAATCCGCTGCATTTCCCTTCTTCACCTGTCCCCCATTTTCCTTTAGACAATTAATAGCTTCGGTAAATACTTGCCAGGGAAGAAATGGCTGATCCCCCAGGTTGTCAACATAGATGCCGTCCTCCTCTAACCTGGCCGTGAAAAGTTTTTTCCCTTTCATTACCGGGATCCTGGCAGGATTTCCTTTCATATCGAAATGTCTCTTAATTATTGTGATAACAGGATCTTCCATGTATGAGCCTCGTGACAGTCTCCTTCTCCGAATATAATAATTATAACGTTTAATAAAAGTTGTGTGATTTCACGAGTATTTAAGAAGTTAATTTAAACACAGGGATCTTTAAAAGAACTTATTGACCAATGTATCATTTCAAATAGCGACCGAAAAGACACCAGGAATAGGGTATTAAGCTATTGATTATTTCAACAATTTATATTTATACATATTAAGATCCCATTGAGGAGTGTTCCAAAAAAGATTTTTCAGGGTTTAATGCAACTTCTTACTTGTCAACATATTTTTTAAAAAAGCAAAGGCCGTTTGCTTCGCAAACGTGACAAGATAGGTTGTGTAAAGTACTACGCCTGCCCTGTCTTTATCCTAAATACCTAAACTCACATCGGTTTTATGTCCTCTTGAGGGAGCGCAGCGAGCGAAAAGGACCTCGTGCTCCCGAAGCGAAACTCGGGTGAGGGAGCGCAGCGAGCGAAAAGGACCCGTGCTGTTGCGATTGCATCGCAACTCCCAGAAAATCTTCGATTTCCTGTGATCCCGAAGCGGAACTCGGGAAATTATTATCCTTTTTCTTCAACCCTCAGACCTGCGTATGCAGCCGGTTCAGCCTGTATCGGAGCCGTGAAAGTATCGGTTGCCTCAAGGATAGTGTTCGTTATCCTGTCAAGCAGCTCCAGAGCTCCCCTGTATCCAACAGTAAGGATTCTCTGTGCTCCGACTCTGTCATGAATAGGTATTCCGACTCTCACAAGAGGAATATCCAGGGCTTTGGCGATGTATCTCCCATTGGAATTTCCTATAAGGATTTCCGGGCTGCAGTTCCTGACCTCATCGTTCAGGCTGTCAAAGTCAACTCCATCCAGGACCATCGGTTCCAGGTCCGGTCTTAATTCTTTGAATATTTGCTTAATTCTCGCTCCAAAGTCCCGGCTTTTGCTCCCGGTGGCTACCAGCACCGGATACATACCCAGTTCCAGCATGAAAGTTGTGAGGCTGAATACCATATCAGGGTCCCCGTAGACCGCTGATTTTACACCATATAGGTACTTGTGCACATCCACCATGGCATCGAGGAGCCTACCTCTTTCGTTCTGGTATTTCTCGGGAATCGGGCATCTGAGGATGTTAACTAGCTCGGTAAAGAAAGTGTCTGTGTTTGAAAGTCCTATTGGTATTGGGACACTGTGCCCGGGCACACCATGTGACTCCTTCAGGTATTCCAGTGCAAGGTTCTTGCTCACTATACCCAGGCCAAGGCTTGCCCGACTGTTCGGCATATCAGCTATTTCGGAAAGTGGAGTGCCTCCCGGAGAGATTTTTGGGAGTTTATCACTCAGAGGCGCATCAAAGGTCTCGGAAATGTCAGGCAGGAAAATGTAATCGCCTGCAGTTAGCTTAAGAATCTCTTTTAATTCCCGTACATCTGCAGGAGAAACGCTCTCAACCGGGATGAGGTTAAGTTTCCCATTCGGTATTTTTGAAGCTCGTTCTTCTCCTTGAAATTCCGCAAATCTCCGGACAACTGCGTTTAAGGCTTTTATGTACCCACTTACGTGGCTTTCTCCGTAGCTGGGGGTGGAAACTGGAACGATAATGATGTCCTTCTCAAGATCGTCTCCAATCCCTTCTTCTTCTTTGAACTCTCTGATGATAGCAGGAACATCATCCCCGATTGTTTCGGCAAGGCAGGTAGTGGCAACACCGATTACTTTTGGGTTATACCTATTGATTACGTTTCTCAACCCTTTTTTCAGGCTTTCCCTGCCTCCGTAAACTGCTCCTCTTTCGCTGAGGGAACTTGATGCAATATCTACGGGTTCTCTGAAATGGTGAGCAAGATGGAGGCGCATATAGGTGCTGCATCCCTGGGAACCGTGGTAGAGAACCATTGTGTTTTCAATTCCTTTAAAAGCAAGGGCGCTTCCCATTGGCTGGCACATTACACAGGGATTTACAGTTGCATAGTTTCTTTTGGTCATCACAAAGCCTCCTCATGCTTCACTTTCAACTTCAATATCCATTTTCGGATGCAAGAATTCTGGTTTTATGACCACATCTTCCATATCCGCATCTTCCATACCCGTATCTTCCATACCCGTATCTTCCATACCCGCATCTTCCATACCCGCATCTTTCTGTTTTTTTAATTTTACTGATTCTGCTGCTTCAGGTCGCAGGATTCTCTGACTGACAGCCTTCCAGACCGGACTGTTAATTGAAGCATCAACTTCCCTGGCGAAATTTACGAAGCCGTCAAAGCCTTCGAATTCCACCACCCTATCGTGGTTGAAGTCGCAGAAAGCGATACCCAATTTGTATGCGATGAACCTCTCCTTAACACCTGCAACCATCAGGTCTGCTTGCTGTTTCACAAGCAGTTCGGCAAGTTCCAGGGGGTTTGCATCGTCTACAATAACAGTCCCGTCCCTTACCGAATAACTGATCTGCTCGTAATCTTCTTTTTTCCCGGTCTGAGTACCTATGATAACTACTTCCATGCCAAGTTCGGAAAAACCTTTAATGAGCGTAAGAGCTTTTGCAGGGCCACCCATGTAGATTGCAGCCTTTTTCCCATTAACCCTCTCACGAATTCGGGAAATTTCAGGCATTATGCGATTCGTCTCAGTCTCCAGAATTTCTTCTGCCTTCTTTTTTATCTCTTCCGAGCCAAAGTATTCAGCAGTCTTTCGCAGGGTTAAGGAAAGATCTTCGATTCCGAAGAAACTAATAGTCAAATATGGAATTCCATACTCTTGCTGCATCCATTTTGCAAGATAGGTCATGGACCCGCTGCATTGAACCAGGTTAAGGTCGGCTTCAGCTGCTCTGGATATGGATTTAGCGGTTGAGTCGCCTGTCATGGAGACTATAACTTCAATTCCCATTTGCTCAAAGAGGGGTTTTATCAGCCAGACATCTCCGGCCACATTGAAATCTCCCAGGATATTGATCTTTGGTTTTCTGATCCCTGGTTTCGTAATTTCACGGTTTGTTTCAGGTTTCTTTTCCGTAGCTTTCCCTGCCTGAGGTCTTTTGATTAACTGCTTTAAAGCGTCACAGGCGGCCTTGTACCCATCGGATTTGTTACCTTTGAAACCTTCTGACTTTATCGGGATTACCTGAATATTGTGCTTTGCGCTAGCTGTTTTGCAAATGGCTTCCAGGTCGTCCCCGATAATTCCCACAATGCATGTAGAATATACGAAAACGACCGGAGGGTGATAGAGCTCCACGAGTTCGTCGATTGCATTTAAGAGCTTCTTCTCTCCTCCGAATACAACATCGATTTCTTTCATGTCCGTGCTGAAACTGCTGCGGTTTGTCTCTACCCCGCTGGATTTGGCACCCCTTATATCCCAGGTATAAGCCGCACAGCCAATTGGACCGTGGACTAGATGGACAGCGTCGGTTACAGGGTTTAAGACAACCCTGGCTCCCGAATACACACATGCCCTCTGGCTAATTGCTCCTGCCAGAGAGGTATTGTCGCAGGCAAGTGGGACAGTTTGTCCCTTTTCCTGCTTTCTGGTAATGTAGGGTTGCCTTTCTTCGAGAGTATCCACTATTCCGGTTTTCTCTATCATCTATCTCATTCCCCTTGCTTCTGTTTTCAGATTTGCAGCACCGGTTCTTTGCTTTTTTTCAGTTTAGACCTCTCACTGGATAGTCTCGAGCAGCCAGTCCGGTGCATCCCTGTCTTTCCTGTCAAGCAGAGTATTCCCTATGCGCTCTACCAGTCTTGCAGCGCCTGAGTATCCCATGATAGGGAAGTAATGCAGGTTTGCCCTGTCCATAATCGGGAATCCTACCCTGATAAGGGGTAAATCCTCTGCTTTTGCTATGAATTTCCCGTATGTATTTCCGATCAGGAGATCCACAGGTTTTCTCTTGATAATCTGATGCAGCGTAAAGAGGTCTCCTCCCGAAATAATGTCTGCTTCAGGGTATTCAGAGCCCACTAGCTCTCCTATTTCTTTTTCAAAATCCGAGCTCTGAGTGCCGGTAAGCACCAAACTGGGTTCCATACCCATTTCCAGCACAAGGCTAGTGAGACCTGCAATGATGTCCGGATCTCCGAATATGGCAACTTTTTTTGCGTGGAAATGCGGATGGGCGTCAGTCATCATGTCCACCAATCTTCCACGCTCATCCTCCAGTTCCGGAGGGATTGCCACATTGGCAAGCTTTGCGGCATTCATGACGAAACGATCGGTATTTCTTATTCCTATTGGAATTGGCCCTATTTTTGCAGGGACTTTATATTTGCTTTCAAGGATTTTTGCTGCCGCGCCTCCTGCCATCCTGCAGAGGGCGATAGTCCCAAGGGAGTTTGCTGAATCTTCAATATCCCCTATCGGAGTCCCGCCTTTTGGGTACATAGGAGGCTCCCCTGTTAGGGGGCATCGAAAACATCGGTCGTATCCGGGAAGACGATACTGGAGATTCTCATAATTGATAGGATGCGCTTTATTTCGCGAATATCCCCAGGTTCCACAAAGCCCGGGATAATATTGAGTTTCCCGTTCGGTTTGCTTTTTTTGGCAAAGGTGGTCACGAAGGACTTTACCATATTATCGTAGCCAGTAACATGAGTGCCTACATAACTCGGGAGTCGAAGCTGCACAGATTTTGATCGAAGGGTCTATGAGTTCTTCCATCCTGACGTCTTCTACGATAGTATTCACATCATCTCCTATGGTTTCTGCCACGCAGGTGGTATGAATGGCAATTACTTCGGGCTTATAGATTGTAGTCAGGTTTACGAGGGCTTCCTTAAGATTGGCTGCGCCTCCGAAAACTGCAGTTCCTTCTGAGAAAGCTGCTGGTAGTTCCCATTGCATTTTCACGGTAATGTCTGCTCAGGCACATGCGAAGGTAAGAAAGACAGCCCTGTGACCCATGGCTGTGCGGCATACAGTTGTGGACTCCAAGGGCAGCATAGACTGCGCCGATTGGCTGGCAGATTTTTGCCGGGTTTATAGTTACTGCTTCTCTGGTTACTTCTTCACATGGGGTGTAGTCTAACATTTTTTTTCCCTCCTTAATTTACTCCTTCAGCTTTCCATGGAGGGCGTATGAACTTCCAGGTCGGGCTGTGCAGGGCCATATCAATATCCCGTGCGAAATTTAAAACCCCTGAAAAGCCTGTGTATCGTCCACTGTAATCGTAGGAGTGGATCTGCCTTGAGGGGACTCCAAGCTTCTGGGCCCAGTACTTATCCTTAATCCCCGAGCAGAAAATGTCGGGTTTAAGGGCTTTTACAAGGGCTTCGGTCTCATGATGGTTGAGGTCGTCAATAACAATGGTTCCATCCTTCATTTCCGGGAAAAGTCCCTCGTAGTCCATGAGCCCGATTTTCTTTTTAAGCTCTTCAATTCTTTCCTGGCTGACAGCAGACTCAATATTTTCATCTCGTTCGTAGTGTACGTCCTCAAGCATGGAACCTAAAGCCCCTCCCTTTATCTGAGGGATGATCTGTCTGCCCTCATAGTCGTCTCTGTGGGCAAACTGGTATCCTGCAACAACTACTTTCATGCCCAGTTCTTCAAAGAGATTCAGTATAATGATGGCTCCTGGAACCTCCTGAATAAATGAATGCAGTTTTTCCATTTAGTTTCTTTCTGTATCTTTCGATTTCAGCCTCGTACTTCGCTTTTTCTTCGGCGATGATTTCTTCGGTTTTCCGGGTAATTTCCGGATCGTCAAAGAACTCTGCCATTTTCCGGAGGGACTTTTCAGTAGTTTTCGTGCCCACGTAGTTGACCTTCAGCCAGGGGACCCCGTATTTTTCTTCCATCATGCGGTTCGTGTAGTTGATGGAACGGTGGCAGAGCAGGATGCTGAGCTTTGCTTTGTGTGCCTGTGCAAGTTTATGGAATGAACCGTCTCCGGTGAAGGTCGAGACAATCCTGTACCCGATTTTTTCAAGGATCGGCTTAATTTCCCAGAGGTCTCCTCCGATATTGTATTCCCCGAAGATGTTAATGTCAAAGGGAGTTGGATTTTCAAGTTCCTCGGTTCCGATCAGGTGTTCCATCAGAACATTGCTTGCAATGTGGTGCCCGGCCGACTGGCTGACTCCTCTATACCCTTCACACCTTGAAGGAATGACCTTGATCCCGTGTTCTTTTTCGGCTTCTCTGGCAACGGCTTCGATGTCATCTCCGATAAGTCCTACAGGACAGGTGGCAGAGATACTGATCGCTTCTGGTTTGAAGATCTTCACAACCTCGTCAATGGCTTTCTTGAGCTTTTTTTCTCCACCAAAAACGATATCAGTCTCCTTCATATCCGTGCACACACAATAGTTCAGGAAGTTATCCTCGCCTTCCTCTGCCTTTGCAAAGTTTCGCCTGGTTCCCCAGGTGAAGTATGCACAGCCAATAGGGCCGTGGACCAGGTGGACCATATCTTTTATTGGCCCGAAGACCACACCTCTGGAACCTGCAAAAGCACAGCCACGGTTTGTGAGGATTCCGGGAATTACCTTATCATCAGCTTCGATGTGCTGTTCGGTCGAACAATCCCTGACAACGATATGTTTTCTCCGGTTTCTTGCAGCTTTTTCCGGGAGCACTTTCAGCATGTCATCGACAAGTCTTTGTTTGTCTTCAATTCCCGAATCTATTTCTGCTCCCACTCACATCAGCTCCTGACTCACAGTCGTTTCTCCGCTCTCACCGGTCCGGATGCGGAGCGCTTCGCTAATGTTGGACACGAAAATCTTTCCGTCTCCTACATGCCCTGTCTGGTTTACCTCTATGATTTTCCTTACCACTTCGTTTACGCTTGCATCGTCAACTACAATGGTAAACATCCTTTTCGGAATGAAAGCGGATGCAGGTATCAGCTTCATTTTTCTCAGGATCAGGGAGGGGTGGATCAAACTCAAAGCAGAGCCCTTTTTGCTTCCCCCGGCCCATAACCCTTCTTACAGTAAATGAAGGAAAGCCGCATTCAAGGAGAGCGTCCTTGGTCTTCTGGACTTTGTTCATCCTGATTATTGCCGTAATCTCTTTCATGGATTATCCTCCGAAAATCCGGCTTTATAGTCCGGGTTTTCCGGTCCTTATAGTGTAGGCTTCTTCGACCGGGCTTACGAAGATCCTTCCGTCCCCAAACTTACCAGTCCTTGCTGATTCCATTATAGTTTGAATGACTCTGTCCTTGTGCTCATCTTCAACAACCATCAGGATCATGGTCTTCTGCAGTTCGTCATAGTGGATGTCTGCAATATGAATCCCTTTCTGCTTTCCTCTTCCGAAAACTTCCATCTTCGTCAGGGAAATACAGCCCTGTCTTTCAAGGCTTTCTACAACTTTAGATTCCATACCTGGCCTGATTATTGCACGTATCATTTGCATTGTTTTCATCTCCTCTGCATCTCTAATTACAGCTCAACCATTCCGAACTCCACCATCATTGCTTCTAATTCTTCCATGGGAAGCGGGGTAGGGACAACAAGTTTGGTGTTGTTCTGGACGTGGTTGGCAAGGGCCAGGTACTCTTTGGCCTGGTTGCATTCGGGATCGTAATCAATTACAGTCTTTCTGTTGATCTCTGCCCTCTGGACAATGTTATCTCTGGGCACGAAGTGGATCAGATGGCTACCCAGTTTCTGTGCAAAAGACTCAAGGAGTTCACGCTCTCCATCCACGTTCCTGCTGTTGCAAATGATGCCTCCCAGACGGGCTCCACCTTTGGCAAACTTGGCAAGCCCTTTACAGATGTTATTTGCTGCGTAAATTGCCATTAATTCTCCACTGGCTACGATGTAAATTTCCTTGGCTTTTCCTTCGCGGATTGGCATGGCAAAACCTCCACACACGACATCACCAAGCACGTCGTAAAATACATAGTCAAGGTCATCGGTGTATGCCCCCAGGTTTTCAAGTAGCCCGATGGCAGTAATAATTCCTCTGCCTGCACATCCCACTCCTGGTTCAGGCCCTCCAGACTCCACACACTTTATGCTCCCAAAACCTGGCTGTACAACTGTCTCAAGATGAACTCCTTCATCTCCTTCACTTCTCAGAGTATCAAGTACGGTTTTCTGATTCAGGCCTCCAAGCAGCATTCTGGTAGAGTCTGCTTTGGGGTCGCACCCTACTAGAAGAATTTTATTTCCCATGGTCGCGAGGGCTGCAGTAAGGTTTTGAGTAGTAGTGGATTTCCCGATACCGCCCTTTCCATAGATTGCTATCTGTCTCATCTTGTTTCGTACTCCTATATTTTTATCTTGCTCGGCTACCGGAAGCCGGTAACCGTTGTATTACTCAATATTATATATAGCTATTGGTTAACAAAATTTTAAGTATCTTTCGAGGATTTGGCTGCACCAATTCTTTTAAAAATCATTCAATAGTTCCAAAAATAGACCACACTGTTGCGAATATATAAAGTACAGAAGATGTTTTCTGCATATTTTATGAATTACTTTCTATAAATTCATTTTAAACGAAAAGATCTGTAATTTGTTGATTATAAAATGGAAAACATATTCACAATACTAATTAAATATTTATTAATAAACTTATATCTGCACTATAAACAATATATTAAAATAAAAATATCAAGAATTTTATTAAATAGTAAATTCTTTAAAAATAAAAACAAATAATTGAATAAATATTTATCAATTTTTATTTTTTATCAAAAAGTATATATCTGTCTTCTACTTATTATAAATATTGACAGAGTTGCGCCCCATTAAATGGAGCAAGTACGCGGTTAAGTAGTTTGTATCTACCTCAAATCAAATGGGCAAAAATTCACGTATTTGCTGAAAATTTATGAATTCAGCCAAATCTTAACTCAAGTGTGAATAATATACTAAGACACATTCAACTCTATAAATTAATATGATTTTCAAATTTCTTTCTTGTTGAAGAATTACCCCTCAAATTTGAGGAGTACAAATACTCTGTTAGTGGGGGATATTGGTGTTTGTTTAGCTTATGCTATCGTTTCGACCAACAAATACTGATATTTGTAACAGGAGGTTAATAGATGACTAAAAGTAAAGCAAACCTTGCGTTTGTAAGCACTCTATTGTTTGCTTTGTTACCAAAATTGGACAAAGCCATAAAGCGTCAGATACTCTCATTTATTAGTTTAATAATTAGTTGCATGTGTATTTTGACGCCGTTAGCACCAGTAGCATCAGCTGCAGAGCCAGTATCATACTCAGTTTTCAAAACAGTTATTGATGTTTCTGGAGAAGGGCCTACAGGAAACGTAACAGCGGCAGGAAATATAATCACCTATCAGATTGATGTGAATAATACTGCGGGAGTTAACCTTACAAATGTAACTGTTAATGATCCCATGATTGGCATAATAAATAATGTCACCGATCTCGGTATAGGAAACAACGAGACTTTATCATGGAAATTACACGGTTACTCAGGAAGACATAAACAATAATGGCAATGGAACCGGGTTTATCATCAACAATGTAACTGTTGTTTGTGATCAAAACACCACCGTTAACAACGCCACTGCAACAGTACCGATCACAAGTTGCACTATAACAAAAACCGTTACTAATGTTACCGGAAATGGTAACGGAAATATAACCGTGGCAGGAGATGTTATCAGCTACCAGATTAATGTGAATAATACTGCAGGAATTCCCCTTACAAACGTAACTGTTACTGATCCTATGCTTGGCGGCCTACTTAATGTCACTGATCTCGGTATAGGAAGCAACGAGACATTATTCGGAAATTACACGGTTACTCAGGCAGATATAGATAATTATGGTAATGGGACCGGATTTATCATTAACAATGCAACTGTTGACAGTGATCAGCTAGGTCCTAAGAACGCTACTGCTCAAGTACCAATAGATCCGTATTACTCTATTGAAAAAATTGTTACGGATGTTGCCGGGAAAGGACCTGGAGGAAATGTTACAGCAACAGGCGATATAATCACCTACCAGATTAACGTGACAAACAGTGGAAGAATGGATCTCAATAACGTTACTGTCACTGATCCCCTGATTGGAAACACTACAGGACCTTCTTCGTCAATAAACAATGATACCATTCTCAATGTCGGAGAAATCTGGACTTACACAGGGAATTACACGGTTACTCAGGCAGATATAGATAATTATGGTAATGGGACCGGATTTATCATCAACAATGCAACTGTTGACAGTGATCAGCTAGGTCCTAAGAACGCTACTGCTCAAGTACCAATAGATCCGTATTACTCTATTGAAAAAATTGTTACGGATGTTGCCGGGAAAGGACCTGGAGGAAATGTTACAGCAACAGGCGATATAATCACTTACCAGATTAACGTGACAAACAGTGGAAGAATGGATCTCAATAACGTTACTGTCACTGATCCCCTGATTGGAAACACTACTGGACCTTCTTCGTCAATAAACAATGATACCATTCTCAATGTCGGAGAAATCTGGACTTACACAGGGAATTACACGGTTACAAGAGCAGACATAACCAATTATGGTAATGGGACCGGATTTATCATCAACAATGCAACAGTCGACTGTGATCAGCTAGGTCCGAAAAACTCTACTGTTCAGGTACCCATAGATACTGCTGCATCTATTGAAGGAATAGTTACCGATGTTGCGGGACAAGGACCTGGAGGAAATGTAACAGCTGCAGGAGATACCATCACCTATCAGGTCAATGTAACCAATAACGGAATAACAGATATTACCAATGTAACCGTTAATAATACTCTGACTGACCTTATGGGGCCGACTTCATCACTAAACAATGATACAGTTCTCAATCCGGGAGAAACCTGGACATATAACGGGAATTATACAGTTACGCAGGATGACATAAACAACAATGGAAATGTAGTAGGCGGGTTAGTTACCAGTGCAGCAAGTACTGAACCTGCAGCAGGAGAGCTCGTCCAAAGTACCGAAACACCTGAAACCTCCGGAAATGGGCTCATCGAAGATACAGTAACTTTTGACAGTGATCAGCTAGGTCCGAAGGATGATTCTATTAATATACCTATAGTACGGAATCCGCATTATAGTATGTCCAAATCGGTAATAAGTCCCGATGATAGCGGAGACTGTATAGTCAATTCTCCCGGGGATGACATACCGTACAGGATAGTAGTAAAAAATGATGGAAATGTGGATCTCACAGGAGTGTCAGTAAGCGACCCGATGATTAACCTTACGGGACCTACTGGAGATGTAAACGAGCTGAGTGTTTTGAATCCGGGAGAAACATGGGTATACGATGGAGTTTATGATTTAACACAGGACGATATAAACAATGGAAATAGTATCGATAATACTGCAACTGTCAACAGCAATGAGCTGCCGGAAGAAAGCAGCGGTGTAAGCCAGCCAATTGAGCAAAACGCTGATTTATCGATACAAAAGTCAGTGACTGGAATCGATGAGGTCGGAGACTTTATGGTTAACCAGCCTGGTGATGTAATTAACTATAGAATTGCTGTGGATAATAGCGGAGATGTGGACCTTCACAATGTACATGTTGCTGATTCCCTAATTGATAGTCTTTCGGGACCAACCGGAGACAGCGTTAATTCCGGAGTATTGAATCCCGGAGAAACATGGATATATGAAGGTGATTACACAGTAACTCAGGCAGATATAGAAAATAATGGTGGAGGCACTGGATTTATAACAAACACAGCAACTGTGCACTGCAGTGAGCATTCGAGCGAGAGCAGTAGCATAGATGTGCCGATTATCCCTGTCTCTAACGTTGGAACCGACCCGGTTCCCGGATCCGAACTTGAAGCAGATTTCACTGCCAATCCTGAGAGCGGATATGCTCCTCTGTCCGTGCAGTTCACTGACAAATCCCAAAATGCAGAAACATGGAGTTGGGACTTCAATGGTGACGGAACTGCCGAATCAACTGTTCAGAACCCGCCCGCTTACATATACACTACTCCGGGAACATATGTAGCTAAACTTACAGTCAGTAATGCAAGCGGATCTGATTCAAATACTGTGACAATAACTGTACTACAAACAAGCTCCAATAATGGAGGAGGCAGTGGTAAGAGTAGTGGAGGAAGCATTGGAAGTGCTAATGTAGTAGGTAGCAGCTCAACTGCAAATACGCATGCAGTCTCGAATGTAACACAACCTGCAAATAACACTTCGAACATTGAACAAAAACCGGCAAACGTTGAACAAACACCCGAGAAGAAAGCCGCAAGCACACCTGCAAAACAACGTAAAACGCCTGGCTTTGAAATTATTTTCGGGATTACAGCCTTGTTTGGTGCAGTATATCTGTGTAGAAGAAGATAAAAATGTAATCAAAGGATGAAGATTTATCTTCATCGCATTTTTTCTAATTTTTCTATTTTTTCCACTTTTTTTTTTCTATTTTCATTCCCTTCTAACTGCACTTTTTTTAAGTCAGTAAAGCCTTTAATTTCTATTTTTTCATACTGTGTTAATTATCTCTACAAATTACTTCCTTATTTTTACAATATAATAATCTCAAAATATCTTTAATACTTATCCACTCCTGCAGTTTATGCAATTATACTAAGATATTTGAAAACTTGACGGAATGCTTTCGAAAATTTAGTGATCGAATGTGAAATTGTAAACCTGCAAATGACAACTATTTTTATTAGAATAAATAAGATCCTATTTGCTGTATATATAATTTTTAAAATGACTTTTTTGGAAAGAATAGTAACTAAATAAATAATAGAAACTTTATAAATTTCGATAAAAAAATTTATATTGTTTGCTCTTATTATTAATATTAATACAGTTGTACCCCATTTATAAAAATAAGTTTATTGGCTAAAACATCAGTTTCTTCCTCAATCGGTATGGGGGGAAATAAGTACATTATATTTTCTGATAACTTATCAATATAATATGATAAAAAATTTAAATCTGTTAGGGCAATTTTCTCTATTAATGTACTTTGCACATTCTCCTTTGGAGAATTCTCCGCCGAATTTGAAGAGAATACGATATTCCGTTAATGGGGGTCGATATGGTATTTGTTTAGCTTTACTGTCTGAACAAATGCTAGTATTCGCATGGAGGTGGATTATGAATCGAAAAAAAATAAAAATCGAGGACATAAACACTTTATTAACTTCATTGATGCCAAAATATGGAAAGTGAATCGAGGCATCAGATACATTCACTACTTTCTTTAGTGATACAACTCTGGTTCTAACGGTATCATTTACGTCAGCAGCAGTACGCAATAGTAACCGACCCTGTCCTTGTTGATAAGACTATTACAGATGTCGGAGGAAATGGACCTAATGCGAATGTAACAGCAGCAAACCAAATAATCAGATTATCAAATTAATGTAACAAATACTTCTGGACATATTCTTCCTGAAGTAAAGTTCTCTGATCCATTGGAGTTAAACATTGCAAACGACTTCTAGGTAATCTTTGAACAGAATATCTCAATGAAGGAATAGTGGATCCATAATGTAAGTTACACTGTTACTCAAGAAGACTTAAACAGTAATGGTAACGGAACTGGATTTATCAACAACACTGTAAATGTTTCCGTGGAGGAGTGACCTACGGGAAGTGCTACAGCTTCAGTACTGATAGATCAGAACGCTAATTTCACTGTTGAAAAAATAGTTACTAATGTTTCCGGGCATGGCCCTGAAGGATATGTAACACAAACAGGAGATGTAATCAGCTACCAGATTAACGTGACAAACACTGGAAATATTGACTTCACAAATGAAACCATTAGCAAGTGGAAATATTACAGATTCCCTGTTTAATCTTACACTCCCGCAACAATCAATAAGTAATAATACGGTTTTGGAGGTCGGAGAAATCTGGACTTTTAGTGGTAATTACACGGTTTCTCAGGCAGACATAGACAGTAATGGTAACGGAACCGGATTCATTATCAACAACGTGACTGTCATTAGTGACTTGGGTCTAAAAAATGCTACTGTTTCAACACCGATAGCAAACTGCACGATTGAAAAAACCGTTACTAATGTTACAGGAAACGGTAACGGAAATATAACAGCAGCCGGAGATGTAATCAACTACAAGATTGTAGTGGATAACAGAGGACAGGTTAATCTTACCAATGTAACTGTTACTGACCCCTTGCTTGGTGGCCAACTTAATGTAACAAATCTCGATATAGGAAGTAACGAGACGTTATATGGAAATTATACGGTTACCCAGGAAGACCTCAACAATAATGGTAATAGTACCGGGTTTCATAATCAACAATGCAACCGTCTTCAGTGATCAGCTAGGTCCGAAAAATGCTACTGTTTCTACACCGGTACTACAGCACGCTAATGTTTCCGTTGTAAAAACCGTTACTAATGTTTCCGGGCTTGGTCCTGGAGGATATGTAGCACAAGCAGGAGATGTAATTGCCTACAAGATCAATTTGACAAATACTGGAAATATTGACTTCCCAAATGAAAGCTTAGCAACTGGTACTAACATTACAGATTCCCTGTTTAATCTTACATCTCCAACACAATCAATAAATAATGATGACGATCTTTGAGGTCGGAGAAGTCTGTACTTTTACAGGTAATTACACGGTTTCTCAAAATGACATTGCAACTATTGGTAATGGAACCGGATTTATTACCAACAATGTGTCTGTTCAACAGTCAATTAGGTTCAAGAAACGCCACTGTTTCAACACCGATCGCGAACTTACACTATTGTCAAAACTGTTACTAATGTTACCGGAAATGGGAACGGAAATGTAACCGCAGTCGGAGACATAATCAACTACAAGATTGTAGTGGATAACAGAGGTCAGGTGAATCTTACCAATATAACTGTTACTGACCCTATGATTGGTATAACAAATAATATAACGAATCTCAGTATAGGAAGTAACGTGACGTTATATGGAAATTATACTGTTACCCAGGAAGACATAAACAATAATGGTAATGGTACCGGTTTCCTAATCAACAACGTAACCGTCTTCAGTGATCAGCTAGATCCGAGAAACGCTAATGTTTCTACATCAAATGCTACTGTTTCTGCACCAATCCAACAGAACCCTAACTATACTATTGTAAAGACCGTTGAAGATGTTAATGGAGTACTCGGAGGAAATGTAACATTAGCAGGAGATGTTATTGACTACAGCATTAACGTGACGAACACCGGAAATGTGGATCTCTATAATGTAACTGTTACTGATCCTCTGATTGCCGATCTTTCAGGACCAACCGGATCAATAGATAATGATACTGTTCTGGATGTTGGAGAAAGCTGGATCTATACTGGTAATTACTCGGCTACTCAGGAAGATATAAACAATAATGGAACTCTGGGAGACGGATTCATCAACAACAATGCAACTGTTGTTGGTAATTACACAGTTTCTCAGACTATATTCTGAGGAGCTAGACCCGAAAAACTCTACTGCTCAAGTATGGGTAGAACGTAATCCGAGTTTTAGCCTGTTCAAGGCAGTAATCGACCCTGATCCGAGGGGAGATTGTATAATCAACAAAGCTGGCGATAAAGTACCATACAGGATTGTCGTGCAAAACGATGGTAATGTAGACCTGACAAATGTCACAGTAGAAGACCCACTGATTTCACTGACAGGACCGACTGGAGATGATTATGATCCTGATGTATTGAATCCTGGAGAAACCTGGGTCTTCAACGGAACTTACAATTTAACTCAGGATGACGTTGACAATGGTACTCTAATTAACAATGCAACCGTCATATGTGACCAGCTCCCTGAAAATGCAACTAGCTTAGAGACTCCTGTTGATCAGAATCCCGATTTAGCTATCTACAAATCAGTAACTGGAATCGATGAGGCTGGGGACTTTATGATCAACAATCCTGAAGACATAATAAACTACCAGGTTGCAGTTAAGAACAATGGAGATGTGTCTCTGACAAATGTCACAGTTGACGACCCGATGGTTACACTTGACAAGGTAAGTGGAGACAACAAGCATCCTGGAATTCTGGATCCCGGAGAAACCTGGGTCTATTCAGGTGATTACGAAGTATCTCAGTCAGATATAGATACTAACGGTGACGGCAGCGGCTTCATAACGAATACAGCAGATGTCAGTTGTGACCAGCTTCTTTACGAAAGCAGCACCATACAAATTCCCATCATCATCAATGTGGACAAACAAACTGACACAGGTACTGATAATACATCTGCTACAGTTAAGCCTGTAGCTGATTTCAGCACCAGTGTTACAAGCGGCATATGCTCCCCTTTCCGTTCAGTTTACTGACAAGAGTACAGGCTCACCAACCTCATGGAGTTGGGACTTTAATGGTGACGGAACTGCCGAATCAACTGTTCAGAACCCACCCGCCTACACATATACTACTGCGGGAACCTATACTGCGAATCTGACAGTCAGTAATGCAAACGGATCTTCCTCAAAACCTGCGACAATAACTGTACTGCAAACAACACTGGCTCCGACAGTGGAAGCAGTCGGTGGAAGTGGCAGTGGAGGAAGCAGCGTTGGAAGTGCTAATGTAGTAAGTAGCAGTCAACACTACTACTCCTGCATCTCCGAATGCAACACCAACTGTAACCAGCACTCCAGTTCAAAGCACTACACCAGCCAGTGAACCAACACCTGCGAAGAATAACACAAGTAAGCCTGTACAACCAGGCAAGAGGACTCCTGGCTTTGAAGTAATAAGTGGGATAACTGCCTTACTTGGAGCAATATACCTGTATAGGAGAAGGTGAACACAAAAAGAATTAGTGAAAAATTTATTTAACAGAAAAGCAGATGAAGATTCATATCTTCATCTTATTTTTTAAAACTTATTACTAAAAAAATTTGAATTCCTTTTTTGCATAACCATCAACAAATAAGTTGCTTTTCCTTACTGATATTTCTTCCTTAAAATAAAAATCATTCTATATATTGGACAACGTTTGAATAAATAATATTAATGAGGATTTTAAAAAACGTAAATGAGAGTCCATAATAGTATTAATTACTAAACTTAATACTCTTTTTATAAAAAAATTTATATTGCTTGTACTTAATATGAATATTATTAAAGTAATCAATCTTTAATCAGTTTAAGTACATCAAGTAGAATACCGTTCTCTTCCCCAAACGGTAGTGGATAAAGCAAATTTACTTCCTGCTAAAATAATGTAGTTGGGTATACGGACTCAGGTTTTAATAATCAAAATCAAAATTTCGCTTCCCCCTGATGAAATTACCTAAGAACCGAAGAGGATACGAGTATTCTGTTAAAGGGATTAAGTATTGGTATTTGTTATCTGAGGTACTCTCAGACAAATACTTGTTCTCTAACTAAGTGAGTGGATGAATAAAAGAAGACGCTGAGGCTATGAGTGGAAACTCACTAAATATTATTATATCAGTTGGGTATGGTGGTGAACGGAATAAATATTAAAAAAATCTTGATCAGCAAACTTAGATTCGAATTATACATTTAAAATAACTATGAACTGAGTACAAAGTTGAATTAAATTGACATAATCAGAACATAAGGAGTATTCAAAATGAAATTCTTACATTCTGCTGTTATTAATAAAATGATGCTTTTCTTAATTTTACTCTTCTTTTTAATGATGAGCGTTTCTATTACACACGCCGAAACCTATAGTTTTCTAAATACATGGGGCTCAGTGGGTGGTACTGGAAAATTCATATCTCCATATGCTGTTGATGTGGATTCTTCAGGGAATGTTTATGTTGCCGATACGAGCAATAATCGCATTCAAAAATTTGACGGCAGTGGAACTTATATTACCGATTGGAGTTCCTCTTTTAGTAGTCCCAAAGGTATTGCTACAGATTCTTCGGGAAATGTTTTTGTTTCCGATACGGACAATAATCGCATTCAAAAATTTAGTAGCAGTGGCACTTATATTACCCTTTGGAGGTCCTCTTTTAGTAGTCCTCGAGGTATTGCTACAGATTCTTCTGGTAATGTTTACGTTGCTGATAGAAATAATCATCGTAATTAAAAAATTTGATAATAATGGAGGATTTATTGCCACATTTGGTGCTTCTGGAAATGGATACGGGCAATTTTCGTCTCCAGAAGATGTTGCTGTAGATGCTTCAGGAAATATCTATGTTGCCGATACTGGCAATCACCGAATTCAAAAATTAGACAGTAACGGCAATTTCCTTACCCTATGGGGCACTCATGGAAGTGGAAATAACCAATTCCAACATTCCTGGAGGAATAGCCGTCGATTCTTCGGGAAATGTGTATGTCTCCGATACTGGCTACTCATCGCATTCAAAAGTTTGACAGCAATGGTAATTTCATTACCGAATGGGGATCTTATGGTAGTGGCTAGGAAATTTCTATTCTCCATATGGAATTGCCGTTAACTCATCAGGTTATGTTTATGTTGCCGATAATAGACAATAATCGCATTCAAGATTTTTACATACATTACTCGTACTCTATAGAAAAAGCCGTTACTGATGTTGCTGGGAGAGGCTCTTCCGGACATGCAATAAATGCAAGCGATGTCATAACGTACAGTATTACTGTAAGCAATACCGGAGATGGTAACCTCACAGGGATGAACGTTACCGATTCTTTGATTTCCTCTTTGCCATCCCCTACGGGTGATAGTTCACCCACAGGTATTCTGAACGTAGGAGAGACCTGGGTTTACACTCCGACTTATACTGTTACTCAGACGACCTGAACAATAAGGGCGGAGGAGACGGATTTATCAACAACACAGCAATAGTTGATTGTGATCAACTGGATTCACTGAATGACAGCGAAGCTGTGATTGCAGATTATAACACCTCTTATTCGATTAACAAAACCGTATATGACATTATTGGAGGAGTTGCCGGAAACGTTACGAAAGCCGGCGATATTGTCGTTTACAAAATTAACGTGACAAATGACGGGAATATTGATCTTACAAATGTAACCCTTAATGATTCTCTGATTAATCTTGAAGGGTATGTCGAGTCAAATACTACGGATGGAATTCTTGATCCGGAAGAGATCTGGACTTATACCGGTAATTACACGGTTACTCAGGCCGATATTGACGATAACGGCGGAGGAGACGAGTTTATCAACAATACCGCTACTGTTGACTGCGATCAACTTGATCTTAAAACATGCCAGCACAGCCGCTCACATCGACCAGACTCCTTACTGGGTTAACAAAACAGTTCTAAATGTTGCCGGTAAAGGGCCTTCTGCTAATGTTACAAAAGCTGGGGATGTAATCAACTATCAGATTAATGTGACAAACTACGGTGGTTTGCCCTTCCAACCCGTATCGATCTATGATTCTCTCACTACCATTACTGGTCCTACTGAGTCAAAAACCTCCGATAAGATTCTAAATCCGGGAGAAGTCTGGATTTATACCGGGAACTACACCGTAACCCAGGATGACTTAAACGATAATGGTGGAGGAGATGGAGTAATAAACAATACGGCAATTATTGATTTCTATGGTGGAGTTAAAAGATTAGAAGAGAACAAGTTAGTTAGCGTGGAGTATTCTACTGCTGAAGTTGCGGTAGAGCAGACCCCCTCCTGTGCTATTGATAAGAATGTCACTGAAATTTCCGGAGGAATTGCTGGGAATGTCACAAAAGCAGGAAATGTAATCATATACCAGATTAACCTGACAAATGACGGCAACCTGAACCTTACAAATGTAACCCTTAATGATACTCTGATTAGCAGCCTTTCAGGACCAACCGAGTCAAATGCTACTGATAACGTTCTCGTTCCCGGAGAAAACTGGACTTACACCGGTAATTATACTGTTACTCAGACTGACATAAACAACAACGGTAACGAAGAGGAGATAAACAACGGGAATATCACAAATACAGCAACTGTTGATTGTGACCAATTTAATGAGTCCAAATCAGCTACTATCTCAACACACATAGACCAGACTCCTTACTGGGTTAACAAAACTGTTTTAGACGTTGCCGGTAAAGGACCTTCAGCAAATGCTACAAAAGCCGGTGATGTGATCACCTATCAGGTTAACGTGACAAATTACGGAGGTTTGCCCTTTAAACCTGTACCTATTTACGATTCCCTGGTTCCTCTAACTGGTCCAAATGAGTCAAAAACTAATAATAGGATTCTTGAGCCGGATGAGAGCTGGTACTACACAGGCACCTACACAGTTACTCAATCAGACCTGAACAGCAAGGTTAACAAGACAGGGATTATAAAGAACACAGCAATTGCTTACTTCTATGGAGGGGTTCTGAAATCTGACAGCCAGTTAGTAGGATCTAACTCTTCAAGTACTGAAGTTCCTGCAGACTATAACCCTTCATACACGATCAATAAAACAGTCGTTGATGTTGCCGGAAACGGATCTGCTGCAAATATTACGAAAGCTGGAGATAATGTCACCTACGAGATTAATGTGACAAACGATGGAAACATTGACCTTACAAATGTCACAGTTAATGATTCTCTGATTAACCTTACAACACCATCAGAATCTAAGGCCGAGGATGGAATCCTCAATCCGGATGAAAGCTGGATTTATAATGTAACGTACACAGTTAATCAGACGGAAATAAACAGTAATGGTGACGGAGATGGTTTCCTCAACAACACGGTAACTGTTCAAGCAGATCAACTGCTGGATTATCCCGGGTATCCGAAAAATGCCAGTGCTGCAGTGCCTATATTCTGGAACCCTGTTTATAACGTTAACAAAACCGTCATTGATGTTGCCGACAATGGATCTGATGCAAACATCACCAAAGCTGGAGACAAGGTCGAGTATCAGGTTAACCTGACCAATGACGGAAATGTTGATCTCACCAATGCAACCGTTAACGATTCTCTGGTTAACCTATCCTCACCTTTGGAGTCTGAAATTGAGGATGGAATTTTAGAAGTTGGCGAAATCTGGACATTATTTGGTAACTACACTGTTTCTCAGACTGATATAAACAACAACGGTGATGGAGACGGCTTCCTCAACAACACAGTAATCATTGATTCCGATCAACTAGAGAATGAATCCTCAAGCGCTGAGGTGCCTATCTTCTGGAATCCTGTTTACAACATTACCAAAACCGTCGTTGATGTCGCCGGAAACGGATCTTCTGCAAATATAACCAGAGCCGGAGATAACGTCACCTACCAGATTTACCTTACCAATGACGGCAATGTTGACCTTACCAATGTAACGGTTAATGACACTCTGATTAACCTCACAACACCTGAGGAATCAAAAACCGACGATGGAATATTGGAAGTTGGAGAAAACTGGACTTATAACGTTAATTATACGGTTAATCAGGCTGACATAAACAGTAATGGTGGAGGTGATGGATTCCTCAACAACACAGTAACCGTTGATTCGGATCAACTGGAACAGAACTCCTCAAGTGCCGGAGTACCTATATTCTGGAACCCTGTTTACAACATTAGCAAATCCGTTGTTGATGTTGCCGGTAATGGATCTACTGCAAATATTACAAAAGCTGGAGATAACGTCAACTACCTGATTAACCTGACCAATGACGGCAATGTTGACCTCACCAATGTAACCGTTAATGATTCTCTGATTAACCTTTCATCACCTGTGGAGTCCAAAAACTCCCGATGGAATTTTGGAAGTTGGCGAAAACTGGTCTTACAATGTGAATTACACAGTTCCTCAGGCCGAAATGAATAATAACGGTGAAGGTGATGGTTTCCTCAACAACACAGTAACCGTTGATTCTGATCAACTAGAACAAGAATCCTCAAGTGCTGCAGTACCGATATTCTGGAACCCGGCTTACAACATTAACAAAACTGTCGTTGATGTTGCCGGAAACGGATCTACTGCAAATATTACAAAAGCAGGAGATGTAATCAACTATCAGATTAATGTGACAAATGATGGGAACATTGACCTTACAAATGTAACTGTTAATGATTCTCTGATTAACCTTACAGGCACCTGTCGAGTCACAAACTTCAGATCTGATCCTCAATCCCGGAGAAAACTGGACTTACAACGTGAATTATACAGTTTCTCAGACCGATATGAACAATAACGGTGGTGGAGACGGCTTCATTAACAACACAGCAACCGTTGATTCATATCAACTTGAACCAAAATCATCGAGTGCTGCAGTACCATTAGTTCAGAACCCTGGCTTATAACATAAGTAAAACTGTCCTTGATATTGGAGGAAGAGGCCCGGAAGTAAATATTACAAAAGCAGGAGATGTGATAGCTTATCAGGTTAATGTGACAAATGACGGTAACGTTGACCTTACCAATGTTAGCGTTAACGACTCTTTGATTAACCTCACAGAACCTGTGGAGTCACAAACTTCAGATCTGATTCTCAATCCTGGAGAAAACTGGACTTATATCGGGAATTACACCATTACTAAGGGAGATATAAGCAGTAAAGGTGGAGGGGACAGTTTCATTAACAACACTGCGACCGTCATCTGTACCCAGCTGGGGGAAAAATCCGATAGTGCTAACGTATCCCTGGAACATAGTCCTGATTATTCCATCAATGACACATCCGTTAATGTTTCCGGAAAAGGACCTTCTGCAATTATAACTACTGCAGGAGATGAACTCAGCTGCCAGTTTAACTTGACAAACAACGGTAACGTTGATCTTACAAATGTGACTGTTAACTGTACCCTGTTCAACTTTACAGGTCCAATCGAATCTTTGAATTCCGATGGAATCTTAGAAGTTGGAGAAAACTGGACTTATACCGGGAATTACACTGTTACTCAGGGAGACATCAACAATAATGGAACTACAGGTAACGGATTCCTTAACTGTAATACAACTGTCAGCTGTACTGAGCTTGAATCTCTAAACTTTAGCTCTCAATTCCCAATTGACCGGGTTCCGAGTTGCAGTATATTCAAGTCTTCAATCGGAGCTGACGAGACAGGAGATTGTATAATCAATAGGGCTGATGACATAATCGAGTACAGGATAGTGATCAAAAATGATGGTAATGTGGACCTGACAAATGTCTCGGTAATTGATCCGATGCTTAATCTTACAGGTCCTAACGGCACTGATATTGATCCTGATGTCCTGAATCCGGGAGAGTTCTGGGTTTATACAGGTAATTATTCTGTCACAAGTAACGACATTAACAATGAAAGTGGAAATATCAGCAACACTGCAACAATCGTATGTTACCAGCTTCCGGAAGAGAATAGTAGCGTAGAAATGCCGGTTGCCAGGAAGGCTGATTTGTCAATATACAAATCAATAATCGGGATCGATGAGGTTGGAGACTTTATGGTCAACAACCCCGGAGATGTAATCAACTACCAGATTGCAGTCAGGAATAACGGGGACATAGATCTTAAAAATGTTTCAGTGATCGATCCGAATATTCCGGGACTGGAAGGGCCTACAGGATATGGTGTTGAGTCTGGCGTGTTAAAATCCGGAAAGACCTGGGTCTATACAGGAAACTACACGGTTACTCTAGAAGATATAGAGAACGAGGGTGAAGGAAGCGGCTTTATTAAAAATACAGCAACAGTAAGCTGTGATAAGCTTCCTAACGAAAGTAGCAGCACTATACTCCCGATAATACGTATTCCGCATAATGTGGTGACCCCGGAAACCGAAGGTACTCAAGTCCTTGTTGCAGATTTCACTGCCAGTCCTGAGAGCGGATCCGCTCCACTTTCAGTGCAGTTCACTGACAAATCCCAAAATGCAACAACCTGGAGCTGGGACTTCAATGGTGACGGAGCTGCTGAATCAAATGTTCAGAATCCACCAGCTTACACATACACTACTCCGGGAACTTATACGGCGAATCTGACAGTCAGCAATGCAAACGGATCTGCCTATAAAACTGCTGCAATAACCGTACTGCAAACAAGCACTAGCTCCAGTGACTCTTCTAGCAGTAGCGGTGGAAGTTCCGGTGGTTCTTCCGGCAGTAGCAGCGGAAGTTCGGGTGGCTCTGCAGAACCTGCAAACAATGTTGAGGCTAAAGAGATTTCTCAGGCCTTCATTGGGAGCGGAAATAATGTAAGGATTGATTTCCCGAAGAACGCCACTCCTGTCATATATGTGAGCTTCGATTCAAAGAAAACATTCGGTAAAACAAATACTATAGTCGAGATGTTGAAAGGAAAATCAACTTTCGTCTCGACATTGCCTTCTAACGAAGTTTACAAAAACGTAAATATCTGGATTGGTAACAGTGGGATTGTATCAAACAATATAGAAAATGCTTCCGTTTGCTTTAGGGTTGAAAAATCCTGGATACAGGACAAGAAGATTGACCAATCTTCAATCACCCTGAACAGGTATAGCAACAGTAAATGGGAGCAGTTACAAACCACCCAATCAGGAGAGGACAGTAACTACCTGTATTTCACGGCAAAAACCCCGGGATTCTCTCCCTTTGCAATAACAGGTAAGACAACAGGAACCGGATCTGTTATACAGCCTGGAACCAACGATCAGGTTGAGCAAAACAAAGAAAATACCTCAGCAAACGCAGCTCAGAAAAACAACACAAGCGCTCCTGCAAAAAGAATCAAAAGAACCCCCGGGTTTGAAATGATTTTCGGAGTTACTGCCTTACTTGGTGCAGTTTATTTGTACAGAAGAAAATGAAAACACAAATGAGAAAAAATGAAGTCGCTTCGTATGAATAAGGAAAAACGAAACTGACTATTACAGGAAAAAGTTGATGAAGATCTAAGATCTTCATCCAATCTTCTTTTTTTAGAAAACAAGTCCGAGGTCTTCGAGTTTCTTTCGTGCGCCGTCGTAAACATTCATGTATTCATCTGTTGGACGTATTTTCTTTACGTCATAGCATTCCTGGAAAGTCTTCCCGGCTGGTGCAGTTGCGTAGTTTTTCTCGTAAAGGGGTACAAGGTTGTTAAGGATCTTGTTTACTTCAGAGATTTCCACACCTGCAGTTGCCCTTGCAACTTCTCCCATCATTCTGGCTTCCATACCGGTGGTCTTGTCTGTCACTACACCTTTTGCAGAGGCTACTCCCGAGAGAATTTCTCTACCGGACGCAGTGTCAGTGATGGACTGGGCTGAAGCTTCAAGCAGGCACATTTCAGTACAGGGGCCTGCACAGGGGTAATACTGGTTGCCTGAGAGGATGTTAGTGAATTCAGAAATAGTTGCACATGCCCAACCTGCAATCGTTAGAGTTTCCCTGGTGTTGGTTGAACCCCAGCGGATGTGCACAGGGCCGTCAAGGTGCCAGCTTGCATTGCACATGAGAACACCATTGATATGCGTTGCAACGTCGACAATTGTGGTTTCTTCGATGCCGCCTGCATATCCCCCGAAAATAGGCATCTGTTCGTCCATTATGATGTCGCTGTTTGCAGTGTAATGAGCAATTACCGAGATTGCATCAAGGTCGATTTTGAGTTCGCAGAGTTGAGAGACCTCGTGGCTGTCCGTGCAGGCCATTCCGCCATTACAATCAGCGGAGATGTTGCCCTGAGCGGACAGGGAGGTCTCGGGTCCCTAGACAGCCATGCCAGGCCTACCAGCCATGGCGCATGCGTTTTTGATCAACCTGGTTTCCGTCTTTGCTGCAAGCACTTCGTATGGGCTTTTTGGAATAGGAGGCTTCCCACGCACTGTGGTCATCACACCGTTTACGATGGTGTCTACTTCCTTTTCAAGGGCGTAGCTCATATGAAGAGGGAGGAACACATCTTCAGAAATCGGAGAACCGGTAGGACCACCCTGGATAATGGGCTTTTTCTTATCAGCAATCCCTCTCTTCCTGACATTTACTGCTTCCCTGCCTGTTCCGAGCACGAATTCCTTCTGTACATTGTTGATTGCGTTCCAGATTTCATCTTCAGTGTACTTTACGATCCTGTGGGTGTCGGTACAATAGATACCACACTCAAGCAGCATCTCGAATCCTGCCCGGAAGAGTTTTTCCATCATGTCCTTGTCAGTAGGGACAAACTCTCCTTTGAAGTCAAGTCCATACTTCTGCTTGAGCTCCATTGCTTTCATCGGGATCTTCATAAGGTCCCAGTCGTCCAGAGAACACTTTTCTCCAGTTAGTGCTCTATCGTAGAAGTCATAACAATCAAATGATTTCCTAAATGTCATTTTTTTGCCTCCTGAATTATTTCATAAGTTCAAGTGCTACTTTTGCAGCTTCGGCAGCGTTCTCTGCGGTTGCATCTGCTCCGATTTCTTCAATCCACTTACCTAGATACCGGAGCTCCTCCGAACATGCACTTTACACTGTCTCTGAGGTTTTCTTCCTTGAGCCTGTCCATGAGGGTTTTCTGACCAAGCATTGAGGTGGTCATGAGAGCAGAACCAACTAAGAGAACTTTTTCTCCTTTGTGTTTTGCAGCTTCCTCTACGACTGTTTCATTGAGAACGTCAACTCCAAGGTCTATAATCTGGAATCCGTTTGCTCCGATCATTGTTGTAACAAGCCTGTGCCCGATATCGTGTATGTCTCCTTCTGCGACAAAAGTAATTGCAAGGCCGGTCTCTTCTCCTTTTACCTGGTTTTTCGCAAGCTCGGGAGTAAGAACTTCCATTGCTTTGCTCATTGCTTTTCCGGACATCATTATCTGGGGCAGGAAAAACTCGGCGGCTTCGAACTTGTCACCAACAATCTTCATTCCAACGGAAAGACCCTTACTAATTACATCAAGGGGCGGGATGCCTGCATCTAAAGCCTCCCTGGTCAACTGTGCAATACCTGATATGTTCTGAGTTACGATCGCATCACGTAACTTATCAAATATTTCCTGGTTTGCCATTTTTTACATCACCATTTTATGCTGAATTAAAAATTTGTATTTGCTGTCCAACTTGCAACCTATGTCTCAAATTTCCAGCTGTACACCTGCCATAACTATCAAAAATTGTTCTGGATATTCAGATACAATTCCTGAATAAAAATGGGAGTTATCCTATATAAAAGAGTTGATATGGGTTTATCATAAAGTATAAATATCAGTAAATTTGCTTTCACAAAATTTAGTTAATATAACAGATTCAATAGCGCTTGTCATCTCAAATATTGGGTCCATTCTTAAAAGAGAAAAATATAAATACTAGATTTGTTTCGGGGGCCATAAAATCATGTTTCTGGAAAGTAATTAAGAAGATGAAAAGCAAAAAGAGATCAATTAAAGGTTATCTTCCTAAATAGTAAAAAATGAAGTCGGCTGAAGGCCGACATTTTAAGCTTCTAGCGATTTTTAATTTAGCAAAATCTTCAGCAAAGCTTCAATATTTCGTCAGCAAAGCTTCAGTATTTGTAGTTAATTGCGCACCTGATCATTGCCTGAAGGTTGGCAGTCGGAGTCATACTAACGATTCCACAGCCAGGGGAGAGCAGCCCGACACCTGCTTCAAGTGCTTTAGCTGAAGCTGCAGCAATATCATCAGGAGTCCCGTTCCAGAGTACGGCTACAGGGTCAAGGTTTCCAATAATTAGTGCATTTTCTACGTTGCCCCTTGCTGTTTTTATATCCACCCTCTGGTCTACGCTGATTCCGTTTACCCCGGTTTTATCCATAATCCCAAGGCCATTGGTCGTGTTTCCGCAGATGTGAAGCACCGTAGCAACATCGAGTTCTTTCATTGCATCGGCAATCTTCTTCTGATAGGGAAGGGCAAACTTTTCGTAAAACTCTCCGCCAATCAGCTCATAACTTGCCGTCGGGTCAATAATGGCTATGGTGTCTGCTCCGTTCTTAACCATTGCTTTAGCGTATTCAACATTGAAATCCGAGCACAAGTCCAGAAGCGCAGGAACAAGATCCTCACCTGTGAATATGTTTCCAAACCAGGCATCTCCGTTAATATGCTGGGCAAGCGAGAAGGGGCCTATCATGGAACCGATTATTGGGAGTTCTTTTCCGTATTTCTCTGAAAGGATTTTAACAGCTTTAAGGATTAAGCCAATCCTGCCTTCTTCCAGATTGAAATCTTTTATTTTTTCAATATCTTCAAGAGTCTTTACGCTGTGCTTGATTACCGAAGGCTGCTGTTTCAGGTCCCCTGCCTTTATTTTGCAGCCAAAAAGTTCTGCCTCAGCCGTAATATCAAAAGGTACTCTCACAGCCTCAAAGCCTACTACCGTGTGAGCCGCTTCCGCAAGGGTTGCCATTTTTTCGGCGTCGTCATGGGCCTCAGGCCAGTAAGCGCCACAAGCTTCCATCTGTTCAACAGTTGCAGTCTGCGTAAAACATACGGCGGGCATCCTGTCCACCGGCTGTTTTCTTAACGCACGGTATAATCTTTCTTTTGGTGTGAGTTCGGTCATCTATAAACCTGCTGTCATTTTTTTTATCCTCCTAACTAGTAGGCAGTCATATTTTAAAAAATTCAATTATAAATAGTTATGTATTATTGTTCCTCTAATAAAGTTTATTACGTGAAAAAAGCTATTGGTGGGGTGTGTTAAAAAAATGAGAGTGATTTATACAAGTAAAGTTGTTTTATCTTAGCAACTGAGGAAATATAAATGTATATAAAAGTTTAAAATATAATAAGATTATGTAATTCTAAGTGATTGAATTAAGATATCAATCCTATAATATCCGCATATCTTACTGTCTATCACTTTATAGGAACTCTTAATTTGAGTTTCAAACATTTCATATAGCTAGATTAAAGTTGAGGCAGTCCATGGTGCCGGACGCCTCCAAATAGTTTATACTATGGAGAATCTGAAATGTACGGAGTAGCACTTGATTTAGGTACCAGCGGTTTTAGAGCTCAACTTATAGATCTTGAAACGAAAGAAACCCTAAAAACAGTCATAACCATGGGCCATCCTCTGCCGGGAGGAAATGTTATGGACCACCTGGACTTTGCTATTACGACAGGGGAGAATGTGGCTCATGCAGTTATTACCGAGACTATCTTAAGGATGTTTCTGGAGTTTAACATCGACCTTTCCAAAATTGAAAGGCTTGCAGTCTGCGGAAACCCTATCCAGTTATCTCTTTTCCAGAATATCGAAATTCGGGACCTCGCATACGCCGGCGAAAACAAACAGAAAGTGCTTGGGGTCCAGAATGTAAAAAGAGACGCCCGCATCTTTTCTGCTTCAGAAATTTTTGGCAGTAATCTGCCAAACTGCGAAATCATCGTACCCCCTGCAATTAAGCATGAAATCGGAGCAGATGCTCTCGCCATGATGCTTGAAACCGATTTCCTTGCCCGGACGGATCCTTCCATAATTACTGACTACGGCACAAACGCCGAAATGGCCCTGAAAGTGGGAGATCGAATTATTACCGCAAGTGCCGCAGCCGGACCTGCAATCGAAGGACAGGGCATAAGCTCCGGAATGCTTGCAAGCCCGGGCGCAATCTGCGATGTGAAACCTGAAGGGCAGTACTGGAAAATCTTCGTGCTTGACCGAGAGATGGAGAAAAAGGAAGCCTACCTGGTCCATCCGGTCACCGGCGAGATAAAAGAATCCTATGGCTACTCAGCAGTAGGGATTACCGGAACAGGGGTAATTTCGGCTCTTGCCCTGGCACTTAAAAGCGGGATTATCGAAAAAACCCCAAAACTTCCCAACGGAAAACTGGTCTTAGGACCGGGCATCGAGATTACCGAAAAAGACCTGGAAGAAGCCGGAAAAGCTATAGGAGCAATCCGGGCCGCTCATCTGACCCTGATTGTCGAATCCGGGATTAAATATGAAGACCTGGAATACGCATATATGTCCGGAGCCTCGGGAGCCTATGTAGATGCCGAAGCTGCCCGAAGACTCGGAGTTGCACCCGGATATGCAAAAAAAATTATCCAGTTCGGGAACACCTCTCTTTCCCTCGCCCGGAAACTTGTGCTGGATAAGTCCGGACTGGACGAAGTGATCAGGATTGCGAAAAAAATCACTGCCGATCACATTATGATGGCAACCAGCAATACATTTAACAGCTTCTACATTTGCGAACTCGCCTACTGGACCCAGGGCATGCCCCTCGATATGTACGACCAGATGCTTGAACTCTATAAGCTGCCCCACCTCCCGCAGACTCTTGAAAACATCAGCATCGAAAAAAGAGTCAGTAAAGACATAGAGCAGGTAGGAAAAGGCGGACTTTCCATCCTCAAAGAAATAGGCATCTTCCTCGAAGTTCCCGTACCTAAATGCATTGAGTGCAATCAATGCGTGGAAGAATGCCCTGAAAATGCTTTAGAAATCATCGAAACCGACAATAAAAGAATCGCAAAATATGACAGCCAGAAATGCCTTGGCACAAGCTGCCGCCGGTGTTTCAGCATCTGTCCTGAGAATGCAATAGATATGACAATGTTGAGAATCAAAGCAAAGTGATTTTTATAACATTCTATATTTTTTAAAGGAAAGAAAAATTAGAGTAGAAAAGCTTAGAGACTAAGAACTTATCCGAAAAGTGTATAACTTCGATGCAGAATACTAAGAACTTCTCTCAACTCCCGAATGCTGCGAAGCGAGCAAATATCGGGCGGTAATTCAAGTTTTTGGGTAATATATCCTAATTTTGGTAGAAATCAAGAAGCTGTTAAAGACAAATTCTGGTGGTCTCTAAAAGTAAAAAGATATTTCCATATTTATGCCCTGACCAATGGTTTAATATCTTTGTAACTGCTCAGTCGAACTTGTTATTTTTGCTTTTTGATCTCATTATACTTGCGGCAGGTACCCTAGTACTCACATTTCTTACATATATAAAATATTACTCAAGTTAGATGATGGAAAATTTTCCTGAGCGTCTCTAAGAGGGTGTCTTAATATTCAAATCAACTGTACAATTGGGTAGGAAGCAATGTTAACTTTAAGATAATATCGTGAATTTTTTCAGAAATTAAAGCACATATGAACTTAAGGATATCACTTTATTCCATGTACTATCCTCATAGAGAGATTAATCAAGCGCAGTAGATCTTGTGGCTCAAATTAACATTTTAAACATTTAAGGGTTTAATCTACCGTCCTTCGGTTCATGTGAATGAATCCTATCTCAATTGTGGGATCAAGTTTAATTTTAAGACACGCTCTAAC
>CAWFUY010000009.1:0-29613 GCA_963818955.1 uncultured Methanosarcinaceae archaeon | reverse complement strand
ATGATACAGGCAAGAAAAGAAAGAAAATCCGGTATCCCAAAGCCTGAAGAGAAGAAGGACTGAAGACAGCACCGGTAAAAAAACGGAGGGTGCAGAATGAGAAATTCAACCTATCTTAAAATGGGCCTGAACATGCTCGTGCATAGTAAATTACGGAGCTGGCTGACCATTATAGGGATAGTCATAGGTATAGGATCTGTGGTAGGCATACTTTCCCTCGGAGATGCCATGCAAGAACAGGTCCAAGCCAGGCTTGCCGAGATGGATCTGACAAAAATAACCATAAGCCCCGGATATTCCAGAGCGTCATCTAATATGCCTGGACCCGGAGGAGGAGGGGGAGGGGGCGGAGGTACGACAACAGATGTTGAATTGACAAAAAAAGATATTTCAGCACTCCGAGGATTAGACGGCATACAATACATAGAAGGGGAAATTTCCGGCAGCGAACCCATAGTGTATGCCGCACAGAATGCAACTCTTTCAATTACAGGTGTTGATCCCCAGATCTGGAAGTATATGACCACTCTGGAAACACAATCCGGAAGATTACTTGAGCCTGGTGACACTTATGTTGCAGTAATTGGGAGCGGTATCGCAAGTGGAACCTATGACCAGGACATAGGGGTCAACCAGGTAATAACAGTTAACGGTAAAGCAGTGCGCGTCATTGGAATCTTATCGGAGGAAGGATCGGGTGACAGAGCTATTTATATGCCAATTAATGCAGCAGTAACCCTTATTGACGATGCACAAGAGGATGTTTATGATACAATACTTGTAAAAGCCAAGAGTGAAGATCTTGTGGATGGCCTGATGGAAGATATAGTGGATAAGCTCATGGTCTCAAGGCACATTGCTCGAGAAGAAGACAGGGACTTTACCGTATCAGCTTCAAAGTCCATGGCCGAATCGGTTACCGAAATGACGAGTTCAATGACTCTTTTCCTCGGAGCCATTGCAGCTGTATCCCTTCTGGTAGGAGCTGTCGGGATTGCTAACACCATGTTTACTTCTGTCCTCGAGAAGACAAAGGAGATCGGAACCATGAAAGCCATTGGGGCAAAAAACAGGGATATCCTTATGATTTTCCTATTTAACTCTGCAATGGTAGGGCTTGTCGGAGGCATCCTCGGAGTTATCCTGGGAGCCTTTGTTTCAACGCTCTTCCCGCTGCTGGGGATGAAAATGATGGGCGGAAGTAGCTCAAGTATATATCTTTCTCCGAAACTAATGGTGTTTGGACTTACTCTGGCGGTTCTTATAGGAGTAATCTCAGGAGTTGTCCCTGCATATAGGGCGTCCAAACTTAAGCCAGTAGATGCATTGAGGTACGAGTGAAAGTAAAAGAAAGGACAGTAAATTTTAATTCAAAAACAAGTGAGGTATTTTATGAAAAAAATAAACTTTTTATTAATCGGCTTGCTACTTATTTCAGTAGTAGTGATGTCCGGATGTACAGATAACAAAGCATCAGAGAATACGGCATCAAATTCCACGTTATCTCCTGCTGAGGATTCGGGAAATAAATCTGCTAATATGCCAGACAACTCCACAATGCCTCAAGGAGGACCAGGAGGTAATATGCCAGACAACTCTACAATGCCTCATGGAGGACCAGGAGGTAATATGTCAGGCAATTCTACAATGCCTCATGGAGGACCAGGAGGTAATATGTCAGGCAATTCCACAATGCCCCCAGGAGGACCAGGTAATATGCCAGACAATTCTACAATGCCCCCAAGAGGAAACCAGAGCTAATTACGTCTCATTTGTATTCGGTTAGAGAAAATCCCTAACAACTTATTATTTTTTGAGATATAACAAAGTAAAATTGTAATGGATTAATCAAAAAGTACATTCTTTAACCGAATACAATGTAAGTACTAAAAAATTTATATAATCGACTTTAAAAACGTGCATATCAAATTAATTTTGAAATAAAAGTTTCAAGTCAAATACATCTATTGTACGGAATAAATTGATCATAACATTTTTTAGTTTATAAATACCGAGTAATTACACTTGATGCATTTTTTTACCGAATTTCGTATATATGATATATTGTTTTTTTAAAGTGGTTTGTCTGCAACCTAGATCGTGCAATAATGAATTTTTTATAAATTTGAATCTAAATATTTGAACTTTTAACCGATTGCACAAAAATAATTCATAAGATACTAAATTTTACAATCAATATATGAAGAAAAATATGAAGAAAAGATTAAATGAGAGATAAATATGAAAAAAATGTTAAGGATAACAATAATACTCCTTTTAATTTCTACTGTTGTCTTTGCTGCTGGCTGTGCTGAAAAGACACAGAATACAGGAAATAAGAATCAAGGGGCAGCTAACCAGACTTCACCTGCAGTATCAGGTGAAAACACAAATCCACCTAATGGTTCAGCAAATATGCCACCTGCACCGAACGGTTCAGCAAATATGCCATCTGCACCAGGCGATTCTGCGAATTCACAAGGCTCATCAGGTAGTTCTAACGTTACGGCAACTGGTGCATATTCTCTAAATGGGGAAACTGAGACGAATTCAAGTCAGACTATTATCGCTTCTAATACAGATGAAAGTGGTATCTTAGTTACAAATAAGGGCACTTTAGTTCTATCTGATTCAACGGTAACAAAGACCGGAGATACTTCTTCGAATGATAATAGTGATTTTTATGGCCTCAACGCCGGTGTATTAGCTGAGTCCGGCAGTACGATCAAATTAAGCAACTGTACAATAAGCACAAATGCTAATGGGGCAAACGGAGTCTTTGCAACAGGCACAGGATCCTCGATAACTCTATCAGATGTCCAGATTAAAACTACAGCGGATGGATCTCGTGGTGTTGATGCAACTCAAACCGGTAATATAACCTGTATAAATGTAGACATCAGCACACAGGGGCAACATTGCGCAGCCATAGCAACTGATCGCGGTAGAGGAACGATCAATGTCACAGGCGGAACCATGACCACTGCTGGAGATGGTTCTCCGGGTATTTATTCTACAGGCACGATTACTGTTTCTGATGCCACACTTTCAGCGACAGGATCAGAAGCGGCAGTAATAGAAGGAAAGAACTCAATATCTCTGACGAATGTCACTCTCTCAGGTGCGAAAAAATGTGGAGCAATGCTTTATCAAAGCTTCTCCGGGGATGCTGAAGTAGGTACCAGCAGCTTTACAATGAATGCAGGTTCGCTTAAGGCGGCAGTTGGCCCTCTGTTTTATATTACAAATACTCAATCCGTAATTGAGCTAAAAGGGGCTGAGTTAACCGCCACATCCGGTACCCTGTTGACAGCAAGCGCTGACAGATGGGGCAATACGGGATCAAACGGAGGTAATGTAACCTTTAAAGCAGACAGCGAGATTCTTAAAGGCAATATTACCTGCGATAATATCAGTTCCGTTGAAACAATACTACAAAACAACACAACGCTGACCGGAGCTATAAACACGGACAATACTGCAAGCTCCATAACTTTGACCCTGGATTCAACAAGTAGCTGGAATGTGACCGGAACTTCTTATCTAACAAGTCTGAAAGATGAGGACACAACATTGGCCAATATCAAGGATAATGGCTACACTATCTACTATGACTCAAGCTCCGGTGCAAATAGCTGGCTTGGCAGTAAGACCTACACATTAACCGATGGGGGTAAGCTTACTCCCATCACAAGCTCAAAGTAAATGAGCTATTCGAAAGTGATTACTTCGATTTATGGTATGTGATTTGAAGATAGAAAAATACTTACAGTATCTTCTATCCGACTAAGAAGATAGAAAAATTCTTACGGTATCTTCTATCTTATTTTTTTTCAACAAGGAAGTCGAGCCTAAACCCTCCAAAAGCTGGAAAAAGAGGAAAAACACTCAGTTTTTAAATATTTTATTAGCAAAGGTAAACGAAAGACAAAAATCAGGATTGATTTCTTTCGTTGATCTCTTTTAACCGTTCCTTACCTTTTTCAATAAGCTGCATAAGTTCTTGGTATCTATCTTCAGAGACCTCATTTCCCGGTATGAGAGAGAATGAATTTTCCCCGTCCGAATACAATAGAACTCCGTTCCAGACTGCAAAATGAGGGCCAGAGAGGTATTCACAGGGCAGTTCACCTCTGGGCTTCACATTTTCAAAACCTTTGAAAAGGTAGAAGTTTGCTTCTCTTCTCAAGATCTTTGTAAATTTTAGGACTACCTCAGCCATACCTTCTCCGGCAAACTACGAAACAATATTAAAATAAGTTTCGTTCTAACATTAAACCTGTTTAGTGATTTTCATCTTTTTTAGTAATTTTCATCTTTCATAGTGTTCTTAATAGTTTTAATCATTTCTTCAAATTCACCATCTGCAGGCATATGTTTTGCAAACTCGACGAGACTGGACAATTGTAAACACTTCTCGAATTTCCCGTATTCTACGCCTTTACTTTTCAGGTAATTTATCAGTTCGGAGTTTGTAACTTCTTTGTTTAATCCATATTTATAGCTCAAATACAACCGCAGAGCCTGTCCAGCAGTTCCGTAAGCGTCCTTGAACTGTTTTTCTTCATAGAGTGAAACTGCTTTTTCCACAAGTTTTCCTGCGGCTTCTCTGAAGTCAAAGTTTTCTTTTTGGAGTTGTATTTTCTCTTCAACTAATGATTTCTGTTCTTTTTTACCTGAATATTTTTTATACCCCAGATAAGCAAGCACGAGAGATATCAGAATTCCAATGAGATATAGAGGGTAAAGGTTCCTTTCCTGCTCTCTTACAAGTTCGACATGCTCAACACTACCGTTTACGAATCTGGCATTTATCTGGGCCGTTTCATTTTGGGGGTTCTCATATTGTATCTGAAGATCCGTAGTGTTGTTCTCTTTTGAAAACGTCGAATCGACTTCTTTAAAACCGTCATCTTGCAGTTGTTTCAGATACTCCTGGAAGTCCTTGTTCCGGGAAAGCAAGTCCCTCATTTTTTGCCGGTCTTCCGCTTTGTCCGTTTGCAGACTCTGCATCGTACCATTATTCATTTCTCCCTGAATGCTTGCCTTATCACCGTTTTGTTTTTCATAATTTGCCGTAAAGGTTCCCGTATTATTTGATGAAGGATTAGCATTGATAGATGTCAAATTGTATCCAAGACCCGACAATTCCTGGTTTGCCTTCCGGAAGTCCTGGTTAGCTGCAATTTGCTGCTGGAACTGCTGCTTCATTTGCTGCTGTTGTTGTACCTGTTTTTGCATCTGCTCTTTTAGAGCTGAAGTATCCTGGTCCTGTTGATTGTTTTGTGAAGCCTGCTGGGGGTTTTGCATCGATGATTGTTGATTGATCATCTGTTGCATTGTTTGCTGCATTTGCTGTTCCTGTTCTGAAAACGGGTCCGTTGTTTGCTGCGTACCGGAAGATTCCTGTGAGGAGCTCTGCATCGGATTTGACTGATTTTTTTTATCAGATTCGTTTTCGACAAAATGTATGGCAATGTCGCCAAGGCTGACAACTTTGCTTCCATTTTCTTCGTAATTGAAATTGAGTGATACATTTAATGTTTCAGGTTTATCGCTGCTCCCAAACCCTAGCTTGACTGTGGAGTTACCTTTGTTTACCGGAAGGTTCGTTGATTTAGTATTGGAACTTGAAAAGTGAACTGATCCGCTATTAATTTCCTGTGTAATTGTGTATCCCAGGATGCCGTTTATGTCATTATTATATAAATTGGTTATATTAAGAGGAATATAAGCTTCTTCTCCTACCAGGAAATAGTAATCCTTTTGAGGAACTGAAAATATTATATTCCCTCCGGCATAAGCAACGGGTGCAAGTAGCAGGAAAAGTGAAAAAATGGCAATGGATTTTCTTATCATTGCAGTATCCTTCCCTTTCCATATCTGTAATATATCTGGATAAGTAATGTCAGAAGCGCTGCAAAGAAGAACCAGTCTTTAATGTTTGTTTCTTCTTTTTCTCTTTTTATGTTCTCACTTATGTTTTTGTAAATTTCATTCAGTGTTTTTTCATCAACGGATTTGAAATACTTTCCCCCGGTATCATTTGCGATAGCTTGTAGTGTGGCTTCATCAAGTTCTGCATACTGTGGGTTTCCAAACCAGTCATATCCGAGTAACACTTTATTATTTGAACCCAGGCCGATAGTGTAGACCTGAATGTTGTTAGCTTTCGCATACTGGATCGCTTCACCGGGGCTAATATAACCTGCATTATTTACTCCGTCGCTTAACAATATAATTACTTTTTTCTTGTTTGGAATGGACGAAGCCATATCAATCCCAAGACTAAGTCCATCCCCGATAGCAGTGCTGCCTTCTTTTGGTGCGATGTTGCGGAGTTTTTCAATAACTTTTTCCTTATCAGGACTTAAGTAAGCTGCAGTAGTAGCCCCGGATTCAAAAGTGACAATTCCCACATAATCTTTACTTTGAAGGGAATTAATTAATATTTCAGCTGAGGATTTTGCTGCTCCCAGCCTTGATGGAGTGTAATCCTGTGCCTGCATACTTCCTGAAACATCTATTACCAGGACAACATTTACTCCTTCTTTGGCCTGTTCCAGAGGGATATGAGGGTTTGCAAAACCTAGTATCATCAGACCGATGGCCACTAACGATAAATAAAAAAGATGTACATCTCTTTTTGATTTTTTGGTGTCACCTAATGCGGATTTGATAAATGCCAGGTTGCTGAATTTTATTGCTTCGTTCTTTTTCCGTATCCTGATCTTTTTATACAGATAATAAATAAGCGGAATTATCAGTAAGAATATAAGAATATAAGGAGAATCAAAACCTGTCATATTTTATCTCCTTATTTTTCTTGTCCTGAAGAATTTCTTAAGTGCGATTTCATACGGTTCATCCGTAATAAGGTCAACCATGTCGATCTTCATTTTCCTGAACACTTTTTGTAAAGAAACACTATGTTCCATGACAAGTTCAGCATAGCGTGTCCTGAAGTCTTCATCGGAAGTGTCGACCAGAAGTTGCTCTCCGGTTTCTTCGTCTTCCAGTTCGATAAGACCAACATCAGGAAGTTCCTGCTCACGTTTGTCAGTTACTCTTAATGCTACTATATCATGTCGGTTTTTCATCACTTTAAGAGGTTTTGAAAAGTCATCGGAACAAAAATCTGAGATTAGAAAGACGATACTTCTTCTTTTAAGCAGCATGGCAATAGCTTCCATACTGTTCATGATGTCCGTCCTTTTTGCAACAGGCTCATAGGAAACCAGTATGCTGAGCAATTTAAGAACATGTTTCCTGCCTTTTCGGGCTGGGACGTACTTTTCAATTCCTTCGGCAAAAATGAAAAGCCCGACATTATCGTTATTTTTCATGGCTGCAAACATCAAGCTAGCTGCTATATCTATTGCTTTTTGCTTCTTTGTAATGTTACTCCCGAAGCTTCCGGAAGCTGACATATCTATAGCAAAATAGACATGCAGGTCTCTTTCTTCAATAAATTCTTTAACAAAAGGATGATTGAATCTCGCAGTAACCTTCCAATCAATTGCACGGACATCATCACCGGCTCTATATTCTCTTATTTCAGAAAAATCAATTCCCTGGCCTTTAAATACAGAGTGATAATTTCCAGTGATCAGCCCCTCTACTTGTTGTTTTGTGCTGATCTCTATACGTTTTACCTGCTTAATAACTTCTTTTGCACGCTGCATTAGCACACAACCTGATAGTGATGTGTATACTTCTTCACTAGCAAATTTTTTATTTGGTCAATCAAGGCACTTTTACTTTGTTAAGTATCTTTGCTATTATCTGGTCGCTGGTGACCTCTTCAACTTCCGCCTCGTAGTTAAGAAGTATACGGTGCCGAAGCACACTGTATGCAACAGCTTTTATGTCTTCAGGGATCACATATCCTCTCCCTCCAAGCATTGCATGTGCTTTTGCAGCAAGTATAAGCCATAAGGATGCACGCGGAGATGCTCCGTATTCTATATGTCCGTCAGCATCAACACCATAAGCTTGTGGGTGTCTCGTTGCGTCTACGATCTGTGCCACATATTCTTTGATCTTTGTGTCAGCATATATCTGGGAGTTGAAATCCTGGATCTCAATAATTTGTACGGCTGTGAGAATTTTCGATATATGGGGCTGTATACCCTGGGTAAACCTCTCAATGATTTCAATTTCCTCTTCCTTTGTAGGATAATTAATAAGAAGTTTGAACATGAACCTGTCTACCTGTGCTTCAGGGAGCTTATAGGTACCTTCGGACTCTATCGGATTCTGCGTTGCCATTACAAGGAAAGGGCGTTCAATTTTGAAGGTGTCTCCCTGTATACTTACCTGTCTTTCCTGCATAGCTTCTAAAAGTGCTGACTGAACCTTTGGAGGAGCACGATTTATCTCGTCGGCAAGGATGAAGTTAGCAAAGATCGGGCCTTTAAGTGTGGAAAAGGAAGCTTCGTTGTGGTTGTAGATTTTGGTACCGGTTATATCTGCCGGCAAAAGATCCGGTGTAAACTGAAGCCTTACAAAACCACAATCAAGGCATTCTGCCATTGTCCTGACCATGAGGGTCTTTGCAAGTCCAGGGACTCCCTCAAGCAGCACATGTCCCTGGGACACCAATGCTATAAGCATGTTGTTAATGATGTCGTCCTGTCCGATTATCCTGTTTTTTATTTCAGCTCTTAGTGTTAAGATCTTCTCAGAATAGTAGCTTGCTCTTTCATTGAGCCTCTGAATATTTTCGTCCATTTACTCACCGGTAAAGAATGGCTAATCGCAAAGTATACAGTTCAAAAAATCACTGAATTGTTTAAACCAACGATATTTTTTACTCTGCTATGCCCCTTTTGATTTTCTCTAAGTTTAATGTTTTGTTCAGTGTCTTTCCTGCTTTTACCCAGGCCATCGCGAAGTGCGGACACTTAGGATGCAAGATATATTTTTCAAATTAATAAAGTTTATTCAGCTGTATAAAAGGATCCATAAAAAATTTTAAATTAGGAAGTAAAAAAGCTTTGGTACAACCGTCGAATATAAACATAATATTTGAATTACGGCTTTGTTTAATCTTTGCCAGAATACTAGTTTTTTTGAGAATATCCAGCTGCAGGTGCATCCTTATCCAGATCCTCAATACCCGAACCTCACAACAAGCCCAAATTTCACGACCCGTACAATGGTTCAACATATGTTTCTTCATGGCATTTTTACCCTAGCAGATGACCCAAACTAGACTTTCAGGCTTCTCCACGTTGTCTTACGAGCTTAGCACACCTGCATTACTACTGATGCACTTCATAATAGGGTTACCCCAAATGGAAAGGGCAGCACAAGGCAATTTAGGACATAACTTCTTGTCGCACTTACAGCAAATTCGCTACACTGCCCTCTCTTTATGCTTATTTCCGAAATTATATAAAAAGTTTGAATGGAAATGCAGGTTTACATTAAATGTAGATTGAGCTTGATAGAACCTGAGAAGCCTTTAAACCAGTCTCGATATCATTATATCAACACCTGACGGCTGATAAAAGATAAGCTTCTCTTCTACCAGTATTTGCTATTAAAGACGAATCCGCAATATAGACAATTTTGAAAAGCGATGCAAAAGTATGCTCTATTTCAGCTTTTGAGATCCTTCTAGGTCCAGGACCTGCAGGATCCTTATCGGAAAAACATAGCATGAAATATTTACCTCCTGGTTTAAGCACTTTGTAGATCTGCCTGGCAAAAATGAGTCTCTCCTCATCTGTAAAAGTGTGAAACAAAAACGAATCTATAATGACATCGAATTCAGCTTCTTTGAAAAGTTGGTCCATCCTTAAGACGTCTCCAACGACAAAATTTACATTAACATGTCGCTCTGCAGCTTTAGCCTTTGCATCAGAGATGGCAATTTCCGCAAGGTCTATTCCAGTGACATCACAGCCATTCATTGCTAGCATCATGGCATTTTCACCTCGGCCACACCCTATATCCAGAATCTGTCCAGGCTTGATCTCTCCATCTTCGACAAGAGCCTCAAAAGCAGGTTGAGGGTGACCGACATCCCATGCTGGCTTTCCTTTATAAAATTCATCCCAGTCCAAACTAATCTCCTCTCATTAAACCTTATTTGGGTTAAGTTTTATTTGCTGCTATTTGATTATGAATCTCAAAATGCTTGCAAATTGAGAGCCTGTATGGGAAGTAAAAAACCACGTTATACACTACAAAGGACAATAACACTTTTCAGATAGGCTCTAAATTGCATCAACTTATAAATTATCTTCAAATTAAACCTAAATTATCAAAAAGGGATTATAAAATTTTCTAATTTTGAAAAACAGTTGAAAATAATGTTATTAAAACCAGTAGCTGAGAACTTGCAATGTATTTCTACTAAAGTGTATCGTTCTTTAGAGCTATTTGGATCATTGATCTGTTCACACGAAGAGATTAACATATGGATTTTTTTCGAATAAACGTCTAGCACAAAGTTTCTTTCGGATTCATATTTTTACTCGCTCATTTAAATTTTCATTAACAATTTCCAGTGAGTTTTTAATGAATTCCAGGTCTACGTCAAGATACTGTTCTTTATAATTATTTATGACGTTAAAGATCTTTTCTGCCAAATCATAGGGGCTGCTATATTCATTTTCATTTTCATTCTCATTTTCTTCGTAATCCGTTTCTTGCTTTTCATCCGGTTCTTCTTCGTTTTCCTCATAAGCCACTTTTTCAATTTCTCTCAAAGCAGTTTTAATATTGGGAACCACTTTTTTCTCAATTTTCTCAATAATTTCCTTTTGTAATTCTGCTGGCTTCTGGGACAATTCAACAATATCTTTTCTGGTAGCTTTAATTTCTCTACCGAGAATTCTGTAAGGATCTATACTTGCATTATTTGCAACTTCATCGATCGCATTAGCAAATTTTTCGGCTTTTCGGACAGTTGTAGGGCTTACCTTGTATTTTTCTGCCAGCATTTGTTCTATTTTACTGTCAGCGGGACGTATAGTGATCAAAGGGACTGCGCTATCTTTTCTTTTTGGTTTACATTCTTCTTTTTTTTCTTCCTTGTACCTTTTTCCAATCAGATAGGTCCTCTGTTCGCTGGTCATGCTCCTTCGGTTCAACTGGTTGTTAATTATCCAGTTAATTACTTCAAAACGGCTGTCGAATTCTTTTTCCAAAATCGGAAACTCAATATTAAGCTCTTTACAGATTGAATACCTGTTGTGGCCGTCAATAATAATATTATCCCAGGTAATAATGGGGAAGAGGTCATCGTAACCATTGTTCATAATACTCTCTTTTAAGCCCTGGAATTCTTCCGGTTTCATTGGAGGTATTAAATTCTTAAATTCGGAATCAATTATTATTTCCATTTTATTTTCCCCTTTTATTAATTCTTCAACACCTTGTTATCACTTAATATTGGTTTAGATATGCTTCCTTTTAATCAGGGATGAAATATAATATTATCTCATCAGTGACCTGCACACTGATCCAAATTGTTATTCCGGATTGCTGAAGAATATCCATCTCTAAGAGCATGTCATAAAATTATACAATCCTTGATCCAAATTGTTCGTTAATATCCGAACAAAATGAAAAAATTCCTTGTCTAAGTGATTTATCTGAAAGGGAATGGAAAAATCGAGCCTTATTATTCCCAATCTAGAACTAATCGTGGTAAAAAACGCGTTCATCCGTATCGAGAAATATAGAATGCCAGATTTTATTCGCTACGTTCGGATGTACATGGCGAATGCTACCCCTTGAATTTCCGCATTGGAAAACTGGGTCGTGTCCCTGTGTTATAGATCTATTCCGAAAAAGCTATGCACTCCACTTATTTGATGAATATATCGGGAGATTCTAACACTTTCAGTTTTCAATGATTCAAACCCACGACCCTTTTTCGCCTCTGCAAATTTCCTGTTGAGATACATATTCAGGAACAGTAAGCAATCATTCAAAATAAATGCTATCATTTGGCATCTACTTCCAAAGAGAAGTTATCATTCGCCTGCTTTGTCCTATCAACAGAAAACTATACAGAACCCATCACTTACATTTCATTATACGTGCTGGTCGATAAAGCACTACTTATTCATGTCCATTTAAGCAGCATTTTGACTGCTGTTTATGCTTTAGGCAGTATTGCTTTCTCCACTAGCATCTGCCTGGTTATCGTCTTCTACTTCTCCATTATCATCTGCCTGGTTATTGTCGTCTACTTCTCCACTAGCATCTGCCTGGTTATTGTCTTCTACTTCTCCATTGTCATCTGCCTGGTTTTGTTTCTTTGCAGACTGGTTTTGTTTCTTTGCAGACTGGTTTTGTTTCTTTGCAGACTGGTTTTGTTTCTTTGCAAACTGGTTTTGTTTCTTTGCAAACTGGTTTTGTTTCTTTGCAAACTGGTTTTGTTTCTTTGCAAACTGGTTTTGTTTCTTTGCAAACTGGTTTTGTTTCTTTGCAAACTGGTTTTGTTTCTTTGCAAACTGGTTTTGTTTCTTTGCAAACTGGTTTTGTTTCTTTGCAAACTGGTTTTGTTTCTTTGCAAACTGGTTTTGTTTCTTTGCAAACTGGTTTTGTTTCTTTGCAAACTGGTTTGGTTTCTTTGCAGACTGGTTTTGTTTCTTCGCAAACTGGTTTTGTTTCTTCGCAAACTGGTTTTGTTTCTTCGCAAATGGGTTTGGTGTTCTCACAGACTTCTTTCGTTTCTGTGCTACATTCTTCTAGTATCCTGGGATTGCCTGTGGGTTCCAACATTTATATAGTCATACTTTATTACTGTGTTATTGCCCAACTCATTAGCTACTGTCAAAGTAACATCATATTTTCCGGAATGACAGTATGTGTGAACAGGATCTTCAACTGTTGAATTCATTCCATCTCCAAAGTCCCAATACCAGGAGGTAGGTTCGCCCTCACTCATATCATTGAAATTGACAGTTAGAGGCACATATCCGCAAGTCACGTCTGAATTAAAATTAGCAATCAGATCAACGATTGTGTCATTGTCATTGGTCGAATTGTCATTGGTCGAATTGTCATTGGTCGAATTGTCATTGGTCGAATTGTCATTGGTCGAATTGTCATTGGTCGAATTGTCATTGGTCGAATTGTCATTAGCCGAATACTCATCAGTTGATGAAGCTATTGCAGCAGGTAACGCATAAACCAATAAAATAAGAACAAAAATCGCTGATATAAATTTTTTTTCACTTTCCATGTATTCCCTCCGAATGAAAAAAATCTCGCTAAACCTTTGATTTCAATAAATTGCTACATCCGTATAGCAACATCTGAATGCTGAAGTTTAACTAGATTTATCACATCGTTACTTACAACACTTAACATCTTTTTTAGCAGTGTACTTGTTCTTTTTAACATTGTATATCTCTTTTCATTTAACATAAAACAAAAAGTTTTTATTGTCTAAATTTGTTATAGTTAGTTTTTCAAAAAAGAAAAATAAGATTTATAAGTAGCATATATGTAATTATTTGAATATAATGTAAAATATCATTATGATCTTTATATTTTATATTCAGATTATATTTCAGAGAAAAAAATAATTATATATAATCAAATTTGAATATTTAGTTACTTCATGTCATCTATTTTTGCTGCCAAATAAGTTACTTCGAATTTTCATGCAGCTTTTATGTTTTTCAGCTGACATCAAAACTACAAATCATTTATTGCCGGAAATTAAATCGGTCATGGGTTGAATCATTGAAAACCGAAAGCGTGAGAATCTCCCAAAATATTCATCAAGTACGTGGAGCGCATCGCTTTTTCGGAATTAATCTATAACTCAGGGACACGACCCAAAATCCAAGAATAAAACATAATTGGAAGATTTAAAATAGGATCAAAATAGAATCAGGCTAAACAGTTAGATGAATGCCTGCGAAAGTTTATTTTTTCCATATTGCTGCTGCCCGGAGGCTTTGCCCTGAAAGAAGATCTTTTAGAAATCAAATCAGCATTTATGAGTTATTTCAAAGAAAGAGAAGCCGAAATTAACGGTTCTCTTCTTGCCGTACTGTCAGGAGAAAACATTCTCTTTCTCGGGCCTCCCGGAACAGCGAAAACTCAACTTGCAAAAAATATTTGTCAGTCTATTGAAGGAGGAAATTTCTTTAATTACCTGCTGACCAGCTTTTCAACTCCTGAAGAGATTTTTGGGCCCCTGTCCTTAAAAGCTCTGGAAGAAGACGAATTCCGCCGGAAAATCGAGGGCTGCCTCCCGACTGCCCACGTTGCTTTACTGGATGAAATTTTTAAGGCTAGCAGTGCAATCCTTAACAGCCTCCTGACAATCCTGAACGAGCACAAATACCATAATGGAAGGGAAATCGTAGACGTGCCTCTGCTTTCGGTTTTCGGGGCATCCAATGAGTTTCCCGAAGCAGACGAAAGCCTGGAAGCTCTTTACGACCGTTTCCTTTTCAGGTACAGGCTGGCTTATATCCAGGACGATGAAAATTTCAGAGCTCTACTGTTCCGAAGCCCTGAGGATTTCGAGCCCTCTATAAGGATAAGGGTTTCATCAATATACGGGCTTAGAGAAAATGCAAAAATCCTTCCTATTGACTCTGACGTTGAGCTTATCATAACCGAACTCCGAAAGAACCTTCAACTGCAGGAGATTGAAATTTCGGACAGGCGGTGGAAAAAAGTAATTCAGGTCCTGAAAGTTGCAGCTTGCAGCAGCGGATGCACAACAGTAGACCGGACAATGGCACTTTTGCTCCAGCACATGCTCTGGAACCTTCCGGAAGAGAAGGAAACAATCAGGAAAACTGTCTTCGAACTCGTTGTCTCTGGCGGAATAAGTACGGAAAAACTGCGCCAGGATGCAGAAGACCTGCAGGCTGCAGTAAGCATTGCCCTGAGAAATGAACTCCCTGCAAAAGTAATCTGTGACAGCTGCGGTGAGGAATTCCTCCTGAGACAGGAAATAGAAAATCATCATATACTGCATCCTAACCACAGCTATTCCTTTAAAAAAGAGGGAGCTGCAAAGCTCTATCCCTACGATAACCTGCTAAAAGAAATTGATTCTCTCTATGGGTCTATGGATAAAACAAGTACATTATCCCCGGCCCAAAAAAATGTTTTTGAAAAGGAAAATGAAGCCCTTGCAGAAAGAGTCCGGCGTGTAAAGCACAGGCTTGAAGATGAAAGGGAACTTCTCAGGCGCATGATGGAGGAAAATATCTGGCTCTCAACTCTGGACAGAAGTGAGGTGTTACTGCTTCACGATTCCAGGAGTACCGAGCTTGCAGAGCTCGATATGCTTATATCGAAAGTCTGGTCAATAATCGGGCTGCAAAGCAGGCAAGTACAGGCTAAATCGCAGCTTTCAAAGAGCTCAGAATCAAAACATGCAGAATCAAAACATGCAGAAGCGAAAGCTACGGAAGCAAAAGTTCCTGATGCAAAAACTCCTGTGCCCGATTCTGGCAGCAGTGTCAATAGTTTTATGAAAGGTATAAGTTCCAGATTAAAGCTCAAATAAGCACTTCACCGTTAAAGAGTGCCCAAAGGTAAACCAATAATCTGGTCAAAGGGAATGAGGTGTTGAGATAGAAGGCTACAAGGAATTGATTGACAAACAGGATGTGCCTTTACACTCATTTCAGTCCTTATTTTCAAGAAATAAATTTTTACAGGACTCTCTTATTCTCCGGAAACATACAAAATCTCTGCTTGAAAGAGAGTTGCGGAGCACAATCGCCTTCCCAAGAACAGTCCCTCGCCAGTTAAGGGAAAAAATAGCTGAAGTAATAAGCTGCGAGATCCTCTTTGGGCAGCCATATGAGATAAAGGACCCGGATAGGTTTATTGGAGTTTTCGGGGCTTTTTATCCGATTTTTTTGACCCTCAAGAATTCAAAAGCCTGGCCGAAACTTCGAAAAATCGCGAAAAAAAGCAGAGGAGCAGGAATTGCAAGCTTGAAAATTCTTCTTCCTTTAATTTACGATATAATGGAAATTGTTTCTGAGTCCTCAAACGGCCTTTTAAATGCAGAAAACCTCAGAAATCTCGATGCTGAGATGGAGGCAATTCTTTCAGAATTTCAAAAAATTGTACAAAAAACTCTTCTGAACTGGGAAAATAGTTTATTTGATGACATCAGCACTTTTCAGGGGATAACAAACCCTTCGGAGCTTGCCTTAAGGGAATCGGTCCTTGAGTTTATGCAGAAGGAAAATTACCAGATGCTTCTGGATGGATTAATGGAAGGACTGAACAGGAGAATAAGCGAATTTATTTCGGAAATGGAAGAAAACCTTGACCTTTTTGAGACGCTTGCCTTCCTTTTTCCCGGAAGGAACTGGAGTTATTCCGTAAAAGAACTTAAAAAAGAACCTTTCTACCTGCAGCTTAAAATGCTGAAAACTTATTCAACATTTTTTGAACAAAATCCTGACCTGAAACGAATTGTGGATTTTATCGGCAGAAGAGAGTTTGACCCTCCAGGCGGCCACATACGCCTTTCTCCTTTCGGGAAAAACCGGATTCAAACGGTACGTTTCTCGGATTCTATCAATAACCTGCTCCCGATGGAAGCTGCAAAGCTTCTTAACCCTTCCCTGAAATGGAAATTTTATGCGGACATGCTTGAAGGAAAACTCTTGAGCTACCAGCTGCTGGGCAAGCACTACACCGGCCCTCCGCGCATAAAGCCCAGAGGCCCTATGATCGTGCTCGTGGACACCTCCGGTTCCATGCACGGAGCCCCCCAGACCCTGGCCAAATCGGCTGTACTTGCCATGGCAAAACGGATGCTATCACAGCAGAGGGATATGAAAGTTATCCTTTTTGCCTCCACCAGCCAGCACCTGGAAATCGAGCTCAGCAGCAGGAAAAAAATGTCCGAGAAATTCCTGAATTTCCTCATATATACTTTCGGCGGCGGAACTGATTTCAATACCGCCCTTGCCTCAGGTCTCAAATCCCTCAAGGAGAAAGACTTTCAGGGTGCAGACCTGCTTTTCATTACCGACGGAAAATCCGAGGTCTCCGACGAGCTAGTGCTTGCCCGCTGGGAAGAAGCAAAAAAGAAATACAACGCAAAGGTTTACTCATTGATAGTAGGCGGCAGCGGAGCAAGCGGGCTTTCGAAAATTTCAGACTATACTTACCTTGTAGAGATAGAAGTAGATTCGGACAGCACAGGTGGAGTTGTCAGGCTGGTAGAATTCAAATAATAAAATGCGGCCCAGTCAAGTCCATGAAAATATTTTTACTTTTTTATTCCAGTATACTCTTTCAGTATCTTCTAAGACCAAATTTGCTACCTTTTAATTCCTCCCCTAAAAGAATTAGTTTTTATCTGAAAGGTAAGATTTATTTATGGCTTTTATAAAAATTAGCTTTTTTCAGGTGAAACAATGGGAATAAAAAGGCCTATCCAGGACCAACAGCAGATCGAAGAAATACTCTCAAAAGCAAAATTCCTGTACCTTGCCCTCTCGGATGCAGATACTCCTCACATTGTCCCGATGGCATTTGGATATAAAGATAACTGTATTTATCTTCACAGTTCTCAGAAAGGCGAGAAAATCGATATCCTTAAAAAGAATCCGAGGGTTTGTTTCGAAGCCGATATCGATGCTGAGATAATCACATCAGATGATATCTGCACATATAATGTCCGTTACAGGAGTGTCATTGGGTACGGACAGGCAAAGTTTCTGGAAGACTATGATGAAAAAGTGGAAGGGCTTACTGTCCTCTCCGAACAGTATGGGAAGAAAGGACCTTTTGAGTTTGAGGAGTGGAAAGTTAACAGGTTGGCAGTCATAAAGATTGAGATTGAAAAGATGACAGGGAAAGAGAGTGGATTTTAATTACTTTATTAAAGTAAAAGGATTTAGTTTGAATTACAGGATTTAGTTTGAATTATCCGATTTGGGGATATTTTCGAAAATAGAAGTCCCATAAAGTATACTTTATATTCGAATTATTATTATTTATTTTAGATTATTAAGTGATTTTATATATACATTCGTAGATTTCGGCATCTTTAATCGTTCGTATCTGATAAGACGATTTTAACAAAGAACAAACAAAGGTCTAAGAGGTATTAGAGCTCTTCGAATAATATTATTTGTAAAAATAAATTTTAACATGCTTTGTTTTATAAATTAAATATTATTAGTAATTTTAATTTATTAAGCAATTTTATATTTACAGTTGCATATTTCTGCATTGTCAACCGGTAAATTACTGGCGAGACAATTAGAAAAAACAACGAAAAAGGACTTTAGCAGTCAAACTGGATTATACGCGGAAGTCCTGGAAAAGAAAGGAGTTGTGTATAATGGGGGAACAGATAATTGACAGAGTAAACAGAATTTTGACTATTTTATTGGCAATCTGTTTTTTAATGTCAATACCAGCTTCAGCAGCAAGCGCAGCTAATGTCCCTGGCGATATGAAGAAATGGAACGATGAAAAGAACAAACGGGACAAAGAAAATAAAAACTGGGACAATGAACAAAAAAAGTGGAATAACGAACAAAACAATTGGGACAAAGAAAAAAGAGAATGGAATAACAAAGATAAAAGAGGAAACGACTATAAAAACTGGTTGAAAAGATATAACGATTGGATTAAAAGACATAACGACTGGGCTAAAAGGCACAACGACTGGACTAAAGGGCAGAATGACTGGTTAAAAAAATATAACATCTACTTAAATTCAAGCAAACGGTAAAAGTTGAATGTGAGATCTGAGCTCTTTATTATTTTCCGGATTGCAGAGATCGAATATTAATTCGCTACAGTTTGCCACTCCCTACAAAGATCCGGAAAATAATAAAAGCTCTCTATTTTTACTCTCAGTGAGTTATTGTTTATTCGAGTTTTTTAACATGATCCCCTCCGGAAAAGATACTGTAAACTACTGTAGGCCAATGAATTTTACAGTAAATTACTTTGACGAATTTACCGTTAAATATTTATCCTTATTTAAGGAAATTTTGAAAAATAGAGGTAGAGGTGTAGCGGATGAAGATAGGGACCGATACTTAAGAAGTGCCGGAGCAATAAAGAATGGGATGTTAACTAACGCAGGGACACTCTTTTTTACAGATGTCAGGGAATTTATCCCGCAAGCGAAAATTAGAATGATAGGAATGGAAAAAGGTCAGCCGATATGGAGTAAAGAATACGAGGGTCCCATATGGAAATGCATCGAGTCGGTTTATGAAGACTTGCTGCGGATAATTAAAAAAGTAGAATTTCTTAAAGGAACAAGAAGAGTTAAAATGGAAGAATATCCGCCAGGAGCTCTACGGGAAGCAATCATAAATGCAGTATCTCACAGGAATTATATTATCAATGCCGATGTCCGAATTTTCATCTATCCTGACCGAATTGAGATTAAAAATCCCGGCGGACTGCTCCCGGGTGTTGATCTCGATGACCCTGATCACGTTCCCAGAAATCCTTCAATCTGCAGCCTTCTATACGATACCGGGTTTATAGAAAGATACGGCTACGGGATTCAGCTAATAAAGAAAGAAACCGAAAATCATCCCCTCTGCTCCGTAACTTTCAAACCCGATCCCAACCGTTTTGCCGTGATTTTCAAAAAAAATCTCTCTATGGTCCTTGACGATTATGATAAACAAATCTTGCAATCCGCAGTATCCCCTATGAAAAGCAGTGAAATTTCCGAGCTGACCGGCCTTTCAAAACCTACAGTCCTCCAGCACCTTAAAAAACTCATAGAGCTCGACCTGATCAAGAAAACAGGTTCCGGAGCCCAGACAAAATATGAGATTTTTAGATAAGTTCTTCGTTCGCAATTTGTTGTATCCAGAAATTTCTTACTGGAGGAAAAGGATCTTTCAAGCAAGCTTCTTTCCAGTCTATTACGATTGGAGGAATTTCCTTACCTTCATTTTTCAGTTTCTGAAAAATCCAAAATGATAGCTCTGCAGATAATCTCCGATATATTGGCAGTTCATCGATTGGAATCAAAGAATATCCGATCTCGTATAAACTTTTTTTATCGGGAAGTTCAGTTTCTTTTATGAGGTATTGTAAAGCAATTATTAAAGACTCGGTTCGTTTCTCATTAAAAAGTTCAGGCATTCTTCTGACAATAACAGAAATGTATTCAATAACCGATTTAAGTCCCGGTTGTCGCCTAGTAATAACTCGATTAATTAACTCATCAAATAAGTCATTCGGAGGAGATGGTATTTTCCCTAATTTTCCTAAGATTATCCAGTTAAATAAACCATTAATTTATAGACTTCGCTAATCTTAGTAACCTGCTATCTTGTTCCTTGACTTTGAAATTGCCCAATATTGATTAATTACAATGGCTCCAAGATCTTTACATAGTTATCTATTTAATCTTTCAAACAAGTTCTGTATTACGAATTCTGTTTTTGGTTATATACCTTCAAATCCTTGACTGAGAATGACAATCTAAATAGATAATGAATAGATAAACGGTTTTACTTGAATCCAAATAGGAAATTACTTATATGCAGATAAATAAAATTTAAAAAAATTTCATATCTTATTTTAAGGGGTGCTAGATTTGGTTAAGATTGACATTCTTGGAGGAAAGAACGAGATAGGCGGTAATAAGATTCTTGTTGAACACGAGGGAACAAGAATCATACTGGACTTTGGAATGAGTTTTAATCAGAACTCTAAATACTGTTCTGAATTTTTACAACCGAGAAAATGTTCCGGTTTGACTGATTTTTTTGAGCTCGGCCTTTTACCGGATATGAAAGGCTTTTACAGGACCGATTATCTCAAACATATGGGAAGAACTGGGGAGGAAAGAGAGATAGATGCTGTGCTCCTCACTCATGCCCACGCTGACCATGCTCAGTATATTCATTTTTTAAGACATGACATTCCCATTTACTGTACAGCTGAGACAAAAACAATACTGAAATGTATAGAGGAAACCGGAAGCAGCACATTCTCAGAATACATTAATGTCTGTGATGCCTTCAAGTTCAACACAAACGGAGGGAAATTGGTGCGAGCTACCTGTAAACAAAAGGAGCTCCATCCAAGGAATTATACATTAATGAAGCCTGAGAAGAAGGAAAAGATAGGCAGCTTTGAAGTTGAAATGTTTCCTATCGACCATTCTATACCGGGTGCCTGCGGATTTATAATTTATACAAGTGAAGGAAATTTAGTTTATACTGGGGATATCCGTTTTCATGGCTCCAACAAAGAGTTAAGCAGGAAGTTTGTAGAAAAAGCCGGATTAGCCAGCCCGAAATGGCTGATCTGCGAGGGTACACGGATAGACAGTACTCAAATTGATAGCGAAAACCGAGTAAAAGAAGAAATCACAGAGCTTGTATCAGGTTCCGGAGGTTTAATATTTGTTGAGCATCCGGTAAGAGACCTGGATAGGATGAAAAGCATTTTTGATTCGGCAAAAGCTAATGGTCGAGATTTTGTAGTTCCTTTAAAAGCTGCTCACCTTATCAAAGAACTTGATAAATTGAGTCCGTTTCGTATTAAGGACGTAAAAATTTTAGTACCTAGAAAAGGTTGGGGACTAATTTGCGAAAAAGGTTATGAGAAAGATATAATTGAGAAAGACTATGAGTCATGGGAACGAGCATATTTATTCCTGGAGAATTCGATAACCTGTAAAGACCTGCAGCAGAATCCGGAAAAGTATGTGGTTTCCATGAGCTTGTGGGAAATGAACCAGCTTGTAGATATTCAACCGCAAAAAGCTATCTGGATAAAATCTTCTTGTGATCCTTTTTGCGATGAAATGGAACTGGATGAGGAAAAAAAGCAGTACTGGCTGGACCGCTTCAAGATTACAAAGCACTCGTCACATGCCTCAGGCCATGCATCCGGCTGTGAGATTCTTGGAATGATAAACGCGATAAAACCTGAGAACGTTATCCCGGTTCACACGGAAAAGCCTCATCTTTTCAAGCAGGTTGAAGCAAACGTTATCATTGATTGAATTTATTCCTCCAATGTGTGAAATGAATTTAATCCTTTCTTTATTTGATCAAAAAATACGCAAAACCGCTCAGGGCCAGCCTGATTAATGAAAAAACAATCGAAATCATCGAAAATGCCAGCAAGTATACATTTAGGACCAGAATGCCCCTGAAAAAACCGGAGATATCGAGGTTGAGGATAAGGGCTGCTGCGTTTACGATAAGAATAAGGCCAAATATTGTGACCAGGCCTCTTCCTGCTCCTTTAAGATCTTCCCAGCTCAGGGCCATATGGGAGGAAATACCTATCGCCAGAGCGAAATAAATCCAGAATCGGGCTGAAGTAAAGTGTTCTATGGAAAATATGCTTTTAAAAAGTTCCATGGTCAGAATGAGGATTTTTGTAATTTGGTCCGGATCCGCAGTGCCTGGATTAAGGGTTAAGTAGTTAGCTAAGGTGGCAGAGGAATCAGGCAAGAAGATGTACATGCCCAGGATCAGAGCTGCCGTTCCACTGAATATGGGGCCCATACCTATGAAAAAATTTCCAATGTTCTGATAAAGGCTCTTTCGGTCCCATTCATGGTTGACGTATCCCAGGACTCCATCTACTGTTTTCAGGTTAACTAGCTTGAATTTTCCTACCCTGTGCCTGAAAAGGTAACACATAAGCAAATGGCCAAGTTCATGGATCGGTGTGCCTATCCAGGCTGTTGCCAGAACTCCCTTTATGCCCAGGACTCTTTGGGTATAAAAATTGGCTCTATTCTCAATAATGCCGAGTACTAAGCCGACGAGGATCAGGGAGCCTGTAACATAAAGAGTCTCGAACAGGCTTAACTGCAGAATCGTAAAGAGCTTATCTTCCAACTTTGGGCTTCCTTTACAGATATTTCTGTGTTTTTATTCTCAGGACGTCCTGGTACTAAAAAGAGTTTTCTACAGTTGTATGTTTATTGGTATATCCTGACATTTATTTTTAAGGCATTCGTATTTTCTAACAGGAATGGCTCAAGGTTTCCATATAGTATTATTTGAGGAGAGGATAAAGAAAAGAGCTGAACCCAGAACAATTCATTTACATCATGAGCTGAGAGTGTCTTTTCCACATAATTCACTAATATTAAATTTCCACATAATTCACTAATATTAAAATCCGAATCCAGAAACTCAATTGTTAGTTCTGGAATCAGCCCTTAGTAGTTCATCTTGAATTCAAGGTTTCATGGTATAAGATGTGGGCCCGTTTTTATAATTGGTGAGAGCCAACCATTCCGAACCGTAACCTATATTCTGAGGCTCGTCCTGATTTGACAGGTTACAGTATCCATCGGCATACTTGGTGACCAGCATATCGCCCAGGTCATGCCATTGTTTGATGACCAGGTCAGCGTTTTCCTCTCCAAGCTTCGTAAGAATCTCCCGAGCTTCTCGGTCGTTTTTATTCCGGCACAGTTCGTCCCATTCGTGAATCATTTTCGGAAATTCTGCCTCTTCTATTTGCTGTTGCGTCGGCTGAATATCAACCCGTGTCATATGCTGATAATTTAACCTGGCCCAATTGGCCACAAAATCAAAAGCCCACCAGGCAGAGCTTCGGTCGAATTTTTGCGGGTCACCCGTCTGATAAGATTTGGGTAAATCAAGCGCCTTTACAGCAAAGGGAACGAAACAGGTGGTATATGCTACGTCCGGGCCAAACCAGCACAAGCCCCTGGCTACTTCAGGAATTTCCGGAGTTTTGGACCTGAGCTGGTTGACATAAGTATATCCTTGATAGAAGACCGAGATAGGTCTTTCCCAGGCACCGTACATATGCTGGTCTGTTGTAACATTATTTTGATTCCCATCGTACGGACCTGTGAAACGACTGGGATCACCGTAAGGGCCGGCAGCTACACCTTTGGTCATATCAAATTGAGTCCCTTCATAATGGTCCCTGTATAGTGAAAAGACATCATGCAGGGTAAGAGGGCACTTTGGTTTGATTGAAAAAGGATAATCGGTGGCATAACTTCCATCTTTAATGTCTTTAAAACCTCTGGTCACCCACGGACTTAAAGCCAGATCGGGATTGACCCGGTCCATAACCCGCCAGACCCGGCGCAAGGAATAATAGGGGTGGTTATATTCACCACTACTCACAGCGGGGAGCCAGTCCAGTGGGCCGTCCAGAGGTTTCCACCAGCCTAATTTATCTAACCCGGGTTTGAGCAGTTTGGAATAAACATAATTCTTATTATTATCTTTAATTTGGCGGATTCGAAACTCATTGGCAGCAACAAAGAAGTCCCCATCGGGAACTCTCTGGGCCACCCAGCCGGAATGATATTTTTCATCGGGCAAAGCACACATCTCAAAGACCCAGGCCTCGTCTTCGTCAGCCAGCAGCAATGTTTCTCCGGTTGAGTATAGTCCGTATTCGTCAATTAGCTTACCCATAAGCTCAACGGCTTTCGAGGCCTTTTTGCAACGTTCCAGTGCAATCCGGGAGAGTTCCTGGCTATAAAGGATCCGGATATGCTTACCGGTTTTTTCTGCTTCCTCAGCAGTTACTGGCCCGGGTTGGTATTTGGCGCCATTAGTACATTCTCCCATCATCAGGTTGTGTTCGTTCATGATCCCATAGTTGCCGTCAAAATAAGCATAAGTGTGTTTCACCTGGGGAATATAGCCAATGGGCTTTGCCCAATCAGGATAGTTAAGACGTGGATTTTGATATCCCTGGCCCCGTTTAGAGGTCATTATACGGGGATAACGATAGTGTTCCGAAAAGACTTGCCGCATTGCACCTTGCTCATGATCCTGGGCAGGTACGTAAATAATCCTTTGATCTGCCAGTTCATCATCGTCGGAATGAGCTACCATTATCGAGCCATCTGCGCTGGCACCTTTGGTAATGATCATCGTTGTGCACATGATTTTAACCTCTGATATTTCGAAATAATTTATAAAATTTAAAATACAGAATAAAAATACAATAAAAGTCAATATATAAAATAGTTAGAAACATTATAAATTTATTGGATAACTAGAATCTGCCATATCGGACAAACTGTAAAGTTTAAATGGAAGTTAGAAAATAAGAACTTAAAAGTGAGAATCTGCATTAAGGAAGAGCATTTGTTTAGAACATTTTTACGTACCTTCCAAGCCCTTTACTGAGAGCCCTCTGATAAACCAGATGTGCGCTTGCAACATCCTGAATGGCAAGGCCAGTTGAGTCAAAGATCGTTATCTCATCTTCACTTGTCCGGCCGGGCTTCAAGCCTACAATCACTTCTCCGAGCTGGGAATGGATATCATTTTCAGAAATATAGTGCTTGGAAAGAGGAACATTTACTTCTCCCGAATGAAGTGCCTGAACAATATCATCCACTACTATTTTGGAGCGGATGATAAGTTCGGGATCGAGTTCTTCTTTCCCAACGGCATCAGCTCCTATCGCATTTATGTGAGTGCCAGCTTTGATCCACTGGGCCCTTATTATCGGCTTACGACTTGGGGTTGTTGTCACAAGGATATCACAGTCACACACTTTCTCTATTTTCTCTACATAAAGGACCTCACAGGATACGATATCCGCAGCATCCCGAATAAACTTTTCACAGCTTTCTTTCGTCCTGGAAGTAACTTTTACCAGTTCAGGCTTAAAAACTTGATTAAGAGCCTCAAGCTGGGATCTTGCCTGGATTCCGGCCCCTACCATGCCGATAACCTTTGAATCTTTTCTAGCCAGGTATTTTGCAGCAATCCCACCTGCAGCTCCGGTCCTGATATCGGTAAGGAATGTCCCGTCCATAATTGCTATAGGCTCACCTGTTTTAGGGGAAATAAGAACAATTAGCGCCATTACAGTTGGAAGCCCCAGAGCCGGATTTCCGGGGTGGACATTAACGATTTTCACGCCAGTAATATCCTCGTCCTCAAGATATGCAGGCATTGTCCGCAGGTCTCCGTTATAAGCATTGTAGTAAAGGTAAGATTTCGGGGGCATCTGAACCTTTCCAAGCCCATGCTGTCTAAAAGCACTTTCTACGACCTGCATATCGGAATGCATGTCAATAACACTTTTAACTTCGTCTTGAGTGAGCCACAATACTTCCATACTAAGAACCTCCAACCTGAACACAAGCAGGTCCAGTTGAAAAACAATTTAGATCGAATAAAACCGAAAACAAAAACCTCAGGCAAATAGAATGCCGGGTTCACACATTGTTATTTTTATTTGCACGAATATGTATATATAATGTATTTCATTCATTTAAGAACTTCCTTCCGGAGAGGAGAAAATATGTATGGGAGATATGCACCAGAACCCAATTGATATTTCCGGCCCCAATCTGAGAGAAAAATTGCTTAAGCCTGCCAGGGATATTCGAAGCCTTCTCCGCTGGGGTTACCCGAAGTTTGCAACTATCGGTTTTGTCTCTACTCATTCCGGGCTCAGCGTTGAAGAACGTTACATTCTTGCAAGGGTAATTATGCCTCCTGACAGGGTAGTTTCCAGAATTAATAAGAAAATAACCTGTAGAGGCCTGAAGGACAGAGAAATCCTAATAGATGGGTTTAATGTGCTCCTCTGTGTGGACAGCCTGCTAAAAAAAGCGCCTATTTGGTTCTGCGATGACGGTTTCGTAAGAGATACTCGCTACTATTTCAGCAAGGCAAAACAGGTTGAAGATATCGAGGAATCTCTTGATCTGGTGCTTCATTTCCTTTCCGAAGTCCATCCGAAATCAGTCATTTTCCTTCTGGATGCTCAAATCAGCCGAAGCGGAGAACTTGCAGGTTTAATCCGCCGTAAAATGCACGAAAACGGACTTATAGGGGATGCTCAAACTTCAAAAACTACAGATTTCGAATTAAAAACGACCGGAGGGAATCCTGAAAAGAGTTTTATAATAGCAAGCTCCGATGGGATAGTGATCGATTCAGTCCTACAGGTAATTGACATACCTGCCTGCCTGATGGAAAAAATGGGAATAGAACCGATCAGGCTTTTTTAATCCGATTCGATTCTTTTGTACGCAGTGCTATCCAACTAACGCATTTCTTGCTGCATCTGTTCAAGTTTGGCTATCCTTTTTTCCACGGACGGATGGGTGGAAAAGAGGTCCATGACTGAAGACCCTGAAATAGCAGGGATAATGTAAAAGGCATTCATTCCTTCCATTTTCCTCAGGTCTTCCCGTGGAACACGATCCATAAGCCCGCTTATTTTCATCAGGGCTGATGCAAGATCTGAAGGCTGCCCGGTAATAACTGCCGAACCCCTGTCTGCCGCATATTCCCGATATCGAGAAAGTGCACGGATCAGCAAAAAACTGACAACCCATACTACAATTGAAATCAACCAGACGATCAAAAGGCTTCCTCCGTCACGCCGTCGATCTTCTCCCATGTTAAAGTAAAGGCTGTAACGGACAAAATAGAAAGCCACTGTTGAAAGGAAACCGGCTATCGTCAGAACTGCCATATCTCGGTTCTTAACATGGCTTAACTCATGGGCAAGAACTGCCTCGAGTTCTGCAGGAGAGAGTTTATTCAGAATTCCCGTAGTAACTGCAACCACTGCTTTATCCGGACCCCGGCCGGTTGCAAAAGCGTTTGGAACTTCAGTCTTGACAATTGCCACCTGCGGCTTCGGAAGGTCAGCTATTGCACAGAGCCGCGTGATCATCCCATGAAGTTGTGGGGCTTCGGTTTCAGAGACTATCTGAGCTCCGGTAGTCCAGAGGACCATTTTATCCGAATAAAAATATTGAATACCTATGAAAAGGCCGACAAATAAAATCATGAAGATTGGAGGTGCCCCATAGTACGAAAGGAATGCCAGGAAAAAGAGGTAAACTACTGCAAGAAGAAACATCGTAAACAGCATCCGTCCTTGAAGACCTAAATCTCTTTCCCACTTTCTTTTCATATTTTGCTCCACAAAATATCTTTAAAATCAGATTAATCTTATAATAATTATTCTTATAATAATTAATCTTATAATAATTAATCTTATAATCAAATTAATTTTTAATTTCCGCTTCATTAATAGGCGAAAGATTCTGAAATCATGCAATATCATTACGCATTTCCGGATATCTTAATTTCTCAATAATTCTCCGCGTCATTTTTGCTGGCGCCCATCCTGCATGAAACATTGCTGCTGCTAAAAGCAGCACGCGATGAAATGATATATTAAATTTATTAGATATCACTGTCGCTTCTGTCCAGTTTGGTTCCCGATCTATACTCTTTAATTCTTGCATGATGATAAATGCATCAGTGAAAGCCTTTCGTGAAACGCTATTTACAGCTCGTATTTCACCTATGATTTCCATCGCTTCAGACACTGTTTTACCTTCAAGAAATAGCTTTGCCAATTCTGTTTCTCCTTTTGTGGGACATCGACGGGAAATTTGAAACACTTCCATGACGCGTATTAAGAATTATGACATGTATTAAGAATTAAATTCTTTTGTGATTGGATAAATTTGAAATTGAACAATTATTCTGTAAAACCTTTAGAACTTTGTAAAATCTGTAGAAAGCTAGCAAACTGCTAGTAGAAGAATAATTGGCTAAAATATAAGCTTACTTTTTGAAATAAAAGATCAGTAGATTTGAATTTAGAAAATAAACTTTACACAACTTTTAATTGCACAAAAAATCTTCAATAAAGCAATTAATACTTATTAAGCTTGTCTTTAACCATTTTGAGTAAAGCCCGTGAGTGAAAGAATAGTCCCTTATCCGCCCAGGTAGAGTTATCGGATATTAAAATCTAAAGACAAAAAAGTTGTTTGAGGGTCATTTTTCTGTTGATCAATTCCCCTCAACTTATAGTTTTAATCTATAAATTTTGAATTCGGATTACATTCTGTTATTACTTAGACACAACGATATAATTAGTCTTTTTCAGCGTATTGCTTCCGTCACCATTTTTAACTGTTAAGGTGACAGTGTATTTTCCTGCTTTTGTATATTTGTGTGTTGGGTTCTTGGCTGAAGAAGTAGCGCTCTTATCACCAAAATTCCAGCAGTATGATGAGGGTGATCCGGTACTTTTATCAGTGAATTTTACTGATAATGGTGCTTTTCCTTTGACGCACGATGCTGAAAACGCAGCAACAGGAAGTACTTTTTTCTGACTCCAATAAACTGCCCGAAGGCAATCGGCAACAATCCTACATTCACTGTTGCTGTAACTTTGTTTATGGCGGTATTAATTACAGAGACAGTTCCACTTGCTCCATTTGCTACGTATATCTTCTTTCCGTCAGGAGTGACTGAAATTCCCAGTGGCTCATATCCTACTTTAACTGTGGCTATGACTTTGTTTGTGGCTGTATTAATTACAGAAACCGTGCCATCCTCTTCATTAGTTACATATACTCTTGTTCCTGCAGGATTTACAGCGACTCCGAAAGGCCAGCCTCCTACATTCACAGTGGCTGTAACATTGTTTTTGGCGGTATCAATTACAGAGATCGTCCCATTATCTTCATATCCACATGCCACAAATATTTTAGTTCCTGCACGATTGACTGCAATTCCAATAGGAAATCCACCAACTTTCACCGTATCAGTAACATCGTTTGTAGCTGAGTCAATTACAGAAACAGTGTCATCATCATTGTTAGCTACGTAAAGATATCTCCCT
>CAWFUY010000008.1:0-28340 GCA_963818955.1 uncultured Methanosarcinaceae archaeon | reverse complement strand
CTTTCATTTTCTCACTTATGTCGGTGGTATTTTGCATAAAATTAACCCCCACCTGACTGCAATTCACAAAAAATTGTTTAATTTCATTCAGTCCTGAGTTACCGACATATTCCGTAAAACTTTCCCACACATATAATATAGAAATTTCGATATGAACAGGAATTATTATTCCTGCCCCGACAGTTTTTCCCGGTACTGTACATGGGATTTTTATCTTGCATTTGACATCTGTTTCGGCAGAAGCGGGAACTGTGAGTGTGACTTTAACTTCTTTTTGTTCTCCTGCTTTCAGAGTAAAAGAAGATGGAGAAAAGGTAAACCAGTTTTGATAATTACTTTCATTAACAAAAACATCGTAATTTGCGGTTTCGTTTCCTGTATTTATCACATATAACGGTTGCTCTACAGACGTTCCGGGAGCAAGCTTAAAACTCATATTTCCCGGGCTTACTCCAATACCCATACCATAAGCTGTAGTTGCTTGCAATGAGATCAGGAAAGCAATATAGAATAGCAAAATTTTTATTCTCATTTACAAACCTCATTTTTCTGACAGATTTAAGCGTAATTGAATGTGATTTTTTACATTCAGGCCTTTATCCTGGCTTTTGTGCGGATACATAAATGGATTAGTATTTTGAGATGGATTCAAGGGAATTTTCTGCAAGATTTATTATCCTTAACTTAAGGTTTTCGATATTTTCAAAAAAAGCGGGATTTTCTCCTGAAAAAATGTCCCTCAGAATTAATCTTCCGAATTCGTCATCCTGCCCGGATTTTAAATTCAGGATCACGGAACCGGTAGAATAGGTAACCGAAGATGCCAGTTCGTCACAGTCACCGTCCGTAACTCCAAGAATCGGAATTCCAAACCTGGAAAAGATACTTCCGGCAATCTCCGTCGTGTCGTCTCCAATAGTGATGGCAAGATTTACTCCGTCAATCATCTCAAGTGAACGCTCTGCACAGTGATCTAGAAGAACGACCTTAATTCCGCGTTCAGGTGTTGTTTCCATTAAACAGCTCTTTGCTAAAAAAGCAGTTTTTGACACCAATTCGTTTTTGACTTCAAGAGAGCTTTTACGGATTTCGGAATTTTTCCGCGGGACACCGGTTTTTACCCAGGACCTGGAAAGGTCTATGGGCACTCTTTCCTCGTGCTTATGCAGGATCTCGACACCCTGCTCTTTTAGAATTCCCCCCATCATCGAGGTAAGGAATCCATCTTCGGTAACAAGGATGACCTCGGAGGAAGTAGCTTTCCCGATTATTATCCCCTCAACAAGTATGTATGCTCCCGGAATGGCTGACACTCTTCTTTGAACCCGCCTTCCCTGGTTGGTAATTTCCAGAGTATTGATTTGAAGGGGCGGCTCGGAGACTTTCAGATTAAGCAATCCGGAGAATTTCTCAACATAGGTCATAGCAGCCTGATTCCATGGGATGAGTTCACCATCCGGGCAGCCGGGCCTTTCAATCTGGATCAGAGGTTTTTCCTCAGGATTTACGACATGTGAGACTACTATCCTTCCGAAAGTCCGACCTGTTTTTAGCTCCCGGCCATGGTTCAGGAGGCAAACCAGGTCATTTGATTTGAAAAGAGTCTCAATACAGGCACTCGGATTCAGAAACTGGTTAATTTCAACCAGGTCTGCCAGGCCAGCATCTATTACTGCAACTTTTCCCAATGTGCCGCAGAGGCAGGCCTTAACATGATTCTCCCTGGAGAAAAGTGTAATAATTTCTTTAATTATCTGAGGTGAATCCATGAGCTGGACATTATGTACAACTATTCCGATCTTCATATATTTTATTCATATTAAGTCTAACTAATTATACTCATCGGATTAATTTCATATTAATTTTTTATTTATTTTTCCGAAAATATCGATCAGAATAGTTTGGATTTTAATCAAATTTTAAAGATAGTTCATATTTAAACCTGCAAATATGCCTTATTTAACTTAATAATCCTTTTTACAACGGTAAAGAAGAAACAGTATATTTTCTAAATTTGATTTTTGTTTCAATTAATATTGCGTTAAAAATCAAAAAGGATATATATTCATAATTTATGTTAATTTATTCAAAATAGGTAGCATTGAATATAGTAATTTAAGGTATTTTTCATTTATAAATTATACGTTACTGTAATTATACGTTACTGTAATTATACGTTACTGTAATAATGATGCTTAGATATGGCTACGTTTTAGTCTCATCCCGCTCCATTGCAGTAATGAAACGGAAACAAGGATTGGTGAAGTCTGTTTGATTGAAGAATTCTCAATGGCAATACGGCAGTTGCGCCTTAAAAAGCTCAGAACCCTGCTGATCTTCCTTGGAATCGCGATTGGAGTAGCTTCAGTAGTGGCTGTCGTCTCCTTAGGAGAAGGCCTCCGTATTAATGCGGTCGAAGAGATTCAGAAGTCCCGAGACCTAACCTTAATTGATGTTTCTCCGGGTTTAAGGGATAATGGACTTATTCTTATAAGTGACTCGAAAGTTGAGGAACTAGAAGAGTATGGGAAAATGGTTTGTCCTTATGTGAGAGATGCTTACGTTAGCTCTTCGGGAAGCTATTTTGACCTGTTCGGCATCCAGGATAACTACAGGACTGCGAATGAGCTTGAGCTGGCCGGAGGTAGCTGGTTTGAGGGTGGACAGGACCAGGCTGCATCTGAAAGACAGAATCAGGTTGTACTTGGAAATGATTTGTGGGAAAAACTGGAAAAATTGGACGGAATAAAAATAGGGACTCCAATGACAGCAAGGCTGCGTCTTTACGGAGAAGACGGAAGGCCACTCGACAAGGAAGTAAGCTTAATTCCCGTAGGTTATCTAAAACCAACGGGTAGTAAAATTGATACTGGAGCCTTCATGAAGCTTGAATCTGCAAAAGGACTCAGCAAAAAGGAGCACTATGACGGGGCTCTGGTTAAGGTCGAAAGTTCTTCTCTTGTTCCCCAAACCCGGATTCATATCGAAAAACTTGGGCTTGCCAGCTCCAGTGCTCAGGACGAAATTGACTCCGTTAACCGTATAATGAATGCAGTAACCCTTGTTCTCGCCTTTTTCTCAAGCATTTCCCTGCTTGTAGGCGGCCTAATGGTGGTCAACACAATGGTAGTCTCGGTATATGAAAGAACCCGGGAGATCGGGATCTCAAAAGCCCTCGGAGCTTCGGAATCAGACATCTTGCAAATGTTTTTAGCCGAATGTCTGTTTATCGGGGCACTGGGAGGAATTTTCGGTGATCTTTTTGGTGTTCTTTTCTCAACGCTGATAGATAGAATCGGAAGACCTCTCTTAATATCACGGCTGGGAATAGAAAATATTGACCATCTTACTTCCCTGAACTTTGAAATTCTTGCAGCAGGGTTTATTATTTCCTTATTCATATCCGTGCTTTCAGGACTGTATCCTGCCTGGAGAGCCTCAAAAATGGACCCTGTCAAAGCGCTGAGGCATCTTTGAATGTGAAACTTGTCGCTTTTACAGGAGATGGTTATTCTGGATAATAAGAAAAAAATCTTAATAATAGGGTTGCTTGGAACCGGACTTTTGCTTCTTTTCTTCTTCTTCTCCGGGAACGGAGGCTGGCAAGGAGACGGCATTCCTCCGTATACGATTGCAGAAGGAGTTGTCAGAGGGGACGTATACGTTGATGGAGGGCACGGCTATACCGGAGAAAACCCTTACCTCCAGTACTTTAAATTGCCTTCAGGAGAGGTAAAATATGCCAGGCTGTACGTACCGGTCTGGAACTACAAAAGTGGGAATAGTATCAATGTTACGGTCAATGGGAAAGAACTTGGAATAAAGCAAGAACCGAATTACGTTTCGGCCTGGGGAGTCGGCCTTTACTGTTTCGATGCTAACAGTTCTCTCCATGCAGGGACGAATGAGGTTTCGGTCTTATCGGGGATTCCGGGAGGGGGGCCCTACGGCATCACCCTCGTAGCCGTTTCTGAGAACAGGTCTTTGCCTCCAGTAAGGTTCTGGATCAATGAAGGCAATTATGCTCTTGCATATACCGATAAGAAAGATAGCGTGACAAGCACCTTCGAGGGCACATCCCCGGGTAAAAAATCAAGCCTCCATACCATGCTTGTGGCCGGCACCGAAGGAGAAAGGGACGAACTGTACTTTGATTCCGCGAATATTGGAAGCGATGTTGGGAAATCTGCTCAGGGAAAGTACTTTGACCTGTATTCAACTTCAGTCTCGACAAAGACTGAGGAAAGTGTCCTTCGCTTTGAACGAGGAGATGAAGGTTATTTGCACCCCTGCGTTGCAGTCCTTGTTTCCGAATCGGAGTCAAATGACGAGTATCTTGAAACTCCATGAGCAAAAAAACACAAAAAGTGGACAGGTGCCTCTTCCGGTGATTATTGTCTGTCTCCTGGCTTGCCTTGCTTTTATCCTGAAGTTCAGAAAAAAGCAGTAAACTGAAAGTAAATCCAGATGGAAATGTGGTAAAACATGAAATACGGACGGATTCTTGTTGTAATGCTTGCACTGATCCTGGCAGCTTCCTTTGCTCCCGGAGTAATTTTATCCGGAGCATCTCCCAGCTCGTCAACATCTTCTCTCGGATGTAATCTGGAGGTACCTCTCGATAAGAATCAGGTTTCCAATGTTCTTGTAGCCGGACAAACCTGGGAGCGAGGCAGAATAAACATTCGGAATATCGGAAGTGAACCCTTACATAATATAACCGTACTGATCGAAGTTCCGCAAGACCTGGGAACTACGATCCCTTCCCAGCCTTATCTCATAACAAAAGAAGAACAGGAAGGACAGGAAGGACAGAATATTACAGCTAAAGTCGGAGACCTTTCTCCCGGACAAAGTGCAGGCCTCCTGCTTGACGTAAAACCACCGGCTTCTGTTGAGTTCAAAAAAGAGGTCACTTTCAGAATTCATGCTGTCTATCTTGAAGGGGGGAAACAAAACGAACAATCTGTAAGTCAGTCTATAAGCATTATACCGCCGCCATCCTGGCTGACTTATCTTACGATCGTGGCAAGCCTCCTGCTCTTTGTTATTATTCTATTTGCCGTAAAACGTTTTGGAGTCCTCGAGCTCTTTTCGACCGTAGACCTGATTACTATAGCACTTCTTGCAGCCGTCATCGCAGTCGTGTTCAGGTACATAAGTAAACTCATCAACCTGGGCTGGTTTGACGGGCTGGTTATTGCAATTCCCACAGTTGTCCTGATGGTGGTAGCCCTGCAGCTGGTCCGAAAGCCCGGAACTGCAACTTTGCTTTTTACCTGTGTCCTGCTTATCAGCATGGTTATCTGGGGTTCCCAGATTATGTGGCTGGGTTTTTACCTGGCCGAGGGAGTTGTGGTTGACCTCCTGGTCCTCTTATTCAGGATGGATTACGCAGACCGGCGTCTGACAGCTGCGATCTACGGCATATCGAGAGGCGTGGTCTCAACCCTTGTATTCTACATGCTCTATGCCCCCGTCGAGTGGAAAATCTCTTACGCACCCTGGTATATAGGAGTCCAGCTTGTACTTGCATGCACAGGAGGGTTAATCGGAGGGATACTTGGTTACGATACAGCCGTAAAAATGAGCGGAGCAAGGCTTTAAGGGCTTACCGTTCCTTGAATCCGAAAGTAAATAAAAAGTACAAAATAGGGCAAATAATTAATTTTTTCAGTCTAACTCTCCAAATTCCGCAGATGTGTCCGTATATAAAATTTATTTGCCTATTTCCTTTTTTGTCTTTTTGGTGAGATGAGTTTTAGAACTGCAATTTAAAGAAAATAGCTGGCATGTGACAGATTTCTGCGGAACGAGAGCCATACACGAAAATTCCCCACCTGCCTGCACTTGCGGGTGAGGAATCCCTGATTTTCATGCACAAGTAACTAATTCAGGAGGTTTTCCTATTTTCTGTCTTTCAAATTAACACTTGTACGTATGAATGGCTTATATTTAACACTTTTCTCCATGTTCATAATATTAAATTATATTATAATTAAAAATAATGTTACTATTGTGAAATAAAAGCCCGGAAAATGGGGAAAAGTAAAAAAGTAAGTTACTATTGACAGCTGATAACAACAATGCAATTTGGGATACTTTAAAAAATAATTAAACTATTGATTAATTCCACCCATTCATCTCTTGAAATTCCAGCGTCTTTTAGAATTTTGTTTATCAGGTTAACTTTTAGATCCTTAGTTGAATGTATCGGTAAGACTGTTGTTCTCCCGTCAAGATGTTCTAAGAATAAATGACTTCCTTTTTGTCGAACAGGTTGAAAACCCACTTTTTCAAGCGCTTTTACAACTTTTTTTGCAGGAAGAGGTACTATTCTACTCATTAAACCTCAACTTTAACTTTCTCTACTCCAATGAAATTTGCAGGCATATTGTCTGCCATTTCTGGTTTAACTTCAAGATAAAGTTCAATTGCCTCTTTGATGTTATATTTTACTTCTTCAATTGTATCTCCTTGAGTATGGCATCCAGGAAGATCAGGTACCGAAGCAATATAAGTTCCATCTTCATCTTGCTCTAAGATAACAAGAAATTCTCTTATTTTCATCTTTTATCATCTTCCTTGTTATTTCTTTAATTAGTACTATACGGTTATGGTATTTAAAGTTGCAATCGAACTAAAAACGAAAGAAGCTGTAGAATGAATACTGAGTTGCAAACGACCTTGACTGAATGCATGACAGTTCTGACATAGCCAGGTTCAGAGCGGAAAAGACTTAGTTGATGACCTGCTCACAGTCAAACGTTTCTCAACAAATTCAACGGTCAGAGCGGTGCCGTTTAATGTTTTGTTCACGGACCTGAGTACCGGGGCTCCCACTAACTGGACCTGGGATTTCGGAGATGGAAACACTTCTAATGAGCAGAATCCTTCACACATTTACAGTCTTGAAAAAAACGAATATTTAAAATGAAAAACACAGAAACAAGCTAAAGTTAAATAAAATGGGAGATGAGTGCCTGAGATCTCTGAAAACAATAAGACAATATACCTGGATTTTGATTTAGGACAGCCTGAAATAGATTATTCAATCTTATGATCATGTTTTAGAATCTGAATAGACGGATCTTTTTTTATAATTTTTTATTCCTAATAAAGATTTGTCATTTTCAAAATAATAATATGATTAAAAAATGAAATACTTTGAGAGTTCACAACAACTTCGCAAGCTTTGGAAACAGAAAAAAATCAATTTTCAGGCAGAAACGACCTGATCTGGTTATCATATTCTTTTTCAGCTGATAAACCCAAAGGTGATGAATATAACCTCTAAATACTCTCACTATATATTCCCAATACACTTTATTCTGCTTTTTGCTGGCACTGCCGCAGCTTTACCTACAGCATCACACGACACATTGCGGGGTGAGATGTATGTCTCATCCACGGCAAACTGGCCTTCAAATCCGGCAATTTCAATCCCGCAACTCCGGGCAATGGTCCAGGAGGAACTTTTTCAGTTTGGAGACAGTTAGCAGCGGAGGGCTATTGATTCCTTGTTTTCTAAGGTCCAGTGCAAGTCTGGAAACGAGGGGAGGAATAAGCCCGGCTTCATCCAACTCCACCGGGCTTAAGAATACGTTTTCCGTAGTTCCGTCCAGTAAGATTTTTCCATGCTTCATTAAGACAACTCTTTCCGCATACTCTGCTACAAGCTCCATATCATGTGTTATAAGAACAATTGTTTTCCCTTGTTTGTTCAGTTCCCGAATTTTATCCAGGAACTTGAGTATATGCCCTCTGTCCTGCCCTGTAGTCGGCTCATCCAGAACAATAAGATCCGGCTCGAGAGCAAGAATGGAAGCTACAGCCAGGCGCTGCCGTTGCCCTCTTGAGAGAGAGTGCGGATGCCTGTTTTTGTAAGCTGAAAGTTCCATTATTTCCAATGATTCATTTACCAGTTTTTTAATTTTCTCTTCGGGCATCCCCAGGTTTTCAAGCCCAAATCGGACTTCTGCTTCCACGCTGTCCATAAAGATCTGCGAATCCGGATTTTGGAAAAGATATCCAACCTGCTGTGACAGCTGCGCTGTTGAATATCTTTCTATATCTTTTCCATTGAGCAGGATTTTTCCACAGGAAGGCCTGCAGAATCCTATTAAGTGGCCTGCCAGGGTTGTCTTCCCTGCTCCGTTGTGCCCGAGAAGCGCAAGAAACTCTCCTTTTTTGAGATCCAGATTAATAGTTTTCAGGATTTCCGTACCGTCTTCGAGCCTGTAGCAGAGGTTCTCTATCCGCACATAGGGAAGGCTTTCTTTTGAAGATAAAATAGAGGTGGAATTTTCAGGTTTTTTTCTGTTCAGGCTTTGCTGGTTCTCGACAGAATGCGACTTCAAGAGTTCATTCAGGTGTTTCAGAATATTTTCATAGGATGGATCTATTGAAGCTCCGGAGTCCGGACCCAGAAAGCGGGCAATCTCGGTGAGCTGAGGAGGATGGATTCCAAGTTTTTTGAGTTTTTCTTCCTCATGATATAGGAGTTCAGATGGTTTGCCATCCAGAATAAGCCTGCCTTCATCCATAACAAGCATACGGTCTGCCATTTCGAAAACCGAATCTAGTTTGTGTTCTATCAGGATTAGTGTAGTCTGCTTTTCCTCGTTCAGTCTCCTGAGTAGCTCAATCACTTCCTTGGTGCCGACAGGATCCAGATCCGATGTCGGTTCGTCAAGGACAAGGATTTCAGGTTCCATTGCCAGATTTCCTCCAATTGCAGTCCTCTGTTTCTCTCCTCCCGAAAGTGTGAAGATAAAATTGTTCCTGAGCTTTTCTAGCCTGACTGCTTTGAGAGCTTTTTCCACTCGGGACAGCACCTCTGTCTTTGGCAGGCCCAGATTTTCAGGCCCGAAAGAGATGTCTTCTCCTACTGTCAAACGGAACAGCTGGGTTTCGGGGTTCTGGAACACCATTCCCACTTCAAGGGCCAGCCTGTGGATTTTTTCATTCTCTGAGATCATTTCCCTTGAGCAAGACGCGCCCGGAGAAGTTTCCTCCCGATATCTCCGGCACCAGCCTGTTAAGACAGCGGACAAGAGTACTTTTCCCACAGCCGCTAGGGCCTACAAGGAGCACGAATTCCCCTTTTTTAAATTCAAGATTTATATCAGAAAGTACCGGGGATATCTGAATGGGGATAGCTGTATGTAATATTCTCAAGCTTTATATGTGCATTTGTCATGCAAAATGAAGTTTTATCCACTATGGAATTCATACTATCTGCCCCTTCATTATATCTTTAAGTTTAAATTCATTATGAAAAGTAAGAAATAGTTTGATTATGATTTACTTTTGTGTGATGAATGATCTTTGGAGGATTCCGGTTTGAAAAGTCTTTTCCGCTATGAACAAAGAGACAGCTTGCTTCACAGGCTTGATCCGAGAGTTAAACTACTCTGGCTCTTTGGAATCTCGGTCCTAAGTGTTGTGCTATAGGGACTCCGGATTTGCTTATAATGCTGTTCTTATCAACTATACCATTCTGGTTCATTTTAAGACCCTCTAAAAGCAGAATTAAGGCAGTATTCATCGTTTTCTTGAGTATTATATTGAGTTTTACAGTCTCTCAAGCTCTTTTCTACTACTGGGCCAAAGACCCTCTGTTTACTATAATTCCCTCTTCCTTTCCACTGGTGGGCCCTATCACAGGAGGAATCTATTTCCATACTGACGGAGCCTGTCTACGGGCTGTATCAATCGTTCCGTTTTATGACTACACTGAGTGCTGCAATGCTTTTAATTGCCACAACTCATCCGGGAATGCTCATTGATGCCTTTGTCCGTTTTTTCGAAATTCGATTCGGGGGAAAAAATTACAGGATAGGTATTCCTTACGAAATTGCATTTATGCTCTCATCTGCAGTCAGCTTTGCTCCAACGATGCTCGAAGAATGTAGTATTATTTTCAATGCAATGCAGGCAAGAGGGCTTGAGCTTGAAAGGAGGCATCCGTAGCAAAATAAAAGCCCTGAAATATGTCCTCTTTCCCCTGGTGGTTAATATCCTCCGGGCAGGACGAAAGCTTGCCATTGCTGCCGATACGAGAGGATTTCGAGCAAACAGACAAAGGACCTACGTAAACGAGCTTAAATTAAAAAGGACTGATTATGTCTTTTTAGCATATACAGCCCTTTTTACTGCAGGCGGTCTCTATCTTAGTTACATTGGGTATGGGGGTACAGTGCCTGTTTGATGGGGGAGTGACCGCCTTTAAAATATGCCTTCCTCAAAATCGACTCAAAATTTCCTAAAATAAGGCATACTTATTTTCGAGCTTTCTTCTTTAAGTACCCGGAAACCAATTTTCCTCCGGTTAATAAGGCAAAGGTAACACCGAATTCAAACCCTGGAGCCTTTTTTGATTCGGACCCGGAAGTTCCTGCAGTTTTGCCTTCATCCTCTGATTTTATGGAAGTCTCTCCTGTGGAAGCTTGAGCCTTTTCTGTTTGCGGGTCTCTTTCAATCACCAGGAAAGCCCCCGATGGCACAACATAATCACCTACAGCCTGGAAAAGAATGGAATTTTCTCCGGATTTCAAGCTCTCAGTGATGTCACTTACGTTAACATCCAGGTCAGAGGACGGTTTTCCCTCATTAATTCCGGGAAATTTTTCTCCATTTACCAGGAGGGTGTTGTTCATCCAGTTTCCGGATTGAACAATCGTCCTGAAAGTTGCTTTACGGACAGGGAGCTGCAAGGTTGGTTTAAGCATCTCACATACAGTCTCATTCGGAGTTGCATAGTAAAGCGGTTTTCCATTCTCGTCCATCTGGGAATTGAGTTCGTCAGCTCCTTCATTGACCCAGTATTCAATATCTTTTCCGTTGGAATCCGTATACACTATAAGCAGACCCACGCCATCAATACAGACAAAAGAAGCTGCAGGACCTGTGTTTTCGATGTCCGTTTTAAAAGTACCGGAACTATTTACGAAAGCACTCACGTTGTAAGCCCACGTGCCAGCAGGATAATCATAAATTCCCCACCCTTTCCTGTCAGTGTACTCGTTTTCAGGTTTAAGCTCATTCCCGTTGAAGCTTAGCTTCATATCCGGATACCTGCCAGTGACCCCTTCGGCGCTCCAGGTCCAGTAGCTGTAGAGCCTTGCAAATTTTACGGTTGCTCCTTCAGGCAGATTGAGATTGTGGGTTACTGAATAAACATTCCCAGGATAGAACTTTCCGCTGTAGTAACTGTTCCCAACAGTATAAATAAGGTCTCCCTTAACCGTGTCATGGGTGTATGTTTCAAGAGGCTTGTCTGCTATGTATCCATTTTTTTCCGGAACCTGTGCCAGGGCAGGTACTGCGACTAAGCAATATAACCCTGCCAGCACGCAACATAAACCTACTAACCTGTGAAGTCTGTTTCCTGTCTGCATATTCTTCATTCCACCTGCAATCTAACCTCAATTAAGATTAAATATCGAATTTTTTGAATTTTAATGATTATCTGAAAATATAATTAGTGAATAGCTAATCAGTTTGAGTATATAATTTTTGTTAAAAAATAAGTAATTAATATTTTAATATAGCAGAAATTATTACTAATTTAACATTTTTTTAAATCCAATATCAGTTTATAAACGTTGTATTCTGATAACAATTAATTAACTATATCGTTTTTATTATATTAATTCATACAAAAAGCAAATATAGTAACATTTAATAACCTTCAAGATTTGTAGTTATCCAATCAAGATGTGAAGCCTATTACTAATATTTCACATTCCTTATGGAGAATCCATTCGGAATTGCCGAAAGTGTACCGGCTCCTCAAAATTTAGATTTTATCAGGTGTGAAGGCTAATGTTTCTGAAAACAGAAATCACAAAATCAATTTTACTGTTTGTCCTTTTACTCTCAATGCTAATTTCTATTCCTATTACGGGAGCTAGCTACTCTGATGAGGGCATACCCTTTACTCCAGATGCACAGGGCACTTTCAGAGGAGAAGTTTACATAGATGGAGGTCATGGTCTTGAATTTCCCCCCTATTTACAGAATTTTAACGTTCCCGAAGGTACTATCCGCTGGGCTCGCCTGTATATAGGAGTTTGGGGAGGCACTGAAAATTTCGAGGGTTGGGTCCAGCCCGAATTTAACGGGCAAACGCTCGGAAAGCTGCAGCTTGCCGGAATTAACGACGAAAACAAGGATGTATACTGTGCAGGACATGGAGTTTACTGGGTTTCCTATGATGTAAGTAATCTCACGAAAAAAGGACAAAATACTGCAAATATCCTTACAAGCAAGAACGAACCCGGAAACAAGCTGGATGGAAGAGTCTATGGGGCAGTGCTTGCAGCGGCTGTAGAAAACAAAAAAGCACCAATGGTTTCCTACCAGCTCCTTAGTGGGAACGTAAACCTTCATGGGAAAGGCTGGAGTGGAGCCCTGTCAAATGTTAATGACCGGACAGATGTAAATTTCAGTTGCGGACAGATTTTGAATAATAAGGATACGGCAACTCTTTCGGTAGTGTACCTTACAGGGTCAAAAGACCTGCCTGATTATATGAAATTTAACGGAAAAGTGCTTGGAGTCGTGCCTTCAAATATTTCTGAAAAATATGGGGAAAATGTCAGGGATATTGCTGATGAGATAAGCTACGATGCCTCAGGAAGTTCAGGTTTTCCTTCCAAATATTTCGATATAGAAAATTTCAACGTCCTCGACTATTTACAGGCCAGTAATTTACAATCCAATAATTCATTAACCATTTTGAGAGGGCTTGACCTGAACGGGGACGGAGAAATCGATGATAAAGAAGGAGAGGATTACTTGCACCCTGTCCTGGCAGCCCTGGTCCTCACTTCAAAGGATACTGCCCCTGTTCTTCCTGATCTTTATCCCGAAATGAAAATTGCAGAAAAAGAGCTGGTTGACGGAACTCCAGCGAAGATTTCTTTTGCAATAAACAATCCCGGGGAAATCTGTGAAGATAATTGTACTGTAAGTTTTAGGGTAGACGGCACTGAGGTTTCAAATTTCCCTATCCGGATGGAACCCTCCGGTGTACATAAATCCTCAGTTTCCTGGTCTCCGGTCAAAGGAGAGCACCTGCTTGAACTATCCGTGAACCCCGATGGCAGGATAAAAGAATCTGATCAGCAGAATAACGCTTGCGAATTTAGAGTGAAGGTTTTGTCAAAGCCAGATCTGTCGGTATCCCTTGGAAATCCTGTAAAGATCGAAAAGCAGGAAACTGCATCTTCTTCGGGAATCTGCCTTTTGTTCCTTTCTCTTCTCGGAGGACGAAGAAAAAAACCTCTCTTTCTTCTTTTACTTGCGGTACTGATAGTACTGGCTTTTAGTGGCTGCGTTGAGGAACTCCCATGCAGCAGAAAAAACTGCCTACACAATCCCGGTAAAGCTCACGAATAACGGAGAAGCTTCAGCCCGGAATTTCGACGTAAACGTCTATCTTGACGGCAAAAGTGTTACAGTCCTGAATATTCCGGAACTGGTGGGCCAAAAATCAATTGAGAATAACATAAGGATTGAAACTGCAGATGGCGAGCATGCTCTCAGTGCGAAATGTCGATGAAAACAACCACATAATTGAGTCGGATGAAGATAACAATGCATATAAAACAAGCTGCAATTTTAATTAGTCTCTTGCTTCTCATTATGCCGGCTTCGGCTACTTATGCCGGAGACAAACCCCTGCAAACTGTCATTCATGATAAGCACCACGGTGCTCTCGATTTTTCTCTGGGGAATAGCAGATACAGTGGTGAGCTTGATTATAATAAAACCTATGCGGTTAATTTCAAAGTTGATGCTCCTGCAGGCAGTTCAATTAAGATTGCAAAAGCTTACGTTTACTGGGTCTGGAGTAAAAAGGGTCTCGATGGTATATATCCGCAAATCAACGCTTCCCTGGAAAACTCAGGAACGAGTATACCTTTGCCTGAAGGACATATGTATACGGATACGAAGGGATTTGTTTCAAGATACGATTATTTTTCAGGGATGAATACATATGACCTCAGCGGAAAAATATCCGGGTCCGGGAATTATTCCATCTCACTTGTGAATGCGGACAAGAACGGTAGTACCTTTTGTGTACAGGGTATCGGGCTTCTCCTGGTCAATGATGACCCAAAATCCCCGACGATCGAATACTGGATTAACGAAGGCTGTGACATGCTGTACGCCGATTATGGAATCACTCCGGAAATGGCAACAACAACCACTTTTTTTGAAGGCGATGTCAACTCTACCAGTATTTCGGATGCTCGTCTGATTACAGTTTCACCTTCAGGAGGCTACAGTTCTGGCAGAGAAGCCCGAAGTAAACTGTATTTCAACGAGAAGCCCAGCAATATTCCGGTTCTGGGAGATATCATCCAGCTTCTGTTTGGAAGTGGTAAAAACTGGGAGAACGTCTACCAGACAAATGAGACTGTCCAGGTCGCACTGGACGAAAAGCCGGTTGGAGATTATCTGAACCCGAATGAAAATTTTGCAAGCATTCAGGATAATGGAGACTATCTCCTGGCAACAAATGCACTGCTTGTGCTTAAGTTTAAAGAGCCTGAATCCTCTGAGAAAGGAAACTGACTTCTTGCAGGAAGGGATAAAAAATGAGTGTCGTTGAAACCAGGGAAGTGTCAAAATATTACAGTTCTGATTCCGGGCTGCGGGTAGAAGCCCTCAGAGGAGTAAATGTGGAAATTGAAGACGGAGAATTTGTTTCTTTTATGGGACCGTCCGGCTCTGGCAAATCTACTTTGTTAAACATTATTGGTTGCCTTGATCAACCTACTTCAGGAAAAGTACTTATCGAGGGGACTGAGGTTAACTACAGGGATTCTTCTTATCTCGTCCGATTACATAGACAGACGATAGGTTTTGTTTTCCAGTCTTTTAACCTGATATCGACAATGGATGCCCTGGAAAATGTCTGCTATCCGATGCATTTTAACCGGATCAACCGATCCCAGCAAAAGCAGAGGGCAACTGAACTTCTTGAACTGGTAGGTCTTGGAGATAGACTGCACCATCTGCCCTCCGAGTTATCGGGAGGAGAGCAGCAAAGAGTTGCTATAGCCAGGTCACTTGCAAATAAGCCCAGGCTTATTCTGGCAGATGAGCCCACCGGAAATCTTGATTCAAGTACCGGCAAGAAAATCACTGCCCTTATGAGAAGTATAAATAAAGAGCAAAAAATCAGCTTTATTGTTACTACACACGACACCGAAATGGCTAGAATTGCAGACAGGATTGTGAAATTAAGTGATGGTGAAATAATTTCCTGACCTTGCAAATATTATGTTGTTTGTCAGTAAATTTCTGAACAAAATAAGATAAAGTCGTATATCATTAAGTATATTTTTTATCTTTCGGAATATTAATGGAGGTTTGCCCGAGAGTGTTATTCTCGAGCGATACTTGATAAGGTATTACACGGTTTTTGGCTCATTACATGTTTAATGGAGGTTTGCCCGAGAGTTTAACCTTCGAGCATATTTGATAAATATATTTGAAAATCGGGTTGTATTTTTTCAGATTTTTTTCATTAAGGCCGCTAAATTTCATTCCTCATCTATTGCACTGGTATATCTGGGAAATATGAGCTTGTAATTTTCCTGAAAAGATTTCCCATCTTCATTTATATCAAGAGTCCATATAATCTCAGGTGTTCTAGCGATCCCATTTGCCCTAATCATCTTACTCCTCTGGATTTTTATTCACTTGAATTCCCTGTTAGGTCTTGTTAATTTATTTTTGTCTATCCTTAAGTACATCTCCCTGGGGTTGAATGCTCTAGGGACATCAAGGTTCCATATAACCTCAGGTTTTTTAGCTATTGATTTTGCCCGAATCTATTAATTCCTCCGTGTTATATCCAACTTACATTTGTTTTTCTCTATCCTGTGCATGTTTCTCTGAGTTGAACACTCCCTGGTATACACCAGTATATCTCAGGTTAGTTAGCTCATGGGGAAGATTAAATCCCCTCACTACCCCGATTTATTTGTTTGTTCTTTAATTTCAGGTCTGTTTGTTCTTTAAAGAGGATCCAACTCCTATACAATCAATACATCCGAAAACTAAGTAAGTATATGGATTTGGGTAATAGACCTTAGCTTAAGAGATAACGTAAACATGAGAATTCCGGACCACTATCCATGTAGACTCTTTAAAAACCTCAGGAGAATGCTTCCTTTTGGATATAATAACCCTAAAATACAACACGGGAAAAAATCCATGTTTAAAACACTTGTCCACAACAAAGCCCTTAAATTTCATTTCAGATGACCATTCATTTAAGAACCGTATTATTAAAGAAAAAGTAAGAAAAAGTTAAATTGATAAGAAATATTGAAAAGTAGAAATAGATATGACTTAATTATTTAAAGTCTGTTAAGTGCCAAAAGATTCAAATTAAGTTAGTAGCACTCCGGATACCCTTTAATTACTCCATTTGTTTTCTTTTTGGGTTACATTCCTGTGCCAAATTCTTAGATATAAATACTCTCAGCAACGTTTATAATATATCTGCCGGCCCTATAGAAATTGGTGCCTTTATAAATAATGGATCTAATGTCGTTAGACTTTTTTCAGATAACCAGTTCTCCACTAACGAGTACCTGTCAAGAACAGATATACATCGGATTCGTAAGGGCCGGCAGAATTAAAGGGAAAGTCAGACCTCGAAAGGTAGAAAATGATTTTTATTGAAATCTCAACAAAAAAATAAAAATCTGATTAATAAATAATCCAAACGAAAAATAAAATGAGAATGAGAAGAAGAGAGATATACAAAAACGCTCTCCTTCTGCATATTTTTCTTAAACCTTCTGCATATTTTCTTAAATCTTCTTTCTAAAGAATCCCAGGTAGATTCCACCCGCTGCCAACACTACGACGGAGACTCCTAATATATCAGAGCCGGAGAAGGAAACCCCTCCACTTCCTGTTGCTTTGGCAGAACCGTTCTGCATCTCATAACCTTCCACGTAATTAGGTTCTGACGAGCTCTGAATTTCCGGACCAGCCTTTGAAAGATCTGTTCCGTACCCTGAATCGGATTGCCGGGCAGTTTGATTGCTATCCGACTTTCCAGAGCTTGCTTTTGAAGTTAGGTTTCCGGATGTACTTTCTTTTGGTACTACGGAAGCATTCCCGGTCCCAGCGGCCATTGCTACTACCGCTGCTGCTTTGGGATTCATCATTGGTCTTCAGAGTTTTAGCTGTAGTTGCAGCTTCGATTTTCTCGGAGTAACCCGGAACCGATACCATCCCGCTTACAAAATCATTAAGAGATGGATTCCCACAGGTATGATGGCAACATGAAACCCCATTCTCAGCCACAGACGTTTCATATTCCGTTGCAAGGGTTTCGACAACATCTTCCGAGGGTTTCCAGTATTCGTGCCTGACAGCTTCAATCATCCTGGCAGTGATCGACTGGTATGCATCAGGACTATTGTCCTTGAACCATTCTCTCATAGAAGCATCATTTACATATGTCTCATACACTTCTTGCCAGACCGTATCATCCACGATTTCAGGGTCACTGACCTCCCAACCGAAAAGGTTGTCCACAAACTCGGACATCATGCTGCCGCCTGAGTATCCGGAACCCTGCATCCCTTCGATCCATTTGTCATTTAGATACCTTGACCTCAGGTCCTTGCTGAGGTATTCCTGCGCTCCGATCATCCGGGCTTTGTCAGGGTTGCTGGTGTCCGAAACATACATTTCCGGAGTCGTCCCGTCACCTTTTACGTACCTTGTAGCCAGGTTCATTCCGCCGAAATACTGGAAAAAATCGTCATTATCAAGGGAGTCATAAAGGTTTGAAGAAGCCGAGTGTACGGAAGCTTCTACGGTTTTCAGGTTGTCTTCAAGGAGTCCTCTGCACTGTATGCCCCAGTAATCTTCTCCGTAAGCGTATCCCATTTTGTCCAGGTATACGTTTGCAATAGCTGCTTCGTTTTCCCATGTGCCGCTTGCACTGACCGCATCCGAGACTCCTATATCATAAGTGCCGTCCATTACCGCAAAGCAGCGCATTGTAGAGAGCTTTGTTGCAGTCTCATTATCATATCCTGCCGTAATCAGAGAATCGTAGAGTGCAATGGAGCTCTGGTTAACATAGTTGGGATAGTTTTCGCCAGGAATAGAGCTTGCAAGCTTCACAGCGCTATCCACCATTTTTATTTTATCAGGGAAAGCATCCCTCATTCCTGCGGTTGTATATACAATGTCAATACGTGGTCTTCCCGGTTTTAAGGTGTCATAATTCGGCAAAAGTTCTGTCTTCAGGGATAGCTTCAACTCCGGTCACATACCCATACTTGTCCCAGACAGGTTTTACTCCAAGCAAGTAAAGTATTTCGGCTTCCAGAGTCCCGTGGTCTGCGATAAACTCAACCCCGAACCTTGAGAATGAAACTTTTTTCGGATATTCCCCATGCTCTTTATAATAGTCTTCAAGCATCTGGATTGCAAGGGATTTTCCTACTTCCCAGGTTGCTTCCGAAGGATAGAGCTTTGAATTTATGCTGTAATAATTTCGCCCTGTAGGTACTGCATCCGGATTCATAATCGGGTCCAGCCCGGAACCCGGAGAAATAAAGCCTCCGTTCAGCGCAGAAAGGATGTTGTCAATTTCCACATCGCAATTAAGTAGCCGGTCCTTATAATCCAGCCCCCGGTTGAGATCAAGTGTAACCGAGCTATCGGTTTTTCCATAAACGTTGGTTTGTGCCTTAGAAACACTCGTGTTATTGGTTACGACCTCCCAGACAAGTTTGGTAACTCTGGTATCATTTAACGGAATACCGAGAGGGTAAACTGACTCAGGATAGAAGGCAGCAGTGACATTATCCTCAAAGCTGTTCTCCTAGCATAGCCCTTACCATTCCGGCAAGTTCATCTTTTTCAGGATCTGTCTTATTCATTGCAGGTACATGGCTGAGAATATGCATGCCGTAAGGGATGTTTTCATTTCCTACATCTTCAAGATATTCATGAAGAACATTTTTAACGAAATTTTCAAATTCCGATTCGTTGTAATCTTGAAGAGAGGTTACATTCTCAATTCCCAGATCTACACTCAGGTTAAGTGCTATTATCTCATCAACTATGGCTTTCTGGTATCCTGCTCTGGTCTGAGTAGAAATACCCGGGTCGTAATACTGCTGGACATCAACTGAAAGGTTAAGTAAATCCCCATAAAGCCCACTGCGTTCAAGAGTAGGAGTCAGATGGTCAATAATAAGGGCATTTCCCCTGTACTCCGCAGTTATTCCTTCTCCCACGTTGGCAACGATATAAGGATAGATATTCGGAATGTCCTGCAGCAGTAGTGGGGACCAATCGGAAGTCCTGTTCATACCGTAAGTCGAACCCGGAAGCCACTCATGTGTACCGTGAGTGCCCATATGAATAAGCGCATCAGGTTTCCATTCATGGTTTAGCCAGAGATAGAAAGCTATGTACTGGTGTGTTGGGGGTACAACATTGCTGTGGTAAAGGGTATCGTTATTTTGTCCTGTTCCCCTGGCAGGCTGAGGCATGAGCCAGACGTCCCCAAAACGAACCGCAGGAATTACAATATATTTTCCGGTCTCGTTCTCATAGATCATAACGCTCTTATTTTGAGGCAGATCCTCAGACCAGGGTTCTCCCCATTCGGCTGTTACATTGGCTCTCAGATTTTCCGGAATATCCGACTCAAACCACTCTTTATAAGTCTCCATTGGTATGAGTTGCAGTCCCCACTCAGTCTTGTTTTCGACCATTTCATTCAGAACCCCGGGAGCCCAGGAACCGACATTTATACCCTGAGCCTGAAGCATCTCCAGGAGTGCACTGTTATTTTCCGGAATTCCGGAAACCCGGTATCCGCTTTTGTTCATTGCATTGAGGAGGTCCAGCATGCTCTGAGTGGCATTGAGGTAATTTGCTACAATATTGTCCTTTCCGGAAGGATAGTTGTAATAGATGACAGCTACTTTTTTATCCGTATTATCCTTTAACTTCAGCTCCGCCCAGTTAATTGACCTGTTTGACCATCCAGTCAATCTGAGCAGGCAGAGGTTGATAGTTGCTCTCACCATTTTCGGTATCGTAATTATCAATTCCCACTACAATGTACTCGAAAATCCCATCAATGCTTGGGAGCAGGGTCTTATATACGACCTCATCACTGGGGATTCCTCTGTTTCTGTCAGCCAGATCAGTAGAATTAGCAGGATTCGTAACAACCAATCCGGTCAGAACAGGAACATCAAGATCTTTGAGCTCCTGTACTCCTTTATCAGGATCATCGTAATTCAGACGGAAACTCTTAAGAGAAATTACGCACTGGACAAGAGGTTCTCCGTTTTCATCAAAGTAAAACTTGTGTATATCATTGAAGGTATCAAAGCCCGCAATTACGTTGCAGCCCTTTCCTTCCAGGTCACGGATGAGAGCATCTATGACTTCAAGGTTGTCACCGGTATAATCGGAAGCATGGAACCATATCCCAATAGTGGGCTTGCTCTTATCGTAAACATGCCGAGATTCGGTTGCGTTGGAGTACCATGCAAGGTAATCAGTTGTGTTTTCAAACCAATCGGGTTGAGATTCATTTGTGGAAGAGCGAGCGTCAGGATGGTAAAGCCCTGCTTCGGGGAACTCGATCGGATCCTCGTAAACCCAACTTTTAGTAAGCTCGGGCTTATCTCCATAAGTTTTCGCGAGATAGATAAGGAAGTTCTCAGCATTTTTCTTCAGGACCCCTCTTGAACCCATATTGTAGAAGTATTTCTCCTCTGTAGAATTATATGGGGTGGTTCCCGTGAAGATCTTATCGTAACTCGAAGCGTTGATATAAGTTGTATCTATTGCCGAAGTAATGTCCAGGAGTGCAGCCCCATTCTTATGAGCTTTTTCCAGATCATCACCTATATCTTTGAATTGAGACCAGAGCATGTAGGAAAATATAATGTCCTGGTTTTCAAAAGTGGTATTATTAAAGTCGGAATATCCGGAAATATACTTTACATTTATACTTCCGTTATATGGATTGGACTGCGCTGCTGCAGCAAGGGCACTTCCATCATAACAGATAAATGTAATATTTACATGGTTTTCGTCAGCCGATACGTTCTGTGCAAGCAGCAAAAAGACCACTGCACATATTACCAATAGCTTACTTTGTACCTTAAGCATCTTATCCCCAGACTATTTTGTATCACGAGCCCCGAAACGCACCGAATAAAAATAACCGGGATTCAGGGCAAACAGTATAATTTTGTCAAAAATTTACAGATTTCACGAAATTACACAGAAATCGTCGGTCATGTGTTTAAAAAGAAGTTAGAAGCTATCGATTTTAAGTCAAAATCGAATCCATAACTTCCAAAAATGAACACATAACTTCCAAAAATTAATGAGCGACCGATTCCGCTGGTCTATCTAATATTTGTGAGAATTAGGGGATAAGCTACATAAGACACGGTTTTTGGGTTATAATTGTTAGCTTTTTGGATTATAGGCCAATTTATTGCTTGTTTGCACAATTAACTGATGCAATAAGCTCGTGGTTGACTGAACTATCCTGGAACGTTGTGTGCCAACAGACTCATATCAAGAAATGATTTATTTACCTTATTGATACTCAAGAAATAATCTTAGGGGGAATGTCCATTTCCATAGAAGAATTGAGAGAAAAGGTCGAAGCAAGAATCAATTTTATCGATAAATTCATCAGAAAGGTCGAAACGGGTGGCAGCACTTGTGTAGTCGGCGATCGACTCCAATGGCTTAACGCATCTGAAGATGTGTTCAAAGAATATGGTTTCGAAAAAGACATGATTTCGGATCCATTTTATTTTGGAGATGCTTTACGTCTAGCTGTGGACGAATTAACCTGTATGCTCTGGGATATCAGAGAAGAGGAAGACAAGGAATATAAGAATTCTGACGAATATAAAGAACTTGTGAAGCAAAGACAAGAGAGGGAATTCTTTTAAATACAGATTCAAATGACTTTCGTTTAGATTTGCGAATAATTTTCCGAAATTATTTCTGGATAAAACATCGATTAACCTTCTTTTGATCAAAATGTCTTTAAAATCGTTATTTATAACTACTAAGAGCCTATCCGAAAAGTGCTGTTCCATACAATATCTAATTGGTATATATGCAGCTGGAAAAGGATATTTGGTAACATATATGTCCAAGTAATCTTAAACTATGAGCAACTAAAAAAGTTTCATTATTTGCGTGGTAGAAATGAGTAATATTAAAAAGGGAATAGCTGCTTTTATTTTATTTCTGAGTCTTGTATTAATTTATGAATTGTGGCAAATTCCCATTATCAATATAATAACTCACGCCTCAGAATCGAAAGTAACTGGTTTTCTTATTCAATTTGACGATGGAACCACTGAACCAGAAATTAAATCAATTATTGAAAACTGCAATTTGACATTGAACTATAGCATAGACTACAAAACTGATTATGGAAGTTTCAAATATTACTTAAAAGTGTACAAAGACAATCTGCCGGATGCAGTAGGAAACGTATTGAGGAAAGACGAAAATTGGACATACGGAGGCCCCCCTCCATATTATTTTGAGAAAGGAAATTATTGTATAGTTCCGGTAACGGAAGAAGCTACTCAAGACGAAAATTTTATTGCATTACTGGACGAAAATAATCTTCAAGTAAAAAAGTTCGTTTCTTGTTCTATTAGCTATAAAGATAATTCCTCTAGGTTTGATATTCTTGGAAAGAATTGCATCACAAGGAAGGATGCAATCAGAATAAAAAACGAGCTTGAAATGAATGATAAAATTTTGATCTTAGAGCCTTTAAGTCCGTGTTACTAGTGGTCTATTATCTTGAAGCCTCAAGCCATTTTTACTTTTCGGATAGGCTCTAAATATGCTAAAGGGCATGGAAAAATGCAATCAAGTATTTTTTAACCGCTGAAGACGCGGAAAACGCGGAAAAAACTTGCCCTTGTTTTTCATTTTTGGAACGGTAAACTATAATTTGATTGTGTTTTTTTAAGCTTCTGAATAATTCTTTGCCTATCTAGTTACTCCATCCAAAAGAAAATAATGTACCTTTTGATATTGAATTTCCAAAAGACTAATTACGATTAGTACTAATCCTGATCAGTATTTTCAGAAACAGTAGGAAAAAAGTGAAAATTAAATGTGAGAATAGAACTGCTAGAATAAATACCGGTAGGCAGTTTTAAACAGAATTTGTTTAAAAACTGTGACAACAGTATTAGCTGTCTTTAACGTGCCTTGTCACGCTCGACGCAGGAGAGCGGTCTTTCCTTGAAGAATAAAAAGAAGACTGTGAACGAACTTAAACGGCATTGAATTTATGGAATTTCGAAAATTAATTACTTTACAAAAATAATTGTAGTTTCAAATGAGCATTGGTTTCAGTCAATTTGATTACTTAACCGCGGAAAGCGCTGAAAACGCGGAAGAAAAGTAATATGGGCATTTTCCTTTGCGCGTTTTCCACTCCGACGCCATAGAATACAGTCATTTTTCTCCTTGCCAGCTTAAAAGAGTTAAATTGCGGGCAAATTCTTAAATTTCCTAAGTGTTTTCTGCAGTTTTAATACTTGATAGGTTTTCCATGCTCCTACCTGGAATTAGCTATTTCATCAGGCCAACGGGTGTTTTTAAGGCGGTGATTGAGGTCGTCGAGTATGTCCTGAGCTATGTTGATTTTAAAAGGACTGGTTCCGGTTTCCTTTGTATCCTCGCAGGGAAGAATGAGGTTTGAGTTAAGGTTTTTGTGTTCGGGGGGTTGGTTTAGCATCCCGAAAGTAATTCCTTTGTTATGTAAACGGCATTTTCTGGAAGAAATGAAATGAGGAACCTGTAAATTATGCAACTTTCCACATTTTTCTCCAAAAAATCTAATTTATGTACATCACATTTTATGGCTCTTCGCTATTCCCTCTGGATAAGGTGATTTTTTAATTTAACCGCGTTGGTTTTTGAGATATCCACATAAAACAACGGCGAGCCCATTTTATTAAGTGCAAGTCTTTTCTAAAATGCTGAACTACAGAAAAATCATATAACCATAAAACCTGATATGATATTAGTGAAATCATCCTGAATGGAGACAGTATCTAAGTCAAAAATTTTAGAGAAGGTCAATAACTATAGGAAAAGTCAAAAACTATAGGAGCAAAACGGAGGAATACAAAAATAATGCCTGCTCAACAGCTTAAAGACGCTGACTATTACATAAGATTACTTAAGCAACACCTGCCAGAGATCCGAGAAAAGTACAACGTCAGCTATCTCGGAGTTTTCGGTTCATACGTCCGTGGGGAACAAAAGAGTGACAGTGATCTTGACATTCTGGTTGAGTTTGATAAAACACCTGGTCTCCTGAAATACATTGAACTTGAATACTATCTAAGTGATCTCCTGGGAGTAAAAGTAGATTTGGTGACCAGAACAGGGCTAAAACCGAATATAGGAAAACGCGTTCTTAATGAAGTGATTTCGTTATGACTTCTAAAAAAGACGAGAGAGAATTCACTCAATTTTTACAGGACATCCTTGAAGCTATAGATGATATTGAAGGGTTTGTTAAAGAAATGGAATATAATGAGTTTTCCGGCGATAAGAAAACCATATATGCTGTGACAAAAGCCCTGGAGATCATTGGAGAAGCAACAAAAAAACTTCCTGATTCCCTGAAAAATGAATATCCGGACGTCCCATGGAAGTTCATGGCTGGAATCCGCGACAAAGTAGTCCACGGATATTTTGCAATAGACCTCCCTATTGTCTGGAAGACTGCAAAGACAGATGTTCCTTCCCTAAAACCGTTGATTGAAGAAATACTTGAGGAAACTGAAATCAGATAATATTACAGGATATGCTCATTAGATCATTATTTTTTACTTCATTCAGGAGAGCGTATTAAAACCCTATTTTTATATTTAGCCGCTCGCCTCTCCCATCAACCCCGTACAACCGGCATCCTGAAAAACGATTAATGGTTAGACCACATACTTAGGAGAGATCAAAAATGAAACCAGATAGATGCAGTTTTTGTAAGGGCAAACTCGTTGAAGGTAAAACCGAGTTTGTGGCAAAAGTAGGAGAGCAAATTATTGCTATTAAAGATGTTTCCGCCTATGTCTGCGAAAACTGTGGGGAAGCATATTATACCCCGGAAGTCTCAAGAAAAATCGATATAGTCATGAAAAAGTTCCATGAATCCAAACTGCTTTTGCATCCGGTAGCTGCCGGAGAGCTGAGCTTTGATGAGATTGTTGCGTAACCCGAATTTCGCTTCGGGATCACAGTAAATCGAAGATTTTCTGGGAGTTGCGATATAGTCGCAACAGCACGAAGTCCGTTTCGCTCGCTTCGCTCACTCAAGCTGACTAATTTGATTAAAACAGCTAAATCGATATTCTGAATGCTCCTTTTCCAATAGAATTTGTAAATGAAAATAAGGTCGCATCTATTTTTCGCGTTTGGAAGCCGCAGCCCTGCATTCCGAAGATAAACGAGAAATGAAGTTAAGGACTTTCTTGGAGATTTTCCATTATTTTAAGAATCTGTTCCTTAAGAATTGGAATGTCTTCTTTTACAGCATCCCACACCGCGTCGATGTCAACTCCGAAATAGTTATGGATCAATTTATCCCTCATCCCCGCAATTCCTCTCCAAGGAATATGAGGGTACCTTTCTTTTAGAGCTTCGGAGATTTTTTTGGTAGCTTCACCAATAATCTCAATTTGCCTGATTGTCCCGTCCTGAACGAGTCTTTTTGCAAGAAATTCTTCCTTGGTGAGACTTTCGGTATATTCTTCAACCTGATAAATGGAATCCAGTATATGGATTAGATATACGGAGTCATCCCTTTTCATTTTGAGATCACTCTACAATCTTTTTTTATCCCGTCAATCAGATAGGGACTGATTGATTTTTCGGTAAGTAAATCAACCTTTATTCCCAGATAATCTGAAAGCTCAAGTTCTATGTTTACTAGCGTGAGCAGGCTTTTCTGTTCGGCGAACTCAACCAGGATATCGATATCACTTTCGGGCCTTTCCTCCGCCCTGACATAAGAACCGAAAATAGCTACTTTTGTAGCCCCATATTTTTCTAAAAAAGAAGCAATCTTTCTAAATAGCTCCTCCCTTTCTTCCAAATTCTGCATACTTAATATCACATTTTTTTCAATTTAAAGCTTCCCCGGCAGAGTTTCGGCTCCCGAGTTTCGCTTCCCGAGTTTCGCTTCGGGAGCACGATGTCCTTTTCGGTCGCTACGCTCCCTCAAGAGGACCAACTTATGGAGAAAAACACTATATTTCTTCATTTCGAGAGGGCATTTAAAACTCTATTTTTATTTTTAGATGCCCCCTCTTCTATCACCCCCCGCAAACCGCGAGAAAAGGTAGAATTGGGTTCGAACAAACGGGATTACTCACCGATCTCGATCATGAATTGAGGAAAGCTGTGAATATGCTCTTCCTGCTTTCTCCAGTCAAATTCGCTTTCCCAGTAGCTTACCAGTTCCTTGAGGCAAGAGAGGTTAGTCCTGTAATTCCATCCGGAATTGACTATTTCGTCAGGCAGCGGGTGTTTTTGAGGCGGCTATTGAGGTCGTCGGGTATGTTCTGAACAATGTTGATTTTGAAGGACTGGTTCCGGTTTCCATTTGTATCCCCACAAGGAAGAATGAGGTTCTGAACTATAAAAACGCATTTAGGAAAACCTGCTATTACTTAATCGATGACCAAAGAGGCAGTTTGTATCAACAGTCATATATAAATAACACTGTTATATATTTTTGTTTATGGAAATAAAAGAAAGTTCTTCAAAGGAAAATGAATTCCCGGAAGATGGACATGAGGCTACAAATAACGAGATCAAATCCCATTCAAGCGTGGTAACCGAAGTACAAACTTCAAATCCTGAGAAGTTACTCACAAAGGACCCTATGGGAACAGATTTGGCTACAGAGGTTACTGTTTATAACGATAATCTCTCTTTAGTAAAGGAGAGGAGAGAACTTGAACTTGAGGCCGGAATTAATAGAGTCGAATATACGAACGTAGCTGCTCTTATCGATCCGACCTCGGTAATATTTGAGGATACGAAGCACAAAGATACCACTGTCCTGGAACAGAACTATGAATACGATCTTGTGAGCAGTAAGAAACTTCTAGATAAATTTCTTGACAAGGAGATCACTGCAACCGAAAAAGAAGGCAGCACGTATACAGGGACCCTTTTGAGTAATGACGGCGGAGTGGTGCTCAGATTGAGCAACGGGAAGGTTGTGACTCTTTCCGAAATCTCGAAGGTAGAATTCCCTGATTCTGCAGGCCTGCTGACAAAGCCTACCCTGGTCTGGCAGGTTTACTCCCCGACAGCTGGTAAACGGGATGTCCTTACTTCTTATCTTACAAGTGGTATGAGTTGGAAAGCAAATTATATTGTAAAGACAAACGTGGATGACACAGCGGCTGACATACAGGCCTGGGTTAGCGTAGAAAACAGCTCCGGAACAACTTTTGAGGATGCGAAACTGAAACTGGTAGCAGGGGAAATCCATCGCGTTGTCGAACAAGAAGAAACGTATCCATACATGGTTACAGAAAGTGCCATCGATTACTCACAACCAAAAAACGGCTTTGTTGAGGAAACTCTTTTTGAATATCATCTCTACACCCTTGAGAGGCCGGCTACCCTGAAGAATAACCAGGTCAAACAGATCTCTCTGCTCTCCGCAGATTCCGTGCCTGTAGAAAAGGAACTCGTTTTTGAGATGTCAAAAAGCAAAGATATCCAGGTTGTCCTGAACCTGAACAACTCAAAAGAAAAAGGTCTTGGGATGCCTCTTCCTGCCGGCATTATAAGAGTATACAAAGCAGATTCCGAAGGGCAGCTCCAGTTTTTAGGGGAAGACCGTATAGATCATACTCCAAAAGACGAGGAGTTCAAGATTATTGTCGGAAACGCTTTTGATGTAAAAGGTACGAGAACCAAAACCGATTCCAAAAAAGTAGACTCAGATCACTGGAGGGAAAGTTACGATTTTGATGCAACAGGCAAAAGAATCCAGACCAATTTACGGAAGATAGGCTCAGACGTCTGGAGGGAAAGTTTCGAAATCGAACTCAAGAACCACAAATCCGAAGCTCAGAAAGTAAAGATTGTAGAGCATTTCTACGGAAACTGGGAAATTATCGAGAGCTCTGATACGTATAAGAAAGCCGATGCCTTTACAGCTGAATGGAAGGTAGAAGTGCCTGCCAATGGCTCAAAGAAGGTTTCCTACATTTGGGAGC
>CAWFUY010000007.1:0-10236 GCA_963818955.1 uncultured Methanosarcinaceae archaeon | reverse complement strand
AAATTGTATCATGCTAAATGATTGCAAAGAAATTAAGGTACATGATATATTTGTCAAAAAATATGTTTATAATGATTTTGTAAGATGCAGAAATTGTTATCACATTTACGTTTATAATAACTCTGGCCAATGTGGGCATGATTTTGTAGAGTTTTTAAATTCAAATAATTGCGAAGCATTTAACAACGACATTGTTATACAAACTAATTGTGGAATTCGACTTTACAATTCAAAAGACATTAAATTACACCACAACATAATAACTGGTGTTGGTGGAACTGGCTGGTGTATATTTGAGATCGAAAGTAATATTGAAAATTGTGAAATTTACAATAATATCTGCCATGATTTTCGAGGCTCTAGTGGATCATTTGTTACACAAGCTGTCCATGCATCAGTACGTAATTTAAAAGTATACGATAATGTAATTTGGAATTGTGGTTCCATAGCAACTGGTGAATCTTCTAACAATATTATCAATCCTGCTGATATAGTCATAGAAAACTGGATGCTCTAAAGGCTATGGGCTTAAATCTAATATAGCTCCTGTTTCTGATCCTGTTGTTCTAATAACAGAAACGAAACCAGTAATAAAAGTAGACTTTAAAATGAAATTGTTAAGTAACGTTGTTCCAGCAACAATTAAGTTTACAGATGCTATTACTGGTATTATCCCAACTGCCTGGAAATGGAATTTTGGAGATGGCACTTTTAGCACAGAACAAAGTTCTACACATGTCTATACCAAAGCAGGTAATTATACTGTCATATTAACAATTAATAACAATGAAAAACTAAACCGGCAATATATAATAAAATTAAAAGAACCTGAGACAACTAAATTAGTTGTAGGTTTTGATGAAAAACAGAAATATAACTGCAAAGGAACTAGGATATCTCCAACGGATGCAACATTAATTAATGCCGCCATTCAGGAAGCACATAATAATGGAATTCCTACTGTAGAATTAATTGGACCTCATACCTACTATGTGAATGATACAATTGTGATACCAACTGATGTCAAATTAACTGGACAAAAAGGTTCTCAAATTGTTTGGAACTTTTGATTCGAATTTTTAATTTTTTAATTTGTATAATATTGGTAGTCCAGTAATATCCGATTGATGTTTTCAGGATATTTCTCAAACACGGCTTTCGGTTGCATTTCTATGCTCACACTGCGATTATCTCATGTAGAGCCAAAATGGCGAGAAAGGGACATCGGAAAGCTTTATTTCGAGTATTTTGGAATAATATCAATCAAAAAATGATCGACGACCATAATATTAAGAAATGGATTAAATAGTTAAATCGTTTGTACAAAAAAAAGATTGTACAATCGATTTTACAGAGAACACTCTACATATTGAGTTTAATATCTTTTGGTTCTGGTATTTTAACTTTCAAATACCTATCCCATCGTCTCTCATTTTTCTTCATCTTATCTTTGATCGTAAAGCATGTTCATAGTTGATCCTAATTGAGTTCATCACCTGAGTCCATGAATCTAAACTCTTGATTGAATCATGCATACTGTTTTAAATACTATTCATCATCGCAACTGTGACATCCTTCACAATTCCCACACGTACCAAATTCAGGATTTTGTATTATGAAATTTTTACCGGTTTTGTCAACTACGAAATCAATGCTGCCTTTAGAAAAGCCAGCTGCCACATCTATTTCCATAACGATTTTAATACCATTATTTTCCATGATTACGTCATTGTCACTTATATCATCAGCAAGTGCTAATCCATATTGAGCATCTGCGCTTGACCCGGTGACATAGATTCGTATCGCTGGCTCTGAGATACCGGCTGAACTTAGCAAAGATTTAATTTCTGAAGCAGCTCGAGTTGTTATTTCTATCATTTATTTATCCCCAAATTTCTCAATTGATTGGTGAATATTTATCTGGACTATTAAATGACATCATCTAATATCTGTTTTTTTATGGTCCTTTATTTAGATTATAGATTTCCAGAAGAGTATGAATTTACTTCGACAAAGATGAGATTCCCGAAGGATTCGAAAGGTCTACCCTTTCCTTTCAACTACACCCCAAGTACACCCCTCTTTTATAACTTTTCGGTAGTGTGCCCAATTTTCTGCAAAATTTACTCTCCATCCCTTTGTCTTCCTTTTTGATTACTGTTAAATTGCTATACTTGTTTCTTAAAAAAGGTGAAAATGCTTTTTCAGCGTGGGATGTAAAAAATTACTCCCACACCCACAAGAGCAATCAAAGCACCTACAATCTCATATCTATCCGGTTTTTTCTTATCGACAAGTGCACCCCATAAAAGAGATGAGACAATAAAGATTCCTCCGTATGCAGCATAGACCCTGCCGAAATTAGCATTTTGGAAGGTTGGAATGATCCCATAGATTGCTAATGTTAGCCCTCCAAGGAGCCCAAAAGCCATACCTTTATTTTCCCTTAACCACAACCAGACTAGATAGCCTCCTCCTATCTCAAACAAAGCTGCCAGAAAGAAAAGAACGAGGGAAATTATCAGGTCAATCATTTATTTCATCCTCCCTTGGCCAGTAATATATAATCGAGACTCCGATAAGAATTATCACGGCGCCTATGAGATCGTATGTATCCGGCTGGATCTTGTCGAAAACCCAGCCCCATAGAATGGACATAACAACAAAAATGCCCCCATAAGTTGCATATATCCTATGAAAATCCGCTGGTTGGAAGGTCGGTACGATCCCGTACAGAAACAAAACGATTGCTCCCAAAAAGGCAAATGCCAATCCTCCCCCTTCCCGCAACCACAACCAGATAAAATATCCTCCTCCAATTTCAAAAATACCCGCAAGGATAAATAAAAGAATTGTATAAGTAAAGCATTGTTTTCGGGATATACATCTCGATTCCAGATTAATTTTCACATCAGTCAGGTGTTGTTTTATCCCGAAATAATCTCTTTTTGAAGATTGCTCCAGTTTTTCTATAGATTCACAATCCAAAAAACCTTCTCCTATTGAGTTGCACTTGGGAAGATACATTCTACATGAAATTTAAATTCTCTCGTTTTTACAAAAATATATTCATTAACTGGAACGAAAACTGGTTCCAGAAAATTTAGCAAGGGCAGAATAATTACTACCTTGCGTAGAGGTTTGGAAAACAATAATAAAAATAAGATGAAAGGCCTCAAATGGCCTTTCTGTCCGTTTCACCGGTTCTGATTCTCACGACTTTTTCTATGGTAGAGACGAAGATCTTACCATCACCGACGTTGCCGGTCCGGGAGGAGCTAACGATGATATCGATGGCCTTATCCAGATCTCCATCATTTACCACCAGCTCGACCTTTACTTTCGGCAGAGTATCGACCCTGTATTCTTGTCCTCTCCACTGCTGAACAATGCCCTTTTGCTGACCTCGGCCTTTTACATCGATAATGGTGAGGCTACTAAAGCCAGCATCTTCGAGAGACATTTTCACTTCTTCAAGCTTTGTGGGCCTGATAACTGCTTCTATTTTCTTCATGTTGCTCCTCTCCTTTTGACCTCGCCCACTGCCGCTACTGACTCATGCACGTGGACTGGTTCCGGGTTTCTTTGCATTCCAGAATCTGGGAAATCCCCAACATATCCAGGGCAACCCATCTCAGGCACGTCAAGACCTCCGATCTCGACCTCGGCGCTTACACGCATTGGAGTGATTAAGTTGATCAGTTTATAGATAATAAATGCCAGTATGCCAACTACTATAAAGTTGGTAGCTACACCGATGCATTCTGCAACAAACTGTAAAGAATCACCGTAGAACAAACCTGTAACCGTTCCCGGCACGCCATTCCAGCCGGCACCATAGCTACCGTCTGCAAACAAGCCCAGGGCGAGACAGCCCCATGCTCCGTTGACTAAATGTACTGAGGTAGCACCAACAGGGTCGTCGATCTTTAACTTTTTCTCAAAGAAGAAAACCGATTCGACGACGAGAATCCCCGAAATAAGGCCGATGATCGCAGCGCTGATCTGGTTGACGAACGCACAGGGTGCAGTGATAGCGACCATCCCTGCCAGCATACCGTTACATGCCATGCCAGGGTCCGGCTTTTTTGTGCGAACGCCCCACATCCATATTACGGACATGATAGCACCGGTCGCCGAGGCTAGCATCGTATTTGTGGCTACGACGCCTATTCTCAGGTCGCTGCCTGCCAGGGTCGAGCCTGCGTTGAAACCGAACCAGCCGAAAGCCAGGATGAATGTCCCAACTATGGCCAGCGGGAGACTGTGACCAGGTATGGCATTGGCTGAACCGTCTTTGTTATACTTGCCGATACGCGGCCCAATCAACCATGCACCTACGAGGCCCATGACTCCTCCAGTCATGTGCACCACCGATGAGCCCGCAAAGTCAACGTGACCGTGGCCCAGGCCGAAATTAACGCCAAGCTGGGCAAGCCAGCCTCCACCCCAGACCCAGTTACCGAAGAGAGGGTATATGAGGGCACCGACCATGAACCCAAAGATACAGAACGATAAGAATTTCCAGCGCTCAGCCAATGATCCTGTGGGGATCGTCGCGGCCGTGTCCATGAAGACCATCTGGAATAAGAATAATACGAACACACCCACATCGTAAGTACCGATCAGCCCGAACCCGTTCATACCGAAGAGGCCGAACTGGTGTCCCAAAAGGTTGATCGAAAACTCATTGTTAAGCCCTGTATAACCTCCAAGGGTGGCCAGCGGGCCCATGCCTCCGAACATTATGGCAAAACCCGTGACGAAGAACCCCAGCATACCCAGCGGGTACACAAGGAAGTTCATGGTCATTGTGTGTGCGACATTTTTCACGCGGACGAATCCCGTTTCAACCATCGCGAACCCAGCCTGCATGAACATGACCAGGAAACCTGCAAGCAGTGTCCACATAATGTTTATGGACACGGTGTTATGCCCTGTAGCACTGGCAACATCAGCTACGGAAGGCGCAGCACCCTGAGTACTCGACGTTACATAGCTTGAATAATCCGAATTGGTTCCGGTCGGATCAGCCGCTTGGTCAGCCAGTACTATTGCAGGAAAAGCAATGGCTATTATTAATAGCACTAAAAAGCTAACAAATAATCCATTTAATTTTTTCAACATTAAGTATTCTCCTTGATCCACCATTTTAGGTTTTACAACTAGTAGCTGGCGACAGGCGATATCATATGATCTTATTACATAATTAGAAAGCTTGAAAAGACAACCATTGAGGTTATAATTTCAACTAAGATAAATTTTTGATAAATATATACTGTCATAGCCTATCTTGTCCATCTACTGGCCCGTATCAAATCACCAGCAAACTAATTCCTTATTATATTATATTAATCTTTTCATTTGATAGGAAAGTTCATTCCTATTTCATTATTTATAAATATACCGCTAGTGTTATAAATTTTGTTAAGTGCTTTGCAGATAAAATAAAAAATCAAACCATATACAAACACAAGAATACAAAATTTACATAGAAAAGATATATATAATAAGGTCACCATACGCTTTCCGTTTACCGGCAAGTTTTGAACTCTTGCCTTAGAGGTCGTAATGACAGCTAGAGAGTGGAATAGAAATATGTTCGTCTCGCAAAACCATTTTAAAAAAATCATCTTCGCTTAAAAAAGAGTATGAACCTGTGGATTTCACGGAGTTCTCACACTTGATACATGAATATGTGATCAGATGACAAAAAGAATAAGCATAGATACAGATGTATTTCTGCAGTTATATGCAAGAAAGCTTAATGATACTCAAATTGCCCAGAAAATGGGTATTACAGTATCTCGCATCTGCAAGTTTCGCCATCAACTAGGGCTGCCTTCAGTAACCGGAAGAGGAAGAAAGATAAAACCCTATGATCTTCGAATGGAATTATATAATAAAGGATATAATGATCGGCAAATTGCAGAAGAAATCGGTGTGCCGGAATCAACTATCCTGAGTTGGCGAAAGCAACGTGGGCTTACTGTAAAAAATATTATAAAAACATCTAAATATGACAGGATATTGGCCGAATTCAGCGATCGCATCTCAGAACTATATCATAGCGGTAAATCAGATTATATGATATCGAAAGTTCTTGAAATTCCTCAAACTGCAGTTGAAAGATGGCGATATAGAAATAGATTACCCTGTGCATTAATAGGAGCCCATGAGAATGTTCCTCCACTTGAAAGTGAAGAGTCACTCTACTGTGATACGGATTTTCTGGAAAAATTCATCGGAAAAAAGTTGAATCGCAAGAAAATGTATGAAATTTAAGGACAAAGATTTCATACCTCTCCAATCCCGGTCTTTTCCCGAATTAATAATGAGGAAAGACGAACAATAATTTATTGGAATATTTAATTTTGAATTACTCTTTTTTAAAGGTTTGTTCCCTGCCCGGACCTACTGAAATATAAGTTATGGGCACTTTTAGTAATTCTTCTAACCTTTTGACATAGCCCTTTGCATTCTCAGGTAGATCATCGAAGGATTTTACTTGAGTGAGGTCATCCCCCCAACCCGCAAGGTCTTCGTAAACCGGCGAACATTTCTCGAGCTCTTCTGTAAGTTCCGGCGGATAGTCTACGTTCTCTCCCCTGTAATTATAGGAAACACAGATCCGAACCGGGTCAAGACCTGATAGCACATCCAGTTTGGTCAGGGAGATTTCCGTATATCCATTAAGATAGATTGCCTTTTTCAGAAGAGGCAAATCAAACCATCCACATCTCCTGCCCCTACCGGTAGTTGTTCCAAATTCGCCCCCTGCTATCTGTATTCTTTCTCCCAGCTCGTCGAAAAGCTCTGTAGGAAGCGGGCCTTCCCCCACTCTTGTAATGTAAGCCTTTACTATAGCTACTACATTGTCAACTCTCGTAGGGCCTACTCCCAGGCTGGCACAGGCAGAACCTGCAATTGTAGAGGAAGAAGTTACGAATTTCTGAGTCCCGTGTACGACATCGAGATGAGTACCCTGAGCACCTTCAGCCATTACATTTTTTCCCTCATCAAGGGCCTCGTTTATTTCCCTGGAAACATCGGTGACATAAGCTGCAAATTGCCTGCCAAGTTCAACATATCTCTCTATAAGAACAGGATCTCTAACTATTTCCAGGTCGCCCCCCATTGCTAAAATTTCCCTCTCTTTCTGAGGAGCAAGTTCCTCAAGCCTTGCTAAAAAGCGATCACTATCTATAAGCTCAGCCATGCGGATCTCGTCTCGAGCAACTTTATCTATATATGCGTAGCCAATCCCGCGTTTTGTAGTTCCTATTTTCTGCTCCCTGGATGCTTCCCTTAGCCAATCCATTTCTATATGGTAGGGCATAATTACACTCGTTTTTGCATCTATACCGAGTTTTCTAGCATCTACCTTTATACCATGCTTCTCAAGCATCGCAATTTCTTCGGCAAGAACTTCGGGGTTCAGGACGACTCCAGGTCCGATTAGAATCCTGGCATCAAGCAGGATGCCTGAAGGAATCAGATGTAGTTTATAGACCTCATTTCCTACCTGAACCGTATGACCTGCATTGTTCCCTCCCTGGAAACGGGCAACAACATCATAATCTTTAGCAAGAAGGTCAACTATCTTGCCTTTTCCCTCATCACCGAATTGAGAGCCTGTAATAATAGTAAACATAAAACCCAGATTCGGGTTTAACCATTAATAAGTTTTTGTTTGAGTTACTATCATAAAGACTCCATTATCTCAGTCTGTATATAGCAAATAACAATACACTCTTTTGAAACATAATGCAGCAGATCCCCTAAATAAAACCACAGAAAAAGCAGAAAAACAAAAGAAAACTGTGCCAACAAATTAGTCCTCTTGAGGGAGCGTAGCGACTGAAAAGGACATCGTGCTCCCGAAGCGAAACTCGGGAGAGCGAAACTCGGGTCGAACTCGGGAAGCGAAACTCGGGAGCTAGAACAGCCAGCCTCTCAAGAACAGAAGGCTGAGAACCATGAGAATAATTGCAAGTATTGCTGCAGTTTTTGCACTTTCCTTGTCGCTTCCAAAAATAATTGGGATCGGACCGAGCATAATGACTCCTCCAGTTTTGACTTTAGACTCGACTTTTCCTGCAGGAGATTTTTCATAAGGAGAGCTCGAATAATCTCGGGTTTCGCTATAGTTAGCTCTTTTCTGTGATGAATTTGACTCGGTTCTTCCGGAATATTTTCCCCCTGATTTGGAGTCCTGAAGTGAGCTAAGAGCTATACTGGCCACAATTATCAAAAATCCCACAAATATTGTGAAAATTCCAACCAGAAGAAGGGTGCTTCCAATCAAGGTTTCATCTTCCATAGGAATAAGTAAAGGATTGCTACTATTAACCCGAGCCACAACATATTAGATGTAATCTCAGGCGAAGAACCAAAAGCTATCGGGATAGGGCCTATCAGTATTATTCCACCTATCTGGCTGCTCCCCGGATCCTGTAAAGTAGTAAGAATTATACCCAAAAATACGGTTACAAAACCAATAAATGTAATTGCTACGCCTATTTTTAGAAACTCTTCCGGTGTACGCATGTGTAATGGTACCATCCTTTAAAGCATTCTACAAAGAATCAACTTTATCCAATTAGATATTTTCCATAGATTCCGGAAACATGTCATCATGATATTCTTTAAAATCTGAAGTATCCATCTTTCCTTCACCCTTTTCGGCTCCGTCGGTCTCGTCGTAACTGCTCATCTTATTCTTTTTCATTAGAATAACATAATCGGCCGAGTTTTTTAAAGCCGTAGAAAAACCGGGTTCAACTCCAAAGATAATAGTTTCTTTGCCGTGTTCATTCGCTTTGTTTAGGAGAGGCTTAAAATCCGCATCCCTGGTCACTATTGCCAGAGTGTCGATATGGGGATTAAAAACAAGTTCCATGCCTTCGACTGCGAGGCGCACATCAACATCACTTGAACAAATAATGGGCTCAAGTCCATGATTCTCAATAGCTTCGACAAGCTTGTCAGAGGCATATTGATTTAGAAAAACGCGCCCTATCTTGATGTTTCCGTAGTCTTTCAAGACGTCTCTTATTTCTTCCAGGTTCACATCAAATTCTTTCCTGAGAATGTTCGGACCGTCCACTAGAAGTCCTATTTTCCTCCTGCCAACTTCTTTCTTAGAGCGGAGGTATCTGGAGATGGAATCAATACCATCTTTTACAGGTTTCATTATCTATGTCCTCTGCTGTTTGCAACTCAAAAGACACTACTCTTATAATCTGTAAGTATTAGGTATAATCTGTAAGTATTAGGTGACAATTTAGCGCGTAACAATTGGTAATACCTAACAATTGGTAATACCTATATCTGCTTCTCTGTAGTAAAACATTTGCATATTCAGGCAATCAAATTTAATCTTTTATAACTTATATAACATTCTGGTCAAATAATAAGTAAACTGAAGATTGAGTTTCCTTCAAGTAAGCGTAGAACTACTAAGAGTACAGGCTGAATATAAATCTTAATATATAATTCTAACTATAATACTAATTAAATTTATCCTAACTATAATTTATCGGAAAAAGGTTCCCCTTTAACCTCCCTGATAATATAAGCCGATTCCTCAAGTTCAAAGATGTTTTCCATCCGTCTCCCCTTTTTTTGCCTACCGTACTGAATTTCTCCGAGTTTTTGCAGAAAAGCCTCATACACATCCATGAATTTATCGAACTCGGAATTCGTAAGCTCTATTAACCCTTTTCTACATGCAAGCCAGTCGTAGACCTGGAGAAGGATTATCTCCCTTATTCTTTTTAGGCTCTCATTCTCAGGCAGTTCTTCAAAATAGCAGGTCTTTCCTAAGTCAGGTGACCATGCTGCAAATACCTTCTTGAAATTTAAAACTTGTATGGGGATTTTCTCCCCGGGTTCGGGTCTTGGATAATGGTACGTGCCACAATATTCTCCCTGGACAAGGGCGTCTTCCGCCAAATTACCACCTGCCAATGTTCCTCGCGTTATGATATCTTTGTTGAGTACTTTTAATACGCGAACCCATATAAAGTCCGACTAAGATCCCACTAAGATGGGCTGTGTGGGCTATCATGTCAGACGAGTTAACCATGAGAAAGTCAAGGAGAGCAAAAAGCAAAAGGGCATACTTTAGTTTCATCGGAATGAAGTAAACATATACCCTGAGATCAGGCTCAAGCATTGTGAGAGCTGCAAAGATCCCATATACCGCTCCACTTGCGCCAACCATCGAACCTG
>CAWFUY010000006.1:0-86965 GCA_963818955.1 uncultured Methanosarcinaceae archaeon | reverse complement strand
ACGGTATGTAGACACGGCTTTTCTAACTCTATTTAACCTCATTTCATTCTTATTAAAGGTAGAAAAGAAAGGTAAAGTCAACATACTTGGGGGAAAAGTGTGTTGGGGAGATTGTTGGGGGAATATCTTTACCTTAGTATGTAATACTAAAAGAAAAGATAAATACTTTTATTTAATCATTTTAATAAATAACATCATTATATTTATATGCTCTGAAATTTTCTATTTTTGCTAAACTTTTTGCACCCAATAACTGATATAAAAGTGTTAGTATAAAAAAAAGAAATTATGATTATAAATAGAAAAATAACTTATACATTCAGTAATTAATAATTATTGAATCAGACCAGCATCGACATAAAACAAGATCAAAAGCACAGGGGTCTTAATCTATTCCTGTGCTATCAATACTTATCTCTTCTAATGTCAAAAAATTATTACCAGAATTTCCAGAAAGACTTCTTTGCTCCAGGTGCTTCAATACCACCATGTTTCATTTGTTGAAAATCCCACCGCGCTAAGTCCAATCCGATTAAAAACATTGCTATCGCTAATGTATACAAAAAAACAATATCAAAAGGAACATAAATTAGTGTGCCATGATATGGTAAACCGTAGAAATAATATAATATGATTAAACTGACTGAACCGGCACAAATAAAGATTAAACCTAAAAAACCACGTAATGTCATAGCAATGTCTCCGTTGAAGAATATTTTACCCAAAATCTCCACCATGGCCGACCCTTTTTTTCTGTGCTTTCTGGTAGCAACTTAACATTTAACCTGCTATTCTCCTGTATTACCGACTGCAGAGAAAAGGCCTGTTTATCTAATTGCTGATCCTTGATAGCTAATTGTTGGTCTTTTGCTGCAATTTGATTATCTTTAACCGTTATTTGACCTTTTAATAACTTACTTGTGCGGTCATTATGTCAAGTTGCCCCTTAATTAAGTCAAATCTATCCGTGTGCATAATCTGACTTAATGTTGTCATAATCTGTCTGACACTCTTTTTGTTTAGGTTCGATAAACGAAGTCAGGGCAGAGACTAAAGCCCGTGTAAAATTGTCATCAATTTTTAAGACACTGTCATAAAGATCCTTATTTATTCGGGCGCTTACTCTTATCTTGTCATCATTTGGGGGCATAAATTATGACATATGTCGGACACATTAATAATTTGTTGTTTTTGGGTTATAACTCAGATTAAGACAAATTATGACACCAGATTTATTATTATAATTCTCTTTTTACTCATCTATGTGAATCTTTATCTTTTTTCCCTTAAAGCACACAGTTGTCGAAGGGAAAATATATGCATTCTTAATTTCAAGCCTCTAAGTATCGAAATTTCAATAGCATTACAAAGTATATGGAATGACTAGAAACAAAAACACATAGCAAGCTTTAGCTGATATCGATTATTTAGAGGTTGTTAACAAGTTTACTGAAAAAATGAATGAAATTAGTGGTTTTCAGGTACCTTACACAATTTTGAAGTTTTCCGATGGAAATGGAGGTGAAATTGAGGTATGCATAAACCGAATAACACAATTTTTGAAATTTTCATACTAATTTTATGAAAATTGAAGTCTATTTTTGACAGGTGATTGAAGGAAGAATTTAGAGGATTTTTCAAGGGTACATTTCGTATGTAGCCTGTGGAACTCTTGAAAATACATATGTAATCCCCAACTTTTACTATTAATTGACTTAGGAACAGCGGATGGATAAACATCCATTTACCTCTCCAAATTCTAAATTTACTTTTCCGAAAGTGGTATATGTTGCGCTCCACTAAGGAAAGCATAGAGGTTTAATCATGGTAGAAATCAGAAAACGAAGACAAGGACAGGGCGGAGCAACCCCAAAAGAGATATGCCCGAAATGCGAGAAAGAGTACCTTAAAACAGCAGGAGGAAGAGAGGGGCGAGCATGGAGGCGAATAGGTCAATATTGCCCTAATCCTTCTTGTGACTATATTGCAAAAGATTTTACAGAACTGGAAGACACAGAAGAGGTGGAATGAAATGTCAAATATGATTTACTTTGCAGAAGCCTGCTATAATCAAAACAGTCTCAATGAACTAAAGTTCTCATTGAAAGGTGCAGCAGACGAAACAGACTTATTAACCTGGAATTTAACAGAAGCGGAATGGCGGAAAGCTCTGAAAATTGCTATTATTGCAATGGAGCAGGATGTAAGTGTTGAAGAAGCAGCACGACAAATTCATTAATTCTCTTTTTTCTTTTATTTTTGTATTCCTTCTATAGTTACTGTTTTTCTCTTTTTCCTGGCTGCTTTCCCTCCAGATCCGGCCGCATACCTGGGGCTCTCAGCTGTCAAATACGGTCCGTTTTGTGATAATAAAAATTTGGATAATGAATTTATTGAAATACTAAACATACATACTTAAAAACTATGAATAAAACGGATGTATCAAACAAAATTGATGAATTATGTTTACTTTACGAAAACAGTATTTTATCACATCCTTATTGGTATATCCCGGAAAATAAAAGAAACTTGATTGAAATTCATGACCGACTATTTAAAGGCAAATCCGAGCTTGCCTTAACTGTAGAAGAGGTAGCAGCTTTATTTTTGGTTCATAAACTAATGTATCTTGATTGATGTATAACAACAAATTGTACTAAATTCTCAACTTCCATTGGCGATATATAAATTGGCTTTGAGAACTATAATTATGATAATTCCAAATAATAAGAAATATTTTGCCTTTTTTGCTTTGCTTATTATTTTGTTTAATGTTCGAGTTTCCCAAATATCCACACCAGGAATTATCTCGACCTCCTTTTAATTCATATTCTCGCAACACTATTAATAAATTTTTATTGAAAGGAAACGTAACCAGATGTTACCAAGCCATAAATATATCAAACCTAAATTCAGTAAAGCTACAATTTTAATTCCCTGTGTTACTCCTTTTTATTTTTATCTTCTTGTATTAAAAATAACAGCCTTGCAGCTGCAGGCCCGATATAAAAAAATATTTATTTATGCTGTGAATTTTCCTGATTGATATAATAGATTATTTACTCGAAACAAATGGAGCCATCTGGAGTCAAACAGCCCAGGTGGCAGTTTTGTTAATATATGGAATAATCTTACCAGGAAACAGCAATAAGAAAAGCAAAATTTGAAAAAATGAAATTCTATCAGGAAGCTCCCTATACTCACACAAAATATCTCACAATTAATAACATTATTTTATATTTTAAATAAGACGATGAGATTATTATGTTTATTTCCACTCTTTTTCCTTAAGTAGATTATAAATTATCATTAAATTATTGTATATAGTCTGATTTTTGTTTATTTCACTTCATATGTAACAGAGGTAGCAAATAAAGTTATGTATTGAGATGTTTTGACAAAAATAGAGTAAGGAAAAATTATTCGATGGTTTTTATATAATTTGTTATTATATATTTATGTATATTCAAGTCGGTGTTATAAAAACGTGTGCCCACATTCATAAAATGAAATACAGGGCATTTGTCTAAATATAATTGACTTGAATTAAAAACACTTTTGGAGTCGATGAATAATTTAATCAGATAATTGCTATCTGATTCGGAAATGTTCACCTTCTCCAATAACACAACATGAGTTTAAATTAATAATACAAATATCAAACAAAGAGGAGGAAAATATATGGGATGGTTTGGCTGCGGATGCGGCAACTTTTGGAATAGATGTAGGAGCCGCTGCGGCTGGGGCGGCGGCTGCGGTTGGGGCGGCGGCTGCGGCGGTGGCTGCGGCTGGTGTTAAAATAAAAAGCGCTCCGTTTTTTGAATAGAACAATGTTCATCTAACCAAATCCACGTCCACCTTTGTTTACTTCCACAAAAAAAAGAAGTAATAAAGACTTCTTTTCAAGACCACGATGAACATACCATCGTGTTTCTTGTTTTTCTTACAACTAACAATATTGTCTCTTTTGTGCTAGAAATTCCTACCTGCAGTGCTCCGAATAAACTGGATTTTAGGCTATAATCATTAGTTTTAAAATTATAAGCCTGGCAGCTGCAAGCCTGACCTAAAAAAAGCCTTTTAATTTGCAAGAAGTTTATCTCAAAAGGGGTGTTATTTACAGGCTGGCTAAGGCGCATAGATAACTCATACTTTTTTAATCGACTTGGGTACTTTTTAAAGTATGATGTCAGCCTGCAATCAAACATCTTATTAAAACAGTATATAGGGTTTATTATTTTATTTAGATATTTATAAAAGCCATTCATTCTGTTTCTAAATCCTGTCTCCTTACAGCATTTATCCATCTTATTTCGTAATAAGAAGGCACTAAATGCAAAGAATAAGACTTTCACGTGGGAAAAAGAAGTTTTTGAAGACTAAAGTTTCAATCCGCTCAGATCTGTATTGCTACAGTTTGTCTATCCGAGCGGAATTTAAAACTTAGATGTCTCTTATAATGTGCATTTAATTAATTGATTTTCTGTGAATAAAAGTTATTGTCCCTACATGGAGGGATAAGTCAGGAAGGCTTACTCCATAAATTATCTTGAATCACTAACACATTATTTGTGTGTTAGCTTTTCCTTAACTCGCTTCACTAAACTGATTGTTTTGTCTACTTCTTTCAAGCTTGCGTTAATCAATTTGAGAGAACACAAACAAGAAGATAGTTTCACCACAACATCAGATAGTTCAGGCGGCACATTGATAGAGACATTTCCTGCACATTTGTTACTTTTGAACTGCAGGCAAATGCAATTCAAAAGCCTATAAAATCAGGAGATTCTTTTAAAAAGGTATTCTTTTGAGATTTCCTTTTTGTATTCAAACTCTTGTTTGTGTTTTTCTTTTTGCCTAGCTGCTTTGCCTTCGGATCCATAAGTTTTGGTCACATGTTTTGCTGAAACTACTGCTATCATGCGCCTTTTCCATATACGAAAATATCATTAAAATCCATAAATCAATAACTATAGCATACATTCGCAGAAACTTTTATATAATTTAGAAGATATTCATTATCTAGAGAGTTAATCAAACACAGGTGATTACTATAACAGAAACCGAACCCAGAAATTTTGTATTGCGAGATGAAGAAGGCAACGAGCACGGAGTTTTTACAGGAAAACAACCGAGACAAGCAGCACTTAAAGCAGCAAATCGAGGCAATGGGACAAAAAAGAAACCTGAAACTATTAAACTTCGGGAACGTGGAACAAAGAAAGTGCATGTTTTCAAAGGATGGAAGGAAATTGTTAAAGCTCCAGAAAATAGGCCTACTTGGATGCCTGAGAAAATAAGTAAGCCCTTTGTGAAGAAAGAGAAAATCGAGACAATTGAATAACGTCCTTTTTTCAATTTTTCCCTTATAAAATTAAGCTCGGCAATAACACAATAACTATAACAGGGCAACAAATGAATACAATTTTGCGAGGTGATTGCATTTGTCGACCTGCAAGACATCATGATTGAAATTGATTAAATTCTTTTCCGTTTAGTTTTAAGATTTAAACTGTTACGTTTGCTAAGTTTACTCGTAGAAAAGCTATCCTGATGGCTGCAGGCCTGACCTAAAAAGGACCTTCTTTCGGGATCATGTGACTTTTCCTAAAAAAGATATTCTGTAAAAGGGAAATTGGCCCTTCGCTATTTCATGTGGGTAACTCAAACTTAAGTTTCCCTAGTTTTAGATAGATTACATTAATAAAATATTGGACATTCTTAAAGCCTCTTGCAGTTCTTTTTTGCAACTGTACAATAATTGAAGGGAAATCTACGAAATTCGGAGCAAACTTCTGAATGCGTGAATATCCTGAATCAGCAACATAAACATTACCCGAAGAATCTACAGCAATGCCATTTGGGTTATAAAATTGTCCGTTGCCGCTGCCATAAGAACCCCATTTAGTAACAAAATTATAAGTCTCAGCATACGTAGAAGAAGCGCTTATCAAACAAAGAAATAATAAAACCAAACAAAAAAATATTTTCCTAAAAATATTAACTTGTTGACACTTCATTTTTGAAATCACTTCTTTATATTTCCATATTGAATTATTAATAGTTCAGGCTTTTACTATATTTAATGATTTAAGTTGATTTAAAAAGAAATTTGACAAATAAGAGCCTCTTAAAAAAATCAACCAGCTGTGCCCGAAAATATCACTTAGTTTCTTACAACTTGATAAGTAATAGAGTCTATAGATTTTAATATGTGGGGGGATGAATTAAAGAATTCTGATAAACTGAGCCTGTTTTCCCCGCCTCCGGTATTGAAAGGATACATGTATGGATCAAAGGACGCTTATGAAGCCAGGAATTCAAACAAGCTTTTAGCCATACGTCTTGAAACAAACAAATCCTGCAATCTCCGTTGCCGCTATTGTTATGCCGGGAGTGGTGAAGATTCGGCAGAAATAGCCGAATTCAAGATGCTCAAACACATAATTTCAGAGGCAAAAGAACTCGGGATCAAGTCTGTGGTTGTGATAGGAGGAGGAGAGCCGACTTTATACCCGGATTTCAGAGAACTGATTGCTTATATCGATTCCCTTGGAATAATCCCGGTGGTTTTTTCGAATACAGTTTTAATGACAGGGGAATTGGCTGAATACCTGTATAAACACAATGCCTCCGTTATGGGAAAGCTTGATTCCCTCAAACCGGAAGTCCAGGACTATATGGCCGGAAGAGTTGGAGCTTTCAGAGATATAAAAAACGGGCTTGAAACCCTTATAAGGGCTGGTTTTTCAGAACCTTCAGAGCCTGGAAAACTCCGGCTTGGAATCTCTTTTGTCAGTAATAAAATGAATCTTGAAGAGATTGAGGATATCTGGCACTTTTGCAGACAAAATAATATATTTCCAAATATGGAAATACTTACTCCAACAGGCAGAGCAAATGACGAACTTGAAGATAAATTACTTACCGCAGAAGAGATAAAAGAATATAAGTTGAAACTGCTGGAAATAGACCGGAAATACTATGGGTATGACTGGCTGCCCTATACGCCCATTACTGCATGCGGCTGCCTTCAGCATCTTTACAGCCTGTATATCAATATTCAGGGGAATGTCCGGCCCTGTGCCCCGACAAAACTGGACGAACATCCTGCTCTTAAAATTAATGGAAAATATCCCTATAATGTAAACAGAATGAGCTTCAAAGATATTTACGCCTCCGACCTTTTTACGTATGTCCGAAATATTGACAAGGTGCTTGAAGGCAAATGCGGGAATTGTGAGCACAGGGAAGAATGTATCGGCTGCCGCGGATATGCATATAGTATAGGAGTAAAAAATGGAGTTGACCCTCTCGAAGCCCTCAGGAAGGAGTGCCAGCAGTGCTTCAAATAACAGGAAGGTAGGAAAGTGAACGGGAAGGTGGGAAAGTGAAGCCTGGACAGACTCAGGGGAAGGCAGAAAAAATAAAAACTACCAGCGAAGAAGAAATTGAAAATAAATTGTTTGAAAGTCTTAAGAAGCATGAACTGCCAGATTATCTTCTGTATACAGGCACGTACGGAGCCAAAAACTGGCTGAAGCTTAACGAGTCCGAAACCTTTCCTGTAGCCCGGCAGTTAAAAGTCCTTATGGAGAAAAATATTTCGTCAATTGTGAGATTCATCCCTACAGGTATGAGCCTTGTAAGTGTCGGAGTAGGAAGCGGGGAGAAGGAAAAAATACTGCTCGAAGAGCTGATAAAGAAGAATCAGGCTGAAAATCCCTCCTCTGACAGTGTGTCAATTCGCTACTATCCGATAGATATAAGCAGCCAGTTTGTTGATATTGCCCTTGAAAAGGTAAGCGGACTACCTGTTGAAAAACAAGGAATAGTCGGTTTCATAGAGGAAATGCCGTTTCTTAAAAGATACTGGCGCCTTCCGGTTCTATTCTGCATTCTGGGAAATACCTTCTGCAATTATGACCCTGAGTTTATTCTTAAGCTGGTGTACGATAACCTGGAGCAGGGAGATTTATTCTTATTGGATGCCAATCTTCTCCCTACATGCCGTCCGGGAGAAGGGGCAAAATCGGCAAGGAAATCCGCTTTGGGCACCTATGCCTCAAGAGAAAATGCCCTGTTCAACATGTATCCCCTGATTCACTATGGGATGGACACCGAAGATTTTGATTTTGAGCTTTTGCTTGGGCAAGTGGATTCCAGAATAGGGGAAGTATATAGAACCCGAAAGAGTTTAAACATCCTGAAGGATGCCGAGATTAATATCGGTCAGGAGACCATAGGTCTCAAGGAAGGGGATATCATACGCATGGGGTTTACATATAAATACACTCATGAGCAGATTATTGCATTTCTGGATATTTGCAGATTTGACGTCTTGAATTCTTGCCTGAACGAAGACAGGTCAAACGCAATAATTCTTGCAAAAAAGCGCATCTGAGAGTTATATAAATACAGGTCATTAGAGGGGGGTTAATATGGGTTGTCAAATAGACGGTTTAAACGAAGTCAACAAAGCCTGCTTAAACATTGATTACGGTTGTGATGAACTAGGGAGGCTCAGGAGCGTACTTGTGCATACCCCCGGATGCGAACTTTCCTTAGTCAACGAATCGAATTACAAATTCTGGCTCTACGATAAGGTTCCGGATATTTCCGAATATATTGAAGAGCATAGAAGTTACCAGGAACTTCTGGAATCAAATGGGGTTAAGGTTTTCGAGCTTGGAGATTATGTGGATGAGAACCTCGACCTGATAAAGAGAATGCCAAATCTTACTTTTCTACATGACATTGCAGTCATCTCCACAAAAGGAGCGATTCTCTCTAAAATGCGTCCGCCAGCAAGGGAAAAAGAGGAGATTGTAGTAAAAGAAGCCCTGAATAATCTGGGAGTACCCATACTCAAAGAATTCAATGGAAGAGAGGGATTTTTTGAAGGCTGCCTCTTACTCTCAAAAGAAACGATTTTTGTTGCGGATACGGAAAGACACAGTTATCCATTTATCCGGGAATTCATTTCGGATATCCTGAACGAGTTTGACGAGGTTATTTATGCCCGCATTCCCAAAGCCAGGAGATACATGCATCCGGATACTGTTTTTAACAGGATAAGGGAAGATCTTGCCCTTGCTTATCTTCCTGCTTTTGAGGAAACTTGCCTGTTTACAGAAGATTCGATAGAAAGAATTGATTTTGAGAAGTTTATCAATGAAAAAGGTATGAAAATTATACCGGTTTCGGACTCCGAGCAGAGCCGGCTTGCCTGTTCCTTTGTTCCCCTCGAAAGTGGAACCATAGTTCATTACGATATTGCACTTGACCAGGAAACAAGAGAAGAGCTGGCGAATGAAGGAGTTGAGATAATTCTATTCCATCCAAAAGCCATGAGTGCAGGAGGGGGAAGCCTGCGCTGCCATACCTTGAGGCTGTGCAGAAGAAAAAATTGAGTTTTAAGGTTGAAAACCGCAATAAAAAGAATTAATGAATGAAGAAAAGAGAAATAATGAATTAGAAAAGAGAATCAAGAATTATCGAAGTTGTATAGATTAACAGGGTTAAATGAAAGAGCGGAAGTACCCTCATACCTGCCTTAGTACTTTTTTCTTTCCAGAGATAGATGTTTAATAATGCTAGTATCGTAACAGCTGCAAGAAAACCATAGTGAGCGATTACTCCAAGCTGCTTGAGAAACAAGACAGTTGTTAGGAAATGTAGGAGAGTAAAGCCTGTAATCCAGTACAAAGTTCCCTTTAGGCCATAAAGGACGGGAATTGACTTCATACCCCTGGCAAGATCGTTTTTAAAGTCTATAAAGTCGTTTAATCCAAGGTGTATCATTGTCCAGGGATAGAAGAAAGCAATATAGAGAAAAACGGTCATATCTGGCTGCCCGTAGCAGAGATAACCTGCAGCCGGAAAGAGGGTGAAATCAGTCCTGCCCAGGAGCTGTGCAATAGGGTACTTCTGGTCCCTTTTTTTTACCTGGTAAAAAGCCTCAATACAATAAGAGTACAGCATAATTACAAAGACATAAAGAGAATTTGGATACGGAAGGGTGAAGATCAGAACTGAAGTAATTGCTGAGAGCACAATAAACAGCGAAAAGGCATTTTTTGAAGAGATCTTACCTGAAGGAATGGGTCTCTCTTTAAATGGTCTCCAGTATTTTGTCAGAGTATTCTCAACATCGAGTCTGTCTCTGTTTCTGTCCACATAGTCATTGAGCACGAATCCGGCTTCAAATCCAAACAATCCTATCAAGGCTGCTTTAATAATAAGTGGCCAGGAGAAACCTCCGTAATTTGCAAAAGCAAGGATGAGCCCGGAGCAGAAAGTGATAGGCCAGATAGGAAGAAAATGGGCACGAGTGAGGTCGATATAAGCTTTCAGGGTTTCTTTCATGTTTTTGGCCTCAATAACAATCGTGATGTAAAAGTTAGTAATTCTATAAAAATATGAGCATCACGAATCTCATCTTTCCAGAAATCGATTGAGTATATTATAGTGGATTATTGTGGAAATAATCTGAAAATGTTATGATTAACTAAAATGCTACAAAATCTTGCTTAAAAACGATTTTGTTCTCTCATTTTGAGCATTATAGAAAATTTCCTGGGGCGTTCCTCTTTCGACTATGATGCCATCATCCATAAAGAGCACTCGGCTCCCGACTTCCCTGGCAAAGCCCATTTCATGAGTTACGACAATCATTGTCATGCCCTCTTTAGCAGGTCTTTCATAACTTTTAAAACTTCTCCTACCATTTCGGGGTCAAGGGCAGATGTCGGCTCGTCAAAAAGCATGACCTTGGGACGCATAGCAAGTGCTCTTGCAATTGCAACTCTTTGCTGCTGGCCTCCCGATAGAGAATTCGGATAGACGTCAGCTTTGTCTTCAAGCCCTACTTTTTTCAGGAGATTGCGGGCACGTTCATAAGCCTCTTTCTCATTGAGGCCACGAACCTTTGTAGGGGCAAGGGCTATATTCTTAAGGGCAGTCCTCTGTCAACAGATTTAATGCCTGCACGTACAATTCAATAAAAATAGAAGCTTGTAGTCTTTAAAAAAGACTACCAAATACTTACTTATTTTTTACTAACTCAATTGTTCCGGTTTTTCTGCATTCAACTTTGTAGTTAAGTTGTGTTTGCTTCAGCAGGAACAGCGGATGAGTTTGAATCAGTTGAGTTTTCTTCTTCAATTAAAATATCAGTAGTGTTAGCGTCAGTTGCATTTTGGCTTACTGCAATATCGGAAGCATTAACTTCAGTTATATTTTCGTCACTTGAAACATTAGTTACGTTAACGTCAGTTGTATTATTATCAGCTACAACTTCAGGTGTGGCCGTTGGAGTGATGTTGTTTTCGCCTGCTGGAGGCTTCTGTTCTGTATCTTTGCTGGAACAGCCGGCAACAAAGACAACAGTGGAAATAACAAGGAGCATTGCTAATATTTTTAACATTTTTTTCATTATTAATACCTCTAAGTTCTCTTCCTTTTTTATACCTATCCCATATAAAAATCGAGATCTTATATGTGACGTTATGCTTGACTAACCAATTACATTAAAGCTTTTCGATTCCGTGAAAAATAAATGCCAGGATTAGCCTTTATTTTTTCCTAGTCGGATTTTTTTGGACTTATTTATAAATAAATAAGCAATAGATTAGTTCGGTTAATATTTTTCACTCTTTATAAAATCACGCTGATCATAAGACTGAAATATTTAAAAAAATAAGCGTTTGAAATAGGAAATTACTAAAAAGCATTGAAGATATATTAGCTACACGGAATTTCAATAAACCCGTGATTTCATGGTTGTATAATATCTTTGTATTAACAATCTAGCTGAGCTGAGGTTTTTAGAAATCCTATGAGATATAATGTCTTTAACATGTTTTGCTGGAAATATCATTCTCTAAAAACAACTGAAAAGAAAATATTCATTCTATATTCAAAACCCCCTAATGAAAATCCAGAGAATATAGGAAGTGTAAAATTGAGGCATGGCAAATTTTCAATTTTGTTTATTTCAGTTATTTTGCTTATGATAATGTGCACTACTGCAGGATCGGCTGCTGTAGAAGCGCTAAAGGGAAGTGAGCAGGTAATCACCGAGGCTTTCGGAAACCAGATTAATCCTGTTATTTCAGGGAACTATATTGTTTGGCAGGATGAAAGGAAAGGAAACTCGGATATTTACATGTATGACCTTTCTGTCGGAAGAACTGAAGTTCCACTTTTTTCAGGCGCGAAGGATGAAATGGAACCTGCTATTTCTGGAAACCGCTTAGTTGTCTCGGATTATAAAAGAGGTGAGCCTGATATTTATTTGTACGATCTTAGCTCAAAAACCCAAACTCAGATCACTTTTGATAGTTCTTCCCATACGGAGCCTGCAATATCAGGTGATAAAATTGTCTGGACAGATCGGAGGAACCAGAATACAGATATTTACATGTACGACATTCCTTCCAAAAAGGAAACCCGAGTAACTACGGATAAAGCCGATCAAACCCAACCGGCAATATCCGGAAATATCATTGTCTGGAAGGATACCCGGAATGGGAATGGCGACATTTATATGTACGATATCAGTACGGGTAAAGAAAGTCCTGTAGTTACGGATCCTGCAGAACAGTCAAACCCGGCTGTCGACGGCAACTATATCGTATGGGAGGACAGAAGAAACGGAAACCTTGACCTTTATATGTTCGACCTCTCGACAGGAAAGGAAAAACCAGTCGACACAGATCCTTCCGCCCAGAAAAATCCTGCAATATCAAATGGAAGAATAGTATGGGCTGACGGAAGAATTAAAGGGACAAATATCTTCATCTATGATATAGCTACAGGGCAAGAAAAAACAGTATCTACTGCTTCGGAATATGAGAGCAATCCAGCAATTGATGGAAGCAAAATAGTCTATCAGGACAAACGCAAAGGTACTATGGACATATATCTGTTTACAGGAGAAGATAAAGGAGCAGAGGGAGAAAATAAAGGAGAAGCTCAATCAGGTGCAAAAACGCCAATTGGAATTTACCCCGCAGCAACTGCTATTGTAGCGGCATATCTTGTTGCAACTATCGGAAAAAACAGAAGAAGAAAGACATGATCCTGCAGTAAGTGCAAAATCTTTGATCAAAATGGACATTATAAAAAACTCAATAAATAAATAGAAAGTGAGAATATAACCTCACATGGACAAAAATTACAAAAAGATTGAAGAACTTAAAATTAGAAAAATGAGCCGGGAAGAAGCTGAATTCGCAGTTGAAATGGCAGCTGCCGAAGGCTGGAATCCCGGCATCTATGATGGAAAGCTTTTTTACGAAACAGACCCTGAAGGGTTTTTTATTGCTGAGATTGCAGGAAAGCCAATAGGCTGTGCTTCTGCTGTTGCATACGATGACTTTTTTGGATTTTTAGGTTTTTATGTTATTATACCTGAGTTCCGCAACTCAGGAATCGGGATGAAACTGACCAGGAAGTGCCTGGAATATATGGGAGAGAGAAACATCGGACTTGACGGGGTTGTAGAAAACGAAAAAAAGTATCAGAAAGTTATGAAATTCAAGTCTTATTACAGCAACCTGCGGTTTGAAGGTATAGGTGGAGGAGAAGTTCCGGCAGGCCTTGTAAAAATGTCGGAAGTTCAATTTGAAGACTTGCTTGTTTATGACCGGAAAATGTTTCCTGCCCCTAGAGCCAGGTTTCTCAAGGAATGGATCAAACAGCCCGACTCATTTGCTTATGCAAAACTTGAAGCCGGACAGCTTAGAGGATATGGCGTTATAAGGAAATGTCGCAAGGGATACAAAATAGGACCGCTTTTTGCCGACGATCAACCAACTGCGGAAAAGATATTTCAAGCCCTTAAAGCATCTGTTCCTGGAGAGACCATATATCTGGATGTTCCGGAACCAAACAAAAATGCAATGGAAATTGCTGAAAAATATGGGATGACCAGCGTTTTCAAAACTATTCGTATGTACAGCCAGAAGAAACCTGACATAAAGCTTGAAGGAGTCTACGGGGTTACAAGCTTCGAACTTGGCTGAAGACGAGAACTAAAGAATAATATATTTGCACAGTTAACATTTGATATCCCTTATGTGGTGCTCGAATCGTTCTTCCCAGGCTGGTGCTGTTACACAAACCTGTTTAAGATTTCCCCTAAACCAGAACCTTTTCCCTGCAGGTACGACGACTACATCTCCAGCCTGGACCCCGTATTCTCTATCTTCAATTATCCAGACACCGCTTCCTTCGATGATATAGTAAATGAAATTACTTGTCTCGTGCACAAATTCCTCTGCATGTCCGGTCTCCGTTTCCTGGTATAATACAGCTGCATTCCTGCAGTCATCTTTAGTGGTGTAGACTCTCATCCTGACCCCATGCTTTTCGATTACTCCCGCATTTTCAGGTTTGAAAACAATGCGATAGGGTTCTGAAGGATTAGTAGAGCGTAACTCAGGAACAGATTCCTTCTCTTCAAAAGAAGTAAGCAGAATTAAATTCTTTTCAAATCCTCCCTTTTCTTTCTTTTTTCTAAGTCTTGATTCTTCAATTTCATCTTTAGAAGAGCCTCTGAGTTCTGCTATTCTGTAAATTATCTCAAGTAAGTCGGCAAGCTCCTCGAGCTCTCTGCTCTCAAGATACTCCTCAATTTCCTCCGTAAGCTTGTTTTCAAGTTCGGGAAGAAAACTGAGGTCTGAAAGCTCATTGACCGTGCATTTGCTACCTGAAAATTCGATGATCTCGGGTATCCGATCTCTAACTACCTTCGAACTGTTTTCGACCATAAACTTACCTTTCAATATCGTTCTTGATTAATGTCTACTAAAATGAGAGCAATTTCAATAAATATATAAACACTATGTATATATCCATCTGAAATGCTTCTGGAGAATAAAAAGTCGCATATAGCAGTGGTTATGGGCTGTATTTTCTACAGTATGAATGGACTTTTCATTGCCAACATCCATAATATGGCTATTTCTACAATAATATTCTATAGATTGTTCTTCGGATTGCTTTTTCTTTTCATCTATATAGCTGTCAGAGGTAATATTTCTGACCTTAGAATAAAGAAAAAGAAGGAGAGTTTTCTCCTGCAGGGAGTGCTTGTTGTTACCTGCATGCTTCTTTATTTTACCTGCCTGAAAATTACCTGTGTCTCTGTTGCTATATTGCTGCAGTATACAGCTCCAATTTATGTGATGCTGGCCTCTCCTTTTATCCTGAAAGAAAAAATAGGAAAGGAAAGTATAGCTGCACTATTTGTTTCAATTACAGGGATATACCTCATTGTTAAGCCTGCAGAAGGATTTTCAGGAATACAAATAACTAATACCTATATTCTCGGTATTGCAGCAGGACTGCTGTCAGGAGTAGTATTTGCGGCATTGATAATGAATGTAAAAGTTCTGAAAGCAGAATATTCTGAACTTGCAATAATTTTCTGGCCCATGATGATTGCTTTTTTAATTTTAAGTCCCTATGCGTTTGATGTTTCCCCTGAAATTCTATACGACAATCTGAGAATTCTTTCAATTTTTGGGATAGTATCCGTAGGCCTTGGGGAAATCTTCACAGTTATCGGGCTTGCAAATGTTAAAGCCCAAACTGGAAGCCTTCTTGCTCTGGTAGAGCCTGTCAGTGGAGTATTTTTCGATATAGCTATTCTGGGAATCTCAATATCTACGAAGACACTTGTAGGTTGCGCTCTCATAATGGTTTCTGCACTGTTCATAAGCGTTAAGGAATCGGAGAGGATAAAAGAGAAGCCCGGAAGCCTTATTTAAAAAAGACTTTGAATAACGCTTATAGGAAAATTTATTGTGAGAAGTAATTATCTCTTGCCTTCAAAAGAGCTTTTATGTTTTCGAGAGGAGTATGGGGAGCAAGTCCACAGCCAGGAGCCAGGATATCAATTCCATCCTCAAGACAGGCAGTAGCTTCAATCATAACTGCCTCAGGCTCCTTTGTTAGCAGAGTATCTGAGGGAGATATGTTTCCTATCAGACGCACCCGACCCCCAATAACTTCTTTTGCAAAACTGACACTTACTTTTTCTTCGATGCTTATCCCGTCAAATCCGGCATCTGCAAGGGGATCAAGAATGGCAGTGGCGTCCCCGCACATGTGAAGGATTCTCGTTCCTTTAACTTCCCGGCAGAATTTCCTGTACAATGGAAAGACAGACGTTTGAAACATCTCCGGGGCAATAAGATCAGGCCCGGCTTCTGAATCAATAAGGGTTATAGCATCTGCCCCTCTATCCAGCAAACCATTGGCATATTCGATACAGGCGTCGATTAAAATTCCCATGAGTTCTTCCAATACTTCAGGATTTGTCACAAACCACATCAAATAGTTTCTCATTCCAGAGAGCATCATGGCAAGTCCGGCAGGGCCCACAAGTCCGGCAATAACGGGTACATCTTCCCCTACTTTTTCTTTCATAATTTCAACTGCATCCAGTACTACCGATGTCCTCTTGTTTTTAAGGAACGAATCCGGAACTGTTATTTGCTTGACATCTGCCTTTTTCTTGCAGGGAAAATCAGTTATGTAGGGCTGTATATCAATACTTCCTTCGGCTACTGTACAGCCAAGGGTCTCTGCAAGCACTGTAGTACAGAAAGGACAGCGTACATTCTCAAATCCTGCAATCTCATACCCTGCTATTGCGAGAGTTGCCATCTTTTCTGCATCATAATTAGCCTGAGGCCAGTATACTCCAGTCATCTCCATGAGTTCGACAGTGCCAGTCTGGGTTACCGAGCAGACAGGGATAATATCTAAAGCTTCGCCGTTCACTGCTTTCTCAAATCTCTCTTTTAAAGTAAATGTACTCATTTTTGTCACCAAATTAATGAAATAATAGTTGGAATGTAGTTTGAATATAATTTTATAATTAAATATTCTATTCAAATAATTGCATAGTGATCTGTAATCATAGCGATCTGTAATTAAACAAGAAGGTACCCCTGTAAAATAAGGAAAGGTATTCTGAGCTAGAGACAGGAATGCCATCACCAATAGGACTAACAATAGGACTAACAAAATGATTTTGCAAAAAAGAGTTAATATAAGATAATATTAATTAAGAAGTAGTTGGCAGAATTTGAGTCCCTATTCCCAAACTCCACCTGTGATCCAACCCAAAGATTAAGAGGAAACCCAATTGCTCTTAATCTGTTATTTTATAATATCGTGAAGATATATATCATAACCGATCAAAAAAGTATTTTATAACTTTAATATTTTAATTTGCATTATAATTTTTACAAAACAAAATATTAAATGCCATTGAAAGTTTTAACGAGAAATATAAAATTAGCATATATATTCATGAATGAATCACAAGCTTTATTAAAAACAAACACATAATAAAAAAACCGTAGAAATAAAAAATTAATTATAAAGTGATTAAATTATTCGACTTTTGCCCGCAAAGGGACAGAAGAAATATATAAGAAAAGTAACTGAGAAGTAATGGTAGGGCAGAGCCCTTTTCTCTGCCTCTACCTGCGATCCAACCCAAAGATTAAGAGGAAACCCTTATAACTCTTAATCTGCATGCATTTTATAATCATTTAGCCATATATATCATGACCGATTCAAAAATTTATATCTGGTTCTAATTTTTAAGGGAATGAAAATATTCATTATCTTGAAAAATTTAATAACTTTCTATATATAATAACTGAATAATTGGTTTATGATCAAAATTCAGTTAAGGTTTTCAGTCATTAAAGAACTTCATATAATACCATCTATTTTGCCCCTGATTTTATACATAGCAGCAACAATCCCATTATCCCCCAGTTAGATACGGCACTCACAACCCTCCAGGCAAAGCGAAGTGGATTTTTTAGCAGATGAATACAGTTCTCTATTTTTACGTCCCGTTATATCTATATTTATTAGCTGGTCGATTTCATCAAATAAAAAGTGCATAACTTGACTGTAGAAACCCACTACATCTCTTTTAATGCTGGCAAAATGTCTTTTCCGTAAGCTTCGAGAAAAGATATCTGGTCAGAGGCTGCTGAATGGACGTAAATATGGGTAAAGCCTAAGTTAATAAACTTATTTACAAATTTTATTTGTTCGTCGGGATTCTCGGAAAAGCAACCGTTTTTTCGCATATTGTCAATTCCTACAACTTTTCCATTTTGAGCAGACATCTCGGGAGTGTAAATCTTGTTCAAGAAAAGTGCAGGAACTTCAGCCCCAGCCCAAAATTTCTTGCGATTCTCAATAGACGCTTCAATGTCAACTCCATATTCAACAGAAATTTCTATCGCTTTTGGCATATTCTCTACGTCTTTTCCGGCATCCTGGGCTCCTTTTTTGAACTGGGAAAGAATCTGTTTGCACTTCTCCAGGCTTTCTTCCCCTCCTACCGTTAAAAGACCATCCCCATAATAGCCTGCAACATATGCACTTTCAGGCACGAGAGAAGAGATATATATAGGAATTTCATTTTTTGGTAGAGTGTATAATTTGGCCTTTTTTGTTCGATAGTAACACCCGTCAAAACTGACTTTTTCCCCAGTCCAGAGTTCACGTATAAGTTCTATTGCCTCTATCATGCGGATCTGGCGCTCATCATATTCGGGCCACTCTAAAGTTACCGAATACTCATTTAAAGCTTCCCCGGTTCCAACGGCAAGATAGGTTCTTCCTGCTGCAAGTGAAGAGACAGTCGCAGCAGCCTGAGCAATGATAGCAGGGTTATAACGCAGGATCGGGCAGGTCAGGCCTGTTCCCAATTCAATTTTCTGAGTACTCACAGCTGCCGCACCAAGCCAGCTCCAGATAAAGCAGGCTTGTCCCTCTTCACTCCAGGGATGAAAATGGTCACTGGCATCAATACTCTCAAAACCTGCCTTTTCAGCAGCTACAACCTGTTTTAACAACTCGGAAGGAGGAAATTGTTCAGGCGCAATCTTATATCCCAATTTAAGCATTTTTTAACCCCCGGCGATATTTCTATAAACTAAAAAATATAAATTATATTTAATAATCATATTCAGGCTCAAAATATTATTCCATTTGTATCTTAACCGGAAGTCAAAGCTCCTTTGGGTATATTGAAAAGAATGAAAGGAAAAAAGAGAAGAGAAGAAAAGATAGGGACTCAGAGGGACTTGAGTCAAACTTGAATCGAATCTGGTACACTGATGGTCTGGAAGACTCGAAGACGAAATCAATTTTCCTAAATCCTTACCCATCTCCAGTAGATTAGGCCTGAAAGAAACCTGTTTATCCGTACCCGCTGCAATTATCGTATCCAGCACATCAAAACCCATGTAATAAAGAAGACCTGCAGTGTATTCAAAATATGGCTTAAAGGCATCAGTGTCAGAGCTGCCCTGGGAAAAGACAAGAATTAACTTTTTGTTATCAAGTCTACTCGAAAAGTCTGTCCTTAGAAAAGCTGTTAAACGGTCAATAAAGAGTTTAGTCTGGGCAGTCATCTGCCACATGTATACAGGGGACCCGAGTATTACAACATCTGCAGTCTGTACTTCCCTGTAAATTTCCTGCATATCATCTTCTATAGAACAACAGCCTGATTCCATACACTTTCGGCATGCATCGCAGCCTTTAATCTCTAGAGAAGCCAGATTATATACAGCTTTACTGGCTCCATTTTCAGCAGCTCCGTCAAGAATTGCGTTCACAAGTTTTGCAGTGTTTCCTTCAATATTGGGACTACCCACCAATCCGAGAATTTTAATGCTAGAACCCCCGTTTAGATTTAAATTGACAATGATTCAAATGAATATACAACGATATAGATGACACAGTCAGTATAAAAATTTTTCTTTTGCAACACCGGTACTGAATTCGTCAAAATTTTATTTTAAAGAGGAAAGAAAAAAAGAAAGGAACAAGTGAAAGCAAATTACTGAACTTCATAGGAATGATTTTACATTATTATAATACATCGAAAATCTTTCTACCGATGCGGACGATGCTTGCACCTTCTTCTATTGCGATTTGATAATCGTCTGTCATTCCCATTGAGAGATATCGAAGATGTTTTTTTAAATGATTCTCTGCGTTGTCTTTTAAATCTCTCAATTCTTTGAAATATTTTCTTGAATCTTCTGGATCTTCGCTTTCTGGTGGGATTGTCATCAAACCTTCAAAACTTAAGTATTTGAGTGTTGATATTTGATCCAGAAGCTTCAAGAGGTCATCGGGCTTTAATCCGGTATATTTTGTTTCGTCTGTCTTCACCTGTATGAGTATTTTCTGGATTACTTTTTTTTCTTTTGCTGCATTGTTTATTTTTTCTGCAAGTGCATATGAGTCAATACTTTCTATCAAGTAGGGATTTAGGTTTACTATTTTTTTTGCCTTGTTTAACTGGAGTGTGCCGATGAAGTGGGTTTTAATATCGGGCGGAAGATATGGAGCCAAATCTTTCATCTGCTGGTAATGGTTGAAGCCGATGTCTGTAACACCTACTTTTATGGCTTCATCTATTTGTTTTTTTGATGCGTATTTTACTGCAGCGACAAGTGTTACATCAGAGGGTATTTTTTTTAGAATTTTTTTTACATTGTTTCGTATCATATGTTATTACTTCATTTAATTATAATTCTGATTAGTAACTGTATGGCGAGATTTTAGTATTTTGTCTTTTTAAAATGAACGTTTCTAGCCCGAAGTAGTTGTATAATATATTTTTTATAGCTTTAATTGTTTTGCATTTATCGATTTGCCTGGGCCAGAGACACTTCCAGTTATGAATGTGCCTTTTTTTCGAATCGTAATTTTTCATTTTCCTTTCACTTTTAAAACCATAAAAGCTCCAAGGAATCCAATCAACATCGAGAGTGCACTGGAACCGGGCAAACTGGGCAATTTGGGCAATTCGGGCAATCCTGATAATCCGGGAATCAGGGGTTCTGTCTTTTTAGGATCTGCTTTCACAGGTAGGCAGGCATAGGTATCATAATCATAAACGGAAACTCCCAGGAAAGCAGGATCATTTGAATAATAGTCTGCAAGTTCCGCAAAAAGTTTCTGAACTGATACCTTATCTTCAAAGCCTTTATCTACTGAAACTTCAATCAGTCCTTTAGAATTTTCACCCCTTATTTCACCCATTTGGGGAGCAACGGCATCAATTATGCCGGATGCTGAATTTAATTCTTCAATGCCCCCACAGTAAGCTCTCACAACAAAAAAGTCAACTAAAGGAGTTATTTTCTCAATCTTCGATGCTGGATAGGAAGGTGGAATACTTGCCGAAAGGGATATGTTTTTCCCGGCTTTTTGACGGACAGCCTCAAATAGTGTACTGTAATTAAATGTATCTTCCGAGCCTTCTTTGTTAGCGAGGTTAATATATATGTTTATTCCATCAAAGGGTGCAATAGATTTTTTATTATAATCAAGTACGGCGTCCAAAGAATCCTGACTGGCGTTAGAGCCCTCTTTTTCTGTGCAGTTATAATTTTCAAACAAGACAGCATGGACGGAAAGTCCTTCCTTATGAGCCATTTTTACAAAACGTTCGCATTGCCAGACATCTTTAGTATCCACGTTCAGGAAAATCGTGTTCATGCTCGAAGAGTCAAGTTCTTTTGCAAGTGTAGTGAAATCGAACCGGTATGGAGAAGAAAGCTCAATTCCGGATAAATTGACATTGTATTCAGGAAATTCAGTGTCTTGAGTGCTTATCTTATTTTCACTTTGATTCTTCTGTGTTACTGCAGGCTCAGAAATATTCTTGGAAGTATTGTTTTCGGAAGTTTTCCCCGAAATATTTTCAGTTGAAACGCTTTTTACTAATGTGGAATTCAATCCTTGAGCAGGAACAACATTAACTATGGGTTCCGTTCCGACAAATTTTCGAACCAGCACGTAATCAACTGCCATATAGCCTGTGTTGTCCGAAGAGTCCTGATTGGAAGCTGCATAAAGATAAACATGCATTGGAGAACTAGTGATAAAATCATTCGAAGCAAAGTCCATCTTCAAGTCACGGATACCATCCTTAAACCAGGCTATTTTACGAGTATTGTTCTCTTCAAACCAGGCGATGCTTGAGATATACCACTTTCCTTCTGGTACAGAAACATCCAAAATATCCTCTGAGTTATGATTTTGACTCCTGTAATTTGTTTCCCAGCTAACACGACTCTCATTAGTAGAGCTGGTCTTAAATTTAATCTCATCTTCTCTGTTATCTATCTGGTCAATGAAACCCTGCTGCAGAAGAGGCCCCCTAAGATCTGCACCTTTTGTAACTTTCATTTTTTTGATAACAAACATGCAATTGATATCAAAATTGCTCCTGCTGTAAATTGTAGAAGAGTCCTGGGCATGAACAGTCGGAGCAATAACTTCACAGATCCCATTTTCAACTTTAACAGTGCCTCCCCCGGTACCTTTAGCGTTCCAAACAAGATTGCTGAGGGCATTTCCATCAAAATTATCGAAGAAATCAAATGTTTTTTTCCCGTTGCTCGCAGACATGACCCCGGAATTTCCATACTTCATGAGAATTTCACTTGTTCCCTTTGATGGCAGATACGGAACCTTTACCCAGACGGTAGCTTCTTGATTTTCAAGGTCCCATGTTTCGATCCAGTAGTTAAGTGTCTTGTTTTCGGAATAGAAGCGAATATCCGAACCATCAATTTCTGCCTTTGAAAAATCGAAATTCGAGGAATTTAATTGAACATATATCGGGTAATCCGTCAGAGTCTTACCGGCACTGGCATTTATGATTATTTCCTGGGAGTAATTCCAGTGGTCGTCTTTTGAGCTTGGACTCTGTACATTATTATTCGTAGCCAGGGCAAAGCCTGTGAAAAAAGTTATCAGAAACACAGAGACAATCCCGAATACGATAAATCTATTTTTCATTTATAGTAGCCTCTCGTAAATCTTTTATCAGACACTGCTAAGCATTAAAAACCAAAATCTTGATAATCAATGGTTATTTGCTCAAAAACAATTAAACCTTTTCATATTATACATATGTGAATAATTCGGAGATCAATAAATATATTTTTATAAAAATCAATGTGAAAATTTCTCTAAGATCAAACCAAATAAATCCGAAACAATAATAAAGAACATTTACATTTACAGCCCAGATGACTCTTTTGTCCAGCACTGAACTGAGAAAACTCATACAGGCAACCCCCCCATTGCTTGAAAATGCAATTGATATAGAGACACAGATCCAGCCTAACGGGCTTGAACTCACCCTTAAAGAAGTAAAAACAATTGAAGGTGCAGGAGCTGTGGACTTCGATAACTCCGAAAGAATTGTCCCGGATGCAAATACACTGGAATTCGGAAGTGATGGCTGGATTTACCTGCCAGAAGGAATTTATAAAGTACTCTTCAATGAAATAGTAAATATTCCTATGAATTTAGCTGCAATTGCAAAGCCGCGGTCTAGCCTTTTAAGATGCGGGGCTACTCTTGAAACCGCAGTGTGGGATGCAGGATACAGAGGGCGTAGTGAGTCAATGCTTGTAGTATATAATACTGCAGGTTTCAGACTGAAAAGAAATGCTCGAATTATGCAGCTCCTGTTCTATACTCTGGATTCCGAATTAGAAAAAGGATATTCAGGGATATACCAGAACGAAAATACAGAGTGAGATTACAGAAAATTGTCTTATTGATCATTATTTGAATTCTGCCGAGTCTTTAAAGTTTTTTCAATTTAGTTATTATCTACTAAAGTAACAAGTTCAGAATCTAAAATCATTAGATAAAATAGGATATCGGATTAGATGCTTAAAATACTATTAACAAGATTCCACAAATCTATTCCTAGAAAATAACTTAAAATTATGGCAACAGTAATCAATCCTATCAAATAAAGTACCTCCTTAGGCACTCTTTACACCTCTCTTTTAGCCTATCATATAATGTTGTATTCAATTCTAGTTAACACTCCAAAATATACAATATTTTTCATCCGGCGAGAAAATCCCACTTCTGCGAGAAAAAGATTGAAAAAACAGGATTTTTCTTTCAAAGCCAAATAACGGATAAAGTATTTATTTTCAAATCAGTATATCACAGGCTTATGAGCACTATAGGCAAATCCATCAGGATGGAACGTATTTTCAATAGAGTAACCGGCAGAACTATTATTATTCCAATGGACCATGGAGTAGGTGCAGGCCCAATAAAAGGGCTTAAAAACCTCCAGCAAGCCGTAAATCAGGTCGCTGACGGAGGAGCAAATGCCGTACTTGGCCACATGGGACTTGCGAAACATGGACACCGAGGATATGGACAGGATGTCGGTTTGATAATTCATTTGTCAGCTTCAACTTCTCTTGCTCCTGATCCGAATCATAAAACTCTGGTAACGACTGTTGAAGAAGCTTTAAAAGTAGGGGCAGATGCCGTTTCCGTCCATATTAATGTAGGAGCCGAAGATGAATACGAAATGCTTCAGGGGCTAGGGCATGTTGCAAGAAAATGCGACGAATGGGGAATGCCTCTTCTTGCCATGATGTACCCCAGAGGAAAGAAAGTTCGTTCGGAATACGATGTGGACGTCGTAAAACATGCAGCAAGGATCGGAGCCGAACTTGGGGCAGACATAATTAAGACAAATTACACTGGTAGCCCTGAGACTTTCAAAGAAGTAATTGACGGATGCCCTATACCTGTAATCATTGCAGGTGGGCCAAAAGTGGAATCGGAATATGAGTTACTGGAAATGATAGAATCTTCCATAAAATCCGGTGGGAGGGGAGTTGCTATTGGAAGAAATGTATTTCAGGCAGAAGATCCTACCGAACTAGTGAGGAAAATCTCAAAAGTAGTTCATGAGGGTATAAGTGCGGAAGAAGTATCAAACATGAGGAAATAAGTTGGCAAGTCTGGATTCCTTATCTTGAGTTTAAAACATTGTTCAAAAATTGAAATAGAAGTGAAAGCTTCTATTTCATCATGGCACATACAAAAAATTTTAGCTGGGTGTTGCAGTGGAAATAAGGGGGTTCTGTTTTATTGAAACTTTCGTTTTAAAATCATAATGAAAAATAATCTAAAGTCGAGCATTTTACAGTATCAATTTTTATACCAAAATATGTATACATTTCACAAAAATACTTCGGGATCTCTTTTATTTTACATATATATTTCAGGGTCAAGAAGTTGTGCCCCCATAGATTCCAGTGGAAATACTGAGGTTTCATTGACTCGCAAACGGAAAATAAAAATATGAGAGTAAAAAATTCCAGTTACTTAACTAATTTCACATGTCAACAAATGGGACGAGGTCACACCCAGTACATTTCAGGCACATCGTCTTTGCAAGTCCTGGATTAAGCTGATATTTTTTGAGTATTTCGGCTTCAATGTTTGCAAGTCTTAAAATTCTCTCAGGGGAAGGGCGTTCGGTAAAGCAGTCTCCAACTCTGAGAGGGTGAGGGTTTACAGGCCGCAAGATAGGAATAATTCCCATCTCTGCAAGTGTCTCAATCCCCTGAGCGACAGAAGAATCACTTTCCCCAAGCCCTATTATAAAGTTGCTGAATACTCTATTTTTTCCGAAAATATTAACAGCTTCTTCGAGCCTGTCCAGAATATCATCGAGGAAAAGGTCTCCGCAAACTTTTCTGAATATTTCGTGATCCATAGTCTCAACATTGTATTTTACTTCGGAAACGCCAGCCTCATAGAATTTTCTGGAACAGCCTTCTGTAGGGTACACTGAAACTCCAATGGGAACATCATACTTTCTGAGAGCAGGAAGCAATTTAAGCACACGTTCTACTTCGCCATCCACTGAGGTTTCAACACCTGAAGTAAGGGATATGGCTTTTAGATTTCCTGCATTTAAAACCTCATCTACAATACTCAAGACCTCCTCCTCACTTTTAACATGCCCCTGCAATTTGGGCACCGGGCAGTATTTACAATCAAATATGCATTTTTCACATAAAGTTATGAATGCCTGTTCAGGACAGTGAGCAAGAGCAGGCTCAAGTTTTCCTCGAGAGATTTCTCTACCTTGATAGAAAAGCGCAACATTTTCCCCCCCTTCAACCTCCTGCATGGAGAGTGGGGAGATCTTATTTATACTCAGTCTTACCCGTGTATCTCCGGACCTGAAAAATACTGAGCCTGTTCCGGCTCCGGGACCTGCTGTAGAACCTCGAGCCCGTGGAACCTGGGAAAAATCTATGGAAACCGAACCTATTGAAATGAGGAAAGCTTTCAATTCCGGCGTAATCTTCTCATTTTGCATGCAAATATCTCAAGCTATTTATTGTTCTTTGGAGTTCCGTTTTTTTTCCTTTGATCATACTGAGATCTATATTAATTCTTCTGCCTATATAATTTAAATTGTCCTTCCCAGACTCGAAACCAAAAGAAATACTGTTTAGTCTTTAACTTGTTCTCCTTTTCTCAAAAAAAAGGTATACTTTCTCCCTACAAACTAAAACAGCATGTATAAATAAATAAAAGACAATTGAAATTTAAAATTAATAGGGAGGAATATTATACTTTGTTGAAAAAATGGTTAATTTTGGCAATAGTCCTGTCCTGTACAATTTTTGCTGTTTCTTCCGGGTGCAGTGAAAAAGGCAATGGAAATACCACACAAGGTACTGTAGAAAAAAGCAAAGAAAATGTCACTCAAGGTGTCACTCAAAACAGTAATTTGAATGCTTCTACAGATAAAACTGCAGGAGGCTCAGAAAGCTCCTCTTCAGCCTCAGGGAAAGAAACAAAAATGAAAATTGAATCCACCGACAGCTCAGGCGCAAAAACAGAAACAAATGTTGTGTCAACAGGGAGCTCAAGTGACTGGTGTCAGGTAGGTTCTTCCTGGAGTACTGTAAACCCTCAGACGGGTGAGACGGCTAACATGAAGATCACAGGAATCGAAACTGTTGATGGAGTACCCATGTGCAAAGCCGTTTACGAGTCAAACACTAAGGATAATGATTACGCTAAATTAGAATATTTCTGGTCCCAGGACAATAAAGTCACCCTGTGGAATGCCTATGACGCATCCGGGAAAAAGGTTTCAGAAGTTAGCATGAAAGACGGAAAGATGAGAATGGTTGATAAAGATGGAAAAGTAACGGAAATTACTACATCGAGTTAATGCAGAATTAATCTGATCTGTAGAATTTATGTGATTTTCCTCTCTGGAAAGCATATGTTATTAATATTGGGAAAGGATCAACTTTTATTAATTCTATTCAGCTTATCCATCAATGCTATAATACTAAAGCGATGAAAGAACATTAACTGTATAAAATAATATATAATATAAGCTCATATTATAAATTACGTTCTCATCCCTTAAACACCCCACTAGTACATATCTACTCCACAGTAAAGGGACAAAGCGAGAATAGGGAATTAAGCACACCAAACTCCCAACCGCAAGTCCAGTACCTCAGTATTTCTTCCCAGACAAAATAAAGTATTTATTAATGCCATTCGGAACTTCCAGGTGGGATGAGAACGTGAGTTTTTTCTTCAATAAAATGACATAAAATCTCTTTTTTGTCAATATGCTTATCTTCAAGTCTATTTCCTATTTTGCACTCACTACTAAAAAATCATAACTATTTTTGTCTCGAAGAGGAAAGGGGACGGAAAACGAATAGTTGAGCTGAAACTCGACTGGCAGAACTCGGTTTCAAGAAAGGTTGCCAATTTTATATAATAGTAAGCGTATATTATTGAGGGACCCCTTAAGAGAAACAATAAAAACGGGAAGAGAAAAATGAAGATAATGATAATAGGGGGTTTTCTCGGAAGCGGGAAAACCACTGCCATATTGAAAATTAGCAAACGACTCCTAAAAGCAGGAAAAAGAATTGCAATAATTGTTAATGAAATCGGGGAAATCGGACTTGATGGTGACATTCTAACAGGTTCGGATATTGTTACAAAGGAGCTTACCAGTGGTTGCATCTGCTGTACTCTCAGAATTAGTATGCAGTACACCCTTCAGATTCTTGAGGAAGAATTCAAGCCTGAGATTGTTATAATCGAACCTACAGGAATAGCCTTTCCAGGTCAGATCAGGGAAGAGATCGAGACTATGGGAATTTCAGAGCTCTCCTTTTCTCCAGTAGCAACCCTTGTAGATCCCTGTCGTTTCGGCGCTGAAACAAAGGAAATTCCAGTATTTTATCGAAACCCAGATAAGGGAAGCTGAAATCCTCTGCATAAACAAGATAGATATTGCCCCCAATGAAAAGGTTCTTTCCACTGAGGAAATGCTTCTTGAGATTAACCCTGAAGCAAAGATCCTGAAATTCTCGGCAAAAATCGAAGACCAGCAATTTAAGAATCTTTTTTCTCTTCTAGGAGTTCCAGGGCTTAAGAAATCTCCAGAAGAAATGAAAAACTCAATCGAGCTTTCTAAGGTCTCCACTTTCTCTGTTCTCTATAAACTTACATTGAAGTCCTTTTATCCTGAAAGAGGTATGGAATTTGTACAGGATTGCCTTCAAGCTATTAGAAACAATATAGGGGAGATTAACCCTGCTTTTATAGGGCACTTGAAGCTTTCCCTGAAACTTCATGAGATTACAATAAAGGGTAGTGTAACTTCTTCTAAAGAACTTCCTCAGGTAGAATTCCTGGATAGAAAAAATGAAAAGACCGAGCTTCGTTTGCTTGCCGCAATTACAAATGTACCTGAAAGCGAACTTATAGAGATCATTGAAAGAGTTCTTGAAGAAAAACTAAAGGCATCAGGGATTACTTTTGTGAAAGAATCTCCAGATGTGGGCACGAGTCAAAACATCAGGATGAACATAAAAAAGATCAAATTCCAAAAGTGAAAATTTGCCTGTATTTAAAGAGATTAAAACGTACAACTTAAGATAGAGGAGCAATAATTACATTTAGTCTTTTCGGAACTTTTGAAAGGATCCATTTTCGATCTTCAAGTAATAAATGGTGTTCTGGTATGAAAGAGAATATAGACGAAGTTGATGCTTATTTTGAAAAAAAAGGAGAACCGACTGACGGCGAACTTGTCAAAATGGAGCACATAATGATGGAAAAGGTTTCTATAAATCCTGCAAGAAGAAAACTTCTCAGGATTGTTGGAGTCTTTGGAAAGGATGAAAAAACATTAAAGGAAGAATCAGGATTAAGTGAGTTCTTATTTAAGTTCAATATGGATTTCCTGTTAAAAGAAGGAATGCTGAAATTCGAAGACGGGATCTACCGGCTTACGAATGACGGAATTGCTCTGCATGATTCTGTGTGTTGAATGTATATTTTCTATTTTTCCCTCTTTATATATCATTAAAAATATTGTTTTTAGGAGTCTGTGCCTTGACTCCATTCTGATTTTTTGAGATGCCTGCTGCTAAAAAGCGATAAGTTTTTATGTTTATCTGATCAATGGCGTATGACCGAACTATCGATATTCTATGGAAGTTTCAAAAACGACACATCTAATTTCCTGGTCATATCGAACAAAAATAAGGAGAGTGAAAAATATGCCAGCTACAGTTAATGCAGATGAATGTTCCGGATGTGGAACTTGCGTCGATGAATGTCCCTCTGAAGCAATTACCCTTGATGAAGAGAAGGGAATCGCAGTAATCGACAATGACGAATGTGTAGAATGCGGTGCATGCGAAGAAGCATGCCCGAGCCAGGCAATTAAAGTAGAAGAATAAAACAACAACCATTTGGAATAATTTTTTATTCCATTTTTTCTTTTTCTCTCATTTATTATTTCTTCTCTCGTCGGAGGGAGCTTTTTAGATGGTAGCAATTAAAGCGGGTATTTTAGGCGCAACAGGCGCTGTCGGGCAGAGATTCGTAGAAGCATTGGCAAATCATCCGTGGTTTGAAATTACATCTCTTGCCGCATCGGAGAGAAGCGCCGGCAAAACATACAAAGAAGCGGCGGGCTGGCGACTGGATACAGCTATGCCGGAAAGCGTTGAGAATATTAAAGTTGTCCCTGTAGACCCAAAAGCCGTCGATGCAGATGTTGTTTTCTCGGCACTTCCTGCAGACCTTGCTCTCACAATTGAGCCTGAGTTTGCAAAAGCCGGATTTGCAGTATCAAGCAATGCATCGTCTTTCAGGATGGAAAAAGATATACCCCTGGTGATCCCCGAGGTAAATCCCGAGCATCTAGGGCTTATTGAAGTCCAGCAGGACACACGGGGATGGGACGGATATATCATTACAAACCCCAATTGCTCAACTATCATCATGACCCTTACCTTAAAGCCCCTCATGCAGTTTGGGCTCGAAACTGTACAGGTAGCTACAATGCAAGCAATATCGGGGGCTGGTTTTTCCGGGGTTGCCGCAATGGCAATTTATGATAACGTAATTCCTTATATCGGCAGCGAAGAAACGAAGATTGAAACTGAGACCTTAAAACTCCTTGGGGAGTTCTCCGGCTCGGAAGTTGTACCTGCAGACATAAGAGTGAGTGCTTCCTGCAACAGAGTTCCCGTAATTGACGGGCACACAGAAGCCATTTGGGCCGGGATGAGGGATAAACCAACACCTGAAGAAGTAAAGGAAGCTTTCCTGAAATTCGATCCAAAGTTAGGAGAACTCCCCTCCGAACCCAAAAAAGCCCTCATCGTAAGAGATGAAATCGACAGACCTCAGCCTAGGCTTGACCGCAATATGGGAAAAGGCATGAGTGTCTCAGTAGGCCGCATAAGAGAAGGAATCCGCTACATAGCAATGGGACATAACACCATCCGCGGAGCTGCAGGAGCAAGCGTCCTTAATGCAGAACTCTTACATTCAATGGGCAAGCTCTGAATTTTAAAGGAAAAGAAATAAAAGAAATAATTAATTGAAGAGAGTAAAGGGCTTAGATTTGGACTTTACTTTCTTTTATTACTTTTTAGACCACATTTCTGAATCTTAGGGAAATAGTTTTCTTGCAGTCTCCTCTGCTTTTCTCATAACCTCCTTTACAGGAACGTCGCAAGCCCTTGCAATTTCCTTACAGTCCTCAAACTCAGCAGAAATATTAAGCAAAGCACCCTCTGAGTCTCTGGCGATCTTGACAGCAGTCTCATGGATATGTCCTTTGACTTCTAATTTAATTATTTCGATTTTTCGGGCAGCTATGAGCCTGTGCCTCGTAGGGACAACCCTTACCCCAAGTGAACCGGTTTCAATAATTATTTTTCGGGCAAGCTTTGCAGTGTCCTCCGGTTTTGCGATTACTTTAATAATATGCGCCGGACGGCCTTTTTTCATAGTCGCAGGGATAATTGCAACGTCCCTTGCTCCCATAGAGAGGAGTTCCTCAAACAGGTTCCCCAATACCTCTCCGCTCACATCATCAGCATTAGTTTCAAGCATTTCTATCATGTCAGGGACCAGGCAGGAATCAAGCTCTGATACTACTCCCTGAAGCACATTCGGTCCGGCCAGTTCCGAATCCCCGGCTCCGTAGCCTATTGAAATTACCCTGCCCTGAGGAAAAGTCTCCACCGGACTTGCAAAATGAGCCAGAATAGCAGCTCCTGTCGGAGTTAGAAGCTCCTTCTTCTCACTGCCTCCCCTGAAATAGAGCTTTCCTCTCTTGAGGAGCTCAAGGGTAGCCGGGGCAGGGACAGGTAGAGTACCATGTGCGCATTCGATTGTTCCACTGCCCACATTGATAGGCAGGCAATAAACGGAATCGCAATTAAGGGCATGAATAGCCGCCGAAGAACCGATTACGTCAGCAAGGGCGTCACTTTGCCCTACTTCATGGAAATGAAGGTTTTCAAGGTCAGGCTGCCCATGTACTGAAGCTTCGGCTTGCGCCATTTTCAAAAAAATATCAAGAGCACTTCCCTCTACCCTCTTAGGCAATTTTGCAGCCTTTATGATATCGACAAGTTCAGGATAGGTACGGACCGGCTCGTTGTCAGGCACGTTTATTCTGACATCCTGTGCTTTTACTCCTTTTTTTATAACTTCTCTAATATCTATAGATACAGGGACGGAAGCTTCTATAATTTCCCTAATTGCTTTTATGTCCGCCCCGAGATCGAGAGTGCAACCAAGGATCATGTCCCCCGCCGCCCCTGAAAAAGGATTGAATACAAGTGCTTTCATGAGTTGCCTTCCTGCTTTAAGTTTTCAATTCTTCAAGATTTAAATTGTTCACATTCTTCAAGATCTGCTTCATTTACACTTTTTTCAGCTTTATTTCTCTTCCTTACTCCGTTTACCGGCAGCTGCAATCATATTAGCAATCCGGGCTGCATAAGCTCCTGCAACAAAACCTGCATCAATATTCACTACTGCAATAGGAGAACAGGACTGCAGCATTGCCAGCAGGGCAGCTTTTCCTCCTCCTCCGGCTCCATAACCTGTTGACACCGGAAGCCCTATCACCGGGACGTCCACAAGTCCGGAAACAATTGTAGGAAGCGTGCCCTCCCTTCCGGCTGCAACGACGATTGCGCCCGGATTTATTTCTCGCAGTTTCTGGAGTTCGGGAATGAGCCTGTGAATTCCGGCAACTCCCACATCATATATGGCAATAGTTTCGCAGCCCATTTCCAAGGCAACAACGCGAGCTTCTTCCGCAGCCGGGATATCTGCCGTACCCGCCGAGATTACCCCTACTACTCCTCCGGTTTTCCGGGCAGGAGTTCCATCGTGAATAACTACTGTACGAGCCCTGCTATTCCATTCAAGTTTATCTTCGCCAAATACTGCCCTCAGGACTTTAAGATGCTCCGGAGAAACACGGGTAATAAGGGCCCTTCTGCTCTGTGCTGCCATCACTCTGGCTAGCTCAGCCACATCTTCAGGCTCCTTGCAGTCTGCAAGGATAGCCTCAATTACTCCGGTCCTGTTTTTCCTGTGAGGATCGAGTTTGGCGATACCTGCATACGAAACAAAACCCAGACCGTGAGCCTGCTGTTCCGCAGTCTTGAGGTCCATTTTTCCTTCTTTAACAGCCCGTAGAATATCAGTAAGATCCATGTACCACCCTATGTTAAAAAATAACCTTCTCAGGCAACAAACTGCCTAAATGGTTCTGTCTTAAGTAGTAAAGATAATGATTTAATCTATTAATCGGAGAAACTTTAGTATTTCTCGTTATATGGGATTTTTGGTGTCTTGGGAAAAATATCAGCGACAAATTTAAAAATCCAAGTTGTTAATGTGTAGAGATCACAATGCTAATAGTACTCTCATTAGGCGGTTCAATTCTCGCAAAAAACCTTGATCCGGATCGTTTTTTAAAATATGCCGAAGTCCTCCGAAATATCTCTAAAAAACATGCAATAATTGTAATAACCGGAGGAGGAGAATCGGCAAGGCAATATATTGGTACTGCGCGGGCTATGGGGGCTGATGAAGTAACCTGTGACTACATAGGTATCGAGATCACCCGTCTTAACGCGCGACTGCTTATTGCCGCTCTCGGACCCGATGCTTCCCCAGAAATTCCGACAAACTATCTTGAGGCTGCAAAGGCCATAAGTGCAGGAAAAGTGGTAGTCATGGGAGGAGTCACCCCCGGCCAGACCACTGATGCCGTTGCTGCGATCCTGGCAGAGTACCTGCGGGCAGACCTGCTCACAATTGCGACTTCCATTGACGGAGTTTACTCCTCTGACCCTCATTGCGACCCCACTGCAGTAAAATTCGACAAAATATCTCCGGAAAAACTCATAAATATCGTTATGAAAATCGAGATGAAAGCGGGCTCAAAGTCCCCTGTAGACCCCGTAGCCGCAAAAATTATCGAACGGTGCAAGCTAGATACTCTTGTAATGGACGCAAGGGATCCTGTCCTGCTTGGCGAAGTTCTGGAAGCAGAAACCATCGAAAAATCTCCGATTCCTTGCGGGACCTGGATTACATGCGAAATATGAATAACAGAAAAGTTTGATGACCTTAAGAATGTGAAGAGCATCAATTTTTGGGGACCTGAAGAAAATGGCAGCAAATTTAAAATTCATGATAAATATTTTACTGTTGTAGGAATCCTTGATTACACCGGGTCGATTTTTGATAATGCTGTAATTGTCCCCCTTAAAAGGCACAAGCACGCTTTCTCCCGGAGAACTTGCAGTGCAGGCAAGGTAGTCCTTTATGATCTTCAGCGTAATAACCATCAGCTCCGGCCTCCTCACAGCAATCATAGGCGGGCTCTGCGTAATGAATACCATGCTTATGTCCGTTGCCGAAAGAACCCGGGAATTCGGGATTTTGAAGGCAATTGGCGCCGAAACCCGGGATATCCTGCTCCTCACTCTTGGGGAAGCTTCCTGCATGGGCCTCTTCGGTGGGATCATGGAAATACTTGTAGGCGCCGGAGCTGTCTATGTAATGAATGCCTGGCTTGTAAAAACAAGGATAGTACTTTTTTTGATAACTCCAAGACTCCTTGTAATTGCTATGCTTTTTGCCTTGCTTATAGGAGCTCTTTCAGGACTTTATCCTGCATACAGAGCTTCGAAGATGAGTCCAATGGAGGCTTTGAAGCATGCTTGAAAAGGGACTAGAGAACTAAGAATAGTGAGAAACAGATATTTTTAGCCCATGCATATTCAATATTAATTGCTTCCGATTTTTGAAGATTGAACTAAATCTCTTTTTCGAATGCGAAAGAAGAGACTTTGATTTTAAATATTTAAGTAAGTTTATACTTTAATAGCTGTAAAAGTTATTTCGAGCACATTTCGTTAAAGAGTGTATAAGGATGCTAAAATGAAAGCTTATCAGAGCATTACTCAGCCATTTAAAATTATTAATAAATAATTCGAGAAATTTAAAAAATCTCACTTCCAATAGAAATTAAGGGGTTCAATAAGCAGCATTTTATATAAACAGTTAAAGTTTCCCTATAATTATATATGCATTATATATAAATTTATGCTGGTTTGTTAACGATAGCTTTGCATTTTTATCACCAAAAACAATATAACAAATGAGGATGAATTGAGGAAGCTTAACAGGTGGAATGGTTAAGAAACAGGAACAGCTTAACAGGCTGAAGAGAGAATTCAAAGTTAGAAAAGAGTGAAAATGTCTTTAAAATCATCGGTTATTGGATCATTATTTTACAAAGAACTCATCTTAGGTGATGTATAATTGGCATTTGTTAGCGATCACGAATTTTCAATTGAAGGATTTACACCAGACGAAGGTTCAATGGTGCCTGGGGGTTTAGGTACTGGAACAGGTACAATCTACTTGAAGGACTTAGATGCGAACAAAACAATATCGCTAAGATGTGTATTTATGTACAATTTGTATATTCGATACATCACAATATCAAAGCTTGATGATTTTCAAAAAGTTGGGATTGATTGTGATATTCCGTATGATGCACCTCTCAAAATAAACGAATTCTCGTGGAATGGCAAGGTTAGATACGAATTAAGACAATCTGATTTCTTCAAACGACGCCGATGAATCTGAATTTTGATGGTGTTTATATTTACTTTTATCCTGCGCTAAGCAACAGTTATTCATAGAATCCTTGAAAATATTCCCTAAATATGTGCTTTTCATCCGTTTACTTGCATTTATATTCTTATACTACTCATCATAAAGTACCTGGACTGGGTTTTAATATTTTTATTTTTTGTGTGCAGACACCGGGGTCACAGTTTTTTAAAATGGTCAGCATCAGACATTAAAATGTGCCTGTGGGTATCCCATAAATATTTAGTTCCGACATTCGGTCTTATAAAATATAATCGAAATCCGTATTAACGAAGCATAATTTTCCATACCTGAGTTTTGTATATATCTTTATGATAAATAATTTAATATCTTAATATTTTTACAAATATAATTTTAAAAGAAAAGATTTTAAAATATAGATCGCATTTCAAAGTTAACGTTCCTTTAGAGGAGAATAGGGATATGAGAAATATTAGAGAATTGCACTCAGCATCTTTAGCGCTAGTAACTATAGTTTTATTTTTAATTCTCATTTCATCTACAGCTTCGGCTTCTATAACTGAAACCCGGATCAGCACACACGGAACAGCAGACGTTCCTAAGATATATGGGAATATAATTGTGTGGCAAGATGATATAAATGGAGATTGGGCAATATATGCATTAAACCTTTCCACTAAGAAAGAAACTCGGATTACTACCCATGGAAAAGCAGCATGCGAACCTGACATTTATGGTAACAGAATTGTGTGGTTAGACAAGCGCAACGCGGACATCGACAATGAGAACTGGGATGTCTACATGTATGATCTCTCCACAAAGAAGGAAACTCGGATATCCTACAGCGAAAGAGCTGAATGGCCTGCTTCAATCTATGGTGATAGGATAGTATGGCAGGATACACGCAATGGAAACCGGGATATCTACATGTATGATCTTTCCAAAAAGAAGGAAACTCAGATAACCACCAGTGGAGAAGCATTCGAGCCCGCAATCTACGGTGATAAAATTGTTTGGCGGGATTTTAGCAATAACGCCGACATTCACATGTATGATCTTTCCACTAAGAAGGAAACACAGATTTCCTATAGCGGAAGTGCATACAATCCTAAAATATATGGAAACAGGATTGTTTGGTTAGATAGTCGTAAAGGATGGGATAACTGGGATATCTACATGTACGATCTTTCCAAAAAGAAGGAAACTCAGATAACAACAAATCCGTCAGATTCCAAATTCCCTGTTATCTATGGTAATAATATTGTATGGACAGATGAGCGCAATGGGAACTGGGATATCTACGCATACGATCTCGTAACCCATCAACAAATACATACTACTGAAAAATCAGATCAGGAAGAACCTGCTATCTACGATAACAAAATTGTATGGGTAGATCATAGCAATGGAAAATCAGATATCTACATGGGCACTATCAGTTACCTTCCTGTAGCTGCTTTTACTGCATCTCCAAGCTCCGGGACACGTCCTTTGAATGTGAAATTTGCCGATAAGAGTAAGGATGTATACAGCTGGTACTGGGACTTTGGAGACAAAACTACCTCACAATTGCAAAACCCGATTCATAAATATGCAAAGGCAGGTAAATACACAGTTACTTTGAATGTAAAGAATGCAGCAGGTAGCAACACTGTGAAAAAGACTAACTACATCAACGTGAAGTAATTAACTTCTTAAATTTTAATATCATTAATAAATGCACCAAACTAAGGCTTTGAAACATAGACAAAAATGGACTGGGGGCTGAAAATAATACAAAAACCAGTAGAAGAAGAGGATAAATTCAGCATTTCCAAAGACCGGGGACAAAAAAATCATAATGCAGGTTAAAAACCTTTCCAAAACCTATTACAGGAGCAAAATCCCGGTTCAGGCTCTTCGCAATGCTTCCATAACGGTAAAAAAGGGAAGCTTCTTGCCATAATGGGGCCTTCAGGTTCCGGAAAATCGACCCTGTTGCCCTGATAGGCACGCTTAAAAAAGCTACGGATGGCAAAACCGTTCTTGACGGAATTGACCTTACATCAGTATCAGAGAAACAGCTTCCAGGCGTAAGAAAAACAGCTTCCGGGCGTAAGAAGAGAAAAAATAGGTTTTATCTTCCAGAATTATAACCTGATACCTACACTTTCCGCCCTTGAGAATGTGGAACTCTCAATGCGCTTTTCCAGAATGAAAAAAAAGGAACGGCAAGAAAGGGCGAGGCTTCTACTTGAAGAAATGGGCCTGGGTGACCGGCTCAATCACAAACCCTCAGAGCTGTCCGGAATTTCAAGGAATTGAGCGAAAAAAGGCAGACCATTCTTGTTGTAACTCATAACCCGGAGGTTGCAAAGGAGTGTTCAGAGGTACTCAGGATCAGGGATGGGATGATTAGAGATAACTAAATTTTTGAAATCCCCTTACCTTGTACCTCTTTTTGAAATCATGCACTGTATCTCTCAAATCCCCTCGAAGTTCCAGCCCAGCTGCTCTTTTATAACTGTATATGCCATGGCAGGAGAAATTATTCCGATGTCAGTTACTATCATATCGATATATTTGGCAGGGGTAAAATCAAAAACCGGATTTTTTACCTTTACCTGAGAAAGATCAGCAAGGAGCACAGGGTCTAGAATTTCATTCGTGCTTCTTTCTTCAATTTCGATAGGGTTCCCGAGAATTGTACTGGGACTGAATTTGAAAGTTTCGGCAGCTACCATGAAGCTTTTTCTGGCTTCATTGGCAGCAAGGGCAAGCTGGGAAGTTCCTATCTTATTTACCAGTGCTCCGTTGGATGCAATGGCATCGGCCCCAACGATGACTCGATCTACTTCTTTCATGTGGTAGCGCACTGCAGAGTCTATTATCAGGGTTGTGGGAATTCCAAAATTGTTAAGATGACGAATAGTTAGTAAGCCCTGGCGCTTTGGGCGACTTTCGGTGGCAATTACCGAAATGTTTTTTCCACTTTCAAATGCCGTGGTGATTATGGAAAGAGCCGCAAGGGAGTTGCAGTGGGTCATGATTACATCCCCGTCCTGAATCCTTCTCGACCCTATTTTCCCAATGATTCCAAGGGCTTTATCAGCTCGCTCAATGAAGCGGTTTGCGTTCTCAATGATTTCTTTCCTTGCTTCTTCCACATTTCCCGATGAATATTTCGAAGCGAGCTTAACAGCATTCGGAAGTGAAACAGCTGTTGGGCGAGTACTGATAAGAAAACTGGAAGCTTCCTGAATGCGGGCATTGAATTCCTCCATTGAAGCTGCTTCCAGGTCAGCAGCATAATCTCTAATGGCTTCAGCAGCTGCTTTTGCGATTCTACCTGCACCTCGGATTTCCATTGTCCGGATTTTTTCTGCGGTTTCCTGAAGTTTTTGCATAGTATAAAGGATAACACAAACCTAATTTATAGCTATCTTTTAATATTTTCAATCTTCTCTGTGAGAATTTATATTTTGCTTAATCTCAATAAACCGCAAGTTCATTCATGACATCGGTCTTTGACAGGGTTCCTTTAGGTACTCCGTCTATTGTCACAACAAGCCTCCCTACATTATATTTGTTGAAGAGCTTTACTACATCATAAAGTTGCATTTCCCCGTCAACAGTGATAAGTTCTTTCGTCATGATGTCTTTTACTTTCACACTCAGTTTTCCATGGGCAAAAGTGTGAGCAATATCGGTGTAGGAAATTATCCCTACTATTTTTCCCTTGTCTTCAACAAGAGCTCCATGAATGTTATTTCTGATAAAAAACCTCGTTGCTTCCTGAATACTGGAATTCAAGTTTACCAGTAGAGGGGGATATTTCATGTATTGTTTAACGTGCTTTTTAGGAAGAGAGATCATTTCGGAGATAATGAACAGAATCGAGTTTGTGGTATCGTCCCTTCCAATAACTTCTCCACGGATTATCAGGTGATTCACAGGAGTCGGACCAACCTGAAATTTATCACCCACTACAAAATCTCTTGTACTTCCTATTATGCGGACAACTCCATCACAGGCATCCAGATCTCTAACCGTCTTAAAAATTATTTCGGCAGCTGTAGCATTATTAACGATTATACCGTTCCTGTATAATGGAACAACTGATTCGTTTTCAAGTTGCTGAATACGTAAGGCTTCATACGCCGATTTTGTAGGCTTATATCCTCCTTTTGGTCCTGCGACTCCTTCCACAAGTCCCAGGGCTTTTAATAACTGCATCTGGTTGCGAATGGTTCCGGGATTGCGCTGGATGAGATCAGCAATTTCTTCCCCTTTAATTATCCTGTCTTTTTGCCTCTGTAAATTGATTAACGCAATAATGATATCTTTTTGAATAGGAGTAAGTTCCATACTTCCACCATCGCTCTAATATAATTTTTTCAGAATATAAAGATGGTGCATAACACCCAATAACGATAAGATTGTATTCATTATTTACCAAATCATATGTTATCTGACTGTCGGCAGTAACCAATTTTTTGCATATCGTTTCCTTGAACTTATCTTTGTCAATAAGCAAATTTGTTCTTAGAACTCTAAGTTCTATAGAGTGGCTTCAGAAATCTTTATATTTCTTCTCTATTTCTTAATTGACTATGGTATTATACGTTCCGCATATTCTTCTTCCAAAGGATAATTGGGAGAAGTGGGCAGTAATTGCTTGTGACCAGCATACTCAGGATGTAGAATATTGGAAACGGATTGAAGAATTTGTTGGAGATTCTCCCTCCACTCTTAATCTTATTTACCCTGAAATATATCTTCCTTTAGAGGAAAGAAGAGTTAAAGAGATTCATGAAGCGATACACAATTGCAAAAACAATCTTATTGATCATGGACCCTGTTTTATCCTTGTAAAACGCGCTGTTTCAGATAAAGAAAGAACTGGTCTTGTTGTCGCAGTCGATCTGGAAGAATATGAATTCAATGGATCCGATTCTTTTATAAGACCAACCGAAGGAACCATTAAAGAAAGGCTTCCGGCAAGAGTTAGAATTAGAAAAAATGCAGATCTTGAGCTTTCTCATATTTTAGTGCTTTATGATGATCCGAACTTCTCTGTTATTCCTAAAAACATAGATAATCCGGTTTATACTGTTAATAAGGTTTATGATTTCGACCTGATGGAAAATGGAGGCCATATCAAAGGTTATAAGATCTGTGATGAAAAAGAAATCAGAAGAATTTCGGACAAGATTCAGGAACTAGGACTTCTTCTTGTTGGCGACGGAAACCACAGCCTTGCTGGAGCAAAGAATTTCTGGGAAAGTATTAAAGGAACAGTGCCTGACAATCATCCTGCAAGGTATGCACTGGTTGAACTCGTAAACATACATGATCCAGGACTTCGTTTTGAACCCATTCATAGAGTTGTAAAAGGAGTTGAGCCTGAGGAGCTACTTAAAAAGTTCAACGCAAGGATTTTAGAGTATCCGTCCCTGGAGTATCCAGCTTGCAGATCAACTGCCGAACCCCTGTCTGTTGGCCACTCAATAGGATTCGTGACCAAAGATAAGTGCGGAATACTTGTCTTTGATAATCCCGTACACGACTTAGAAGTGGAAACCCTTGATGAGGTTATTGATGGTTATTCAATTGAATACGAACATGATCCTGAGATTGTACAAGAAATCGGGAAAAAACAAGGTAATATTGGCTTCTTTTTACCATCTTTAGAAAAAAGTGAATTTTTTTCATTAATAAAAAGGAAAAAAGTCCTTCCTCGAAAATCATTCTCCCTTGGCAGGGAAAACGAAAAAAGATATTACATTGAGTGTAGAAGGATAACTTTATAAAATACACTAACTTAAAATTTGTAGTGTTATGGACTAATAAGCTGTTTAAAAGAGGGATAAACAAATCCCTCAAATAAGATAAGACCGCAGTGGAGGAAAGCCATTAAAACTTACACAACTGTAGCTTTGAGTGTATGCACCAGTAGTAAATATGTATATCCGGTTTCCTTCTTTCAGTGTATGTGGGAGAGAATATTTATTGTGTTCGTATAGGATGTCCATGCTGTCGCAGGTTGGGCCTGCAAGGATTACTTGCTCAGCACAGCCCTTCTTGTCGCAGAAGATAGGATATTTAATGCTCTCATCGAGAGTTTCAATCAAGCCCCCGAACTTACCGATGTCGAGATAAACCCACTTATATTGGTTAAATCTAGCCTTCTTGGAGATCATTACGACTTCAGTTACGATTATACCAGCATCACCTACCATGGAGCGGCCTGGTTCGATAATTATTTCGGGGAACTCATCTCCAAAGTCTTCATGTAAAAATCGGCGGATTTCCTTTGCATAAGTCTCAAGATCATGTGCCTGTGCCTGGTATTTGGCAGGAAAACCTCCTCCGAGATTAATCATCTTAAGATTGATGCCCTTTTCAGCTGCCGCTTCGAAAAGATACTTGCATTTGGAAATTGCATTGTCCCACTGACCAATATCTCTCTGCTGGGAACCAACGTGGAAAGAAAGCCCATAAGGCTCAAGCCCAAGCTTCTGAGTTTTTATAATAAGCTGGTATATAAGGTCAGGATGGGCCCCAAACTTTCTCGAAAGGGGCCAGTCAGCACCTTCACTCTCGGTCAGAATCCGGAAGAAAACTCTGGAACCCGGAGCTTTTCTGGACAACTTCTTTAAATCGCTTTCCGAATCGGTTACAAAAAGCCGCACTCCCTTCTCATATGCATAAGCTATATCCTTTTCTTTCTTGATCGTGTTACCGTAACTGATTCTTTCGGGTTCAACTCCAAGCCTGAGTAATTGATCAAGTTCATAAACCGATGCAACGTCAAAATTAGAACCTTTGTTTTTAAGGGCAAGCACAACTTCATCCATAGGATTTGCCTTTATAGCATAGTGGATTTTTGCAAAAGGCATATTCTCGACTAGCTCATCATAACTTCTCTCTATCTTCTGCAGGTCGACAATCAAAAACGGAGTCTCTTTATCGTGGGAAAACTTCTTGACCTTATTGAAGTCTTCTTTTGAAATGAATTCCTCCAGTTGAAAGGTATAAGGTTCTTTTTTCATACTCACTCTCGTATTATATTAATATTTATTTATAATCAATATTTTGCTAAATCTATGCGTAATTTCGAGAATTATATCTTTCGCATTAATCCTCTATTATTTTGATTCATCCATTGGCCGAACCTACGAGAAGGTCCGTTAAAGTTATTCCTGTTTATATTATTTCATATTTCCCTTTTGAAAATCTCAGTCTAAGCAGTTTAAAAGTCTTCTTTTGATATTGGACTATTCACCGATTTCCTGGATAATAGAGTGGAATATATCTTTTTCTGAAGAGTCCTTATTTCCTGGAACTTCTCTGGTTTTTTTTCTTCACTTTCAGGTTCTAAATCTTTAAAACTGTCAAGAGACATTTCAGCTACAACGGAAGAAACGGCCATAGATCGCTCTTCAGCCTGAACTCTTAAAGCCTCAAGTGCCCATTGGCTCTGCAATACAGCATCGTGGAGTTTTTTCTTTAAAGATATTTTCCCTATTTCTTCTATTGAAAGAGCTATTGAACTAAGGGCTTCATCAAGATACTTTTCTGCGGCAGATTTACCCGTCTCTTCCAATAGGAGAAGAATACTGACAGTTTCAAGTTCAAGATTGTCTGTTGCGATCTTTTTTCCAATTTCACCCAAACAGGTTACTGCATTGAGCACAATTTCCTCAGAACCCTGTCTGGCACCACACACTCCGATTTCTTTGAAGAGTAGGGAAAAGGCAATCGTTTTTTCCTTGTTCTGACGCTGTCTGGGTAAGTTCCAAATTTCCATCAGGGTAGTGGCTGCAACTTTTGAGCCTGCTTCAAGCGAATGTGCAGCTGCGATTCTTCCCAATCTGCCTACAGCTATATAGGCCTTATTGTGAGTAGCTTCGTATCCCTCTTCTACAGCTGTTTTTGCAAGTTTTCCGAGAGCTAGAACGGAATTAATGCAAACGAGTTCCATTTCTTCTTCTGTGGCTGCCTTTGCGAGATCTTCAATAAAAAGGATGACTCTCTGAGCATCTGCATCTTCACTTGCAGAAAGAAAGTCCTTAGCTATCCCTGTAAGGGAGTCTAAAGCCAGGAAAATTTTGATCTCATCCCTTTCTTTAGCCGCAGACAATCCTGTTTTTAACGCCTCTGCTTCATTTAATGTAATCATCATTTTGCTCCTGTATAATAATTTGGATAATGAATCGACCTCTAGTGTTCTATTACAGTAACTTAGGGGTACCGTTCTGCATTCCTTACAAGGCTTAAATTAAAGATACAAAAACCCGGTACAATAATTGTTGGAAGAAATGGTTAATTCTATAAAGTTACGACATTATTAGCATTGCTGTTTTGTAAGGAAGAAATTAAGAATTCTAAAAAACGGGATTAATGTGTCAAGACAAAAAGTAGACTCTACCCTCTCATTCAAGAGACTCTGCTTCGTGTACATATTCAAAACCATTAAAATTCTCCAGAGCCAGTTTCGTCATGAGCATATAACTTATTAAAAATTTATCAGTGGTTTGAAGAAAAATTGTCCCTAGAGAATAAGAAGCTTTGACGATAAGTTTCTCAAAGTCGCTGAAGTCTGTAGAAGTAAGTCTTTGGTCAGAAAAAGCAGGAGTGTGTGGAGAGAAAATGTTATCTCCCTGTTGCACTAGAAAGTTGAGAATGCACGGATAATCTTCCGAAAGAATAATTGCCTCTTTTTCCAGGAGTGGGGATGAGAACACAGTTGAAATAGGTATTAAAAGTCCTCCGTTTTCAGGAACTCTGATGTTTTGCTGTCTAAAGGTGCTTTCTCCTATGGACCCTATAGCTAGAGTCGCAGTTAAAGCTTCTCTTTCCATTTTATGAAGAGATGAGGCATTTACTATTTCCTCTAAATATGCAACTGCTATCCTGACTGCTGTCTCCATATGCTGTACAACCGCCACTTTTCCGATTGCACAGAGGGAGTGAAGAATACTAAAACCAGTATCATGTAATTTCGTTTCTCTTGCAGCTTCAGCCATTTTCCCAAGGGAAAATAGAGATAAAAAAGCCCCGATTTCCATTTTTTGAAGGACAGCAGCACTACCTATATCCCTTATGCTGAGTACAGCTTTTTTTGCATCGAGCTCAAGCCTTTTTTTAATATATTCGGTTCCCCGCTCCGTAAGGAAATCAATAGATCGTAATACACCAAGTTCATCATTATCTTTAACAGAGCTTAACCCAAGATCTATAGCCCCGGTTTCGTTCAAAATGGCCATAAAAAATACCCCACACTAATTGCATATTTAGAAAAGGCATCTTAAATGAGATAATCTTATCGATGCTCAATTTTGAGAAGTTCTTAGTGAGGTCAAAATCCTTTCCAGCTAATCAAACAGTGAGGTAAGATCCCGAAAAGGAAAACGTTGACGAAACCATGCACTACAGCAATGAAGGGTAAACTTCTCGTTTTGTAGAAAGCCAGACCAAGAATGAGTCCCACAAAACCAGTATAAAGGATTTCGTTGAAGGTTCCATACCCCGAGTGCATTAGCCCAAATAGAAAGCTAGTGATTAAAAGAGCTTCCTGTATACTTAGGGCTTGCTCAATTCTGGTTTGGAGAATTGACCTGAAAATAATTTCCTCAACCAGGCCGACGAAGAAGACCATAATAAGAGTGAGCTTAAGTAGATTTACAAAAGTGAGATCCGGAATAAGGTATCCTGTTCGTATGGTCAGGTACTCACCAAGCCCCAGTAGAAAACTCAGAGGAACAGAAAGCATAATGTAGGTTCCAATGTTTTTTAAAGAGATTCCAACTTGCTTTAAAGAATTTCGCTGATTAAGTATTATAATTGCAACCGGGATTGCAAGAGGACCATAAATGAAGATGAAGCTATAAAGAGTAATCGTGGAAAATTTAGGCATTGCAAGGCTTATAAGTCTAAGAATAGGAAGAAGCATTAGTGCCTGATATATTTCGTTGATTTCTGTGTCTTTTACGAAGATATTAGAGAGGCATAAGGCGACCAGGGTTCCTATATGTACCCAAACAGCTTCTTCATTTCTGCCAGAGAAAATTAGAAGTTCAGCAAAAGCTATGCATATCACCGGAATTGCAGTAAAAATCCTAAGCTTTTTGATCTCGAGTTTTTTCTGATCCGATTCTTCAGATATGTGCCTTTTCTTAAAAAGAGAGGAGAATCCTGGGCTTTTGACGGATTTTTCAGCAGGAGAAGTTGTTATTAAAGCTGAAATCAGATTTGTGGTAAAAACTGGACGATTAATTCCTTTCTGACTTTTAATAAAATTGGTTAATTTTTTCACTGGAATTACTCCTTCTCAATATAAAGCAAACTAGAATTCCGAATGATATTAAATATATACATAAGTTTATACAACAGATAACGTCGGAATCCTCTACAGCCCTAATATCATATATCGATTTATTACGAATATCATATAAATTTTTATCTATAGTTTTGATTTTTTAATTCTAAGGAGATCATCTTAAAAAATCTAATATGAAAAAGTTATCTTCAATTTTAAAAGAACCGTTCTCATGCTATGATTTCTAATAACTTCCTCATCATGAGTCGATATACAGGTAAAGTCAATTCTCAAGCCGTTATTTTTCTTCTAACACTTTCAAGAGATGCGGCGAGTACTCAAGAAAAAAATGAAGTCAAAATATTAAAAGTGTTAAGGAAAATTTTCATACTGTATTTGTGCTCCGTGGGGCTCACCTGGACAGAAAAAATAATGTCCCATCATTGTGTTTCTCTGGAAAATAATTAGATTTTTGGAAATTATTTTATTTAAATTTTGTTCAAAAAAACTAATTTTCAAAGCATGTTACTTTAATAGTATAATTTTATATCTGTTCCTGCAAAGGCTCTCTCAATATTATTATTTTTCAGAATGAATTATGTCTTCATATGAGCTACAATAAATTTATATAATTGTCTTCCAGATGACATTCTAAATATTAATTTTATCATAATGTTAACTAATCATCAGATAAAAATATTTAATACATTTAGCATTAACTATAAAATATTTACAAAAGAGGGGTCATCCAAAATGAGTATAGAGCAATATTTAAACATTTCTAAAAGCCGAAAAGAAAAGCAGAAGGTTAACTTGACAAATTCTAAAAAAATAACCATGATACTTCCTGCTTGCAATCAGGAAATGTCTATCGGAAGTCTTGTACTCCTCAGTAAACTCTATGTTAGTAATGTTATTGTCATTGACGACGGTTGTGCTGACAGGACAGCAGAGATCGCCAGAAAAGCTGGAGCCGAAGTAATTATCCAGGGGGAGAAAAAGGGAAAATGTGAAGCTCTTAAGACTGGTTTTAAAGCCGCAGCCGATACTAAATCTGATATTATTGTGACAATGGACTCAGATGGTCAGCATAACCCTGTCGATATACCAACACTTGTTGCTCCCATCATTGGGGACAATGTAGAGATGGTCAACGGCAGTCGATATTTAAATGGTCTTGGTAAACATACATCGACCTACCGCCGTGTAGGTCAGACTCTTCAAGAAAACGCTGGTAAGGAGAGCCCAGACCTCAATATCACAGATCCTCAGAGTGGTTTCCGTGCCTTTTCTGCTTCTGCAAGTAATATATTCTGCTTTAACGCGAAGGACATGACTATAGAAAGCGAAATGTTAGCAGATGCTAGAAGAGCAGGTATCCGGATAAAAGAAGTCGAAATCGGTGTACTTCCCGATAATGAAGCTCCAACAAAAGATCCGATAAAGTTTGTTCATGGATTTTTAAAATCTATAGTTGAGGATATAGAGACAAATACATCTTTATATTACAACTCTGTTCCAGGTTTTGCCCTCGCAACATGCGGCTTCTATATGGCTTTTAAATTTCTTGGAGAGCTTTCAGGTGGTATCCAGAGTCTAAGCTTCATCCCCATGTTCGTGATGATTTTTTTAGCGCTTTCGGGGCTTTACTTGACTTTTAGAGGTATAGTAATGCATTCGATTGTAGAAGTAATCAGACAAACGGAACCTGCTCAATGATTTACATTTTAGCTACTAATTGTAAAACACATTTAGTAAGAGGTTTGGCCATCAGCTTAAAAAATTGCTGTTGACGATGTTTCTCCCTGCACTGTATAGTTGCAATTGTATAAACTCGAAACATACTCAATCCGGGGTCATTAAAATGGAGAAGAAAACGTTGATGGGCAAAAACCCACAGTATATAAATAAAAAAGAAGACAATTATTGTAAGAGAGATACTGCCCCCCAGAATATAACTGTAATACTCCCAGCATATAATGAGGAAGTATCCGTTGGAAGTATAGTATTGCTTACCAGATTCTATGCTGACCACGTAATCGTAGTTGATGATGGAAGCGCTGATCGCACCGCCGAAATTGCAAGAAAAGCCGGAGCTGAAGTGATTATCCATAAGACAAATACCGGAAAGGGAGGTGCTCTCAAGACCGGCTTTAAAGTCGCAGTCGAGAAAGGTGCTGATATAATTGTGACAATGGACTCGGATGGACAGCATAACCCCGCTGACATCCCGAAGTTAATTGCTCCAATTATTGAAGATGATGCTGACGTTGTCAACGGAAGCCGCTACTTGAATGGTCTGGGTAAGAACACACCTATATATCGTCGCGTAGGCCAGAGCATGCTGGACAGGGTCACCAATGTGAGCTCAGGTGTCAAAATTACCGATTCTCAGAGCGGTTTCCGTGCTTTTGCAGCCTCTACTGTGAATATTTTTCGTTTTGATGCAAAAGGAATGGGTATCGAAAGTGAAATGCTTGCAGATGCCGGAAAAGCAGGTATCCGCATAAAAGAAGTTGAAATTGGAGTCCGCTACGATGTTGGACGCTCATCATTGCACCCGGTGCAACATGGCTTTGAAGTCTTTGTCATGATTTTGAAAGACATAGAGTTTAACAAACCTCTTTATTATTTCACAGTTCCTGGCCTGTCCCTCGGAATAGGCGGCCTCTACATGGGTGTTAATTTCCTTCGAACATTTGCCATGGGAGGAAGTCTCCAATTCGGCCCTACGATATTGATGATCCTGCTCATTGTTGTGGGAACTTTCATGGCCCTTACAGGAATCCTGCTGCATTCAGTGTCTACGGCTATGAGAAATGCGAGGGTGGCTTAAAATTTGAAATGGAGTGTTTCTCTTGAAAATACTACGACTTGCGCCCGATATTTACCCAAACGTGGTTGGTGGATTTGGCATTCATGTCCATGAAATGTCCAAAGAACAGGTAAAGTTAGGTCATGATGTTACTGTATATATATCCTCTGAAAGTGCTGAACCTGAATATCAGACAGCTGATGGTTACTGTATCCGTAATTTCAAACCACTTGTAAAAATATTTGGTAATTCTGTTATGCCTGCGATGCTTTTTAACCTTATAAAAGAACAATCCAGTTACGATGTTGTCCATGCTCATTCGCACCTTTTTTTCTCAACCAACCTGAGTGCTGCTGCGAGACAGTTGGGATCAACTCCTCTTATCGTAACTAATCATGGAATGAACTCCCAGACTGCTCCGAAGTGGTTTCAGGATATTTACACTGCAACGGGCGCCCGACTAACGTTTGCAGCCGCAGATAAAATTCTCTGTTACACTGAAACTGAAAAAAAAGAGATTGTTGGTCTCGGAATAAAGTCTGAAAAGATTGAAGTAATTCATAACGGCATCGATACCGATCTATTCGTTCCTGCAAGGGAATTGCCCTTTGAAAAAAAAAGTCTTCTATGGATTGGGAGATATGTGAATGGAAAAGGTGTTGATTATCTCATAGATGCACTTAATATTTTAAAAACCAGGTACCCCGATGTAACTCTCACGATGATCGGAAAAGGTCCAGATGTGGACAGAATTAGTCAAAAAATACGCGATCTAAATTTGGAAAGCAATATTATAATGAAAGATTTTATTCCAAATTCCGAAATTGTAAGTTTGTATCAGAATTCAAGCGTTTTTGTGTTACCGAGCCTTGAAGAAGGAGTCCCAAGAACAGTTCTCGAAGCAATGTCATGTGGGGTTCCTGTCGTATGTTCCAGTCTTCCTCAACTCGTAGATATTGTAGATGGAGGGGGATTGCTCACTCCTATAAAAGATTCTCAAGCCCTTGCAGACAATATTTCGAAATTGCTTTCGAATTCCTCTCTTGCAGAAGAATTGAGCAAAAATGGAAGGAGAAAGGTGGTTGAGAGCTATTCTTGGAAAGATACTGTAAAGAAAACAGTTCAAATCTACAAAGAGTTGATCTAATGTGTCAAAAATCGTAATTACAGGCGGAGCAGGTTTTATAGGTTCCCATATTGCAGAAAACCTTGCGAGAAATGGTCACGAGATTATCATTGTTGATAATCTTGATCCATATTATTCTATTGACCTAAAAAAAAAAATCTGGATACCATTCTTAACAGTGGAAATGCTACTTTTGTCAATGCCGATATAACTGATCTTGCCAGAATGAAACAGATCATTGATAATACAGTAGATTACGTTTTTCATGAAGCTGCCCAGGCAGGAGTTAGGATTTCAGTCGAAGATCCTTTTAAGCCAAACGATGTAAACGTGCTGGGAACTTTGAATGTACTTAAAGCTTCTCTTGATGCAGGTATAAAAAAAGTTATTAACGCCTCATCGTCTTCTGTTTATGGTAAGGTAAAGTACCTCCCGTTTGATGAGCAGCATCCGACTGAGCCAGTTTCTCCATATGGTATCAGTAAATTGGCTGCAGAACATTATTGCAGGGTTTTTTACGAGATATACGGGCTTCCAACTACTTCATTACGCTATTTTACAGTATATGGACCCAGAATGAGGCCTGATCTTGCAATTTCAATATTTACTAGGAAAATGCTTGCAAACGAGCCCATCACTGTTTTTGGGGATGGAGAACAGACTAGAGACTTCACCTACATTAATGATGTTGTGGAAGCAAACAAAAAACTCCTCCGCAACAAAATAACTAACGGCAGGATTTTGAACATTGGAGGCGGAAACCGAATCAGTGTAAATGATTTGATTGAGAACTTAAGATCCATAACTGGTTCTACATCTGAAGTAATAAATGCTGGTAAACAAAAAGGAGATACTGAGGACACACTTGCATGTGTTGATTTAGGAAATAAATTGATTGGATACAAACCAGTGTTCGATATCAATAAAGGCCTGAATAAATTCGTGGATTGGTTTAAAAACGAGGGAGATATTCATGGGTTCAATAAACAAATTAATGTTACTTCATCAAGTTCGCAAAAATCAGTGGTTTAAAACGTTTTACTTGATGGGCTGAAGGATTTAAAATTTCAAAATCTGCATAAAATATTTCCAGGGAATTTGATGATTTTATGAGAGTTTTGGTTTGTGCTTCAGAATATTTTCCTAATGGATCAGGAATAGCTAATGTTGCATACAATGTAGTTGAACAACTAAAAAAAATGGATATAGAATGTATTATTTGCTCACCTAGCGGGCCTGATATCAAAATCAGAAATTTAGAAGGAAAAGGACGTTTAGGTTTAATTTATTTTTGGTATAATGTAAGTAAATATTTTAGAAATAAGGTAGATGATTATGATGTCGTCTGGCTTCATTATCCATTATTTATTGGAAAGGTTCCTTTTAAAAAATGTTTGATTACGGTTCACTCTACAGCTTACGGATTCATGCATGAAAACATTTCTCCTAAGTTTTATTATAAACTTTCATATGTACTGGAAAAATTCTGTTTAAATAAGTTTGGAAATAAAACCAGGTTTACAGGGGTGAGCACCAAAACATGCAAAGAACTCGAGAATATTTTACGTAATGGTCAATTAATTAAACTTATCTTTAATGGAGTTGATACTTCTCTTTTTAAACCAACAATGCCAAAGTATATTTTTCGCAAAAAATTTAATATTCCTCAGGATTCAAAAGTGATTCTTTCTGTTGGGAGAATAGTGGATCATAAAATGCCTTTTTTAATGGTTGATATTTTTGACCAATTGCAAAAAAAGACTTCTGAAAAATATACACTCGTGATTGCAGGAAAAGGTAAATTACTTGATCCTTTAAAAGCATACTCCATAAACCATAATATTGATAATATTCTATTTCTTGGCTTCATTCCAGATAATGATTTGCCTGATTTATACTCCTGTTCTGATTACTTTTTTATTACGTCCAAATATGAGGGTGGAGAACCTATTCTAACTGTAGCAGAAGCAATGTCCTCAGGTTTGCCCTGCATTGCATCGAATATTCCCAATTTTAAACTTATAGAGAACTCAAACAGTGGAATTATCGTTGATTTTTCAAATAGTAAAAAAGCTGTAGAGTCAATACTTAGTTTTATAGATGGAGATGCTTTTCAACAATCTATGAATGCAAGAAATTATACTGTTCAAAACCTGGATTGGGGTATACTCGCAAGTGACTACTTGAACGAATTCAAAAATATTGTTTCTGAGTGAAGACTTTATTTTAAATTTTAGCTTGGATGGATCTTAATGGTTCGTACAGAAAATAAAAATATTGGTTTGATAACCTCTCCAATAGGTATAACAAATAGAAATCAATTATCAAACTTTGCACACATCGTTTCTTCTATATCCGATCATCTATATTTTATTACCGGAAATGCAGGTTCGGACGTCCTTGTAAATAGCAAAAAAGTCCACATTTATCCCATAAATTATAATATTCAAAAGAATCAGTTTTCAAAAATTTTACACTATATATTGTTACAGCTAAAAATATCATGCAAATTTTTTCAAATACATAAAAATGCCAAAATATGGATTTTTTTTCATGGTTCCGGAACTCTCTTATTGCCAGTGTTTATCGCGAAACTTTTAAGAAAAAAGGTAGTTTTAATATTACCAGGGTCGTCAAATGCTCTGAAATATGAGAGAAATCCATTTTATAAAATTGTGAGAATATTGGAAGCTATAAACTTAACTTTATCTGATAAAATAGTTATATATTCAAAGATTTTAGTAGAACAATGGAATTTAGAGAGATACACTCATAAAATTTGTATAGCCCACGAACATTTTTTAGACTTTTCTTCCTTCTCAATTAAAAATAGCTATGAAAAAAGAGAGTGTTTAATCGGATACGTTGGACGTTTAAGTGAAGAAAAGGGCATTTTGAATCTCATAGAAGCAATACCTCAAATAATCAAATGTAACGAAAATTTGAAATTTTTAATTTTAGGAGAGGGTAAATTACGCAACCAAATAGAGTCGTATTTGATTGAAAATAACACTGATAATCGCGTTACACTGGCCGGATGGATATCCTTTAATGAACTCCCAAAATATTTAAATCAAATGAGACTGTTAGTCTTGCCTTCTTATACTGAAGGACTGCCAAATGTAATTCTCGAAGCAATGGCCTGTGGCACACCCGTACTAACTACACCTGTAGGAGCAGTACCTGATGTTGTCAAAAACGAAATTACAGGTTTTATTTTGGCAAATAATTCTCCCGCTTGTATCACTAAAAGTGTAGTTAACACATTGGAGTATCCTGGAATTGATCAAGTAATAAAAAATGCTCATTATTTTGTAGAAAAAGAATTTTCTTATGAAAATGCAGTTGAAATATTTAAAGAAATACTTCAAAATATAAACGCTCCTAAAGAGAATACTTTTTGGCAGCACATTGAAAAGCCTCTGACATCTAAGGAAAGGGAGTAATATGGAAACAAAGGAGACAGTGTCGTAAATATGCTTTAAATTCAAAGTCAAATTTCTTGATAACATAATACATTTAGCTTAATGATTTTAGAGAATTCCCACTTCACAGAAAATGAGGCTATCGACCACATCTAAGAGATTTCCCTTTGAAAGGATCATTATGAATAGAAATAAGAATTTACTTTGGATACTGAGTGCGATCTTGGGGATTACACTATTCTTAAATATTAGCTTATATTTATACTTTGATCGGATAATGTCATCTGGTTTTGTTTTTGATCGTCTCGGGGATTTGATTATAAATCTCAACAGTGGATCCGATACCCTTCAATCGTATAAATCGTTTCCTTTTGTGCCACTTTTATTATCTACTATTAGTACTTTAACTGGTCTTGGATTAATTGATGTAATTTATCTGCCGATTATACAAATAATGAGCATATGTGGATTGATTATATTTTCTAAATTGTTTTTTGATTTGAAACATTGTTTGATGATATCTTTAGCTGTTTTCCTATATATTTTTGCATTAAATCCTCATTTTGAAGAGTATGTAATGGCCGAAACTTTGTTCTTTTTTTCTTATACTCTTTTTATATCAGTCTTACGAGGGAAAAAAATAGAAGCGTATTCGTTGCATTGTCTATTTTGTTTTATCTTGCTGTAAAATTTTATGGACCACCAATTGAGACATGGATTTTGCTTTTTATTGGTAGTTTTGTTTTGTTTGTTTTAATCACGAAATATCTCTATAAGGAAGATAGATTTGAATTTGAAAATAGGATTCCTTACAATTTTTTAATTCTCTCAATGGTAATATTTTTTGCCTACAATCCTAAGTTTTATGATCAACTTTTACATCGAGAGATTAGCTCAACTTTTTTTATGGATACAGTAGGTTCAGTAGTTAACTCTCTGTTATTTCCCTCGTCTCAATCAACTCAAGAATACGAATACATCCTTAAAACTCCAATTTTCCTTAGGATAACGAATTTACTCTATTTTTTTATAGCCGTGGTACCTTTTGGAGTCATTGTTACCCAGAATATTTTGAAGAAAAACATTTTCTGGGAAATGCGTGACCTGAACTATCTATTTCTGTTAATTTTGATTATACCTTTTTTCGGTGATTTCATATTATATGCATCAATCGGAGTATTTATTACTAGATATTTAATCTTGATTTATCCGTTTATATCGGCATATTTTTTACAGAAAAAAAATCATAAGCTTCTTTCTGTGATTTCAATTTTTTTGATAATGATTGGGTGTATCCATTGTTTATCTTATCTCAAGTTTGATCTTGGGTATGAACTTCCAGAAGGAGATTCATCTAGTTCTTTAGTTTCTTACATAGGATCCAACATTGATAAACAGGAGTATATATTGACTGACCATCATAAGTATGGACTCTTAAAGACGTATTGTGCAGCAGTTATCCATGATCCGGATTATTTTATATTTCAGCCATATGATAGTGAAAGATATGGGTCTGTCTTTGGATTAAGTAAGTTCAAGCATATGGACTTCGATTATTTAATTATCAATCTTAAAAATTTAGATTACCCTACACAAGTAGGACCGCCTTTGTGGACTTACTTTGAACCTTTTATTGAAAGGTATTCTTTGCTTAATAATAACGGATTAAATAAAATATATCAAAGTCGAGACTTTGAAATATATCTACCTTCCAGGATAGGTGAGACAAAGAAATGATATATCTGCCCAAAATAACTTCATAAAACAGTAAAATATATCAGTTAGTATTGTATTTTTATTACAGATTATAATTTTATTTAAGGTGAAAAACTTTGGTTTTGACGGAAGAGCAGATTAAGCGACAATATCTAATAGGAGAAAGAGCTTGCAGTGCGCCTAAAGAATTCTTTAAAAGCTGAGCGTAGCCATCTGTACACCGATTTATACGATGAACTATTCAGGCGGGTACCATATATCAGCCAAATAAGCAACAAGAATAGTGGCGTGTCTTAAGGCAAATGCTATTTCGACAACTGCGCCTTATTTCTAATTTATTAAAAAAGGACACCCGGTTCATGGAGATAGGCCCGGGTGATTGTAACTTTGCCCTCACAGTCGCTCCTTTGGTTAAAAGTGTCATCATGATTGACGTATCAAACGAGATCACCGCAAACATCCAATTCCCACCCAATGTTACTCTGGTAATCAGTAATGGCAGCAGTATAGAAGTGCCTCCGGGTAGCATAGATGTGGCCTATAGTAATCAATTGATTGAACACCTCCACCCAGATGACACTATCGATCACCTGAAAAGTGTGTATAATTCACTCGCGGTAGGAGGATGCTATGTTTTTTGTACCCCGAACAGGTTGTCTGGCCCACATGATGTAAGCCGCTATTTTGACGATGTAGCGACCGGTTTACATCTAAGAGAGTATAGTTTCACTGAATTGAGATAATGCTGCGCCAGACTGGTTTTAACAAGTTCCGGTGCTTTGTTGGCGGCCGGGGCAAATATCTGTACGTGCCCCTACTGGTCTTAAAGATTTACGAGATAGTCAATCTCCACTTTGCCTACGAGTATTCGCAGACGGCTCATTGATAAACTCTTCTTTAGGGCTTCGTTGGGCATAAATATGAAGGCAATAAAAATTAATTAAGGCATCAAAAATTAAGAATTTTTTCACTTCTTTTCCACTTACCGTAAATGATAATAATGCCTATCAAATAGGCAATAGCAGTAGCTCCAATTGCTCCATGAAGCCCATATCGAGGTATCAAGTATAAACTGAGAACTAGATTAACAACGGCTACTGTTGTGGTTCCAAACATTGTCAGCTTAATCCCTCTTATACCTATAGAGTTAAAAGTCCAAGCATATATCTCATAGCATAAATACAGAACTGACGCAACAGAAAAAAATAAAATCAATAAAAAATTGAGAGGATATTTTTCTCCAAAAAGACTTAATGTTAAATATAATGTTGTTATCGCAAATAAAATTCCTAAAGAAACAATGTATGGGATAAATTTATTTATTTTTTTAACAACCATTGTCTTATCTTCATATTTGGATAAGGTTGGAAATAAAACTGTCATCAGGATAACTGAAAACACGCCAAAAATGCTTGTTGATGAAGTTGTATATGCGCTATATATACCAAGTTGATCTACGAGCATATATTTATTTATTAATATTTTGCCCACGTTTGTATATAATATGAAAGCAGTATTAGTGAACAAACCAAAAGTTCCGTATTCAAGTAGCTCTTTAGCCCAAGAAAGACTAAATTCAAGTTTAAAGTACTTATATACTACAGGTAATGTAAGCAAACTAGTAAGTAAATAAGCGGCATATGTTGATCCTAACATCGTTTTTAGAGAAAAATTCCCAAATAATACAGTTATCGCCAACGAAAGTAATAAAATTATCCCAAAAGCCGATCTTATAATGGAAACAATTTTCAATTCATGTAAGCCACGTAAAGTATCTATTGATATCGTACTTAGTACGTATGAAAAGGCAAATATCATAGATAGATATATCAATTCATTTGATGTTAAAAAGTAGTCAGCGATCATATTCGAAAACAAGTAATAAATACATAAAGAAATAGCTGTAAAAATTGACAATAATATATATGATGTCGAAATAATTTTTTTACCTCTACTAATGTCTTTTTTCTCAGAGTTATATTTCACCATAGATGTACTTATTCCAAAAATCATTGGCACACTCATAAACATCGCAATTGAGTTTATCAACGCAAATTTACCATATTCTATAGGACCCAAAATTCTTCCAGCTGATATGTTAAAAATGAAAAAGCATCCAGAGCCAAGAAACGTTCCTATGGAGACATAAATTATGTTTCTGAAAAAATTATTTATTTCAACAGACGTTTTTTCACCAATTACTCTCTCATATATTTGAGGCAAAATTCGGTCCGATAATACTCGGGACATATAACTGATTGAGTTATAATAAGAACCCATAGTAACCACTAATATTTCATTCCAAAATTAATTTTAAGTTAGTTTGATCTGGATGAGCATTTAATCATAACTTCTTCAATTAGAAAGTATTTTTGAAACCTATTCACTACGTTTGTCATAGCTTGGACAAGATTATATTTTGTCTGTGTAGTTTCAGCTTTCCAAAAAAGATTTCATACATCCATATATGTAGTACAGGTATACTGATTACAATACTAAGCATGCTACTTTTTACACCCTGATTTTTGGGTAGATCTTTGTTATTACTTGCTAGTGCAAGAATAATTGTGATTCTTATGATCCCCTCTTATTTCTAAAATTTTTGACCTTCCACTAACCCAATAATTAGTTCATCCATCAATTTTCCGCGAGTTCCTTCATGTTTCTCAGAATTATCTATCAGATTATTTTTACGATCTGTAGTAAAATCAGGGATATTTTTGAATATTACATTCTGAAGAGGCTCATGTCAGAAATCTTTAAAACTATTTAGTTTTTTTAAGTATTACAATTAGAAATTATTTAAATTATTCTATTAATTTTTATTACTTTTTATTTGAACACTGTCTCTTCAAGTATTGTTTTTCACTAGTGATGTTTTTCGGGTTACGTGCACAAACTCTTTTCCTAATAGATATCTTTAATTGATTACTTAGTCTAACACCCAAAATATATTTATAGTTTTGGTAGATATAGATGGGTAACTAACCCAACATATTAAATTTTATGTAGGTAATATCAAAATGACATGCGAGGATAAAAATAAGTGCAAGTACCTGGTAACATCAGACCACCACGCTGCTTCATACGTAAGTTTATACACATGCTTTGCAGGTGTCGCCCCCAAGCAATATCCACCGGCATCCGATGGACTTAGATCAGAATTTTGTGACGGTAATTTTGATCAGTGTGGCCGATACATTAGTACAAAACAATATGAAGACCAAAAGATGAATAATCAAACAGATTTCTCCGAAATGTAAGCTGCACATTCCTTTTAATCGTTCAAATTTTATTCTTTTCAGGACTTACGCAGCTGAACTGAGAAATATTAATTCAAGTTCCATAATTTTTTTAAACTATAAAGAAAGTTTTCCTATTTTAATCCATTTGGCAGATTGAAATTTTATCTTCGAGGAGGCGATGATATTAGAAGTATCCTTCAGATTAAATATCATAGCTTGCCATTAAAGAAGCATTATGTCATTCAGAGATGCTTAAGGAAAATCGTTACTGTTAGGATTATTCATTCTTAAGCATAACAAACAAAATTGCAGGATAACGTAAAATCACGCGTCTTTGAGAGGCAAGAAAAAGATTTTTGGGGGAAAAAGATATCTTAATACGGTAATTGGTTTTATCTCCCACTGCCTTTCACCCCTATTTTTTGTTCTTTTTTAAATTAAGAGATTTATTTTACTGTAATACTACTGGGCATTACTATAGAGCTACTACCTCCTGGATTGGTTACTGTTAACCCGATGGTATATCGTCCCGTTTTACTGAATGTGTGCACAGGATTCTGAGAGGTGGAGTTCTCACCGTCTCCAAAGTACCACTTCCATGAAGTAGGAGAGCCTGTACTATTGTCAGTGAAACTTACACTAAGAGAAGCACTACCTGAAGTGGGGAATGAAGAAAAGGCAGCAGTGGGAGCAGTTACACCATTTGAAACAACAATATAGCTCGATTTTGCTACCGAACTGCTGCCTTCAGCATTACTTGCGTACAAAGTAACGGTATATATTCCGGATTTATTGAATGTGTGCACAGGATTCTGAGAGGTGGAGTTCTCACCATCTCCAAAGTACCACTTCCATGAAGTAGGAGAGCCTGTGCTATTGACAGTGAAACTTACAGTAAGAGGAGCACTACCTGAAGTAGGGAATGAAGAAAAGGCAGCAACGGGAGCAGTTACACCGTTTGAAACAACAATATAGCTCGATTTTGCTACCGAACTGCTGCCTTCAGCATTACTTGCGTACAAAGTAACGGTATATATTCCGGATTTATTGAATGTATGCACAGGATTCTGAGAGGAGGAGTTCTCACCGTCTCCAAAGTACCACTTCCATGAAGTAGGAGAGCCTGTACTATTGTCAGTGAAACTTACAGTAAGAGGAGCACTACCTGATGTGGGGAATGAAGAAAAGGCAGCAACAGGAGCAGTTACACCATTTGAAACAACAATATAGCTGAATTTTGCTATCGAACTGCTGCCTTCAGCATTACTTGCGTACAAAGTAACGGTATATATTCCGGATTTATTGAATGTATGCACAGGATTCTGAGAGGAGGAGTTCTCACCGTCTCCAAAGTACCACTTCCATGAAGTAGGAGAGCCTGTACTATTGACAGTGAAGCTTACAGTAAGAGGAGCACTACCTGAAGTGGGGAATGAAGAAAAGGCAGTAACAGGAGCAGTTACACCGTTTGAAACAACAATATAGCTCGATTTTGCTACCGAACTGCTGCCTTCAGCATTACTTGCGTACAAAGTAACGGTATATATTCCGGATTTATTGAATGTATGCACAGGATTCTGAGAGGAGGAGTTCTCACCGTCTCCAAAGTACCACTTCCATGAAGTAGGAGAGCCTGTACTATTGTCAGTGAAACTTACAGTAAGAGGAGCACTACCTGATGTGGGGAATGAAGAAAAGGCAGCAATAGGAATAACAGGATTAGTTTCATTACTTAAAACAGTAATATAGCTGGACTTTACATCAGTTCCATTTACATTACTTGCTGTAAGGGTTACTGTATAGTTACCTGCAGTTGAATATATATGTGTTGCATTCTGCATTGTTGAATTAGCTCCGTCACCAAAGTTCCAGTTCCATCCAGTTGCATTTTTCGAGAGGTCTGTAAACTTTACAGCTAGAGGAGCATAGCCATGAGTAACGTTGCTGCTAAAGTTTGCTACAGGAAGTGCTGGTGACAGAGTTATTATAAATTGTCCGAAGGCAACAGGCAAGCTTCCGATATTTACGGTGGCAGTAACAGTGTTTGTGGCAGCATCAATTACAGAAACATTATTGCTGTCGGAATTAGCAACATAAACCTTTGTTCCCTGTGGATTAACTGAGATGCCGCAAGGGAGACTTCCTACACTCACTGTAGCTACAACGATGTTTGTTGTGGTGTTAATCACCGAAACGGCGTTACTGTCTGAATTTGCCACATAAACTTTTGTTCCCTGCGGGTTGACTGCAACTCCCCAAGGCATGGTTCCTACAGGTACAGTGGCAGTAACAGTGTTTGAGGCAGCATCAATTACAGAAACATTAGTACTGTTCGCATTTGTCACGTAAACCTTTTTTCCATCAGGAGTGACTGCAACTCCAAAAGTTGGGCTTCCGACATTTACAGCAGCTGTAACAGTGTTTGTAGCTGTATTAATTATAGATATATTGTTACTGTTCAAGCTCGTCACATACACTTTTTTCCCATCGGGACTGACTGCTACTTCACATGGACCCCTCTGAACATCTACAGATGCAAGAACAGATTCAGCGGATGTGCAAATTATTGAGACAGTATTGTTTAGATAGTTCGCTACATATACCCTTGTTCCCTGCGGGTTGACTGCAATTCCAAAAGGAAGGTTCCCTACATCTATCGTAGCTGTAACCGTATTTGTGGCTGTATCAATCACAGAAACATTGTTGCTAAGATAGTTTGCCACATATACCTTTTTTCCGTTCGGGTTTGCTGCAACTCCAAACGGAAGGCTTCCGACATTTACAGTAGCTGTAACGTTGTTGCTTGCTGTGTCAATTACAGAAACATTGTTGCTTGCAGAGTTTGTGATATAAGCAAATGGACCCACACCCGTGGCAGCAGCTGCAACCGCGGTAATAACAAGCATTAGAAGTGCTACAATTATTATTCCTAAAGCTATTACGGAGGCATACCCCTTATGTACTTTGCCAATTATCGTTTTTCTCATAAAAAAATCCCCATTTTGATTCATCGGTTAATTTCAAGTTCACTCTATTGAAGCTAAGGCAACTGAACACAAATTTATCTTTTCAAAATTATTTGTAACACATTTGTATAAAAAATATTAATATATTAAACAATTTAGAAATTTTTAAACATTTCCCTGTGTTTTTTTCTTCTTGAGCTCTAATACAAGCTGATTTCTCACAGACTGGATTGGATAGAAGCAAAAATGTACACAATGTAGGTCAGTTTTGGCACAAAAAAGGGAAATCAGGACATTAGAGAGTGAGATTGTGCTTTGTAAACCCTTATTTATAATTTACAAACCTTTATGTTTATCATTTGTAGATTAACGTCTTCTAAAATAATCTAAATATAGTTTCAAGTTTTCTTTTCACGTTATTTCATCAGTACTGGATACAACGTAGGTATGGGCAAGTCAGGCAAATGAAAGCTATTAAGATTAGATCATGAAATGTCAGTCTATTACGGACGATTAGTGGACAGCCAAAAAATCATTTGGCTAATTTGCAGTACTTTTGAGATTTATTCATACAGGTCCAAACATTCAAAGGAGCATAGCAGCGTGAATCTCAATGTAAAACATGCAATAACTTTATGAAGCAATCTTTATTATATTCTCTTTTGGAAAAGTGACAACTATGAAGGCTGCCTGCATCCAGATGAACATCTCCTTGTGCTCAAAACATGAAAACCTCAAGCGTGCCCTTTCCATGGCGGAAGAAGCGGTTTCGAAAGATGCTGAATTACTTGTCTTTCCGGAAGTATTCTCTACTGGCTTTTGTTATGACCGTATAGGAGAAGTAGCTGAACCCGTTTCCGGAGCTACTCTCGAAGCTTTACGGGCCTTCTCAAAGGAATATAACTGCATCCTTGCAGGCTCAATGATAGAAAAGAGAGAAAGTGATCAAAATACTGAAGAGAAAGAGTTACCACCTCAGTTTAACCTTGGTTTCTGCCTCGAATCCGGAAAGCTAGTTGGTACACAAAGAAAAACTCACCTTTACGGCCCGGAAAAAGAACATTTTGCACATGGGAACAGCATAACTCCGATAAGACTGGAAAAGCATGATTTCACCGTAGGGCTGATAATCTGCAATGAACTTCGCTATCCTGAAGTATCCCGAAAATTGGCAATTCAAGGAGCAGATATTTTAGTCTCATCGTCTGAGATTCCGGACTTCTTTGGAAACTCCTGGAGGACTATCTCCCTTGCTCGAGCTCTTGAAAATGAGCTGCCTCACGTTGCCTGTACACGAGCAGGGAAGGATAAGTATTCGACATATTTCGGTTGTTCTTTCATTACAGATGCATGGGGCAGGATACTCGCAGAAGCTGGAGATAAAGAATGTGTACTTATAGGAGAAATTGACCTGGAAGAGGCAAAGGAGATGAGAAGAACGACTTCCATATTTGAGGATCGTAGACCTGAGCTTTATTAAAATGACATTAGAACTTATCCCAAAAAATTAGATGAGATAGATAAAAAAAGCTTCAAGCTATAAAATAAATAATTTTATTTTATATTTTTATTATTTTTTTGCAGAATTCATGTCAAATAACCTTTATCTCAACAGGTTCCTCTTCAGCGCAGCGTTTGAATGTAACCTCAAGCACTCCATTTTTATAACTAGCCGTAGCACTTTTCGGATCCACACGAACGGGAAGCTCGATATTCCCAGAGTATTCAGAAGGACCGACAACCTTGATTTCAAGGCTTTGGGCTGAAGCATGTAGTATGAGATCTTCCTTTCTAACCTCAGGAAATTCTGCAAGGATGTGCACCAATTCCCCGGTTTCAAAAATATCAATTAAAGGATCTTTTGCTTCGGAGGGCAAGAAATTTCCTCCGTTTTTAGAATATTCCGGAGCATTTCCAAACTCTCTGATTTCAGGATCTTCTCCCGGACGCCTGATGATAGAAAATCCGTAAACGAAGGGTACAGACTCTCCCATTTCCTCCAGGATAGATTCAATTATTTCTTCCAAATTGTCAAAAAGTTCAGATTCAAAGTCTTCAAAGAAATCCTTTCTTTTTCTTATGCCCACAATTATTACCTCTGCTTTTCCTAGCGCTCCCTGACAATTACTCAATATTTATTGAGGTTTGGGAACTGGATTCCAGCCGTTTAAAGGTAACTTCCAGCACGCCGTTTTTATATGTAGCTTTAGCACTCTGGGGGTCCACCTTCACGGGCAGCTCCACACGTTCGGAATATTTTGGATTCCCATCTATTGTTTTGATGTCAAGTATTAAATCAGTTGCGTTTAGTAGAATTTTTTCTTTCTCAATTCCAGGTATTTCAGCAATCACATGCACTTTGTCTTCGGCTTCCATTATGTCGATAAGAGGCTTTCTAATATCAAGATAATGCTTGTCTTCAGCTTTTATCTGATCAAACGTAGGGATATTTCCGAATTCGCGTATTTCAGGTTCTTCACCCCGCCGATAAGTTACAGAGAAGCCATAGACGAAAGGACGCTGTCCAAAATTCTCCATGCTCATGCCCGTTGCCCTGTTAAGGCGATCAAAAATTTCTTTCATATCGTAAACAGGATCGATTCCGAACAATTCATCGAAAAATTTTCTTCTTCTATTATCTCTGTCCATCTCATCACTCCGTTATTAAGTTATCTGATAGAATTTAATTGCCAAGTTGGATTAATAAGTTAACACGTATTCTTTGAGAAGCTTCATGAACTTTAAAATTAACAGGCTGGATATATAGCCTTCCTAAAGACTTACTCAGCCTGGAGCAAACCCGAAACACTTTTGTTTTCGGTTCCTTTTTCCTGATCTTCAGCCTCAAGATCTTCTTCCGATTCAGTTGCATATTTGGCAAAGAGCTCCGCATGCTGTTCGTATGACCGCAGAGTCTCTCCGGATGTTGTAGGCTTAACACGGCGGATTGCACGTTCAAAATGCTTTTTTGAAATCTTGATTTCTCCGACCTTCTCTTGAATCTCTTTTCGGCCAATACCAGGAGTAACTATCTCTCTTAGGGCCAGCATTGCAGCCTCCCGGCAGATACCCTCGATATCTGCACCCACATAACCATCAGTCATGTCAGCAAGCTGCGAGAGCTTAACGTCCTCAGCGATGGGTTTTCCCTGCGCATGAATCTCAAATATTTTTTCTCTGCTCGCTTTATCAGGCGGCTTGATATAGATTAGCCTATCAAAACGGCCAGGCCTGAGCAGGGCAGGATCTACCATATCCGGCCTGTTAGTTGCCGCAACTATAATCACATCTTTAAGTTCCTCTACTCCATCCAGCTCAGTAAGGATTTGACTGACAACTCTTTCTGAGACATGCGTATCGGAAACCGAGCTTCTTTGGGGAGCAATGGAATCGATTTCGTCAAAGAAGATCACAGTCGGAGCAGCTTGTTTTGCTTTCCTGAAAGTTTCCCTTATCGCACGTTCGGATTCGCCCACATATTTGCTGAGTAGTTCCGGACCTTTTATACTGATGAAGTTAGCCTCGCTTTCAGTTGCAACAGCTTTTGCAAGCAAAGTTTTACCCGTCCCGGGAGGCCCGAATAGCAATATGCCTCTGGGTGGCTTTACATTAATAATGCTAAATATATCAGGATATTTCAGAGGCCACTCCACAGCTTCAATTAGCTCCTGCTTTGCTTTTTCAAGCCCTCCGATATCTTCCCAGCCTATATGTGGAACTTCAACATAAACTTCTCTCATGGCTGAAGGCTCGATGTTCTTCAGAGCTTCTCTAAAGTCTTCCTTTGTAACAACCAGATTGTCAAGGATCTCCTGTGGGATTTGTTCCTCTTCAATATCGATTTCGGGACTTACTCTTCTGAGAGCGTGCATGGCAGCTTCCTTGCAGAGGGAAGATAGATCAGCTCCTACAAATCCATGAGTTACATCGGCGATCTCACTAAGGCTTACATCCTGTTCAATAGGCATGCCTCTGGTATGGATTAGAAGAATTTGCTTCCTGCCGTTCCGATCAGGAATTCCGATTTCTATTTCTCTGTCGAACCTTCCTCCACGGCGGAGAGCTTCATCTATAGAGTTAGGCCGATTTGTAGCTGCAATTACGATTACCTGACCTCTGGTCTTAAGCCCATCCATCAGGGATAACAACTGGGCAACTACCCTGCGCTCCATTTCTCCTGTGACTTCGCCTCTTTTGGGGGCAATGGAATCTATCTCGTCTATAAATATGATTGAAGGTGCGTCCTTCTCAGCTTCCTCGAAAATCTCGCGGAGCTTCTGCTCACTCTCTCCGTAATACTTGGAAACAATCTCAGGACCGCTTATAGTGATGAAATTGGCATCGGTTTCACTTGCAACTGCCTTTGCAATCATTGTCTTTCCTGTTCCGGGAGACCCATGAAGGAGAACCCCTTTAGGGGGCTCAATCCCCAGCTTGTCAAATAGTTCAGGATGCCTCAGCGGCAGTTCGATCATTTCCCTGACAAGTTGGATTTCCCGCCTAAGCCCACCGATATCCTCATACGAGATGCCTCCTCGAGTCTTGATGTCCTCAACAGATTTGTCCTTAATGGCAATCTCAGTATTCTTGGCAACAACTACAGGTCCTGCGGGTCTTGTAGATACAACCACATAAGTCAGTGGGTTACTTACAGCTTCCACTCTAATCTGTTGGCCTTTGTTCAAAGGTCTCCCCTCGAGCATCCTTAGGATATAGTGGACACCTCCAACAAACGTTATACGCTCACGATTGATAGGAGCAAGGGTAACTCTCTGTGCAGGTTTTGTCTGGACTTTCTTGATTGTGACCTTGTCGTCGATCCCTACTTTCGCATTGGTGCGCAGGTTTCCGTCCATGCGTATTCTGTTTTCCTGCTCGTGTTCTACGTTTGGCAAGACGAGGGCATAAGTTTTGGCTCTCCCTGCGATCTCGATTACACTCTCATTTACAAGCCCCATCTGCTGCATCAGCTGGGTATCTATTCTCGCAAATCCCCTGCCTACGTCCTTATGATAAGCTTCAGCTACTCTCAGAGTCGTTTCTTCAATCATCTATTTTCAACTCCAGCTCACATAGTTTCCAATAGTGCTGGTTATTCTTTATACTGTACTCAACAAACCCTCTCTCAGCAAGGTCTATCAGGTTAGCATTTACGATACTTGGGTGCAAGCGCAGATTATAGCATAAGGCAGCTAGAGTGGTTTCACATTTCAGGAGCTCAAACAAAAGTTCACACTCTACAGGGTTCTTTGCAACCTCTTCAATCGATTCCAGACAGCATTCCATCAAATCCGCATATTCTACCTGCAGCTGCTGCTGCAGGTTTGCAAGTTTTTCCTGCCTTATTTTAAGTTCCTGAAATTTGCTACAAAGGTTCAGAAAGACGGAAGATGGCTCTTCTTTTGCAGCGGTCTCTTTATTTTCAGCAACCGAAGGTTCTACTTTTTTGTCCCTGTCAAGAGCAATATCATAGAGCATCACGTTATAAGTATATGGAGATACTGAGACCTCCAGACGCACGTTATATGCAATATTAAAATACTTACGCCTCTGTTCATCCACACTGCACTCTATAAGCCCTGCCTGCTCAAGCAGGTTGAGATGACTAATTATAGCTTTTGGCCCCACTCCCAGCCTGCCAGAGATCTCGCTGACATAGCAGGGGCGGTTTGCAAGAAGCTGAATAATCTTCCTGCGATTTTCATTACCCAGAATATCAAGTAGTGTTGCCGGATCCATTTTCCCCCCTTTGATCGTGTTAAAATTTCATCGACACTCCACAATAGTTTAACTTTCGCCATTTGTGTGTTTTTCAGATACGTGGTAAACAGTATCTCCTGAATAAATTCCGAATGATTTTACAAAATCCCTGGCAGGAATTCCATCCAGAAGACACATACAAGCGAGATGTATTAGATAGTAACCAATAGTTATCAGTAATTGTATATAAATATTTGTACCATTGACATGATATTTAAAAAATGATAGTAATACATAAACAAAGACTTTTAAAGATCAAAAACAGATCATTAATAATATGTAATAAAATGACTATCAAAGCAATTTAAACCACATCGAATTTATAGTAAGTTCTCCGAAAAATTGAAGATTGCTTTTATTTTTTTGACTTTGTTTTGTTCTTAGATTTCTTCTGTTTGAAAACTGAGGGCAAATGCAGAGCATAAGATCCCTCTTCCTTGATTGCCATAACCAGCTCCTGCCTCTCTAAGAGGGAATTAAGGTTAAGTTCGTAAGAACCAGGTCCAAGAATTCTTACGGATTCTACCCTCTCTCCTTCTGTTTTCCTCTCAGCTTCAGGCTCCTGCTTTTTATCATCCTGTTCAGAGGAGAGAGCTTCGTCAATACTTCTGACAACTTCATCCAGAGAGGACTCTATATCCAGTTTTTGTTCATCCAGAGCGGGATTCACCTGGTCTTCGAGACCTTTAACTTCTTTTTTCACATAGAGGAATTTATTCCAGCCGCAGTTCGGGCATCCGCTTAAGATGACAGAGTCTCCGTCTTCAAAAATGGTTCCGCATCTGGTGCATCTGTGGGGCATGAGTTCACCGATAATCGATAAGTATGAACTGATTTGTCGAAAGTAATATAACCGTACAATCGGCACCTTTTACTAAGCATCTGGTTGTGAACCTCCTAAAAATCCATCTGTTAATGACGTTCACATGAACGAATCTGTACAATGCAGATTTCAGATGAACAGTTAAGGACATTCTCAGCATAATCCATAAAGATGGATTGTGAGTACTTTAAATAGATACCTATGATAGACATGTAGATTTGTATTTACTGCTTAATATTAGTTTTTAAATGAGTAATATGTGTTTTTAAATTAATCGGCTTTTTCTCTCTGAAGGTAAAAAGAGCCTTTTTGATCATATATCTATTTCAGTTGTCAATATAAAGAACTGTTTATTAAAACTACTTATGCAATATTTATGCAAAAAATTTATAAAAGTTTCCAGAATTTTCCCCCGTTGATCATTTCTGAGCGGATCCTGCGCACTCTCTCCATCTCTTCCAGAACTTCCGGCATCCTACCTGGCTGCGTAATTTCAAATACAACCGGGTCAAGGGCATGATTTATGTAAAGACTGTGTTTGAGATCTTCCAGGCTCCAGAGTTTCTGAGCGTCCTTTCGTATGCATTTGGTCAGGATGCTAATCATATATTCCATAAAGTTCCAGGGATATGCTATCCATGCCCAATCCTCTAGCCGCTCTCCTACATAATCAGGATCGATTTTCGAACTCCTGAGATGCTGTAATGACGCAGTCCTTACTTATGTAGGATTCCGACCTTCCACGTAAGCCTTCGCACTCAGCATGCTTTTGCCGGTATCAACAATATCATCTACAATAAGCACTCTTTTGCCTTCTACAACTTCGTCCGAAAGAGGATATCTTATATAAGGTTCGCCACTGTATATAGCCGCAGCTCCTATATAATGCTCGATTTTCAGACTGGACAAATCATCCAGCCCCAGAAAATCACAGAGTACACGACAGGAAAACCAGCCACCTCTGGCAAGCGCAATAATTACGTCCGGTTCGTATCCCGAGTTTTTTTTCCTTAGAGATATTTCGGCACAAATTATAGATATAATCCCAGTTTGTAAGTACACATTTGAAAGATTTTAGTTAAATGCCTCCCTGACCGGAGTTTCTCGCATAGGTTGAGGCATTCGCTATTTTAGAAGCATACTTCTGCAGGCTCCATTTCTGAAATACATAATTAAGATCATAGACTTTAAGGTTTCTTTTCTTGCCAAAATATAGAAGGAAAAAGATAAAACAGAAATATTTAAAAGGTATGTGTTAAACTTTCACTATTCTACAACAGAACAAATAATGAATCTTTACTAGAAGTGCAAGATGTGGAAAGGGAAATCAATGGACAAAGACTTAATAGACTTGCTTTTCATGTCCCAGAAAAGAAGAGACCTTTTACTTCTGCTTAAAAATGGAGGCAGAAAAATCGAAGATATTGTATCTACGCTACACGTTACACCAACAGGAATGCTTCCCCAAATTAAAAAATTGAAAGAAGAAAGTCTAATCCTTCAGGAAAACAAGGAATATAAGCTTACTCCTCTTGCAGAAATTTTAGTCGAGAAAATGGAGCCATTGATAGACACTCTGGAGGTTATTGAAGGAAACCTACATTACTGGCAAGAACGTGATCTTAGCAATATTCCATATTCTTTCCTTGAAAGGCTTAATGAGCTAAAATCCTGCTCTCTGATCAAACCCGACCAGGACAATATTTTTGAACCTCCCCGTATCTTTGTGGAAAAAATGCTACAATCAAAACAGATACTCATATTTTCATCAATGTTTCATCCTATATTCCCTGAGATTTTCCAAAATAAGGGTCAAAATATCGAAATCACCCTTGTAGTAACGCAAAAAATTTATGAAAGATTAAAAAACGATTTTGAAAAAGAGTTGGAGTTCTACCTGGCAGGGGAGAAAATGAAACTCTTCGTCTGTACTGATGAAATAAAGATAGCTATGATAATCAAAACAGAGTGTTTCATGAGTGCCGATTTCCTTACCTCTAAAGGGGTATTTGACCAGGAGACTTTAATGGGCACTGAGCCTGTACCTATGAAATGGGCTGAAGACCTTATCGTGCACTTCAAAGACAAAGCTCAGGAAATTAAAGGATAAATTCAAACAGACATATATTTTTATTAACCTTTTGAAGTAGTATGAGGCAAACAAATGAAAAAATTAGCAGATCATACTTTTTTAAAGAATGCAAAAATCACAGCAGTTGTTTGTTTAATCTGTGTACTATTACTATCAGGTTGTATAAATAAGGGACAAAATAATGTGGAGACAAAACCAAATGTTAACATCAACCCAAGTAACGTGGTCCCAGTAGATAACTCAACGGATAGTCAAGGAACTGGTGGGATAGTGTACACATACGGAACTGCAACTGTTGAGACAATTCAGGTTTTAATGCTTGAATCTTTTCCGGTACAGGTAAAGGTGGTGGCAACTGGTTATCTGCCTGACAGTTGTACCGATATTAACGGAATAAAGATAGAAAAGAAAGAAAATAGCTTCAATATTAATATCACGACCAAGCGCCCGAAAGATGCAGTCTGTGCGCAGGTAATAGTACCCTTCAATGAAACAATACCCCTTGATGTTAAGGGGCTTAAAGCCGGAAACTATTCCGTAAATGTAAATGGAATAAAAGGATCATTCGAACTTGCAGTTGATAATATGTTAAATAATCAGTCCACTTCCACGCAGCCAGGACAACAAGTAATAACGGAAGCTGACAACGGAAAAAACATTAGCCTCAAGAATGGAGAAACTTTTTACCTGAAACTCAAGGAAAATCCGACTACAGGTTATTCCTGGGAACTCAACCTAAGCCAGGGATTCACTAATGTTTCAGATAATTATTACCCTCCTAAGTCTTCTAAAGACAATAAACAACCTATCGTTGGTGCCGGAGGGGTCCATATATGGGAAATAAAAGCCGTGGCTGAGGGCAGCCAGCAGGTTAAAGGTGTATATAAAAGACCGTGGGAAAATATAACCGGCACGGAAGATACCTTTTTACTTAATGTAGAAATTACGTAATATCGGATCTTAATATTAAAGTTTGTAAGATTTGGTTTCTATGCCAAAATTATTCTAATCGTGGTTAAGAATCCATAAATTTTTTTTCATACGAGTTCTTTTCTGAGAATCCATACAAGTTCTTTTTTCTCAGAATTAGATCTTGCATGTTATATTTTATAATTCTGAGCTGAAAATCAGTGAATTTAGCGAAAACTATATAAATGATAGTTAGTATTCTCAGATTGCAATCTCAGGTTAAAGCGACCTGACCAATTAACCCTGTAGCGGGGTGGGGTAGCCAGGAGATCCCGACGGGCTCATAACCCGTAGACCGATGGTTCGAATCCATCCCCCGCTATGTAGAAGTTTTTTCTGAGTTATTAATACGTGTTATATCGTATTATCTTTCAAGTTTTTATTTTTCGGGTAACGTTTTTATAATCGGCTACCTTTTTAGCTTTGAAACTCAAGGCTTATAAGGAAACAATACTTTCTTTCACAAGGTTAAAAGTGTAAATTATCTTTTCACTCATTCTCATAAAATTTAATAGGGCGATTTTCAGATGGTAATGGAAAAATTAGGAGACTCCTTACAGGGGGCACTCAAGAAGCTGATCGGCGCGGGGAGAATTGATGAGCGTACGGTCAATGAAGTAGTAAAGGATATCCAGAGGGCTCTGCTCCAGGCCGATGTAAATGTAAAACTCGTTATGGCAATGTCCCAACGGATCAAGGAGCGTGCAATGAAAGAGGATCCTCCTGCGGGAATGAGTCCGAGAGAGCATGTAGTTCGTATAGTCTACCAGGAACTTATGGGGATAATCGGGAAGGGAGCGGAAATCCAGCTTAAACCACAGATTATTATGATGGTCGGGCTGCAGGGGAGCGGAAAAACCACAAGTGTTGCAAAGCTTGCCCGCTACTTCCAGAGAAAGGGGCTTAAAGCAGGAGTTATTGCCGCAGATACTTTCCGCCCGGGAGCTTATCACCAGCTTAAGACGCTGAGTGACAAGCTCAACGTAGCTTTTTACGGGGAGGAAGGAAACCCCGATGCTGTGATGATTACTAGAAACGGATTAAAAGCTCTTGAAAAATATGATGTAAGAATTGTGGATACTGCAGGCAGGCATGCTCTGGAAGCTGATCTGATAGATGAGATGGAACGGATTAATGCTATTGCAAAGCCTGACCACAAGTTTATGGTTCTGGACGCAGGTATAGGACAGCAGGCAAGCCAGCAAGCCCACGCATTTAACAATTCCGTGGGAATTACAGGTGTAATTATAACAAAACTTGATGGTACGGCAAAGGGAGGTGGAGCCCTTTCAGCTGTTTCGGAAACAAAAGCACCTATCGCTTTTATCGGAGTTGGAGAAACTCCGGAAGACTTTGAAAAGTTTGAAGCTGACAGATTCATCTCAAGGCTGCTGGGAATGGGAGACCTCAAGAGCCTTATGGAAAAAGCTGAGGAAACTCTGAGCGCAGAAGATGTTAATGTAGAAGCTATGATGCAGGGACGCTTCACTCTCAAGGACCTGTACAAGCAGATTGAAGCCATGAACAAGATGGGACCTCTCAAACAGATAATGTCAATGCTGCCCATGGGCATGGGAGGTTTGGGAGGCATGAAGTTGTCAGATGAGATGTTCCAGGCTACAAGTGACAAGATGAAAAACTACAGGGTTATCATGGACTCAATGACCGAAGAGGAAATGTCAGATCCCAAAATTATAGGTGGTTCAAGAATCAAAAGGCTTTCAAGAGGTTCGGGCTGCAGCGCTGAAGATGTTAGAGAGCTTTTAAAATATCATAAGACCATGCAAACAGCTTTTAAAGGTTTTAAAGGCGGAAAATTCAATATCCAGAAAATGATGAAGAAAAAAATCGGGATGTAATCATCCCATTTTTGTTTGCTATTTTTTTCCTGCATTAATAACGATCACATATTTCAAGAAAATTAACCAGAAGTTCTTCTCCTTGTATAGTGTGGGAAACCTCTGGATGCCACTGAACGCCATATAGCGGTTTTGTTGGGTGGCGCATAGCTTCGATCTCACAGATATCGGATCTCGCGAGATGAATAAAACCCTCAGGAATAATGGCAACTTCATCTGCGTGCGAAGCCCACACGGTGGTTTTCGGGCCAAGTCCCCGAAGGATATCGTCTTCTTCGAGTACTTCAATCTCGACTTCTGCATACCCACCTATTTTCCCGGCGTGAACATGCCCTCCATAAGCCAGAGCAATTGCCTGGTGCCCGAGGCAGATTCCTAGAATAGGAAGGTCAATTTCCCGGACATAATCAAAACATAAGCCTGCTCTCTCCATTTCCGGCCCTCCGCTCAGGATCAGCCCATCCGGTTCTTCAGCCAGAATATCCTCAATTGGCGTCGTATTGGGAATAATTTTTGTATCCATATCGAGATCACGGAGAGCTCTCTGGATGAGGTGGCAAAATTGACCATAGTTGTTAACAACAAGAATTTTAAGTTCTCTCATAGCTCCTTCCATTTCTGTTTAACGTTATTAAATTGTTCTGAAGATTGAGTTTATTCTATAGCCAATCTAATCCTATTTTAATTCTTTTATTTTTCTAAATCTAAGTTTTGACCTATTTAGGAAGCGAAAGGCTTCTCATATGACTTTACTTTTTGAAAGATTTCATGATTCTGGATTTTTGGCGATAGGTATAAATGTAAGCCACATGAAGTGAGTTTAATGGACAATATAGCACATAAATGATTGAAATCGTGCATTTTTATAAAGATGTTTAACAGATATTCACATATAAGGGATAACTATAAATAATCAGTGTTAGTATGATGCATGCTAACATATGGCATGGCCAAGCAAAAGAAACTATCGATGAATAAATTACAAATAACAAGTACATACTAATAATTTTTTTACTTTTAACATAATTAACCAGAATCCAGGTGAATTCTATGTCAGAAATTGGTAAGAAAATACGGATAGAAAGACTGATGAACCGGGAGAGCAGAAACATGGTCATTATTCCTATGGACCATGGGATCTCCGACGGCCCTATTGAAGGACTGATCAATATAACAGATACAGTAAACAAAGTTGCCGAAGGAGGAGCAAACGCTGTCTTAATGCAGAAAGGAATGGTAAAATACGGACACCGAGGGTACGGCCACGATATAGGGCTTATGGTACACATTAGTGCTTCTTCCGCCCTGAGCCCTGATCCTAATGCCAAAGTGCAGGTCTGCTCTGTAGAAGAAGTAATTAAAATGGGAGCAGATGCCGTTTCTATTCATGTTAACATCGGGTCGGAAACTGAAGCAGATCAGCTTGAGCAACTGGGAAGAATTTCCAGAGATTGCACGGACTGGGGCATGCCTCTTCTTGCCATGATGTACCCCCGAGGCAAGAAAATAACTAACCCGCATGATCCTATTCATGTGGCACATGCCGCAAGAATAGGAGCTGAACTTGGAGCCGATGTTGTAAAAACAGTTTACACCGGAGACCCGGATAGCTTCAGAGATGTTGTTAGGGGCTGTCCAGTACCTGTAGTAATTGCAGGAGGGCCTAAGACTTCAACTGACAAGCAACTTTTGGAAAGGATTGATGGAGCAATGGAAGCTGGAGCCAGAGGAGCTGCAATCGGAAGAAATGTTTTCCAGCATAATGATCCTGTTAAACTTACCAGAGCTGTATGTGAGATCGTACATCACAGAAGAACCGTAGAAGAAGCTCTGGAACAACTCAAGTAAAACGTGACTAATGATAATTTTTTAAAGCAAGTTTGGCCCGAGATCAAAGTTAAAAACGTGAGAAGTGAATTTACCCGATAAAATCAGAAAGGATACCGGGGTTGAAGCCGTTGAAAAAGAAAAGCATCTGGATAAAAGCCGATGAAGGTAGATGGGAAGAACAGAAAGAAAGAATCACAACTGGTCTTGAATCAGGAATCGACTGCGTTCTTGTAAACGCAGGAGACGTGGAAAAGGTTCGAGAACTGGGAAATATAACAGTAGCCGCCTTTGCCCGTGACAACAAATCAGGAGCTGATATTGCAGTTGTTGGAAAGCGAGGAGAAGGTGATGGGACAAAACCCCTGCCTCTTGAAATTTCGGGCTCAATTGACATAAATGCAGCAACCCTCCTCCTGGACAAAGGAGCCGCTGTGGGCGGATATGTAATTATAAAGGACAAACGTTACGAGCATTTTGCAGCAGAAATTGGAAAGGTATGTGATTTTCTACTGGTCACCGGTACTGATTGGAAGGTAATCCCTCTCGAAAACCTAATAGCTGAGCTCCAGAATCAAAAAGTGAAGATAATTTTTGGGGTTAAAAATGCAGAGGAAGCAAGATTAGCTCTCCAGACTCTCGAAATAGGAGCCGATGGCGTGCTTCTTGATAGTGCGGATCCTAAAGAGATAAAAGATACTATTCAGCTTGTAAGGGAACTGGAAAGCGAAACTATTGGACTTGAACCTGCAGTTGTAACCAGAGTAGAGCCTCTCGGGATGGGGGATAGAGTCTGCGTAGATACATGTAATCTCATGCAACGAGGTGAAGGTATGCTCATAGGATCTCAGGCAAGCGGAATGTTCCTTATTAATTCCGAATCCGATGAGAGCCCTTACGTGGCAGCCCGTCCGTTCAGGGTAAACGCAGGTGCCGTTCACTCTTATATCAAAATAGGTGAGAAAACCCGCTATCTTTCTGAACTCCAGGCGGGAGACAAAGTAACTATTGTAGATTCGAAAGGTAAACAGCGAGAAGGCATTGTAGGTAGAATCAAAATAGAAAGCCGTCCTCTCATGCTTGTTGAAGCAAAGGCTAAGGATAGGACTCTCACTACGATCTTGCAAAATGCAGAAACTATTAAGCTTGTAGGAAAAGACGGAACTCCAATATCAGTTACCAAACTCAGCAAGGGCAATGAGATCCTGGTTTGTCGGGAAGAGGGAGCCAGGCATTTCGGCAAGAAGATCGAAGAAACGATTATAGAGAAATAATCTGCAAATCCGGAGTGAGCAATGATTCACATAGGTTCCTTCGATCTTGGAAAAAAAGCTGCAGTTGTTGCAGTGGTTCTTGAAAACCCTTTTGAGACTTCAAAGAAGGCAGCTAAAATGGGAGCCGATGTGCTTGAAGTCAGGCTGGATCTTCTAGGAATCAGAAATTCGAAGACAGCAGCAGAAACAATAAGGAAGATTAAATCTGAGACAGAACTTCCAGTAATTATCACGAATCGTTCCCGTAATGAAGGGGGAAAATGGGAAGGAGAAGAAGGAGAAAGAATAAGACTTATTAAAGACCTTCTTTCCATCAAAGACGGGCCGGATGCGGTTGATTTCGAACTTTCTGCAGATAAAGTTGAAAGAGATAATGCAATAAAAGTTGCAAAGACCCACGGAAAAACTGTAATCATTTCTGCCCATGACTTTTCGAAAACTCCTTCTTCTCAGGAGATGAAAACAACTCTTGAAAAGGCTTTTCTGGCAGGAGCGGATATTGCTAAACTTGCTGTAATGCCGCACTCAATGAGGGACACGCTAGATCTGCTTGAAGTTGCAATGGATGCCAGAAATGTGGGCATGACTGTTTGTACTATTGCAATGGGCAAGCTCGGAAAACACACACGTGCAATTGCTCCTCTTTACGGTTCGGTTTTGACCTATGCTTCTGTGGAGAATTCAATGTCTTCGGCTCCCGGACAGCTTCCGGTAGACGAATTAAAGAAGGTAATGGAGCTGCTCGAATGAAGCAAGTTTTTGGAGTATTTGGGGATCCTATAGGCCATTCACTTTCCCCGGCAATGCATAATGCGGCTTTTTCAGCTCTTGATATGGATTGTGTTTATCATGCATTCAGGGTCAGGCCTGAAAACCTGGAAAAGGCAGTCCTTGGAGCTGAGGCTATGGGATTTGGAGGGCTCAACCTGACAGTGCCCTTAAAAGAAACAGCTTTAAAAATGGAATGCATCAAGCCTGACCCACTTGCAGAGAAAATCGGAGCCGTAAACACTATTGTTTTCAAAAACGCTGGAGAAATTGCTGGATATAATACTGACGGGTTAGGGGCAAAAAAGGCACTTCTTGAGGCTGCAGTGGAAATAAGGGGGTCTAAAGTAGTAATCGCAGGGGCAGGCGGAGCAGCAAGAGCTATTGCTTTCCAGCTTGCAGCCGATGGTGCTGAGATCACAATAATAAACCGGACAGAAGAGAGAGCTATCGAACTTGCAAAAGACATCTCGGCTGCAGCACTACCAGGAAAAATAAAGGGCAGTGGGCTCTCAGGATTAAAAGGCCTTCTGAAGGAAAAAGATATACTAATTAACACAACAGTTCTGGGCATGTACCCAAATACCGAAGCTGCTATTGTTACATCAGAAGAACTTCACTCTGACCTAACTGTTTTTGATATTGTCTATAACCCCCTGGAAACAAAACTCTTAAGAGAAGCGAAAGCAGCAGGCGCAAAAACAGTAAGCGGAGTTTTAATGTTTGTCTATCAGGGAGCGGAAGCTTTTAAATTATGGACAGGAGTTGAGCCTCCTGTCGAGTTAATGAAAAAAACCGTATTGGAAGCTCTGCAGGCTTGAGTACGGACCTGGAGACCATATAGATGGGATTTGAAGAAGAGAGTTCCGGGAAAACTAAAGTTCTGATTCTTGGTGGAACTGGAGAGATGGGGCAGTGGTTTACTCGTTTTTTCAAGGAAAGAGGGTACGAAGTTACTGTGTGGGGGAAAGGAAGCAAAATAGAAATTGCCAGGAAAATGGAAGTGCCTTTTGCATCTGACCTCGAGATTACTATCCCGCAAAGCGATATTGTAATAGTTTCCGTGCCTATTAATGTAACCGAAGAGACCATTGCAGAAATTGCTCCAAAAATGAAGGCAGGAAGCCTCCTCATGGACTTCACTTCCATCAAAATAAAACCAGTAGAAGCCATGAGGAAATTTGCCCCTTCCGATGTTGAAATTCTTGGTACTCATCCTATGTTCGGCCCTACCATTCCTACTATCAGGGGGCAGACTGTAATCCTTGTTCCTGTAAAAGGGCGCTCTGAGAAATGGTTTCCGATAGTAAGAGAACTATTTGAAGAAAGCGGAGCCCATGTTGAAATCACTACCGCTGCCGAACATGATATGCTCGTCTCGGTTGTGCAGGGGCTTACTCACTTTGCTTACATCAGCATAGGCATGACGATTGACAGATTGGATTTTGATTTAAAAAAGTCCAGGAAATTCGTAAGTCCGGTCTATGACATTATGCTTGATTTCGTAGGCAGGATACTTGGCCAGAATCCGTACCTGTATGCTCTAATCCAGATGGAAAATCCAGGTGTCCTTGAGGTTCATGATGCCTTTATAAGAGAATGCGAGGAACTCTCAGCTCTTGTACGGGCTCATGATGAAGAAAGTTTCGTAAGAAAAATGAAAGATGCCGCTCGAAAGTATGGAGATACATCTCACGCCCTTCGAAAATCGGACAAACTTATTAATTCCAGAATAGCCGAATACGAGACTATCCTGAACTCCATAGGGAAAGTCTGCGGCTTTTCTCATATTTATTCCGGAAAAATCCATGTAGGTAAACTGGAAAAAGTTAGTCCTGATGAGATTGTGCTGACGAAATTAGTATCAAAGGGTACTGCCCTCCACATAAAAAATAAGTTTACAAGACTGAAACTTGAAAACCTTCGTCTCCTTTCGGAATCCGAACTTAGAGAATGGAGAAAAGAGAACCTTGGACATTCGACCAGGGACATTTCAGTCCTTATTCCTGAAGGAGCAAATCCCGAGGTTATCCTCGGCGCAATAAATTCAAACAAAGACCTTGCAGCCTGCGAAATCAGTGACATTTATAAAAAAACAGAAATGGGAAGAGTAGTAAGGTTAGCTGTGACTTATAGGATTACTATTTTTGGTGATTGTGACACGGATTCGGTCGAAAACGAGATTATAACCCTTCTTTGCGGCCTCGGATGCCAGATAAGGGAAAAAAACCTTCTTCAAAGGGCTGAAAAAGGCTCTGATCCGAATATCTGTTTTGGAAGAGGAAATAACTGCATTAATAAAGAGAGAAAGTAATTTAAACAATAAAAAAATATAAAGTATGATGTCCGACGTTCGATGGAAAGTTTCTCTCTTATTCACCATTATCACTCTTTCTATATTTTTCTCCATTTATCTGGGCAGTGATAGTGTTATTGAAAGCAGTGGAAATCAAACTCGCACCCAGGTAGGGGGAACTAACACTTCAAACTCCAGTGTTATAACTGCAGCCCAGATTCCAGGTCTGATAGATACTCTGAAAACCGGTAACAATACTACAAAATATGATGCAGCAACCAAACTTGGAAGACTTGGAAAACCTGCAGCTAGCGTTCTTATCGAAAATATTGAGACAAATAACTCGAGTTCGGAAGGAGTAAACAGTTACATGCTACTTGCTCTTCTTGAGACCAGAGATGAGAGATCAGAACAGATTCTTTCAGAAAACTTTGGGAAAAAAGGGACTTTAAATAATACTACATCAGAGAGTACGGCTGAAGGACAGACAGTAAAAGAAATGTCAGACGATACTTTGCAAGCTATGGAAACAAAAGACAAGGACATGAGGAAGCGTCTGGCAGATTCCATTGATCGTGAATATGGTAATAAAACCGATGCTCTTGAAAACGCTCTCAACTCAGAACAACAGAACGCCAGCATATATACCCCTATTGCATTTTCAGAATTCGGACCTCAAGAACCAGGAAATGATACCGAAAAACTTCTTAAAGCTCTTAAAAGTGGAAACGGACCCATAAGGATTGCAGCTATGATGGCTCTTGGAAAAAATAAAGAAAAGGCTGCATTAGATCCCTTAAATAATGTTATACTTAAGGATTATCTCCTCGCAAAAAATGCTGCTATCATCGCTCTTGGAGAGATTGGGGATGAAAGTGCATTGGATATTCTGCTGAAACAAATGCAAAGTGATAGTGAATACACAAGGAGTTGCACTGTTATCGCTGCTGGGAAAATAGGAAGCGAAAAATCTTTACCTTATCTTATGGCTAAACTGAGAGATGGGAGTGGCGGAGTCAGAAGTAACGCGGCTTTAGCACTTGTGAGGATAGGAAACAATACAGCAGTAGATCCTCTTATAGGAGTTCTGGAAAGCGGAAAAACTTACAATGGCAAAGCTAATGATAGTACAAATGCAATTTTAGATGTTCGAAAGAGTACTATCCTTGCTCTTGGAGAACTGGGAGATACCAGAGCTACAGGGGACTTAATCGGTGTTCTGACCTCTAAAGAGGAAAAGAAAGATGTCAGGTTAACTGCAGCCGCGGCTCTTGGAGAAATAAAAGATCCAATAGCTATTGAAACTCTCAAAACGGTAATTGACAACAAAAGCGTAGATGCAGACATTAAAAAGAAAACTCTTCTTGCTCTTGGCAAATATAAGAATAAAGATGTTGCTGCATTTCTTATCGGAAAACTTGGAGATAGACAATTTGGAGATATTGCCAGGGAATCCCTTGCAAATATGGGAGAGATGGCAGTTGATCCGCTAATAGAAAACCTGAAAACCAAAGACAAGAGAATTAAGAATGAAACTACTTTAATTCTGATCGAAATTGGAAATCCGAGAGCAATCAAGCCTCTTATTCAAGCATATGAGTATTATTAAAATTGGATAAAAGCGGCTGTAAATGCCGCCATCTTTTTATTCAGACTCTTTTTTTTAGTTTTTTATTCCAGATCTCAGACCAGACGAATAAGCTCTTCCAGTGCAGCTTTAGGATCTTTTGCTTTTATAATCCCTGATGCCAGGAGTACACCCTGAGAACCAAGATCAAGAGCTGCCCTAAGGTCTTCACCTTTTGAGATCCCGGCTCCGCAAAGCACTTTTACTGCCGGGTTAATTTTTGCAACTGCTTCAACCGAGCCGCTGACAATTTCAGGATCGGCTTTTGAGACCGGAATTCCGCTGCCTATGAGCTCTGGAGGCTCAATTGCAACGTAATGAGGATTCAGAGCTGCTCCTGCTATCGTGGTTGGGACATTGTTGGTACAGATTACTGTCTTGAGCCCGAATTCTTTTGCTGCTTCCAGGGAAGCTTCAATCTCTGCAAGGGTCAGACGCCTTTCAGAATGATTGATAAGAGTTCCGACTGCTCCTGCATCTTTTATGCACTTCCCGAATATATGCCCTGTGAAGCTGCCTGCTCCTACTCCATCAAGATGCTGGGAAAAAACAGGAACTTCAACTTCCGAGGCTACTCTGTAAATGTCCGGAATCTGGGGAGCTACTGCAATTTCAATACCCGAATCTTCAGATACTGCTTTGCAGGCTTTTGCAATCTCAACTGCTCCTATCCCTGTGCCCTGAATATAAGTTTTGTAGTTCAGTAAAATGAATGGTAAACCCAAGAAAAACCCTCCTCAAAAATGAAAACAAAGTGGAAGGGAAAGCATAGTTTCCAATGCTTTCTCCTTTAATATTATGTCGAAGTTTATTTTGTGTTTTATGTTTAAATTTTTTACAATTTTTTGAAAGCTTTTCAGGATCGTACGCCCTGCTCAAAAGTCCGTCATAATTCTGAACTGGTCAATTTCAGGCTTGTTAAGACTGTTGATGAACTGCTCGGCAACTTCCCTGACGTCTTTTGCATTGGTAATCGCACGTCCGACCACAAGAATATCAGCACCCTGGCTCAAAGCTACAGGTACCTTGTCAAGGCGGACCCCACCTGCAACAGCAATTAAAGCCTTTGGAGCAGCTTCCTTGATCTCGGCAATATTACCCCAGGCATGTTCGGTATTTTCGACATCAATGCCGCGGTGGAGTTCAATGACATCGGGCATAACCTTGAGCTGTTTTAAGACGGAAATCGGATCATGCTGGTTGAGAGTGTCCATAACTGCATAGATGCCTGTCTTATGGGCTTCCTCAATGAGCTTATCAATTGTACTGACTGGAGCAAGAGCGGAGACTACAATGGCATCTCCTGCAGCATCTGCAACCATTCTTGCTTCAAGGTTTCCGGTATCAAGGGTCTTCAGATCAGCAACGATGAAGGCATCGGGTCTGACCTCTCTGATTTTCGAAATCACATCCATGCCATAGCGCTTGATAAGAGGTGTGCCTGCTTCGATGATTACATGGTCACTTTTAGGAATCTGAGAGATGGCAGAAAGTGCGAATTCCAGGTTAGGATTGTCAAAAGCAACCTGCAAGTAGGGAGGATCCCAAAGCCTTGTTACTTTGAATCCCATGATGGCATGAGTAGATTTATTACTCTCCTCGAGAACTTTGTCAATACTGGGGAAGCCTTCCAGAGCTCGCTTGATTGCAAGTTTAGTGGCTCCATAATTGTATCTATAAATCTTATTATAATCTTGAGCCTCTGGATGAATAAAGACACTTGCTATAATGACGAGATCTTCAGTTTGGTCTTTAGAAATTATTCCTTCTTCGACCGAATCGGCAACTGCCTTTGCAACCGCTGTCTGGGCAGGTCCGAAAATCTTTGCCGCTTGCTCCATGTTCTTTACGGTGACCTTAGGAATTATGAGAGTTGAAGGTTTGGGCGGAAGGTTTGGCCTGATAACGGACAGGAGAGGAGTGTGTCCTGCTGAGAGCTGAGTCAGGCCGTTTGCAAAAGCCTGTCCTACGGGACCATTCTTGTCCCCTATAATTAAGTCAACATGGGCAAGTTCTGAGCCCTGTCCCATTAATGCTTCTCCGATTTGAAACATATTTACCTCGTAAATGTACTAATTTGATTTTGTTATATTTGTGGGATATTTGAATATGTGTAAGATTATGTAGATTACTAATAATTAAATTATTGTAAATGTTTTGATAATTATTATACGCAGATTATTTCGATCAAGGATAGGCGTAACCCTTTTGCCAGCTAAATGCCAGCTTGATATAAATAATCTCGTATATACAGAAGATTTTTCTCACTTCCATATAGAAGCTTTTTCGTACAACAAAGGACATCAGAAAAGGACTAAGCATCCAGAATCTTGAAAACTTTCGTTATAGCAAAATTTTTGGACATATATCTTTCAGCGTACAAATTCCACATCTGGGAGAAATAGGTCGACAGATGTTTTGCCCCAGTTTTACAAACAGGAGGTTTACATGTTTCCAGTATTTCTGTGGAAAGACCTTTTTTAACTCGAACTCCGTTTCTTCAGGAACTTTTGTATCTACAAGACCAAGCCTGTTTGAAATCCTGTGAACGTGAGTATCTACTGCAAGGGCATCTTTGGAGAAAGCATGAGCAAGCACACAATTGGCTGTCTTCCTACCTACTCCTGGCAATTCGAGGAGAGATTCCATATCTTCAGGAACATTACCATTGTATTTATCCAGAAGGATCCCGGAAATTTCTTTTATTCTTCCTGCTTTAACCCTGTAAAAACCAACGTTCTTTATAAGAGCTTCTATCTCACAAGTATCAGCCTCTGCCATTTCCTCTGGTGTTGAGAATCTTTCAAAGAGCTGTCTAGCTGCAGGATAAGTTACATCATCCCGGGTTCTATGAGACATCACTGTGGAGATAAGTGAAAAAAATGGATCCTTTAAATCGTCAGTATAACTGTCTGGATAAAGTTCAAAAAGTCTTCGCATAAGTTCATCAATATCCATGCCCGAAAAATAGTATTCTCTAATATAAAAGCAAAAGCCTGAATTCAATAGAAAAGTAAAGGCGACTGAATTCGAGATAACAGAAAAAGAAAAAATTGAAGATTATACAATAAAGAAAATTATAAAATTAAAAAAAAGTTATAAAATTGAGAAGGAAGCCAAGATCCAGATTCGAACTGGAATGGAATCGCTCTGCAGGCGATTGCGTAGCCGTTCCGCCATCTTGGCACTATATAAATTCATTAAAAGTACTTTACAATATGTGTATATAAATTATTTAATCGTTTAAAAAAGCCAAGATCCAGATTCGAACTGGAATGGAATCGCTCTGCAGGCGATTGCGTAGCCGTTCCGCCATCTTGGCACATTTAATATTTTTCGACTTCTGAGTACTTCTTACTCGTGTAGATCAATTAAGGGAATTTCTAATATATAAATATTTAGTCTCGGGCAACACTTTACTAATTATTTAATAAATAAAGGATCTAAAAATATATGAAGTTATCCCAAGAGATAAGAGCAAGAGGGAAAAAAGCTAGGACAGACAATATTTATATGTAAACATACATTTAAAAAAGTTCAATGAAAAGAATGTGGTTAGAAAAATTAGTAGCTATTCTGTTATCAGCAATATTAACAATTTTCACATATACGCTATATTATCCGCAAATTACTCCGATCGAGCCTGCAACATTTTTTATGAGCTTGGTGATTAGCGTTATAATAATTGATCTCACTTATCCTTATATCAAAAAATTGTGGAAACAAAGAGATTAAACACAGTGGAACATAACCTCTAAGTTATAAAATAAATACATTTTAAAATTTTTCTTAATTTTTAATATCTGTTTTTTTACTTTTCATTTTTATTAGATAGCGCATTCCATCTGACGATACTTTTATATAATGTTAATTGTCTAAATAATTTATTACTGTTATTCTGTAATCACGATTAAGAGGTTAAGAATTTGGTGACTGAAAGATATAAGCAAACTAAATTTACGGATAAAACAACAGATGCTATTAACCAACTTACAGAAGCTATGATCAAAGTCAAATGCAGCATATGCGAGAATCAATTTGACTATCCTATTACTGCTAATTATTCTGAAATACTTACCATCGCAAGTGTAAAAGAGTTAGCAGGAATTTGTCCAAACTGTAAATGTGATCCAAGCAACTGAAATTAGAAATCTATATTAAATCTTGTAATATAATTTTATAATATGATAAAAGAAAAATAGAAGAATTAACAAATTAGGAAATTATTCTTTCCCCGTACCATATTCCAAACTATTTATTGCTTCACCGCACTGGTGAACGCTCAATGCATCAAATATTGCGTCGCCCACGCTTATTCCATTTAGGGCGCATTTCTCCATTAAACGGAAGTAAAGAGCCTCATTATTACTTTTTACATAGCGACACATTTCTGACACAAATTCTTGTAATGGAAATTCTCCTTCCTGGTTTACCCAATTACTGATCGATTCGAGTAAATGTTGGTGCAAAGACATATCCTTTCCAAGTCGGTCTAAATTCATAAAAGCGCATTCATCTCTAAGTAGAACCCACTTACCAAGTTTAAATCGAAACATTTCCTCACTGTCGATATTACTCTCTTTTTCATCACTCATACATCTTCCTCCACAAAAACTAATTCTTCCATAATTATTAAAGGTCTCATAATATTTAACAATTTTAGATGATTTTTATAAAAATAGCCAGATAATAAAGTTAAGATAATTTGCCTGAGATCTGATGTTTCACACCTATATATTCGGCTCATTAAAAAATTTATTATTTATTCTATAGCCCGATAAATTGAAATTTGGCCCCTGTCATCTTTTTCGGACAAAAATGACTCATTTCTACAACAATTAGACTATTTATATTTAGTTTGTATTATATAATATGCATCCCATAATACTCTGAGCCATAATACTCTGAGAAAAAAGGTCATAATAGCACTCGTAGCAGTTATTAAATCGATAATACTTCATTGTAGAGTGTATTTAAATTATGAAAATTATGATTACTTTTGCAAGGGGGCATATGTTTGAAAGGGGATCAGAAATTAATCGATTGTTTAAACGCTCGCTTGGCCGATGAACTGGCCGCTATCAACCAGTATTTCGTCCACGCCGAGATGTGCGCAAACTGGAAATATGACCAGCTGGAAGATGTAATTGAGAAGCGAGCCATCACTGAAATGAAACATGCAGAGAAGCTGATCGAACGAATACTCTTTCTCGAAGGGAAGCCCATAGTCAATAATCTGAGTGAAATTCGCATCGGGGATGAAGTACCTAAAATGCATGGTCACGACCATGGGGCAGAGGAAGGGGCTATCCTGGGCTACAATAAAGGCATTCGTCTGGCGATGGAGTTGGGAGACAATGACACTAAAGTACTTCTCGAGTCACTCCTGAAAGAAGAAATAGAACATATTGACTGGATCGAAGCTCAACTCGACCAGATCAAACAGATAGGTGTCCAAAATTATCTAGCACAGCAGATCCACAAGTGAAAGCGATGTTTCTGTACATCAGATTCAGTTCCGAAATATTTGGGTTCATCTGAAAACACATCCAAATTATTTGCGAATAGATATTTTGCTAACCCAGACAGATATTGTATAGAAAATATTTAAAAATATCTTCTATATAGTCACCACTTTAAATAATGCGACATTTTGTGTGTGAATGTATGCTTCTCCCAATACTCATCGAGTCCCTCTTTCAGTTCTTTAACATTTTTGAATGATATTATTGACGTTAAATCCTCTCTTGTTATTTTCCAACAAAATTCTGTTGGGTTCGTATCCGGAGTAGCAGGAGGGAAAAGCAATATTTGCAGTCAATATTTGTTTTTCGAAAGAATTCCCTTGCCTTTTCTGATTTATGCCACGGCGCTCTGTCCATAGTAAGAAATATTTTTCTTCCTATGTCTTTTTTAAACTTTATTAATGAATCTAAGAAAGAGTCTGTATTCTTTTTAGTTCCTAAATCATACCAATAAAATTTGTTTTCAGTATAGTATCCTCCAATGTTGATTTTAGCTTTTGAACCGCTTATAAATTTAATAGGTTTAGAGCCTTTTATTGCCCAACATTTTGATCTGTTTGAATCTACGTAAAAAGTGCTCTCATCCTGGGTGACGAATAAATAGTTAGGATTTAGGAGTCTTTTTTTTTATTTCAGTAATAAATTCGTTTGTTAATGCCTGATTTCGCCTTTTTGATTGGGGTCTACATGTAACTCTACTAAAAACTAAATTTTTAATAATTTGTCTCAATCCCTTGATTTGGAATAAGATATTCCAAATTTCTCTTTGACAAATTGAATTGCATCTTTTGTTTGCCAACCACGAGAAAAACCATCATCTGTTGGTATAGGTTTTGAGAATGCTTTCTTTAATTCAGAGAGTTGCTCTGCACTTAATAAAGACTTTACTCCTCGACCAGGTTTGCATTTTAAGCTGGACAAACCTTCTTCTTCAGCTTGCTTCATCCAACGATGAACCGTTGAACGGTGAACTGAAAAATCGTCTGCAACTTTAGCTGGGCTCAAACCATTTTTAACCAATAATAACGCTTGAAGTCTTAACTTCTCATTTTTGTCACAGGAACGACATATAGCTGTGGCAATATCAGAAGTAGTAAACATCTCTAAACTCATAACTGCAATAATATAATCATATCAAATATATAAATGTTGCATTAT
>CAWFUY010000005.1:0-18049 GCA_963818955.1 uncultured Methanosarcinaceae archaeon | reverse complement strand
TAATCGCTTCACTTGACGATTCGGTGGAGTTGCTTGGCTTTGGGGAAGCTCTTCACGGCGGCGAAGACATTTTAATATTACGCAACGGGCTCTTCCAGCGCCTGGTAGAGAAGCATGGTTACAGCGCTATTGCCATCGAGAGCAGTTTCCCTCGGGCGTACGCAGTGAATGAGTATATAGCAGGTCGAGGCCCGGCATCTTATGAAGCTGTACAGGATACTGGATTTAGCCACGGCTTTGGCCAACTCGACGCTAATCGAGAGCTTGTGGAATGGATGAGACAATACAATGACGATCCTTCCCATAGTGTCAAACTCCAGTTCTACGGCTTCGATAGTCCGACCGAAATGATCGGAACCGATAGTCCACGACAAGTTTTGCATTTTGTGCTAGATTACCTCACTTCGATTGATAGTACTAGCGGCCTGGAGTATCGCCAGCGCATCGATCTGTTGCTCGGCCAGGATGCCGATTGGGAGAAACCTGCTGCATCATTTGACCCGAAGCAGTCAATAGGCTTGTCACCAGCTGCAACTTCATTAAGGATTGAGACGGAGGATCTTATTTCGGAACTGTGCTCACGCCGTCCCGAATTGGTGGCTAAAAGCGACAAAAACCGCTATTTAGAAGCCCTGCACTATGCAACAGTCGCACGGCAGTTACTTAACTATCATGCTGTATTAGCAAAAGAATCAGGTGATCGGATAGCCAGACTTCTTGGCATCCGCGATGCGATGATGGCGGATAACCTGGCATACATCGTGTCTCGTGAACGTGGCCGGGGGAAAGTTCTTGTCTTTGCTCATAATAGCCATCTGAAGCGTGGAAAGGCCGAATGGCAACTTGGCAATGACCTATTAACCTGGTGGCCGGTTGGATCGCACCTCAATGAGATGTTCGGCCCTTGTTATGCCGTAATTGGTTCGGCAGTGGGAGTTTCTGATGCAAACGGCATCGGCCAGCCCGAAGCAGGCACTCTTGAAGCGCGGCTGACTGCAGTGACGGGGCCGGCAAGGTTCATTCCAACTTATAAAGGCCGGGAGCTTCCAGGCTCGGAAATCTCCTCGCTTCCGACCCGTTCAGGAAGTATGAAGAACCCGACCTACTTCCCATTAACTCCTCAAAGCCTAACTGATTTTGACTGGCTGGCTGTCCTGAATTCAACAGCCTATAGCCGTGGAGGGCCGAAGTTGCAATAATTGGGGACTAACCAAGGAAGGTCACTGTGTAGTCTTCACAGAAACTCATGCCTTTTTATAAAAGAGCAAACTCTGACTTTAATTGTCACCTGACTTTCATATCTTTGAAAAGGACATCTTTACTGTGATTGAAGCTGATAAAATTTAGTAATAAGAAATTAAATATCAGAGGGTACACCTGCTGAGAGAAAATAAGAAAAAATCTAAAGGGATAACAAACCGGATCCTGAGTTAATCGCTTATATCATGAGCAAAGAAACTCCGGCATGAAGAATTTAGTGATTATTATTACGCTGTTAATATATTTATAACTAAACACCGTTCTGTTTTATCCAACTAAAATTCGGATTCCTATCTTCTCCACTTATGCACGTTGGTAATCGTTATGTAACCAAAACTCCTTCCTTTTTCTCATTTCTCTTTCTTCGCCATTTGATCATCCATCTAAAGGCATAATAACAAAGAATAGCCTTCAGGATATAAATCGGGATGAGTACTAAAATCAGAGTAGCAGTTTGCACAATTAATCCCAAAAATGCCCATGATTATTTATTATGGTCTCGGAACTGCGTTAATCATCCTATACACTAAAAATCATCGAACTTTACTGAATTATCTTAAAGGACATCTATTCAAGTATTAATAGTCTGATAACAATACCTTCATCTATAGCTGTATATAATAATTCTCTTCTAATCTTGGAGCTGAACTCTGAGAACTCAGATTTATTTAATAGTCTGTTCTTTAATCCATCAAAACTGTTAACATTAGGCTACTTCAGAATGCTCCGGAAACAACTTGTCTTGTATAAGTAAATAATTTCGTCTGAAATTATATATAAATTTAATTCCTAAAACGTCCTTTTTGTATAAAAACTCTCATTTTTTAATTTTAGTCCTTCTTGAAATTTCACAGAAAATTGACACACTGCTTTGCACCAGCAAAGAATAAAAAAGATATTAATGAGTTACTAATAACAAAAAGACAATCATGAGTATTAACTATCCTGAGATTGGAATCTGCGGGCTTTCTTGTAGGCTCTGTCCAATGTACAATACCGAAACAAAGAGCAGATGCTCAGGATGCAAGAGTCCTGACAGGATGGCTGTTGGTTGCTCATTTATCACATGTGCTGTAAAGAAAAAAGGAATTGAATTTTGCTGGGACTGTGAAGAAAGCGATACCTGTGAAAAATGGAAGAAACATAAGGAAACAGGTAGAAAACATGATTCTTTCAAATGTTATCAAACACTTGAGGAGGATATTTCGTTTATATGCAATAATGGGATTGGTGAATTTGAAGTAACACAGAAACAAAGAGAGCATTTGCTAAAAGAGATGTTAAAAGACTTTAATGAGGGTCGTTCAAAAAGCTATTATTGTATCGCTGCAACTGTTTTAGAACTTGAAGAACTTAAGGAAGCATTGACCCAGGCAAAAAATGAATCTGATGGACTTGATATCAAAAAGAAATCAAAGCTTTTTCATTCGATTTTAGATAACATAGCTTTGAAGAAAAAATATTTCTTAAAATTAAGGAAATGAACAGACGATACTTCTTTACTTCACATAATTCACAATTAATCCATTACGAGCGAATTTTATTGAGTCATAACACTGGGAATCAAACTCCTTTCATACATATTATCTCAGGTCTATTTGCGTGATAATGTGATTTTACCTAGAAGTGGCAAACCTTCTTAACTTTGTTCAGTTTATAATTCATGAGCCAAAAAGGTATGCTCATTAGTCTTTTGGCATTGGAATGTCAATGAACTTTGTAATAAGTTCATCCAGAGTGGGAAAAGAAAGGATATTATAATGAGTCATTCCCGGCAGAACTGCAAGCTGCCCGGTCGGCCTTCCGGACCCATCCATGCCGGCATCCCTCTGGCCGCCGCCAAGCAGAGCATAGAACTCCATTATGTGAACCGTATGCACTGCGTCAGCGTCCGCAAAAACCAGCATCATGGGTGATTTGATTGCAGCTACATCCTTTGACCAGTCATAATCCTGCTTCAGCAGATCCCCTATTTTGGTGAAGAGTACAGTCCAATCAGTATCTGGATATAGCTGGTTAAGTGGGCTTTGCTTCATCAATTTAGCAACTTCCGGACTCATTTGAGCCATTTCCTCTAAAACCTCAGGATACCATCCAATTCTCTTGAAGGGAGTCGAGACGAGAACTAGCTTGCGGACAATTTCCGGATGCCGGATAGCAGTCTGCAGGGCAACGCCTCCACCAAGCGAATAGCCCAAAATATCGGCTTTTTCAAATTCAAGATGCTTCATCAATTCATTGATGTCGTCGGCCATCAACTCAAAGCTGAGAGGCCGGTCGATATCGGTAGTCCGCCCATGGGCCTGCAGATGGACGGCAATAACCAGTCTGTCTTCGGCTAGCTTTGTCAGGAGGAGGCCGAACATTTCGCTGGCGCCAACGCCTCCGTGAAGCAGGATAAGAGGTAAACCGGCACCGTGGATTTCGTAATACAGGTTTAGACCGTTCACCATCGCATAAGTGCCCGTGGAACCACTATGCGTTGCACGGGGGTGTCCTATTGTAGCCCTTGTCACAAGAATTCACCTTTATCCAGATAATCTTCCAACTTGTCCAAAGACTCATTCCAGCCAGCTTTAGTTAGTTCTCTGTTTTCGCCTTCCGGGATGCCAGTATGCTGTAAGGTTAGCCTTGTCATCCCATCAAGAGCTTCAAATCTTACTGTCACCAGTAACTCTAATGGCCAATCCCCACTCATTCCGTAATACGAAGCCGGAACCAAATTACCTTCCGCATCTGAAAACGAATCGGTGCAAACAATTAGTTCAGGTTCGACAATCTCATGATAAACGCCTGTGCTCCAGAAATCCTGACCCTCGGGAGATCGCATACAGTAAAGATATGTACCACCAACTCGAAGATCAATTATAGCAAACGGGAGACGTGAAGTTTTTTGGTCCCCACCAGCATTTCACACGTTCAGGCTCTGTCCAGGCCTTCCACACAAGCTCTCTAGACGCATCAAAAATCCGTGTAATAAAAAGTTCCTCATTCCCAACAGTCGTACTCATTTCGGTCATTTGTGTACCTCTTTCTTTTCAGACGACATTTTTAAAATACTGGCTTTCCACTCCCCAGCAAAAAGCTCACGAATTCTAACAATATTATTCTTTTGTTTAGTTAATGTTAATCCACATTTTCCATGTTAACCACATTTCCATCTTTCTACCGTCTCATGGATAAGTCTTCAGCAAGCTTATCAAGGGATTCGTTCCAGCCTTCTTTTGTCAGATCTCGATCTTCACCTGTAGGAAATCCTGCATGCATCAGGATGAGCCTGGTTTTCTGTCCTTCGTGTTCATCTAAAGTTACCGTCACCAGTAATTCTAACGGCCAATGAATACTCATTTCATAAAATGAAGCCGGAACCTGATTGCCTTCTGAATCTGAAAACGAATCGGTATAAATAATCTTTTCAGGTTCAATAATTTCACGGTACACGCCTGTACTCCAGTAATTCTCCCCTTCCGGAGACTTCAGACAGTTATGATAAATTCCTCCAACGCGAAAATCTATCCTGGAAACTGTTGTTGTAAAGCCTTCAGGTCCCCACCAACGCTTAAAATATTCGGGATCTGTCCAGTATTTCCAAAAAAGCTCCCGTGGGGCATCGAAAATGCGCATAATAACAAGCTCACGCTTCCCGGAATTATAACTCTCTTTTGTCATTATTACTTTCCTCCCGTATCATGAATAATATTCCGTATCATGAATAATATTAAGCAAAAAAATTCCAAAAAATTTTTGCTTTATGAGTCTAAGTTAAACATGCCATTCTTATTTTGGGACAAGTTTTATGCTCCTTAGAGAATTAAATTTCTAATTTATCCTCCTATAAGTAGTTAATATTTTGCACTTGTTTACTTCCAAATACCTATACTGCTCTTCAATAAAACTAAGCAAATTATTTAATTCCATACAACATATGAGAATTTATAAGTCAGGAAAATGATTTCATAGAAATGGGGTATGAATATTAAAATAAAATACATTGTTTCAGACCTTAATGGTACTATAGTGGATGCCATGCCAATTTACACCAGGGTTTTCTGCGATGTTGTGAAACGACATGCAGGAATCGAATCGCCTAAAATAGCCTCGTATTCCATTGCTGCTACAGGCACACCGTGGGATGAACAATTTTCTCATATTTTACAAGATCACAAACTGCCAAAAGAAGAAGTCCCAAAAATGATGGACGAATTCTGTAGCGTTATTTATAATGAGAGATATTCACTGTTTCCGGCAGCAGAAGAGCTTTTAAAATTATTTAAATTAAAAGGTTACAAAGTTTTCATCACTTCCGGTAGTGGTACCGGACCGATGTTGAAGCGTCTTTATGAGGTTGGTGTTTTCCCTTATATTGATTTTTTAATCGGATTTGATATTTACAAAAAAGGAATAAAACACATTCAAATGCTAGGTGATAAGGTGGGGCTGTCCTTAGAACAGTTTGCACAGCAGTCAGTTTATTTCGGGGACGGACCAGGAGATATGCGACTTGCAAAGGAAGCAGGAATTTTCGCTATAGGAGTTGCTCAGACTGTGAGTTCGGACCTTCTAAAAGAAGCCGGTGCTGATCTGGTGATTGAGAAAATCGGCGATGCACTTGAGATTGACTGGGAGAAAATAGAATTGGAATGAAATCTCAGGAAGGTCGAATTGGGCACAATTCTTAAGGTTCTCTTACCTTGCTCAAAAATGGTCTTTTCGTTACAGTTAGCCACAATACTACGCACAGCAATCCGATTATGATATTTATAACGCCGACAACCTGTACGCGGTTGCCAGGGTTTAGTGAGACTATCATTATCCCAATGCTTCCCATTACTGTTTGAAAGGAACTGATAAGTGAAGATGCCGAACCGCTATCTCCTTTGTGCTGATCCAGCATAAGGAAAGTACCGGGAGGACGAACGCAGCTTGCAACAATAGTAGCAGGTAACAGAGACATCGCAAATACCCATGGTCCAAATCGTCCCATTAAAAAAACCAGAAGTCCACTCAGAATCATTACCGTAAAACAAGCGTTTATAATTATGAAGCGACTGAATCTGGCTGAAAGCTTCATGTAAATCAGCGGTCCGATTAACAAGCCTGCGGCATTAAAGGCAAAGAAATAACTATATACCTGGCTGCTCAGCCTGAAAGTATCCTGATATATGTAGGAAGACGAGGATACGAATGCCAGTATGGTAATGCTTACAAGTGAGAAAATAATAAGCAAGGCAGTAAACCCGCGGTTTTTGAGAACCACGGCAAGACGCCCTATGGTCTGCATAATGTTGCCGCTATTTCTTGATTTCAGCGTTTCCCCAAATGCTACAGAACCGATGACTACTATAACTCCAATAATTGCCTGAGCGACAAAGACTCCTCTCCATGAGGTGAAGTTCAACAAAAGTGCTCCAACTACAGGAGCCAGGGCAGGCGAAATAACTATCATTGACTGCACCAGAGCTAAAATAGATTCACGTTTTCTGCCTTGATATACATCTTTTACAATAGCCATAGCCACAGCACTGGCGGCGCCACCCCCTAAAGCCTGCATAACTCGAAAAAGAATAAGTTGATAAACACTTGAAGAATCTGCGCACAAAATGCTTGCAATAGTATAGCCTGCAAGGCCAATTAGCAAAATAGGCCTGCGTCCGTATTTATCACTCAACGGTCCCCAGATTAGTGTAGCAAGGCTAAAGAATATAAAAAATAGAATCAGAGTAAGATTTATCTGATATTCCGGCACATGGAAATATACTGTCATTGTTGGCAAAGCAGGAAGATAAAGGTCAGTTGAGAGCGGCACAAAAGCACTTAATAAGGTCAAAAAAACAATCAAGCCGGTGTTCCCAAGATACTTCTGCTTAACTGTGGCGTCACCAATATTTGAAGAATCATTTTTTAAGCTCATTTTATTCACTCTTTTTTAAAACCGAATTTATACAGGCTCTCTGCTATAAAACAGGTATTTTGATACTTTTCTCATTCATGGGTTGACACCAAATTTTGTTCTTTGGAACTGAATCCAGTTTTTTTATAAATAATTTAAAATAATTACGGGGCTAATTTATTCCTACTAATTTACCCAAATAGAACTTGTGAATATAATAAACCTCTTTGCATTAACGTTAATCATAAAATATAGAGCTTGATCGCAATGTATATAATTGTTTTATTTTTTCCCAGAATTTATCCATGTATTAAATAAATATTTTTCAGAATTTCAATAAATAAATTCCAAACACTATTATTATTTTGCAATAGCAAATAATTACTGAAAAGCCATAGGAGTTGAGGGGTCATGAGAAGGGAAGGGGTAGTATATCTGGTAGCTTTTGGTGTCGCACTAATTTACATTTTGACTGTTGTAGTTTCCGGTTCTTCAAAAACGTCGACCTGTAACACGAACACTTCAGGACAAGAGAAAGCTTTCGACCCTGTAAACATGAATATCTCGGTAAAACCCGGAGATGATTTTTATGAGTATGCTGAAGGCACCTGGATAAAAAATCACCCTGTGCCGGCGGACAAATTCCGGTATGGAGAGATCGAAATAATAGAGGACAGAACTTACGACCGAGTCAAGGAAATAGTGGAGAGTGCATCTAATAACACTTTTACCCCGAGGGGAAGCCTCGAACAGAAAATTGGCGAGTTCTACCGAATGGGAATGGATAATGCCACTCTTGAAAAGCAGCGATTGGACCCAATCAAAAATGAACTGAAACTGATAGAAAAAATCTCCAATGCATCCGATGTCCAGGCAGTATCGACTCAAATGATGGACTACGGAATGGATCCTTTCTTTTCATTATACGCCGAACCCGATAAGAAGAATAGCCAGGTCATGATTGCTACCCTCACACAGGGAGGTCTGAGCCTGCCGGATAGAGGTTTTCAGGATAGGGATTTTTATCTCAGGCAGGACAACGAATCCATCAAGACCAGAATGCAATACCTGGATCACATTACCAGGATGTTTGTCTTTTTAGGTGACAGGCCGGAAATCGCTGAGAATAATGCCAGGACAGTGATGAGGATTGAAACCCGTCTGGCCAGATCATCCTTCAGCAATGTTGACAACAATGACGAGACTAAGACTTACAACAAGATGAGCCTTCAGGAACTACAGACTTTTTCTCCGGGAATTAACTGGTCACTTCTCTTCAACTCCCTGAACTGCCCGGATGCAGCCGAGATAAACGTAAGGAACCCGTCATTCTTCAAGGAGTTAAGTAATGCCCTTCAGGACGAGAGTATAACTGACTGGAAGACTTTCTTGCGCTGGAAGCTGATTTTAGCCACTGCTCCTTATCTCAGTTCCGACATGGAGGAAGAACATTTTGATTTCTATAAGAGAAAGCTCAAAGGCCAGCAGGAGATGGAACCCCGTTGGAAAAGGGTCATAGATGCGGAAAACATTGCTATGGGTGAGGCTATAGGCCATATCTATGTGGATAAGTATTTCGATCAGGACTCAAAAGCCAGAATGCAGGAAATGGCATCCAACCTGAAGATGGCCTTCAGGGATAGAATTCAAAACCTGACATGGATGGAGCCCGAAACCAGGAAGAAAGCCTTAATGAAACTTGAAGCCCTGGATGTCCAGGTAGGTTACCCGGACGAGTGGCTGAACTATTCAGAGCTGGAGATGAAGCAGGATTCATATGTAATGAATGCCCTCGGGGCTGCTAAATTTCGGTTCCACAAAGGCCCGTATGGCCTGGATAGAATCGGAAAACCTGTAAATCGTAAGCTCTGGGAGATGAACCCTCATGAGGTTAATGCATATGCTGATTTTAATAAAATCGTTGTCGTTTTTCCGGCCGGCATTCTTCAATCGCATTTCTTCAGTAAGGATTTCGATGATGCAGTCAACTATGGAGCTATAGGTGCAACTATTGGACATGAAATGACTCATCACTTCGACAGCCAGGGCCGGAAATTCGACGCAAATGGAAATCTAACGGACTGGTGGACGGAAAAGGATGCCGATAATTTCAGTAAGAGCACTCAAGTTCTTGTAGATGAGTATAACAAATTTGAGGTTGTGCCTGGCCTGTATATCAACGGCAACCTGACCCTGCAGGAAAATATAGCAGACTATGGCGGATTGATCATAGCCTATCACGCCTATAAACTCTCCTCGAAAGAAGAACCGGGGATTATTGACGGATTCACCGGAGATCAGAGGTTTTTTTTAAGCTATGCCCAGTCCTGGAGGGAATCGGCTAAAAATGAATACCTGAGAACTCTGACATTGTCCAATACCCATTCCCCAACAAGGTTCAGGGTCAACGGTGTTGTCTTCAACGTACCTGAGTTTTACAGGGCATTCCCGAGCATAAAACCAGGTGATAAACTCTACAGGCCGGAGAATAAAAGGCCGGTGATCTGGTGAATATCACCGGAAACTTTTTCACACCAATATCAGGAATGCCTGTTTAGGAGCTGGAATGGTTTTTGAAAAATTTGTTCATCAGATTCGTTCCTGGAATACGCAGGCTTCCATATTCCATTGCTTTTCCGAGTTAAATTAAGTTCTTTCTCAGAATTCTGCCTCTTTCCAGCAAGTTATGGCAAATAGCTTTTCGCTTGTGAATGTTTCAGCATTAAATATTAATTTTCTCGATATTTAGCACGTATCTCTATTTGGTTGTGGAAAATCACTTGGATACTGTTTTGCGTAATTTTCACATAGCTTAACTAAATCATCTTGCAGTAATATATCGTTTTTAAGTGGTGAATGGGTAGATGTTAAAACTCTTATAATATAATTAATATTACCGTAACAGTTATAGGCAAGTTCTTTTTGATCTTTTTTAATTGCAGTTAACATCAGTCCACCATGCTCGGTCACACATTTTTTTAAATATGTGTATTCTCCCCATATCTCGTCAAAATTTTCATCGATTCTTCGATATATTTCTGCTTTTACTTTTACTTTTTCCATTTTCATGACCCTTTTGAATAATAAGTTATGCAAAATTAGCGAATTGTTAAATCTATCACTGTCTACCTTTCCGATTAAATCACCTGGATCCCTACAGGATATCATATATTATCCTCAAATAATTTTAAATGTTTCTATAAGAAAATTAAAACTGGCTTAAACCTACTCTCTTATACGAAGGCACAACCGAATTCTTGTGGGAATTAAACCAAAGGGCGGCGACAAGAAACCAAAACCAAAGCCAAAAAAGTGAGTTTTGATAATTTAAAAAATGGGGGCTTCATTAACCCCCTTTTTACTTATATTGCTTAAAGTCTTTGTTAAATAAAAAAGGAGAGTGAAGTGAAGAAATTCACTCACAAAGGACCGGCGTATTTACTCATAATATCCTCCATTAAAGTGAGCCCTCCGCTAAAACCTGCATAACTGCGCTCAAGTATCACCCTGTCATATGATGGGAATGAGACTGTCAGATGTATGGCACTAAACTCAGGACTGGCTATGAAAGTTTCAAGGGAACTTGCGAGCAAAAACATAAAATTTCTGTCCTTTAAATTCTCCCGAATTCTGTATGCGTCTACTTCATATACTATTTCAGGCCATGCAGGAGTCTCAAGGCCGGTTGTCAGCTCTTCGTTTATCAATTCGCGAGCTTCCTCCAGCGGATTATCCGTTATCTGAATAATGTCAGGCAGATATCCCACTTCATTTGCAAGATATTTTGTAATGCTTACAGCCGAATTACTATCGGCAACCAGTGCAAAGTAAGGATGCGGCCTGGCTATCAAAAGTATATCGCCAATAAACTCTGCAAATCTGTAAGCCCGCTTCTCCTCTCTGGCAATTAGATCTTCAATGATGTCTGCTGAAACATCCAATCTGTCACCGATAACTCTCAGAAACTCTGAAGTTTGCTTGGGTCCTATTGGAACTCCCGGGAAGGAGATGTATTGAGTGCCAAATTTTTCTTCCAGCTTCTTTGCAGTTTTATGCCCAATCCAGCTTGAGAGGACAATATTGTATTCTGCAGCCGGAATCTTCTTCAGATTCTCAAGAGCATCAAACTCGCCTACAATCAGATTCGCTTTTAATCCTATTTTTTCAAGTAGAGTTTTTATTTCTCTTGCTTCACCTTTCTATTCTCTTTTTGTTCCCCACGAGTGTAAGAACCAAAAATCCCCAGATAGCTGATATTATACTCTTCTGTAAGTTTTGGAAGATGCTGCCTAATAATTTTTGAAAAATATGCTGCATCCTTTATTTTTTTGGTCGTTTGATTTAATGGCGTAATTGACTGTCATATGACCTCATAATCTTGATTTTAAGTTTCTACTCAAAAATTAGTCCTGTTATATATTTTTGTGTTTTGTATTTAAAATTAAAGCTCTATTAACCTTTGAACTTCAACTATCAAATCTCTGAAAATTGAATTCTCGCGGAAGAATAGGTTCAAATCTTAATTGAGAATGACTATGCGGATCTTGTTGCTATTGGAAGAAGTATGTTAGTTGAACCTGAATTTGCTTATATCATATTTTTGTAAATGTTTGATGCATTACATAAAAGTTCATAGAATATATAAAAATAATTTGCTTTCATATAAAAACACGTCTACAAATTTGGAAAACTATTTATTAAGTAACAATGTCTTAAAGTTCAGTACGGAGATTAGTAGATATGTTTGAGTTAAAAGTTGTTACCTATTTTGCAGCAGCCCATCAGCTTAAGATGGTGGCCAAAAAGTGTGAAAACCTTCACGGACACAACTGGAAGATCGAAGTTTGTGTGGCTGGAGAAAACCTCAATGATGCCGGAATCCTGATGGACTTTGGAGAATTAAAACAGAATGTGTCCGAAATCATGACAACGCTGGATCACAAATATTTAAATGAACTCGATTATTTTGATGATAGCAATCCACCGTCTTCGGAAATCATTGCCAAGTATATTGCAACCTCCCTTCAAACCACACTAAAGGATCTAAATATCAAGGTAACCAGTGTTACAGCTTGGGAATCGGAGAATGCCTGTGCAACATATTTAATGTAATCCTTTTAACGGTTATTTATCATTTCTTTTACAGATAATATCATTATTGCAGTTTTAATTTTCGTTGTTCCTACCGCAAGTGATTGAGTAGTCGATCAATAGTCATTGGCATCATTCCATAATCTATCCAGTCTGGGTATTTTTGCACAACCCCCCGAAAAGGTATATTATGACTTCGTAAATATACAATTTAAAATATTAAACATCGGGAGCCATCTATAATATCGAAATGAATGACTTTCGTAGATCACGAAGAAGTAAAAGGAAATGTTCTATTCTCAAAGATTACTTGGTTTTTGAAAATTTCCAGTGTAAGAAACAGAGTCAAGAGCCACTAAAGAGCTTAAAAATATTTGAAATAATATATTTCTCATTCCTTAATATACCTTTTCGGGGTTTCGTGCAAAAATACCCCTGTTCAAAAAGAAAACACACAAAATAATTAAAGATGCTTATGTATTGTCTCTTGATTATCTCCCGACTGCACTAATTGGAAGAAATGCAGAAGTGGAAAAATTGGTTGAGATGTTTAGTCCATTGGAGTTTAAAGGATATCCCGCAAACTGTTTTATTTATGGGAAATCGGGATCTGGAAAAACAGTAACGATACGATTCTTCATGACTAAACTGTTAGAGATGCTGGAGGAAAGAAAACACTTAGATCATCCATTAAGATGTGTTTATGTGTCCTGTAAAGCCCACCGTAATTCAAATGCAGTTTTGTATGAGATCATTTCACAGATTGACCCATTAACAACAATTCCGAGAAAAGGCTTCTCTCTGGATTATTATTATTCTGCATTATGGGAAATTATTAGAGAAAGAAACATATCTCTTGTCGTGGTTTTAGATGAAATAGATCAACTAAAACAAACGGATGTCTTATATATGCTTTCACGAGCAGGCGAGTCCAAACTATTACCTATCCGTCATTTTATTACAACAGTTGGGGTATCTAATGACCTATTATACGGCGATAAATTGGATAGTCGAACTAAATCATCTATGGGATTCAAGGATGTAAAGTTTGATCCCTATGATGCCGAACAAATTAGAATGATTCTATGCGATAGGGTTAAGTTAGCTTTCTATAAGGGGGTAATGGCGGAAGAAACAGTGAACTTGTGTGCGGCCATCTCTGCAAGAGTTCATGGTGATGCTAGGCAAGCTATAGATCTATTAAAGTCTGCGGCAACATATGCTGAAAAGAATGGATTACCTCAGGTTCTTCCTGAACATATAGATAAGGCGTTTGAGATATTGGAAGAAGACACAGTATTATCTTTTGTGGATACGCTTCCTCTTCATGATAAACTTGTTCTGTTGGCTGCTGCAAAACTTATTAACGGTACGAAGGGAACTACTGACTCAGTGAAAGTAATTAAATTATATAATAAACTTTGTGAAATGATAATAGAAAAACCACAAGCAAGATCAACTGTTTAAAATAAATTAAGAGAATTTGCCACAATGAATATTATAAAAGATACACCAACGAAGAGAGGAAAAGGAGGACGCACCGTTCAATTAAATGTTGCCTCAAGTGCCCTTGAAAACATTCTATGCAATGATTATAGACTTGAAGAAGTCGGTGAGTACAAACCGATTGGTAATTTTTAAGGGGAGTTAAAGTATGAAGAAAGAGGAAATAAAGAGTGACAGAGATAATTATGAAGATTATATAAAATGGATTGATGAAAATAAAATGAATGTGTTATTTGATCCTGATACTGGAGTAATAGGTGTAATACCAGGAAACAGTTTTATCAATGTCACAGAACACATATTTCCGGTGTATACTTTTAATAAAAAATATGTTGGGTATATAAAAGATGGTGTTTTCATAAAAGTTACACTATCCGATGAATGATATAATTGCAATAAGTGTAACAGCGTAAATACAATCCCTTGAAATTAAAGGCTCATAAGATATTTGCTCTAGACGGGGTATGGCAAGGATTCGTTCTTTTTTGGGCCACAAGAGTTTTGGGTAAACTAAATAGATGAGAAGAGCCATATTCGAGAAGTTTTTCTCCTTCTCTTAATGCTAACACAAACAAAGAAGCCAGAAAGGATATCATATCTGGTTGGCCTCACGTACATGTACGTAGAAATCAGGGTAGAACCCTTAATAGTAGAACTTTAGATTTATACAGATATTAAAAGCGTGATTGAAAAGATTATTTATGATTTTTAAAACTCTATAACTTATGATAGACCCCCTCTCCCCCTTTGAAAGTAGCAGTGTGCTGTAATTTCTGTTAATTTTCCTTGATGAGGCCCATAGCTACAAAACATTAAAATGTAGCTGTTTTCAGCTTAGATGCTTGTTATTTGCCCTAAAAATTAGCTAAAAATCAAGGAAAATAGCTACCTTTTATACAGAAACGTAGCTATATTTTGGTTTGTAATTCTCTCAAAAATTCATGTAAAAATACTATATAATTTTGGTTAAAACGGAGAAAGACATAGGTTTTACCTCAAAACCTATGTACAAATAAAATTTTAATTCAAGGCCTATTGCCCATCATTCCAGTTCTGTTACCCATCATTTCGGTTCTGTTATCCATCATTCCTGCTCTATTATCAATAGTAGCTGGAGTTACTGCATTATTTTGCGTTACTGTATTATTTGGGGCTTCACTTTTATTTCCAGTGCATCCTATTGCGAGAAAAACACCAAACAATATTAGCAGAATTATCAATTCTTTTCTCATTATTTCATCCCATCAAATTAATTGGCTACAATTAACATTCCAAATGATATAGGACTTACGCAGTAAGTTTAGAACAATAAGATATATTGTAAAACTCAAAAAAACAGCTACGTTTTATCCGAAAACGTTCGTATATCAAAAATCCTGCAAAACTAGAATTTTATGAAGTTAGACTATAAATGGAAAAAATTCTTATCCCTCGTAGACTTGACGATACCTAAAGTAAAAAGATTGAAGATTAACTTATTAGAGTGAGAAAGTTTAATATATAGGCCAAATAAGGGTTATTTTTTGATAATATTATTAAAAAATTTAATAATTTACAGTAGTTTACCCGAATTAATATTTTTTAGTTTAATTAACATATTATTATTAGTAAATTGGGTATATATAATTTAATGTTACTATTTATTGTCTATTTAATTTAAATACTTGTAGTTTTTGTGTATATAAAAACACACATGAATTAATACTCATTCCTTAATAGTCTTTCTCAACAAGTTATATTCTTAGGATGCCAATTATTGATTGCAAATGATTGGAATGTGAAGCGGGCAGAAAAGAGGACGGGGAAAAATTCAAAGCTTGTGAAAAGAAGTACTGGAAATCATCGTTCTAATTCGGTTCCAATAAATAGGGGATTGGATCGGCTCACTTGAACGATGATTTCCCTCTACCGCCTTTATCTCACGAATTTATACAGTTCATTTTTCAACTAATCATCCCTAATTAACTTCACAAAACAGAACTAAAAAATAATTAATAATTATTAGTACCTACTAGGTGTTGGGAGCCTTTCCGCCTCTGATTTGGCTCCCGGGTTGTGTGATTCAATCCTGACGATAAAAGAGAAAAACCCCTCTAATTTTAAATCGTCAGATTTTTCTTAAGGTTTAAGAGTATATTAAATTAATGACTTATTAATTTTAAAAAATTAAAAAATTTTGATACTAAAAAATTCTTTAATTTAATTATTCATTAAATACAATATATAAAAACTTAGTGATATGAACTATCCAGTTTATTATATTCAGTATATAAATATTTTATTGCAAAATCTGTGTATTTTCCAATTCAGTTGAAACATGCTTACATTATTAAATATGCAAAATCATTTTATACAACACTAAATTTAAAGGGAAAAAAAGTAGGCCTTATTTGAAGAGGGGAGCGACTAGAGATGTATACATTGGAAACTATGGAAAATGAAATACTCTTTCATCTATATGAATTGGGAATACTAAGTCTGTATGGAGGTTGGGAAAGACAATCGAATTTAGATGGAAATGCAGTTGAGAGATTATACCGTGCTAAGCTTGTGGAAAGAAATACCTCCTCTCCTGGATTTATCCGTTTGTCAAAGCATGGCGTTGGCACAGTTTTATTCGGACTCTATAATGCAGAAAAAATCACAGAGTTATTATAAATTTTGAAAATTTAGAAAATAATTAAAATTATTAGGGAAAATAGGATTTTAATTTTCAGCAAGTTTTATAAATTAAAAAATTACTTATTTATTTCGTTATGAATAGGCATTAAAAAAGTGTCTATGTGTTTTCTATGAAAAACTTTATCCACCATGGTAGGAGACGTTATTTTCTCTCCCGTATTTACCCCCCTATATCCACTTTTTTGATAATATACCCGGCTTTGACGAGAGTATCAATCATATCCTGTTCAGTAATCTGAATCGGTGAGGAAACCCGATCAAACTTTAGAGTTTTAGGTTTTAGATTTCCACTTTCTTCATACATTTCCCTGTTTACCAGAAGATGATGCAATATACAGAGAACTTTTCTTGCTAGCGCAACTATAGCTACATTAGTTCCTTTTTTAGCTTTTAGTCTCAAAAAGAAACTCTTTAGTCTTGAATTTTTAGTTCGAGATATAGCATGTGCGACCTGCACAAGCATCCTTCTGACATGCTTAGATCCATGTTTAGTTATACTGCCTAAAATACGCTTTTCTGCTGATTCATATATCGATGGTACAAGTCCACACCATGCAGCAAGTTTATTTCCATTTGCAAAATCCCGATAATTTCCAATCTCTGCAAGAATTGATGAGGCTGATATAAATCCAATGCCAGGAATTGACATGGCAATTTCTAGATCTTCCTTTTTACTTTTTATTCGGCTCATTATTTCAATATCAAGATTATCGATTTTCTTTTGAATTTCTTCCATTAATTCTAAGCAAGTTCGAATAACAAGAATTTGAGCAGAATCAAGACTATTTTTTATTGTCTCTCTGAGTTGCTGTTCTTTTTTCCTTATCGCTTTTGATTTTAATCCAACAAGGATTTGATCTATATTCTTCCCTTCAAGTAAACCATTTAAAATATATCTACCTGATTTTCCAAAAATATCTGAAAGAACAGATGACATTTTGATACAAGAAGATTCAAGTGCTTGATGGATTCTGCTCTTCATCTGGGTACAGTTGTTTACAAGATTTTCCCTTGCTCTTGTGAGTGTTCTTAGTTCCCTGTCTTCTTTAGGAAATATCCTTGAAGGCTCTATCATTCCTTTGAGGCATAGTTCTGCAATCCATTCAGAGTCACGCTGATCCGTTTTCCTCCCGGGAGTGTGCTTTATCTGGTAGGGATTGGCTACGATTACCTCAATTCTATCCTCTAATACTGTGTGAATTGGAACCCAATAAACACCTGTAGATTCTACAGCTACTTGTTCACAATTGTTCTCGAGTACCCATTCCTTGAATTTTAGGAGATCATCAAGCATCATCCCAAAGCGTTCAGAGATTTGAGTTCCATCTCTGGAAAGGATAGTTGCTACGAGGAACTTTTTATGAATGTCTGCTCCACAAACCTTATTTCTTACCATCTTCATGCGTTTTCTCCTGATATGAGCAAGATAGAACTCCTCGAAGGGACAATTTTCTATACGCGTTCTAAGACGGCATTCATGCATTCGAGAGTAATATACGTAGTTTCTTAGGCGAGATCAAGGCACATAACACAAACAGTATTCATTGCCCATATCAAGTATAGAAGGATAAAAAAGATAATGAAAGTTTTTCATGCTTCATGCATGAGCCAACGGCTCAT
>CAWFUY010000004.1:0-5895 GCA_963818955.1 uncultured Methanosarcinaceae archaeon | reverse complement strand
TTCCGGACTTTTGAAGTATCAGAGCCTGTAACTATTGAAAGCAATTCAAAATTTTGACTGTTCCAGAATAGATTAAAAAGCCGTCTGGAGGTAGAAAGTTCATATAAATAGATATCTCTTCCTTCTCGGCCATCCTGCCACACTATTCTGTCACCATATATGGCTGGTTCTGTCTGATCGGATTTATCGGTGGTAATTTGAGCTTCTTTCAAAGTGGAAAGATCGTACATATGGATATCCCAATTCCCATTTTTATCATCCTGCCATACTATCCTGTCCTTGCAGATAGCAGGATTTACCTGATCGCGTGACTCGTCCGTGATCTGAATTTCTTTCTGAGTGGAAAGTTCATACATATAGATATCCCAGTTACCATTTCTATAGTCTTGCCACACTATTTTATCCTCAGATATAGCAGGTTTTGTCTGGTTTGATTCATTGGTGGTAATCCGGGTTTCTGCAAAAGTTGAGAGGTTATACAGGTAAATATCCCAATTTCCATTACGTTCGTCCTGCCATACCACATTATCTCCATAGATAGCAGGATCTATCTGGTCTGATTCGTTATTTGTGATCTGAGTCTCCATAAGGGTAAATTGACCATCCGCTCTTTGTGTAGAAGCAGCAGAAGCAGCAGAAGTAAAAAAAATTAAGAATAAGAACATAAAAGTTAGGGAAAAAAATTTAGTTATAGACTCCATTTATTACCTCTTCTATCCATTTATTTACCCTATTTTCGAATTAAAACCTTTATTTTACATTCTCTAATGCAGCAAGTTTTAAGAACCTGAATTAGTTTACACACTAATAATTTTTAAACATTTTTGTTTACATTTCCTTTTGACCTTTCCCCGGAAAACTGTTCTCTGCAGTTCAGGGGAGATACAAGAAGAGTTATAAGGGCGATACAGAGAAAACAGCTGGAAACCCCGAAAAGTTTAAGGCCCTTGTAAACAGCAAGGACCCAAATATTTATGTGGTTATTCTTGATTCATGACAGGAAAAACCAGAGGATCAGTCTAACTATGTCCAGAGTAGCCAGAAAACAGCAGAAAAATTTAATCCAAGATATCGCAATTCAACGCATGTGGCGACTTTTTGAGCTTGCGATAAAGGATTACGAAAAACATCCTGACCGCAGCGAGCGCTATGTGCAGCTTATCAGGAATATTTCCATGAGGAATAGAATGAGTATTCCAAGGGAGATTAAAAGAAGCATCTGTAAACATTGCTATGCTTTCCTGGTGCCTGGGAGCAACGCACTTTACAGGCTGAAGGAAGGATATATCGTTATTTCATGTCAGCGCTGTGGAAAGAAGATGAGATATCCTTATAAAAGGTTAAAATAAAGCACATTCACAAATATAATAATAGGGCTAATAATAGGGTTAATTCTTTTTCTTCACTACAGGAGTTTACCTGCAGCAATTCAAAATTTGAAAAAACCCTTGATTTTGGAAGTGCCCTTGTTTTTTTCAGGTTCTTTTGTTTTAGCAGGTTCTTTTCCTTTTACGGGTTCTTTTGTTTTAGTGGATTCTTTTGTCTTGATAGGTTCGTTTGTTTTGGCAGAACCTTTCTGATTCCGTATTTTTTTTATATATAAAGCTATCTGCTTCGCAATGACAGATTTTGGCCCGGTATCATCTACAAGTACTCTCCCGCTTTTTTCCCAACAGGATTTGGGATAGGCTTTTTCCGGCTCGACTTCAGGATTCAGGCCAAGTTTTCTAGCTGCTTCTTTTATCTCATTGAGTTGCGGCTCCTTTACTGCATTTTTCAGGGAGATTATTCTGCCCATGTCCCTGGTTCTCGTCTGGTCTATGTAGGCTGGCCAGATCACAAGTTTTCCCCTGTCTCTCATCATCATAGTATCTTCACTCTAATGGCTTTCGTGAAATTTAAAGCTGCGTAGAGGCTCGGTATTTAAGGTGAATTAAAGGATCATTAAAAATACATTTCTAAGATATGTTTAAAATTTCAAATTAAGTATAGATATATTTCAAATTAAGTACAGATATATATGTGTACTTAGGTGTATTTTAAACGTGTATTTAAAGGCTTCTTTCTTTTCTATGGAAGTATTATAATTCCCCGAATTAATAACCTGTAATTATTTATTCTCTCAGGACAAGTTTTACATTGGTGCTTTAAATGATTCCGGCGTTTTCAATTGACGAGAAGGTAAGAGCTTACATAAGAAAGAGTGGACAGGATTTCAGGCTTTCCACCTCTCCTGAGGGCCCCGTACTTATTCCTCTTGGGGATGATTCTCCAAAACCTTCAGATATGAAAATACTCATTGGTAGTAACGTACTTTATGTTTCGAAACTTCAGGCAAAGTATATAAAGAAGATTGAATGGACTATGGTAGAAAGATCGCTGAACCAATAAAATTAATATAGTAGACAATTTCAGAGTTATAGAGTTCGAAATTTTTATTAAAGGTATTATTCAACCATGAATATTTTTCTATTCATTATTTCTATATACTTATCCATCCCTTTTATAAACTCTTCTTCAACGCAATTACAGTACTCTAGAGCCTGTCCATAAGTTTCCCCAGAGAGTTTAAAAGATTTTATATGAACTAAATATGCAATCTTTGAAGCTATTTGACAAGTCCTGGAACATACATCTCCTGTATCCTTAATTGTAGCTACCGATCTTCTGTTACCAGGTTTAACGCCTCTTATTATCACATCATTAGCTATTTTATACCCGGACCCTTGTATTTCTTCGTCACAAAAAGTACATTTCATATAATCCGCCTCCGCTTCAGCGTCTTCCATTTTCACGAAATCCTTCATGATGTAGTCACAAGAAAGAGAAGGAAGCAAACTCCAAACTTTGCCATTTCTTATCTTTGTGAAAGCAAGCAATCTGCAGATATTCTTTTTCACATTTAAGCATACTGTTTTTGAGTGGGACCCTTTGACCTGTCGCAAAATATTATTTATAGCGAATAAAACTCAGATTACTCACTAAATTTATTTACTCCAAAGATTGATGTTTTGCCCTGATTTGTCCGAAAGCTATCCGTTTTATTTATTAAGAATAGAGAGCATATGATAGAAGCGGCATGTTTCAGACCCTGTTAACGCTTTCCTCGGTGAGAGAAGATCTCTAAGAGCTGAAAAATCACCTCGAGTTCAAAGGAGAATTGTTTTTGAAAATGAGAATGAAGATTTTGCTTATACTCCTTATCATGATACCGGTCTTAATGTCAGGCTGTGCGGAAGAAAAAAAACAAATTGCTCTTAACCAGTCCGGCAACGTATCTAACTATGAGTTTGAGGTATTTCTAAATGAATGGGCTAATAATAAGCCTGCGAATACTACCACTTACTATCTCCTGGAAGACAGAACAACAGCAAAGGTTGTGAATCTAGAAATAAATTGCAGTAAGCTAGAGATTTACCCCCCCGATACTCTGGGAGGCGGTTCGGAAGAAGAACCAATTCAAAATTTCGTATTGCTTGCCGAGTCTGCAAACAAGACCGCAGCGGATGCTCAAACTTTTAAAAGGCTTTCGCAAACGAATGGAGCCTCAGATATCAAATATACATTTACTCAAGACATTAGCCAGAATATGAAGGTTCTGGATCTCGAGTTTCAGGAACCCATAACAGGCTTTATTGCTTACACCATCGCGGTCCCAGCAACCCAGAGTTTTGCGTTCATAAGACCTGATTCCGAATTTATTCGCGTAATCCTTCCACCCGGATATGCTACAGGCAACAGGATATTCGGGATAGCACGGCCAACGCCTTCTAATGTAAGTTTTGATGAGAAAGGAAGGCAAAATCTACTCTGGATCTCTTCCAAACTGGGAGAAAGAGATGAAGCCATTCAGGTTAAATATTATTCACAATCAGCTCCTTTACTTTTCCTGTGTGCAATTGTTGCCCTGCTCATTGGAGTAGTTCTGGTGCTTTTTTTATATTCCAGAAGCAAAAGGGAACTGGAGTCTGTTAAGGGAATCTTTGAGCTTGAAAAAGAGTATGAGAAGAAACAGAGACGAAGAAAATAGGTTGCAGAGCTCTTTTAACCTCAATTTCACGTTTTATGTTTCATATCTCAGAATCCGAGGATTATAATTTTTCCTCAACTCATTTTTTAGAACTTTAATAAGGCATATTTATTAGTCAATCGGAAATTTTTTAAGCACGTTTGCACATATTTCCTCTAGGTAATCTATGAAAAAAATACGGTTTAAATCTTTCTTATCACTAAAATCCGCATCAAAAGCTTATACTCCGGTAGTAGGTTCAATCCTTCTTTTATTAATTACTCTTGCACTTGTAGGCATAATTGCTTGCAGCGCTTTTAACCTATCAGGTGGTGAAGCAGGGCTCCAGCCGCAGATGTCGAGGATTACTCTTGAATCCTGTAAAGGGGGACTTTATGGTGCCAGATCTGAAGACGTCGCGTTTGACAAAAATAAGATAGTGTTTGTACATGAAGGAGGCAGTTCTCTTCCGCTTGATTCGACTTCCATACGGATCTCAGGATACGGAAATTCCTATCGCGGCATCCCCGGGTATGGGGGCACCCGTGTCACCGGAAACCTCTCTGTTTCCTACCTGAACCTTAGTACTGCAGGAAAAAATCCTGCTTATGAAACCCTAAATCGTGCAGTCCTTAAAGACGGTTTATGGAGTGCCGGAGAAAAATTGGTGCTTTGTGGACAGGACAGTTCTGTGAGCCGTATTGATTCCAGTGTAAAAGTAAATGTAAACGGGGTGGGCAATACATCCGATAACTATGGATTTAAAGCCGGCTCTGAGATTAACTTGAAAGTCGTTGACAGTGAAGGCAAAACTCTTATTGCTGAACTAACTGCAATCGTCAAGCTGGCAAATTCATGAAGTAAAAGTATTTGCCGGGAATGTAACTTAGTAACCATTTACAGAAGTGCCTGCGCAACTTGTTGATGCTCCGAATAACGCTCATGTTGACTTTTTATTCATTTTTCTGAATGCGATTTTCTCCCCGCAGTGCCTTTGGAGTTTTTTAGTTCCTCCGGCTTCACTGACAATAGTAAGCATATTGAATGGGTCATAGATTCTGGTTCCCATTACTGCTGTAATCCCTCTTTGAAAAAAAGGTTCCGGGTAAAGTGGAGAGCTCGGGCCGAGCAGGACAACTTCTCTTGCTGACCCCCGGAGGGCAAGAAGTTCGTCAAAAGTTCCGTTGACCAGGGTGCTTGCACTGAGGATAATTACATCGGAAGCAGGAAGAATCTCCCCGGCTTTTTCCGAAGGCAAAGTCCTGGCTTCAGCACTTTCGATTTTTCGTTTTTCCAGAACCGTAAGTTTCTCTGTTATTTTCAGGATTTTCGGAACAAGAGGGCCGAAATAACCTACCATTGCAATCCTGTCCTCAGGATTTATAAGGTCAAGAATATCTGTATCTGAAGTTGGGGCACTTATCATTTTTAGTCCGTGCAACATGTGGAAAAAAGCGTTTAAAGTTGCTATTCCGACTGCGGCTTCAACATGATTTTCTGACAGGGCCAGTTCAAGTATGTAATCGGCAGTTTGATTTCTTAGAGTTTCCGGAAAAAACACTCTTGAGCAGCAGGATACATCGTAAAGAGGGGTACAGGTCACACCTCCATAACCGGTTGAGAGCAGGACTCCTGTATAGGCCAGACCTATCCTGACATCTGTTACTTTAATTTCTGCAAGGTTAAGGCTGAAATTGTTTCTGAGTTCGTGTACCAGGACCGATAAAATCCCGTTTTCAGTTCCTTTTTTCCGGGTTTTTGTCCTCAGGATTTTTTTGTTTTACGGAATTTAGAGTTTTCAACATCAGCTACCTTCTTACTTGTTTTATCCTGAAATTATTTCGTGTATTTATGATCTCCGAGTTTTTTACTAGATTAATAAATTT
>CAWFUY010000003.1:0-10490 GCA_963818955.1 uncultured Methanosarcinaceae archaeon | reverse complement strand
ATCATGCAGCCTCTTATAAAAGTTGAGGCGAAAACTGACTCCTGCAGCCTGGGATGAAGCTCTTGAGAAAGCTGCCGATATCCTTGTTTCGGCAAAGCGTCCCTTGCTTTTCATGGGCAGTGAAACCTCCTGTGAAGCACATGAAATAGGGCTTAAGATCGGGGAATACCTTGGTGCGCTTGTTGATTCCAATTCTACTGTCTGCCACGGGCCGACAGCTATGGGAATCCAGGAAGCCGGAAAAGTCGGTGCAACCGAAGGACAGAAGAAAAACAGAGGTGACCTGATAGTCTACTGGGGAACGAATCCTCTTGAATCCATGCCGAGGCAAATGTCAAGATACGCGGTTTTCCCGAGAGGTTACTGGACAAAACGCGGACGTTTCGACAGGACAATCATCACTGTGGACCCGAGAAGAACCCCGACCACTGAAGCTTCCGACCTGCACGTACAGCTAAAACCCGGCTCCGATTATGAACTGATAAGTGCACTTCTTACCCTGCTTCACGGAAAAACTCCTCATCCCTCAGTAGAAGAGATTACAGGAGTTCCCATCCCTGTTATGGAAGAGATGCTCGATATGATGAAAAACTGCAACTTTCGGATCCATTCAGTGGGGCTCGGGCTTGCTTCTTCAATGGGGAAGCACAGGAATTCCGAAATTGCCATGAACCTCGTAAAGGAACTGAACAACTACGCCAAGTTCACCCTTGGAGTTATCCGCGGCCACTGCAACGTTGCAGGCTTTAACCAGGTTGCTTCCTACATGTACGGGTACCCCTTCGGGCTTGACTTCATACGTGGACACCCACGTTATAACCCCGGAGAATTCACAACCGTGGACGTACTTAGAGAAAAAGACGTAGATGCAGCCTTTGTGATGTGCTCTGATCTTTTAACTCATATCCCTGCAGACTGTGCGGCTTACCTTGCCAAAATTCCTCTGATCTGCCTGGACATTGCTCCCTGCCCGACCGTAGTTGCTTCGGACATTGTACTTCCTGGAGTTATTGATGCCATGGAATGTGACGGGACTTTCTACAGGCTCGACGACGTGCCAGTGCACTTTGAACCTTTCACGGGTTCACCTTTCGAGTTCACGAAGAGCAACGAAGATACCTTAAAACAGCTCTTTACGAAAATTAAAGAAAAAAGGAATCATGCTGGAATTCTCCCCTCTGCATATAAGCACGAAGAAGTAATACCTGCAATTTTGCCCGGATTTTCGTGAGATCCACAAATAGTCAATTAAAGAGGGGAACAGGAGAAAGTATTGCGAGCAGCTCTAGTTCCCTTCCCCCTAAATCACATCTTTCACAGCACATCTAGAAAATAGAACCGAAAAAGAGGAAATACCAGTAAACATAAGAAATCGAAAGAAAAAGAAAGGAAGAAAGCTAATAAATGTATATTTGGAAGAAGTCAAAAAGAAAAGTGTAGTAGAAAAATTCTTTAGCTGGATAGGGTCATGAAAGAAAGTATTTCCAAGACATGACAGCAGAGAAATACCATACATTGAAGTTGCAATCTTGGCGACTATGAACTTCATTTAAGTTTTGGGACGGTCTCATCCATTATTTTAATCAACTTGTATTATCAATCAACTCTTTTTTCTCAATCAGCTCGTTCATCTGGTAGTACCAATCATCAATATTCTTCTTTAGCACCTGCTTAACTTTCCCAGATTCGACTGATATATATTCGTAGTAGTATCCTCCACCTTCAATAGACCTCTTTCTTCGGTAAGCTATTCCACATGCTATAAGGCTCTGCAGGGAGCGATACACAGTACTTTTATCTCTTTTTACGATTTCTCCCAGTCCTTCGGTTGTAAGGGGACCATGTACAGAGCAGATTTTTGTATGTTTCGAGATCAAGAGAGTTCAAACCGAATATGCATTTTACCACATCTTCGTATCTGAAGCTTGCTCTGATCATTCGGATATTTGTAACCCCCTTCCTTAACCATCCAGATAAAAGTCTCAGATCCAGCCCCGTTTTTCCCTGTTTTCTTCCCGCAGGAAAATTTCCAGTGGTGCGAGATTCGGGACTGAGAGATCCTGTCCTGCCTGGTAGCCGTAGAGTTCCTGAAGCTCCACGGCAAAGGAATGCATAAAAAGGGCATTTGGGATGTCCATGGGACAGAGTTCTTCGCATTGCCCACAATTGATACAAGAATCTGCAACAAGGGAATATCGTAGTGCATGAAAGGCAAAGGATTGGGGGACCTTCCCCGGAACATCTACAATAAAGTCTGATATTTTTGTCCTGGACAGGGCAGGACAGACTTCAATGCAAGTATAGCACTTGATTCAACGTGAAGTCTCATCTGCCAGTTGTCTCAGGCGGTTTTTTCCTTCCCCCAGGGACTGAAAGTCTTTCTCCCTCCAGTTCTCGGCCAGATTCAGCATCGACTGCTCGATTTTTCCCCGTATCTCCAGTCCCTTTGGGACAGGGAGAAGGGTTTCAACCACGCCTGCAGTTTTTGCCTGTTTAAATAGTTCTGCGCCTTTTGCGCTGCAAACCTCAACGAAGGTTGCTTCCGTACCCATAACACCCCATTCTCCGCAGGCAAGGTCGGCCTGTCTAGGGATTTTCAGCTTGCAGCGCCTGCAGTTGCTCCTTCTTCCTAAGTTTCCCTCTTCCAGTTTGTCCATGGGCACAGAAAACTCCCCGTAGGGGTTTCGAAGATAAATTTTCCCTTGGAAATCCTTCCCTTTTTAACCGAATCAGGGTTAATTGCAAACGTTTCTATAATCATCTTCCTTGCCATTTCCGGACTGATTGAGCCTCGCAGTTTAGCCCAAGCATGATGATATTTTCCAGCCTGACATCCCCCCGCTTTGCAAGCTCATAAAGCCCCATGACATCGCATCCTTTCAGGGCAGCTGCAATTTTCAGGTTCTCTGCCTTTCCCAGGTATCTGCTGAAAAGCCTGGACAGAAGAAGGGTCCCGAAATGCAGGGAACCCGAAATTTCCAAAATTTCTGCCGGGTCCGTAATCAGCACAGGTACCGCATCGTAGATATCAGCTCCTTTCCTGACCCCGAGCACTGCGTCCACGCTTCCGCTTTCCAGTGCAAATTTCAGTAGGGCTGAAACCGCGCCGCCAGACTCACTTTTTTCCAGTAATTCCTGATCGCAAGCTTGGATCTAAAATTCGTCTCCTTCCGAAGGTTCCAAAGTTTTTCCTCCCAAAGTTTACCTTATTCAGGTTCGATTTTCTCAATTTTTACCGCACATGCCTTGTATTCTGGAATCTTTGCCACGGGGTCTAGAGCCCCGTTGGTCAGCAGGTTAGCCACACATTCCTTAAATGGAAGGGGATGAAAACAACCCCAGGTTTTATGTCTTCTGTGACCATTGACGGAATTTCGATTTTCCCCCTCCGGGAAAGTACGCGGACTTTTTCCCGATTGCTGATTCCCAGCTTTTTCGCGTCCTCGGGATGAAGCTCCTCCACCCAGCCGGTTCTGATTTCTGAGTCCAGGGTTTCCGACCTGCGAGTCATGGTCCCTGTATGCCAGTGCCAGATGTTCCTCCCTGTAGTAAGAATTAAGTGATATTCCGCATCCGGGACTTCGGCCGGGGGCTTCCATTCCACGCAGGAAAACTCTCCCAGCCCGTCCGGGGTGGAAAATTTTTCGGTATGCAGGATGGGCGTCCCCGGACGAGTTTTATCCGGGCAGGGCCACTGGAGAGAATCAGGGTTTTCAAGACGCTCGTAGATCATGCCCCCCATAAGGGGGTAACCTTTGCAATTTCCTCAAAGATCTCTGCTTCGTTCAGGTAGGAAAACTGCGGCCCATATCCCATACACCCGGCAAGTTTGCAGATGATACGCCAGTCCGCTTTAGCATCTCCCGGAGGGTTCAGGGCTTTCCTGAGCCGCTGTACCCGGCGTTCGGTGTTGGTCTGGGCCCCGTTTTTTTCTGCATAGTAGGCCGCAGGCAGGACAACGCCAGCAAACTTCGCAGTTTCGGTCCGGAAAATGTCCTGCACGACCAGAAAGTCCAGGCGCATCATGGCTTTTCTTACCCTGTTCAGATCCGGGTCCGATAGCATGAAATTTTCTCCCATAACATACATGCATTTCACAGCCGATGCTCCTTCCGCAAGCTGTTCCATCAGGTCCGTGACCGTGAGCCCGGGTTTTTCCGGAAGTCCGCTCACCCCTTAGAGCGTGTCTTAAAATTAAATAATCCGTGTACCTTAATTGTTCGTTAATGTCAAAACGATCTCAAAGACTTCCTTATCCTAGTGATTTATCCAATCAAGAATGGAAAGTAATTAAGCCTCATATTCCGACTCTCCGAACAAATAGGGGTCGAAAACGCGTTCATTCCTATCGAGAAATATTGAATGCCATCTTCTATTTGTTACGTTCTGGTTGTGCCTGGCGAATGTTACCCCACGAATTTCCACCGTGGAAAACTGTCTACCACTATTTCCGCCTTTGGCGACTTAAAGGAATTTGGGAACATATTAATACTGTACTGAGAACTGAACTGAGAATTGCAAATGGCAGAGAACCAGAGCCAAGTGCAGCGATTATAGATAGTCAGTCCGTTAAAACCACAGAAACTCCTGGAGTTCGTGGATATGATGCTGGCAAGAAAGTAAAAGGGAGAAAGCGCCACATTTTGGTGGATACAACAGGGCTACTGTTGATGGTTGTAGTTCATGCAGCAAATATTCAGGATAGAGATGGGGCTAAACTTGTTCTGGAAACAGTTTAGGGGAAATTTTCTCGATTGGAACTTATTTGGGCTGATGCTGGTTATTCGGGTAAACTGGTTGATTGGGTCAAAATAACGTGTGATTGGGTATTGGAAATAGTTAAGCGCAGCGATAATGTCAAAGGTTTTAAAGTACTTCCTCACAGATGGGTAGTAGAGCGTACATTTGGATGGCTAGGACGTTATAGAAGGTTGAGTAAAGATTACGAAGGATTAACAGATTCAAGTCAAGCCTTCATCTATGCTACTATGATCCGCATAATGAGTAAACGACTGGCTAAGATCAAAACTTTATGCGAATGAGAATGAATTTTAAGACACGCTCTAAGAGCGTGTCTTAAAATTAAATTTGGTTCTATAATTGGGATAAGACTCATGCATTTGAACTGAAAAACAGTAGCATTAAACCGTTAAATGTCAAAAGTATCATTTTAATCAATGATGGCTATTGTATTTGATTTTATTCATCGGGTACGTAAGTCCTATGGAACAAAAAGTATCTTTAAGGTCAATGTATATCCGAACTGCTGAAAAAAATTACAGTATGAATTTTAAAGTTAACATTATCCATTATCCAATTGTATGAATGGTTTGAATTTTAAGACAGGCTCTAAGAGCGTGTCTTAAAATTAAACTTGGTTCTATAATTGGGATAGGACTTACACACTTGAATTGCAAAACAGTAGCATTAAACCGTTAAATGTCTAAAGTGTAATTTTAAGCAATGATGGTTATTGCATTTGATTTCATACATAGAGTGTGTAAGTCTATGGGATAAAGCACTATCTTAAGTTCAATGTGTACCTGAATTTCGGAAAAATTTTCGATCTGAATTTAAAATTAAAGTTGCTCATTATCCAATTGTAGAAATGGTTTGAATTTTAAGACAGCCTCTAAGAGAATAGTTTTATTACTTATTACATAATTTTGGTGGAGAAGCCTATGGTAAAAATTGGAAATTGTTTCTACACCAGTAATCTTTATTTAGGTTTATTTTATACAACAAGGAGCTTCTGATAATTTAAAATTAATTTGAAAATCACAGAAATAGTTTTCTAGAAACTTCGATGTGAGTTAAAACTATTATTGTAGAAGAGGCTTTGTTTCAATTTGCTGTCAATTTCAAGTCGAATTTCTCTCTATAAGATTCAAGTTTGATGAGTATGAATAGGTCTTAAAAACTCTTAAGTTGCAATTTTACAAATACACTGAGACACTGTAGGAGAAAACGGTAAATGCCCGAGCAAACCAGATCTCTCAATCATAATTCCGGTTTGCAATGAAGGAGAGAACGTAGGGGAATTGTATAATCAATTGCATGTAGTTCTTTCCAGACTGGAAAAAACGTCTGAGATCATTTTCGTAGATGATGGATCTATCGATGACACTTTTAAGAAATTAAAGGCAATCAAAGATAGCAGAGTTAAGATTGTAAGGTTTCAGAGGAACTATGGAAAAGCTGCGGCTCTCTCCTGTGGATTCAAGAAATCAGGGGGAGACTTTGTTATTACCATGGACGGAGATCTGCAGGACGATCCCAAAGAAATTCCGAGGTTTCTTGATAAATTAAACGAATATGATATGGTTTCCGGCTGGAAGGTCAACAGGCAGGACCCGATTTCAAAGACTATTCCCTCAAAATTCTTCAATGCATTGACTCGATATATCACAGGAGTCAAAATTCATGACTTCAATTGTGGGTTCAAAGGTTATAGAAATTATGTTGTAGACAACTTAAGATTATATGGAGAATTCCACCGCTATATTCCAGCTTTAGCTCACTGGAGAGGTTATACTGTAGGAGAGATTGAAGTCGAACACCATCCTAGAGTCCATGGAAAATCTAAATATGGAGTTGAAAGACTTTTTAAAGGTGTTCTGGACCTGATTACAGTCACATTTTTGAATATATACAAGAAAAGACCCCTTCACATATTTGGGGGTATTGGCTTCTTATTAATATTCGTAGCAATAATCATAAACCTGCACCTAGTCTCTCTTTGGCTCCTGGGTATCCAAATAGGAGCCCGCCCACTCCTTCTGTTGGGCATATTACTCACGGTTCTTGGAGCTCAGTTTATTTCCCTTGGCCTGATAGGAGAACTGATCACAAACTCGAGAAATAATGATGATTATATTATAAAGTACGATACTTATGAACTGGAAAACGGCATGTAAAATCGCGGTTACTTCGGGTTTAATGCTTTATCTTATAGCCAAACTTGACCTGAAGACAATCTACGAGACCTTTACTCAAATGGATCTGGTATTGCTTTCTCTCTCGTTACCTTTTATTGCTCTGATGTATCTGATAAAAGCTAGAAAATGGCAGACTCTGCTCAATTGTATAAATGTTAAAATCCCCGTAAAACGATCACTTGAAATAATTCTAATAGGTAATTTCTATGGAGCTCTTACTCCAGGTAGGGCAGGAGAAGTTTCAAGAGCTTTTTACTTAGATGCTGAGAGCTCCAGAAGTATACCAACAGTAGTAATGGATAGAGTTATAGATATGATCTGTCTTCTAGTTTTGAGTGTACTATCTATAGCTTTCTTTTTTAAGGATAGAAATTTAATCTATCTAATGGCGCCGATGACAATGATTTTTATCGCTGGCATGTTCGCCATCACAAATGAAAAGATTGTAACTCTCATTTTTGGGGTATTTTCGAAAAACAATGGATTCAAAGAAAATTATATTAGAACGATAAGAGAAATCACTGCAAATAAAAAAGCTATTTTTTATGTTTTTGCATTAACTCTTGGATATTACTTACTGAACTTATTTGTGTACTGGATAGTTATAAAATCCTTAAATCCCGCATTAAATAATTTACTTACATTTTCCCTTCCAATAGTAGTAGTTTTGGGTAATTTTCCAATTTCTATATCAGGATTTGGAGTTCGAGAATTTGTAAGCGTTACAATATTTAAGCTATTGAATGAAAGTTCTGCATATGGATTTTCCTGCTCTGTAGTTCTATATTTCTTGACTACACTATTACCAGCAGTATTTGGATTCATGCTTACTTTAAGAAAAAAGCCTTAAAATTTCAATGACTCAGGCAGAATTAGTATAAAATTATTATAAAATTGTTATAAAATTGTTATAAATATGATATTTAGAATTATCAAGTCAAAACTAGAATAATCAAGTTAAAACGAACCAACAAAAAATTGAAATAAATTTGGGATTAAAAAAAATATGCATTTTAAAAAGGAGGGGGCTAAATGAACCAGAACAAGAGTAGAAATTACAAAAAATACAATTCTAAAAATCCGCTTATGGGTATAGTGATAGCTAACTTTATAAAAAACCTGAACGAAACTGTAGCCCCTTTAGAAAATATAAATCATGTTATTGATATAGGCTGTGGGGAAGGATTTGTTATTAATTCCCTGGATTTTCCAAACATAACAGGCGTCGATATTTCAAGGAATGCTCTTAGAATTGCAAAGGAAAAAAATCCAGGATGTAATTTGTGTTCAGGGAGTATATATGACATTTCATTTAAAGAAGACAGTTTCGATCTTGTTATAGCAACAGAGGTACTGGAACATCTCGAAAAACCGGAATTAGCCCTTCAGGAAATCAGACGAATAACTAAAAATTACTGTATTCTCAGTGTGCCTAATGAACCTTATTTTTGTGCAATGAATTTCTTGCGGGGTAAGAATTTGACACGTTTTGGGAACGATATTGAACATGTTCAAAACTGGAGTTCAGGAAAGTTCGTGAATTTACTAGAAACTTATTTTGATGTGTTAGAAGTCCGAAGGCCTTTTCCCTGGACTATGGTTCTATGCAAAAATAAATAAGGTTTATTTTAAAGAGCTGATCTCAAAACTCAAAATTACTTCTCTGAATCCCAGACTCCGAATAATCGATCAAGTTTATGAGATCTAAAATGTTTCATAAACTTTATAGATTTGGGAATAAAATTGGTTTTGGGGTGAACTCAAAAATATAAAATAAGAAGTACTCTGGAAATTGGGAGACAATTTCATGGAAATTAAGAAAATGCCTAACTTAAAAAAAAACCCAAGTGATAAAAAGAATCATTTTAATAATTTACAGGAATATTCTCTGATGGGAATATCATATGTCTTTTTGACAATTATTCTTACTTATCCTGTTTTATTTAAGATAAAAACCGATATTCCTGGAACGGGTGCGGATTCTCTCCAGTGGATGAGAATCTTATGGTACACAAAAATAGCAATACAGGGAGCAAATTTAACCGCTTTAACGCATGACAATCTACTTTTTTATCCGAATGGTATAGAATCAATGCCCTTTTCATCAGCATTTAATCAAATATTATATGTATTACTGTCTCCCTTTTTAGAGCTGCATATTATATACACAATATTATGGCTCTTAACTTTTATAATAGGAGCTATTGGTTCGTATCTGCTGGTAAAATATCTTACGGATAATAAATATGCTGCCTTTATTGCAGGAATTGTATTCGCATTTTCTCCATACCACTTTTCCAGAGGATTATATTTTTTTGGAGCAGCGACCGTTGAGTGGATTCCATTTTGTGCGTTGTTTCTTATGAAAACAGTTAAAGAAGGAGGAACAAAAAATCCGATTATCGCAGGAATATTTTTCATTCTGGTAGCTATGAGCGACCTTCAGTATCTGATATTTATGGGGATCTTTGCAGGATTAGTATTTTTATACGATTTTTCCATGAATCTCAGTTCCGAAAAAAACCTTATTTATTCTTTGAAAAAAATAATCAAAAAATATTTCTTTTTTGGCGGGGTCGCTTTTCTCGGAATATTACCTTTAACGATTAACGAGGTATCTATTGCCCTTTCAAAGCAAAACTTCTTAAAGCCGAGTGTTAACGATATTCCGAAATTATCAAATGATTTGATGAGCTTTTTCCTCCCTTCTCATTTACATCCGTTATTTGGTCAATTTACATCAGATTTATACTCAAATATACCAAGCTGGCCTGCTGAAAGAGTGAATTTTATAGGATACATTGTTCTGGGACTTTCAGCCCTTTCATTCCTCAAATCAAGGAAAAATCCTGACATAAAGTTCTGGTTAATATCTACGTTTTTCTTTACAGTAATTAGTTTAGGACCGATTTTACACTTTAATGGTGCGTCTACCTTCACTGATTTTAATCTGAAAATACCGCTTCCATATCAGCTACTTTATAATATAGTTCCCTTTCTGAAAAATTGCAGGACAGTTGGCAGATTTTTTGTTATCGCGACACTTGGATATTCTGTCTTAGCAGGGTATGGTTTTTCGGAATTACTTAAGTATAAGCCCGAAAGAAAAAAGCTTATCTTTACAATAGTTGGTTTCCTGCTGATTTTTGAATACATATGGATTCCATATCCAACCGCACAGGTAAATGTTCCGGACTTTTACCATAAAATTAGTAATGATACTGATAACTATGCATTGCTTGAAATTCCGCAAAACTCTAACGCAGGATATATGGATTTTCAGTATTTGTACTATCAGACAGTCCATAATAAATCTCTTGTCGGTGGATATGCAGCAAGGTATCCAGCCAATGTCAATAATTTTCAAAGGGAGACTCCACTTATTAGAGAATTAAATAATTATTCCCTGCAAACTAAAGATATTTTACAGGAGGATGTTACTGAAATAGGCACTTCGGTCTTGCACGCTAATAATATAAGGTATGTTATTATCCACAAAAATCAATTGTCCAGTGAGCAGCTAAATTTTGCAAACGATTTACTGAAAAAGAC
>CAWFUY010000002.1:0-64196 GCA_963818955.1 uncultured Methanosarcinaceae archaeon | reverse complement strand
GGTGAAATTCCCTTGGGCTACTCTCCCCCCATTTAAGAAAAATTGAGTCTAAATTATTTTTAGAATTGTTGCTTCTTTATGTTTTTTATGAAAAGAAATCATAATACGACTTGTAACAGGATTATAAAATCTCTTTTTAAGTAGCTGCACAGGGAGTTTGTGGGGAGCTTCCTGACAATTCGCAGAGTGCATGGGGTAAAGGTCTCATAAGATACGCAGGGAGCTTGTGAGGGGCTTCCTGCAAATCAATATCATTTTAGTAACATTGTAAAAAATATTAACTAGTATAAGTTCGAATGTTTCTTTGTGAAACTTCCTTTTTCAATTTGGATATACATTATCTTCATTACTGTTTTGGGTTTATTAGGTGAGCTCATTAACCTAATTACAAAGAAACTTAAAAAATAGAATTACCAGAACTTCCACCAAGGCTTAACCTTCTCAACTACATGGGCTTCTATCTGTTTAACCGGATTGCTCTTGAAGTAATGAGAGAACAAATCAAGTCTATTGACTTCTTTTTCTAGCCTTTCTATGCTCCTGTTCTTTTCTTCAATTACTAGGTTAAGACCTTCATTTGTTGCCTGAAGCCTTACAAGGTCCACAGGATCCGGAGCCTCTATCAAAACAGCTTTAAGCCTTGAGATTTCAGCATTAAGCCCTTGGAATTGTGCCTTATATTCTTCAATTCTAGACTTTTGCTCTTCGGTTGTTGCTCTCAGCACTCGTATGTCATCTTGTATGACAGGTTCAGGATTAGGTATGACATCATGTATGACATCCATAGGGCTTTGTATGACATTCTCATTGGGTGTATGACTACCCAGTATGATATCTTTAGAGTTGTATGACATCTCGCCAGTTTTCGATTCTTTGAGCCTCTCAAGGCCTTCGTTAATAGCCTGGCTTACATTGTCATACTCTGAGCTTATCCAGTCATACAGAGATTTTGGGATCCTAGCATTAACTCTAATTTTTTCTTCTTGAGCTGTCATACAGTTTGTCATACAATGTATGACCGGAGTTTCTACTTTCTGACTAAAAGTGATATCTTGCGGCTTTATTTTTGTAGGGCCTAAAATAAGTTAATTGTTTGTTACCAATATTGTGATCAAATTTGGTAATAGAAAAGTTATCAAAAAGCTTTTTTTTCGTCGTTATTATGAAATAAATTTTAGGAAAATTTATTAATTAGTAGGGTATAATAACTTTATGCACTTCAAATTCAAAACTATATCTGGACATAAATACCTTTACGTAGTAAAAAATGAACGAATTGATGGAAAAGTTGTTCAAGCGGTACAAAAGTATGTTGGGAACGCTGACAAGGTTTATGAACTCATTATGGGAGCAAAAGAAACAAAAATAGCCTCCTATTCTTTTGGCAAACCAGCTGCCTTGCTCAAGGCAGCTGAAGAGGTAGGACTCATTGAAGCCATGAATAAACATGTTGAAATGAAAACTATGAAAGGTCTTACCCCTGCAGAATATCTTCTTTTAATAATCATCGGAAGATCCGAACATGCCCTAAGCAGGAATGTTCTAGATGAATATTTCAAAGAAAGTTTACTCAAGTTTTTCTGGAACCCAAAATACAAACTCTCTAGTCAGAACTTCCTCAATTACATGGAAAAATTGGATGAAGAAACAATCAGCAAAATCGAACTTGATATCTCCCAAACACTGATAAAAAGAGGGATTAAACCCACTAAATTAACATTTGATACGACTAACTTTTACACTCACATAGAACATGGAGAAGATCTTCCAAAAAAAGGTTTTTCTAAAGACAAACGGTATGATAAGAATCTTATAGGCGTCGGCTTAACGACTTCAAACAAAAACATTCCTTTCCAGACAATTACATATCCAGCAAATGTACCTGATGTATCTTTGTTTTCAGATTTATTTGATAGCATCTGCAAACATGTTGAGGAAATAGAAATTCCTCTAAAGGATATGACTATTGTTTTTGATAGAGGTATGAACTCAACAGATAACATCGAAAAGGTTTTAGATAAAATGCATGTTGTCGGAGCTTTACCTTCTTCTATGTGTAAAGATTTATATCAGATTCCTCTGTCCGATTACGAAGAAGAGTGGGAGAACGGAAAAAAGAACAAAGTTAAAGCTCATCGTATTAAAGGAATCTGGTATGATAAAGAGTTCAATGGAATTATCAAGTACAGTGAAACTACAAAACGAAAACAGATACATGAGTGGGAAACAAAAAAAGCTGTCATCCTGGGGAAAATTGAAGAAATAAGATATAAGCTTAACAATAAAGGAAAAGGAAGAAAAACAACAGCAAAGGGGCTCACTAACCGTGTTGTTGACATAGTCTCAAAGCAGTATAGAGGACTCTTCGATTACAACGTTATTGAAACTGAAGGAGAGTTACAACTCAATTTCAGTTTGAATGATGCTCGGGAAGAAGAATTTATTTTAGGGATGGGGAAGACTGTTGTGTTTACTGATAAAGAAGACCTTACAACAAAGGAAATTGTGGAGATGTATGATTCCAGAAATATGATTGAAGAGGATATAAAATGGTTGAAAGACAAGTTACTGATACCGATAAAACCTGTGTATGTCAGAAAAGATGTAAAGATCAGAGCTCATGTATTTCTCTGTGTAATGGGGTTACTTCTCCATAATTATTTACTTCACTTGATTGATGATCAGGAATTAACAATTCAAAAGTTGGCCACTAATCTCGAAAAGATAAGAATGGGTTTAGTTTATATCAAAAAAGGAGAGAAAAACGCAGAGTTTGTTATAGAAGAAATGAACAAAGAGACTGCTGAAATCTTCGCGAAACTTCAACTTGGGAAGTATATCCCAAGCTGATATATCTAACTTAATTAATTTTTTATTAGACTTCAAATTATCGTAGTCGAAAGCCTTTGTTTTTTAACATATTATAAAGTCCGGTATGACTAAAAATAGATTGTGACATGATACGGATTATTATAAATTGTATTTTTATAAAGTTATGAGAATCTTTATCTTTTTTCCTGTTAACGTATAGGGGTATCGGCAGGAATAATATATTTGCCCTTTTTGTGATAATAAAATCGATAGCGTTAACCCAACGTACCAAAAACAGCGATTATATACATATAGTCATTGGAATGATTTGTTTACAAAACACATAGGCACAGCCGACTAACAGCGGCATTTTTTGCGAGTGAACAAGTCATGGAAAAAATTTCTTCAAAATCGAGAAAAAAAGCTCTTTTTCTGGCACTTACATTTCTTGTGAGTTTTCCAATAGAAATTAAGGTAAAAATAGGGTCGCTATATAAACCGGGTATCACTAATTAGAAAATATTTCATACTATTTTGTGCATATTGAAGTTTATTTTTGGCAGAGGATTAAAGGACAAATTTAGAGGATTTTGTAAAGGTACATTTCTTTTGTAGCCTGTAAAATTCTTGAAAAGCTCTTTTAAAATAGGTTTATCTTAAAAGTAATAATCACAGGCTAAACTAACTTATGACATTCTGATTAAATCAGAGAGAATGTTCTATTTTTTTGAATTAACATCGTTAACAAAAAATGAGAGATCTTGTTAATTTGGATTTTGTAAATTTTAGTTATGAGTACGAGCCTGTTTTAAAGGAATAATTGCAGGTCGAGAATCTCATTTTTAGCTATGCGAAGAAGTGAAGAAGTTTAATCTGGGATTATTATGTATCGACCTGTACATTGAGATATTATTGAAACAGTGCATAGACATTTCGATTTTGACCTGCAAGAGCGAACCAATATAAATTGATTTGCTGCTACCAGACCAAGAGGATTCTTGGCTAAATAGATATATTGAACTTTTGGATGGTTGTGCACAGAACCCCATAATGTAAGTAGTCCTCTATTAGTTAGTTGACATTATTCAGAAATCCCTTATGGGCTCCATAGTCCTCTGATTTCAATTCAATATGAAAATTAATAGCTTCTGCTACTTATTTGTGAAAACATCAACCCTGTAATAGATGACGATCATAGTGTACTACCAATAGTTATGTTAGTAGAAAATGAAAGTTTCGTCAATTTTTTCAATCGGAATCTTTTTCACACGAGTTTGCTCATCAGCGTCAGGATCGTAGGCGAGGATATAATTATTCTCCATTAATCCAAAAGCACAGTAAGCATGCCAGCCATTGCCATATAGGGCAGGTGCGCGGATAAAAGCCTTACCACCTCTCGTAAGATGACTAAGAAGGTCACTTCGCGAATGGTTACCAAATCCCAAAGATACAGCAATTGTCTGAATCCCAGAATCAGTTGATGTCATGACAGTTTCGAACCGCACAGTCCACATTTTATTTCCAATAATTGTTGCAAAAGCCGCCAAAACACAATCTTGATTACTTTTACTGATTTGTGTGGAAAGAAATGCTGGGGAAGGTATGTGTACTTGACTAGGAATCGGTGCTAAACCTCTAATTTCGCGGGAAAGTGGCTGTTCGATCGGAGAATCTCTTTTCCAGGCATCTAATTCTCTCAAAAGTCTAGTTGTTTCAGCTTTCTCTTCCTCAGATTGCGCCTCTGGCAACCAGGGCTTTGCCGTTTGTGGCGGTGCCGGTTCTCTTTCAGTTTGAGACGTCAGCATTGGTACTGATCCTGGCACAAATCCCATTGTTGACCGTCGTGTTTGCAGCTCCCGTACTGACCGTGGCACAAATCCCATCGTTGGCTGTGGTGTTTGCAGCTCCCGTACTGACCGTGGCACAAATCCCATCGTTGACCGTCGTGTTTGCAGCTCCCGTACTGACCGTGGCACAAATCCCATCGTTGGCAGTGGTGTTTGCAGCTCCCGTACTGATTGTACCATTCGCGGATTTCCTATAGCTGTTCCATATTGATCATGTATTCCCGCTTCTTTTAGTATGTATTCTTGATAAGCTTCCTGGCTTCTGCACACCTTGCATATTTCTTCATCAGTCTCGGGTTCGAATTCCAGTCCACAACTTTTACAAATCCTCCCTGCCATTTGAATAAGCATAGGTGTAGATATTGGAGAAAAAGCGTTAGATTTAATTTCCAAGGAAGATCTCATTTGAATAGCAGTTTCACCCATTGCATTTGCTTCCTGCTCTAATCCCACATCATCATTAACATTAAAATCCTTTATCTGTAGAGTTGGTTTTACCCTTCCTTGCTTCTGCTGTACTACATGCCATGCTTCATGTGGTAAATGCCTTCTCCTGCCTCCGGAGCTACATGAATGTCTTTACCCCTGAGTATAGGCTAAAGCCCCCACCTCTGTGGGCTTGGAAGAAAGATAATGCACTCTCACGTCGCTCATATCAATTCCAGATAGGCTCTCCACACCAGCTTTCAAATTATCAGGCATTCCGGTGTTTATTTTTTCTCCTTTGCCCTGAAAGGGCTCTTCTTCCACTTGAATTTCTTGGCGTTGAAGAGGCTTTGTAAACTTACCCTGTAAAGGCTCTTTCTCTTCCTCTGGTATTTGCTGCATCTGAACTGGCTGTGCCTGCTTAGCTTTTGAAGGAATCAGCCCGATTTCAGATAGCAGCTTACCTACTGCCCTATTTCCAATTGTACGCTGTAATTGCATGACATCAGCATGAGTGAGGAATTTCGGATTGATTCTAGCACGCTGGATTATAGCCATTGGATGTGAGCTAGGTGCTTGGATTTTTGGAAGTACTTGGTTTTGACTAGTGGACTTTACTTCTGTGGATTTCTGAGTTTGCTGGTGTTCTGGCATGATAAGAATTCCTGAGGACAATAACTCTATAACATTCGAACAATAGGAAATGAATGAAAATCACAATACAAAACCTTATTGCTTTAACCAAATTTATGAATATTTTTCATGTAATCCTTTTATGCTGTTGTCTTGAAAATAAGTACATTAACAAGGGACAAAAAACGAGGTAAATTCATGAAATATATAATCTATTCAATGTATTTTATAAAAACTGTCATATTTACTACCCTTTTTGTGATAATTGAAAAAAAGGATTATTAATTACCTTGCAATCGTTTTTTATTTTATAGTACTCTTTTGATAAGAATAAACGAGAAAAATGAATCTTTCTCTTGACTATGCGTTTGTTATCTCGATCGTTCCATAGTCCATAGGAATTTGCTTGTCTCCTCGATAACCCCACGAGTAAATGCATCAAAAACATAAAGAAACACATAGTAAAATGATTTTTCGATATGAAGCGTCTTTAAAATACGTATATCGATTTTGATTTTTTTAATTTCTACTTTTGGATAATAGATATTTTCCTGTGAAATACTTGTTTCTAAGGTTTAAAGTCTATAATGCAATTGTTGGCTTATTCTCAGTCTCATAGTATGACAATCTCTTTTGACTGGCTGCATTCCCTCTGGATCCGTGAGGATATCCGGGACATGTCAGCTGATTAAAACTGTCGTTTTTAAAAATTCATTTTTTGTTTTTATACGATTATTTAATGGTTCTGGCTAGCCTTCTAAACATTCTAGAGGTATTATATGTCAAATATTTCGATTTTTAGTCTATTTTAGCCCTTATATGTCAATTATTGCGATTTTTTATTATTCTTTGTCTAGAAAGCTGAAAGAAACTCATATATTCCCAGATAATTTTACGTTATAACATTGAAAAAAGATAAGATAAAGCTCTAGTCTCGTTTTGCCGGGCAGCTGCAGGCCTGTAGTAAAAAAGCTTTCTTAAGAGAACAGGAGAATTAGCTTAAAAGTATGAATACAGGCTGAATGGGCATTGTGTAGTTTTGATACAGATAGAATTAATCTGTAGTAAATCATTGGTGAACTACCAGCCTGCTATCAATTTCTTCTCTGCTTTATTATATATTATTTTTCTTTATTATAATTAGCTCTTTAAATAATCATTAATTTAATTAGATAATCGTAACCTATCATTACAAGATTTGAACCTTACAACTGCAGGATGAGGACGTATAAGACTAGGTTTCTAACTGAAAAAAACGGAGAAGAAAACATTTCATTGTGGAGACCTATTAAAGAAGTTGGAAGGAAATCCGGAGGAATAAAAGTATGAAGATGTCAATAATTGAAGCACTTGAAAAATTAGCAGAGCTCAACAACTACGAAGAAATTTTAGTAAAACTCAAAGATGATGACGAACCTACTCCAATTGATTTAGAAATTGATGATATCCGGAAGTTCGCGGATGATCCGGACCAAACTTTTGATTTGATAGTCACAGAGTACGCGATACGAGAGCTAGATGAAAATGGAAATGAAAAGTTAGGAGAACCTCTTTATAGTGTGGTTAAATAATCTATTCTTTTTTTTCTTTCCTTTTTGTATTCATTCTATCGATTATGTTTTTCTTTACTGCCTGACTGATTTAGTCCTTGATACATGCGGAAGAACTGCAGAAAATTAAGTCAATTTTTCAATACACAAGTAATTATTTACCAATCAAAATGAAAATATAATATTCTGTCCTTTCAATAAGTATTTTCTAAAAAATGGGAATAGCTTTTGTGAAACGCCAATCAAAACTACAAGAAAACAACCAAAGCCAACGAGTGAAAAAGCTATTAAAAAACACTAATCAACTAAGATAGATTTTTTAAAAAGTTAATAGTTATTGAAAGGACGTTGTTTCCTCCTTTATTCCTTTTTTATCGATACTGTAAAGTCTTCGTCAGTTAATATTATAAAAGTCAGAATATCACCAGTTATCGACTTCACAAAAAGAGCATTATCTATTTAGCCGACAAAAACTTTTCAGAACCTGAAAATTAAGTTTATAAATAAAAATTAAAAAAGAATGTAAGAAGATAGAGTACAAAACTCCATCTTAGATATTTCAGTTACTCTGTTTTGGGTTTTCTTTTAAGCTTCTTCTTCGCAAGCTTCTCAATTATTGAGATATCGACTTCGCCGCCGCCTCCGACGCTCAGTTTCTTGTTGGCAACCGCGCTTTCAAGGACGTGCTGTCCTACAAGGGTGCGGACTACCAATGTTGTGTAGCCGTCCGGGCTTCCTACCGAGCCGGCTGAGATGTCGGCTTTGAGGGCGGAAAAGTCCGTACAGACACTACATCCAGGGCGGACAGTATCCTGAAGCTCGTTAAGAGGGATTACGTACTGTGTCCCGTCATTGAGAGTAATTTCAAGTTTGCCTTTCACATCAATGCGGCAGACTTTCATGGGCTCGAGAGCGTACTCGCTTTTCAATTTGCCTGCAATGAGTTTCTCATAGTCGAAACTCTCAGTACAGAAGAGACCGAGCACGAAACGAATGGATTTTTTATACGGGCCCACGAGCTGGTGGTCGGTTTCAAGCATTTTACGAACTGCCTGGACCACGCATGGGACTCCTATAACTGCGACGTTCCTGAATTTTCTCCTGACTACTGCTTCCTTAAGAGAAGAGACCAGAGGGATCCACCAGTTGTAGCGGCTTCCCGCCTGGGAAACCAGAGCTTCGCTGTTGGTGATCACCATCGAGCGCGGCTTGAGGGTCCAGGGATCTTCAGTGACTGTAACTATGGCGTCTATAAGACCTGTATCAAGAGCATTTGTCAGGATTGCTGTTACCGCTCCTCCGCTCTGCTTTTTCGGAACATCAAATTCTGCTCTTCCGGTAGTGATTTCAAGATAGTCTCCAAGAAGGCTTGAAGGCTGTTCATCAAGTCTCGGGCAGACCTCATAACATGCTCCGCAGGGCACATCGTCAACAGCAGATTTACAATAATTGTTGCTCTTAGGATGTGTGGAATCGCCACCGGTTTCGAAGTACAGGGCATCAGCAGGGCAGACTGCAACGCAAGCTCCGCAGCCTGAGCAAAGGTCTTCATCCCAGACTTTTTCTTTGAGGTCAAAGTAATTCTTACTGATCGGTTTTTGTTCTGCCATTTCTGATCACTCCCATACGTATTTATTTGCAAAAGGCCGGCTGCTTGCAGGTGCGATCCTCGTATAGTTTGTATTCAGATACTCAGCTGGATCAAGCCCGAAATGTTCACAGAAGCTCTTTATAATCGGAGCAATGCGTTCAAGATCGCTTTCAGTAAACTCAAACTTCTTGGCTCCTACGCCAAGGAGAATATCATCCACTTCTCCGCGGATAATGATTTCTCCACCGTGAATTCCACTTCCTATGCCCCTGTCGGTCATAGCTTTTTCCTTACCAATACCCAGCACAAGCACAAGGCCACCAGCCATGTATTCTCCAAGGAAGGAGTGGGCAGTTCCGCCTACAACAAGTACGGGTCTGGCTTCGGGCTCATACTGTTTCATATGAATGCCGCCGCGGTATCCAATATTATTTCTTACGAAAACTTTTCCTCCGCGCATACTATGGGCTACTGCATCTCCTCCACTTCCGTGAATTACAAGCATGCCGCTGTCCATTGTATTGCCCGGAGCATGCTCGGCGTTCCCATTCACAATACAGGTAGGTCCGCTCATGAACATGCCTAAATCCCCGCCCGGCACTCCGTTTATTATGATCCGAGCGTTGCCCCTTAAGCCGTCTCCAATAAAACGCTGTCCAAGCACGTTATCAAGGATGATCTCTTCTACTCCGTCAGCGACTGCAGCTCTTATTTTCTGATTAAGGGGGGTATAGTGCATGCCCTTTGCGTCGATTCTAATTGACTTCATTTTAATCAGACCCCCGCAGGAAGTACATCCAGTACCTTAAGAGTTCCCTCATCCAACATGTACCCGCGCAGACGGTCCCTGTTACCGCGCAGGCTTTCTATGCTGTTAATTCCTGCAGCGCCCATAAGCTCACTAAGTTCCAGAGTCCAGCCTTTGATCAAGTTTGCAACCTGAATTGCTCCCATTTCCGGATCGATCCTGCTGACAAGATCAGGCTGCTGAGTGGCAATACCCCAGGGGCAGAGGTTTCGATAACAATTGCCGCAAACTCTGCAACCAAGCGAAACAAGAGCAGCAGTCCCGATGTAGACAGCATCCGCACCTAGCGCAATAGATTTGGCAAGGTCAGCACTGCTTCTTATCCCACCGCTTGCGATAATCGAGATTTCGTTCCTTACACCCTGGTCCCTGAGTTTCTGGTCGACACTTGCAATTGCAACTTCTATCGGAATTCCTACATGGTCCCTGAATACCTTCGGAGCTGCACCTGTCCCTCCACGGAACCCGTCAATTACCACGGCATCTGCTGATGATCGGGCGATACCTGCAGCAATAGGTGCTACATTGTGAACTGCCGCAATCTTCACAAAGACCGGTTTTTTCCATTCAGTTGCTTCTTTCAAGCTCCTGATAAGCTGGACAAGATCTTCAATGCTGTAAATATCATGGTGAGGAGCCGGGCTAATAGCGTCACTGCCAAGAGGAATCATACGTGTCCTTGAGACAGCCTCATCTACTTTTTCACCTGGCAGATGGCCACCAATACCTGGTTTTGCTCCCTGGCCGATCTTGATCTCAATGGCAGCTCCTCTTTCAAGGTAATCAATATTTACACCGAAGCGACCTGAGGCGACCTGGACAATTAAACGGTCCTGATATGGATAAAGAGCCTCGTTCAGTCCTCCTTCACCGGTTCCCATATAAGTTCCCATCTCTTTTACTGCCTTTGCCATACTGAGATGAGAGTTCAGGCTGATAGCCCCAAAACTCATGTGCCCTATCATGATTGGGGTATCAATTTTGAGATTTGGAGCAAGTTTTGTCTCCAGTTCGATATCCCCACTTTCGGTTTTTCTGAACTGGAGTTTTTTTGGCTTCTTCCCTAAGTAAGTCCTGAGCTCCATGGGTTCCCTGAGAGGATCGATACTCGGGTTTGTGACCTGGCAGGCATCAAGGAGCAGCCGGTCATAGATAATTGGCAGATCTCTGGCATTTCCCATTCCCGAGAGTATAATTTTGCCGCTTCTGGCCTGGTTTATTATGTCTTCCCTGATTTCTCTTGTCCAGACAGGATGACTACGGTAGTCCACCGGTTTCTCAGTAATGGTTATGGCATCCCTGGGGCACATGGCAACACAGCGGAGGCAAGCCGTGCATTTCCTTGATTCGATAAGGATTTTGTCGCCTTCTCTACGGTATACTCCATAGGAACAGTTTTCAATGCAGCGCCCGCAGTCCATGCACTGGTCGCGGTCAATTCCAACCTTAAATTTCGGGGGTACGCTTCCGAGCGTCATTCTATAAACCTCCCAATTATGGGTTCTCCTGCCCTGGGAGTGTAAACATTTTTAACATCGGGGTCAAGACCCCTTATTGCAGACTCCTCACTGGAAATGTAAAGCCTGTTCCCGTTTTCACCAACAACCAGGGGGCGCAACTTGATCCTGTCAGTAAAACCAACAATGCCGTCATCGGTTCCAACTACGATCGCAAAGGGCCCATTCATAAGGGCAGACCCATAGGTCAGTCGGATTACTTTGTTTAGATCGGATTCCTTTTCAGGCATCCGGTCGATCTCGTCCCAGAATGGGGGGGCAAGAGCTTTAACAACCATCTCATGGGTAAGTCCATGTTGTCTTCCGAGCAGATCGAATAAATAGGCTACAACTTCAGTGTCTGTAAATAAGGTACACTTGTATCCGTAACCTTCAACGTAGCGCTGGTTTGTACCATATGAGGTTATTTCTCCATTATGCACTACTGACCAGTTAAGAAGATTGAATGGGTGAGCTCCTCCCCACCAGCCGGGAGAGTTTGTAGGATAGCGGTTGTGGGCAAGCCAGATATATCCACTGTAATTTTCTATTCCGTAGAAATTTGCGACATCCTCCGGCCAGCCGGAAGCCTTGAAAACTCCCATATTTTTCCCGGAGGAAAAGATTGTTGCTCCCTTTATATTGGCGTTTACTTGCATGACTATATTTGTAACAATATCTTTTTCAGAAGCCAGCCTTTCCGCCATCATAGCTTCTGAAGGTTTGAAGAAGTATCTCCAGGGAGTATGGACTTTTTTTATGCCCGCCTGCGGAGTTGTCGGAATTTCTTCCTGGTGAACAATTTCTCCCCACTGCTTGAGGAGCTCATCAACCGTCTTTTTTGGTTCAGCCAAGTTGTCAAAGAAAACATGAAGAGCATAATAATCTGCATATTCGGGATAAATCCCGTATGCGGCATAGCCTGCCCCATCACCACTGCCTCTTTCGTTCATGAGACTGAGAGCGGCTTTTATGCTCGACCCGTCAATTTTGGACTTTGTTTTATCAATAAATCCTATTATTCCACACATTTTGATCACTCTAGAATGAATACAGATGAACGCGTTGCAAAATGAATTCCTTTATATTTCCTGGGTGATTTCTGCGGCTCGTTTTTTAAAACAGTTCAAAAAACTTGCCAGCCGGATAAACTGGGTCTTCGGGGTAATCTTTTATTAATTTTATAAATAATGAAGCTTTAAATAGAGCTATTTTAACTGCATATGTAATTAATTACAGAAGTAGCAGCGCGCCCACTTCTGATTTTGCTCCATATATGCGGATTGAGAGGGTCACCGCTAAGGGAAATAAGTAATTTAGTACCTATTAGGCAATATATATATTTTTCTTTTTTTGGTCCTGTGCAGAAAAGAAAATTATCCTTTAGAAGCTGAGACCATCTAATAAAAAACAAAATGATTCATCCAATTCCTGCTTAGCAATTTCAGATATTATTTAACAATTTAAGCATGTTTTTATCTTACTATTGATAATTGAAATCAAAGAGGATAGAGAATTAATTTATCAAACATATTGCCTGAAAGAGCTTGTTTCAGGAATAGATCCAAAAACAAGCAGATATTTCATAAATAGTTCTGTTATTAGTTTCCCCATGTTTATAGCATATGGAGGTATGTTGAAAGTTCCCAGGGATGAACAACTGTTTTATAATCGTCCCATTCCATATTTTTCGCACAGATATAATGGCTGAAGACGTGGTCTCCGAGTGCTTCCTTTACGAATGCACTGCCTGTCATTTCATCGACTGCCTCTTTGAGGTCGGCAGGAAGGGAACGAATACCTTTTGCCTCACGTTCTTTATCTGTGAGCTTAAAAATATTCACGTTTGTTTGCTCACCGGGATCGATCTTGTTTTTAATTCCATCAAGACCGGCTCTAAGCATAAGGGCAAAGGCCAGATATGGGTTGCATGAAGGATCAGGACACCGGAGTTCTATTCTTGTGCCCTGGCCGCGAGTTGCAGGTATACGGATCAGTGAACTCCTGTTCTTTGCAGACCAGGTGATATAGACAGGAGCTTCGTATCCGGGTACGATTCTTTTATAAGAGTTAACAATAGGGTTTGTAACAGCCGTAAACTCCCTGATATGCTTTAACAGACCTCCGACATAGTACAGGGCCTCCTGGGAAAGCTGAGTTGGAGTTTCAGGGTCGTAGAAAGCATTCTTTCCATCCTTGAAAAGGGACTGATTGCTATGCATGCCTGAACCGTTTACGCCGAAAAGCGGTTTTGGCATGAAAGTTGCATAGTAGCCTTTAGAGTAGGCAATAGACTTTACCACATATTTGAAAGTTATGACATTGTCTGCCGTACTGAGCACGTCACCGAATCTAAAGTCTATTTCATGCTGCGAAGGAGCTACTTCGTGATGAGATGCTTCGATCCGAAAGCCCATTGATTCGAGAGCATAGTCAATATCCCTGCGTACGTCCTGTGCACGGTCAAGCGGTGCAAAGTCAAAGTATCCTCCCTGGTCGGAAAGTTCAGTGGTAGGGTTTCCGTTTGCATCAAGTTTGAAGAGGAAAAACTCCATTTCCGGTCCTACCTGCATTGAGAAGCCCATCTTCTTAGCTTCCTCAATTGCACTTTTAAGGACGTATCTCGGGTCTCCCTGGAATGGTTTTCCATCAGGGAGATAGACATCTCCTAAAATCCTGGCTACTGCACCCTTTGTGGGTCTCCAGGGAAGGATCCTGAATGTAGAAGGGTCAAGCACCAGTTTCATATCGGATTCTTCAATGCTTGTAAAACCCTCGATAGAGGAGCCGTCAAACATTACACCGTTTTCGAAAGCATCTTCAAGCTGTTCGACAGGAATTGCCCAGCTTTTAATGATACCGAGTATGTCTGTAAACTGTGTCCGGATAAATTTTACATCTCTTTCTTTTACAGTATCCAGCACATCTTCTTTAGTTGTACACACTATTTTTTGCATGATTGATTCCACCTCAATAGGCAATCGGTAACCTATTGCCTACTTATAATATATATTTATTTCGATTAGTTATTTTTATAAAAATTTTTTAAACTTAGAAGGAGTTATAACTTTATAAAAATATTGTATGATACCCCAATATATCGTATGATGTCCCCAATTCTTATATATTTTTATATTTCTTATAAAAATAAAAAAAGGAGGAAACAAATTCTTTTATAGAATAGTTGGTCCTTTCAATAATTCAAGCTTTTTAAATCCCATTTTTAAAGTAAGTTGATTAGTGTTTTTCGATAGTTTTTCACTCGTTGGCGTTGTTCGTTTTTTTCGTGTTTTCTCGTATTGAGTGGAGTTTTACAAAGTTTAATTTTATATTTTAAAATTAAATTATTGAAAAGACCAAATATTATATTTTCATTTTGTTTTTTAAATAATTACTTATATATTGCAAAATTGACATTATTTGCTGCAGTTCCTCTTAAGGATCTGGAGGCAAAATTAAGTTAAAGCCTCGTCGGGTTTTTAATATGAGAATTTCATGAATTAAAAAACGTAACTTATTAAATTTTCAAATTCATAATTGAATAAATATTAATTATCGAATAGTATTTAAAGTATGAAAACTCAGGTTTGGAAAGAGTAAGGAACGGAGTATAAAATGGAAATTGAGGGAAAAACGGAAAAACATATTTTGCCCTGAAAAAGAAGTGAAAAAAATGAAAATAATGCTTTTAATCTGCGGAGAAGGGCTTGGCCACACAAGCCGATGTCTTGCACTGGGAAAAGAATTTCTGGCTGCCGGGCATGAAGTGTGCTTTGGGGCTTACGGCTACTCAAAGGAAATGATTGAAAGAGCAGGGTATAAAGCGAGTGAAATTCCCTCGGAAGTAAAGCTCGTTGGAGAAGCTGGAGCTCTGGATTTAAAAGGGTCGGTTGAAGCGACACTAAAAAACACAAAGCTGCTTGGCGGTCCGAAATTTCTGAAATTTATCAAAACTACAGCTCCTACAGTTATAGTCTCGGACAGTTATTATCTGGGGGCTCTTATTGGCATTACGCGTAAAATCCCCGTATATATTATTATAAACCAGTCAAATATGGAAGAATTTTTTAAAGACCGTGGGGTGCCTCTAAGGATTCTTGGAAAAATGACAAAAAAATTCTATAACCAGATTTTTGAAAAAGTAGATAAAATAATTATTCCGGACTTCCCCCTTCCCTATACGGTTTGTAAGAAAAACCTTAGTTTAACCACGAAACTCGGTGAAAAGTTGTTTTTCAGTGGGCCTCTTTTAAAAAACAAATATGAAGAAATTGAAGAGCTCCCTCTCAAGAAACCACACATTGTATCCCTTATTGGAGGTTTCGGATACAGGGAGCCTATTTTCAGGAAAGTGCTTGAAACTGCAAAGCTTGATCCGTCAATTCATTATACTCTTATCTCAGGTCCATCTCTTGATCCTTCTAAAATAACGGACTTACCGGAAAATGTTGAACTCCTTAAATTTATTAAAGACACCTACCCTTACCTGAAAAGTTCAGATGCAGTGATAGCCCCCGGGGGACACAGTACCATGATGGAAGCCCTGAGCTTCGGAACGCCTGTTCTTTCCTTCCCGGATAAAGGACACAGCGAGCAGGAGAACAATGCTGCAGTGATTGACGAAGAAGGCTATGGTAGGATGTTAAGTTATTCTACCCCGCCAGAGGTCATTCTGGAATGTATCCATGAGGTTCTGGAAGATGAAAGATACAGAAACAAGATGGATAGACTGCGAAGGCTTTCAAGGGAGTTGAACGGGCCTTCCGCTATTAGAGAGATGCTAGAAAAAGAGCTTGGTGAGAAAGCTCTTCCTGATCCTGCACTATGTGTGAATTTAAGTGTGAAGAAAGAAAACTAAGTTTTTTACTCAAAGGGGCAGCTTGAGGGTTCATTGACTGTCAGGCTCTTCAGATAGCGGAGCAGGGCATCATGATCTTTGAACATTATATCTGCATGCTGGACCATCTCAGGTTCAAGCATGCTTGCAACCGCAACGCAGTAAAGTCCGGCTCTCCTGGCGGCAGTGATACCCAGAGGAGCGTTCTCGACCACAATGCATTCGTTCTTAGTCAGATCAAGTTTCTCAAGCGCTGTAAGGAACGGTTCAGGATCAGGCTTTCCTCTCTCATGATCGCTTCCGGAAATAACAACATCGAAGCAGCCTGAAAAAAACTTATCCACAATTTTTTTGACTGTATCGCGATTTGATCCGGAAACCATTGCAAGTTTGAAGTGCTGTTTTAACTGCTTCAGGCAGTCCAGAATGCCTTCATAAGGCTTTATCTTGTCAAACTCAAAGAATTCTCGTTTCTTTTCAGGTAATTGCTCATAATATTCAGGTTCAGGCTTCTTGCCAACTTTTTCAAAAATTGCTTTAATTAACCTGCCGTCGTTTGAGCCTTCCAGCTCGTAAATGTCTCTTAGGGTAATGTTAATCCCGATATCTTTAAAAGTTTTAACCCAGGCATCGGCCTGAAAATACATGGAATCCACCAGAACCCCATCCGCATCGAAAATGATCGCTTTCAGCATATATCCAATAGATAGCTATAATCTATGATAAATATTATGAAAATCGAAGTTAATTAAAATTTCTATATAGATAGTTTTTAGAAAAGAAGAAAGGGTCTGGAGAGTAAAATTTATTTCTTGTTCTTTTCTTCCTTACCCTGCTGCTCGTCTTCACCTTCTTTCTTGAAGTCAAGAGAAACAGAATTGATGCAGTAACGTTTTCCGGTTGGATCAGGTCCGTCTTCGAAAACATGCCCCAGGTGGCTTCCGCAGCGGGAGCAAACTATCTCGATCCTGTGCATTAAATGGCTATTGTCCTCCTGAAGCCTGACCTTGTCACTTGAAATTACATCATAAAAACTTGGCCAACCTGATCCGGATTCGAATTTAGTATCTGAAGAAAAAAGTTCCTGCCCGCAGGCAGCACATGTATAGGTCCCTTTCTCCTTATTATAGTACAGCTTGCCGGAAAAAGACCTTTCCGTACCCTTTTGCCTGAGAACTTCATATTGTTCTGGAGTGAGAACTTTCTTCCATTCTTCTTCGGATTTTTCAATTTTGTTTTCTGCCAGTTGCATTCCCCCTATATGCATATGATTAGTCATTTCGGAAATATTAGTGTTCTTATGAAATATTAGTGTTCTTATAGTAGACACTGTCAAGTTTTCGGTTGCTAATGAGCATGTCTTAAAATTAAACTTAATCCCACAATTGGGAGAGATCACGTACTTCAAACGAAAAACAGTAGCATTAAACCCTTAAATGTTATAGGGTTTAATTTGAATCCTATAAGCCAACACACTTGATTTAACATCAAGTACGTAAGTAAGATTTCTAACTTAACTTTGTACTTATTTATTTTATTATAAAATATAATCAAATTTAGTTTATTTTATTATATATACTCTACTTTTTTTCTTAATTTGAGTATTTAATTTTTTATCGAAAGATATTTATCTTCATTAGACTGTGCACTTAATGATCTATTTTACACAGTTTAGTGTATGTGATCCTTACTCCCCCAGTAGTAATCGTTAAAGATAACCTGTACGGTGTTTAGAGGCTTACATCAAGTAGCATTAACAAAAGACTGTCAAGTCAAGTGCTGCTTATTCCGCATGTTCCTCTAACCGTAGATTTGTTTTCTTCCCTATCACGCTAAACGGTGCTGATCCCAGGTGATTTTTATTTGCACAGCCTCCGCAAACACGTGGATAATGATAAATTGGCTTCCAACTTCCCCCCGATTAGCTGACTACTGGAGACCTGAAAGGCGACGTGACACATCCCTTTCAAATTTGATCTTTCCTGATGGAGGAAATATGTTGAAATCGAGATATAACCAAAAGAGTGCGATCGATCTCACGAAGCGATTCGCTTTAATATTGATCATTATCGCAATTTTGTTTGCGACTTTACCGCTAGACATCCTCGCCGCCAAATCTAACGATACTCCAATTGTCAATGCGAACGCTGGCATGAACATGGCTAAAAAGCATAATGCCTTCTGGTATAAGACCCATGTATTGCCAGCTAAAAGAGAAGCTAGCGCCGCTAACTTCAATGCAGCGTATTTGACAACTCAAGCTGGCCAAGTTTCTCCAGTGATGGATAATAACAGCACAGTACCCCATTATTTCGGCCCTTATCCTAACTACGCTTATACCCCGTTACCGAAGGGCCCCGTCACAAATATCACGCTCGATAATGGCGGCAATGGCTACAAGGCCCCTATCGTCACGATCCAGGACGTATACGGTACAGGTAATGGCGCGACAGCCAATGCGACTTTAGATCCTGCAACTGGCACCATCACCGACATCAAGCTGACTGACGGAGGGAAGAACTATACCGCCCCAGTCGTTATGATCACGAACTCGGCCGACTCCGCAGGGTACCGGGGCCATGGCCACGGCGACGATAGGCGATACCATGGATTCGCTCAGCGGCGGTATCCGGAAGTTCGTCGATCGGCTGCCCGGCCTGGGAGCTGCGAACGCCAACCAGAATGGACAGTACATCCCGGTTGCCATCCCGGACACGAAAACATACCCAGGGCTGCGATTACTACGTGATCGAGCTGGGCCAGTACACCGAGAAACTGCACTCAGATCTGCCCGCCACCACGCTGCGCGGCTACCGGCAGGTCAATACTAAAGATCCCAAAGTGAGCAAGTTCAGCTACCTGGGCCCCCTCGTTGTCGCCAACAAGGACAGGCCGGTACGGGTCAAATTCATTAACAAACTCCCGACTGGTAAAGACGGCAACCTGTTCATACCTGTGGACCACACGCTCATGGGCGCGGGCATGGGCCCGCTCGGCATGAATGCCAAGCCGATGAATTACACTGAGAACCGGGCTGACAATTCACCTGCATGGTGGCTTCGTGCCGTGGATTAGCGATGGTTCACCTCACATGTGGACGACTCCTGCAGGTGAGAAGACCTCATATCCTGAAGGCGTGAGCGTATACAATGTCCCGGACATGGATGGCGGATCTGAGCCCCAGGGTACACTAACCTTCTACTACAATAACGAGCAGAGTGCCCGACTGATGTTCTATCATGACCATGCCTGGGGTATCACTCGCTTGAATGTGTACGCAGGCGAAGCCGCGGCTACCTGATAACGGACAAAGTCGAGCAGGATCTGATAGCGGGGACAAACGTAACGGGCGTCAACCCGAGCTTGCAGAAGTTGCTGCCGGACCTCGGTACACCCCTGATCATCCAGGACAAGACGTTTGTGGATGCCAGCACGATTGCTGCCCAGGACCCGACATGGAAGTGGGGTACAACCTCACCGGTGCCCCATACCGGCGATCTATGGTATCCTCACGTGTACATGCCCACCCAGAACCCGTACGACCCCACAGGGATTAACGCCTTCGGTCGGTGGGACTACGCCAGGGTTTGACCCCAATATTACTAATCTCACATACCCCCCCGTCCCGAACCCATACTAATGGCCCGTCAATGCGCCTGGGAACCGCCAATGATACCCGGTACCCCCAATCCATCCGTAGTGATGGAAGCGTTTATGGATACGCCCCTGGTCAACGGCGCAGCTTATCCGTACATGGAGGTCGAGCCAAAAGCCTACCGGTTCCGCATTCTGAACGCAGCAAATGACCGGTTCTGGAACCTGCAGCTGTACGTGGCCAACTCGACGGATGGCATGAATCACTCGACGGATGGCATGAATAATACTGAAGTCAGAATGGTTCCAGCGGCAGACAGCAGGGACGGCGGAGTGCCTGATTCGTCGACTGTAGGGCCCATCGTTTATCCAGATCGGCACTGAAGGCGGTTTCCTGCCGGCACCGGCCGTTATCGACAACCAGCCAATTGCATTTAACAACATGGGTAACGTGGACAAGCATGCGCTGCTGCTGGGCTGCGCCGAGAGGGCAGACGTCATCGTCGACTTCTCGAATTACACTAACAAGACCCTTATCTTGTACAACGACGCTCCTGCTGGATTCCCAGGGGCTGACAGTCGCTACGACTTCTACACGGGAGATCCAGACCAGACAAATATCGGCGGAGCACCTTCGACCAAAGCAGGTTACGGTCCCAACACAAGGACTATAATGCAAATCAAGGTAGCCAAAAAGAGATCGGATGGCAAGCCTATAACTCCATACAATCTGAAAGCCTTGAACGCAGCGTTCGCCAAGACCGCCACGAAGAAGGGTGTCTTCGAGAGGGGCCAAGACCCCATCCTAGTGCCGCAGGCAGCCTACAACAGTGCCTACAACGCAAACTTCCAGAATCAGTATGTAAACAACAGTACAGCTTCCCTTACATTCCAGACGCTCTCCGGCAAGAAGTGTGACGATCCCGCTGCAGCTGAAGGCGATCCAGGATATGATGCCCGAGGTGTATGACCAAGACTACGGGCGCATGATGGGCTTGCTGGGGCTCGAACTGCCCACGACATCCACTGGGACACAGAACTACACGTTGTACCCCTACACCAGCCCGCCGGTCGAGATCATGAATGACTCAAAAGTAATTGGTGAGCCGCTGGCCATGGCGAGCGATGGGACCCAGATATGGAAGGTCACGCACAATGGCGCAGACACTCATCCCAGTGCACTTCCACCTGTTCAACGTACAGCTGATCAACCGCCTGACCATGAATGGCACGATAATGTCGCCCGACTCCAACGAGCTGGGTTGGAAGGAGACGATCCGAATGAACCCAATGGAAGACGCGATCGTGGCGCTTCGGCCGACGGCTCCCAAAAACCAGCCTTTCGAGGTTCCCAATGTCGTTCGCTATATTGATCCATCCATGCCGGACGGCGTAGAACTGCGTGGACCGCCCGGCGGATTCAAGGACCCGCAAGGCAATCATGTGACTGTTGTCAACCACAAGGTCAATTATGGCTGGGAGTACGTGTACCACTGCCACATCCTTGGCCATGAAGAAAATGACATGATGCACGCAATGATCTTCGCGGTTGCGCCGAGGCCGCCCAGTGACCTGAAAGCTGACCTGAAGATCTCTAATCACAGGAGCAGTGTAAAATTATCCTGGAAGGACAACTCAATCACGGAGACGAGCTTCACCATCCAGAGGGCTGATAACCCATACTTCAAAGGAGTGACTAACTTCAAGGTTGGGCCAAACGTGGTCAAGTACACCGACACCACGATCAAGGAGAACAAGAGATACTACTACAGGGTTCAAGCTAACAACGTGGTTGGAGACACCGCAACGTACCCCGGATCTATCGGCTTCCCGAATACGTCAGCCAATTCGACGTTCTCGAATATCGCGAGTACGCCACCAACGCACCATTAGCACGATACAAAGTGATAACTCCAAGACATATTGGCATATTAATAGTATAGGCACATGGAATGTCAGCACTTATTCCATAAAAACTACATAAATTAAAAATGGCTAAACTTAGGAGTGAGAATATCAATCACTCCAGTTTTTTTATAGTTACAGAGCACTGATACTTGTGGACACAACAAAAGATTGAGATAGTACTTGACTATGATACGCCAACAGCTTCTATGATAATAAATTTATCGAGGACCATGCACTGGTAGATTTAAAGAGTACTCTATGTATGAATATGAACCCCAGCCAATGATAATTTTTTTAGGTTTAAACTGTAGATGCGATTTCCTGATTGAGCCCCTAAAGCCTGAGTGTGTTCTTTTTCAATATAATTTCCATTGAAGTTTGCAACGAATATCGAGCTTGTGAAGAAAATGCCCGGTATACCTATAAGTAGAATTGAGAGGATTAAAAAGACAATTGTAACTGCATACTGTATTATTATCATAATAATGTAATCCTCTATATTATTTTAGACAACTTTCAGTAGATCAAACTCAAAGTAAGATTCAATAGTCTGTTTCCCGAAGAATTATTATTTAACATCGTCATATTTATATCTAACAATACTCGTTATTCAGAGTAGGATGACTTCATAAAAAGTTGAATTTCACCTGATTTTCAGGTGTATGAAGAAAACTTTAAAGTTGGAATTGTTTCTAAAGCATTTATCGAAATCCATTATTAAGGCATCAAATTTAAAAAAACACCCGTATTATATTTAATAAGTATTAAATACTTTTAAACCAATATAAAATTCGGTGATAATTATAGAAACTTTAAGTTTGTCGGATGCATTTAAGTATCCATTTAAAAATCCAATAAGACTTTTATATGCACTCTTGTTGATTATCCCGATTTTGGGACCGCTTACAATATGGGGTTATGTAGTAAGGCTAGTTAATGAGTTTATCGAAGGTAGATATGAAGAACCCGTAAAACTCGACATTATAGAGGACCTTAAACTCGGGATCATTATGTTTTTAAAGGCTATCCCGTTTTTAGTTGCAAGTATTATTTTGTTCCTAATCACTTCTTATATCAATACAAATCTTGGAATAGTATTCTTGCTACTTGAGATGTTTATAGCCCCTATTTTGATTGTCAACTTTTTCAGAAAACAGACAATTGAATCGTTATTTGAGTTCGATATATTGAAAGTTGTCAAGGATAATTTCGGGGATTACATAGTGGCATTCCTGAAGCAACTAGTACTTTCGATTATCTTTTTAATTCTTTCGATAATACTTATTGGTATACCAGCTTTGTACTTCACGCAGTCGATATTCATCGCAAATATGTATGGAAATTTTATTGAACAAAAGAATCCACAGACATTCAAAGCACAATCGAATGAACCTCTAACAGCTTAACTTGTATCAATTTGGTCTTGGCTAGGTCTTCTGACCTTGCCAGCTTTCATTTATGTTTTTCGTATGTGTTGGTTGTCCATTAATAACCGATTGATGTTTTGTTGATATAAATCAAACACGACTACAACTTGTTTTTATACACTCACACTGTGATAGTTTAATGGCTGAAAAGTGAGATCATGAAGCTTCATATGTTTATAATATATTATAAAAATAAAGTCAAAGATATGGTGGCTAAAAATTGGTTGTATAAAGATAAAAAATCAAAAAGTAGATATTATTAAAAAATTGGATCAGATCAGGATAATTATAACCGATCTTCTCACATGATAAAAAAGAAAATTAATAATGGGAATTATTTTTTCTTCTTTTCCTTATCAAGTTTTTTCTTTGCGTCTTTGCTGCCAGCGGAAGCTAGCTTTTCCAGTTCTTGCATCTTTTCTTTCTTAGCGCTCTTTTTCTTATCCATATCCTTTTTAGACATTGCCATGTTGCATACCTTCATAGATCTTGATATAAGTATCTTCTGAGCAATACTGAAATGAGTGCCTCAATAGATATCTTGTGATCCATATTTTCAGCTTTAAAAGTATTTATCAGTTTCCGCAAGAGGAAAAAGAGAGAATAGATTACAATGTAAGCAATAAGAGCTTACTGTCCTTCTTTCTCTTTCTTATATTTACACATAGCCTTGACAAGTCCGTTAAACGGAGGGGAAGGCCTGCCTGGTCTTGACTTGAATTCCGGGTGGAACTGGGAACCGAAAAAGAATCGTTTACCAGGGATCTCAGCAATTTCCATTCGGTTTTTGTTTTTGCCTGAGAAGACAATGCCAAAGGATTCCATCTTTTCCACAAACTCCGGATTTACCTCATATCTGTGGCGGTGGCGCTCAACAATATAGTTGGTTCCGTAGAGCTTTGCGGCTATGGACCCCTCTTTAAGGAGAGCCTCATAGTCTCCAAGGCGCATCGTGCCTCCCATATCACAAACACCTGTTTGCTCCGGAAGGATGTCAATTACCGGATAGGGAGTGTCTTCGTCAAACTCCGTACTGTTTGCTTTTTTCAGGTTTGCCACATTTCTTGCAAACTCAATGACTGCAAGTTGCATTCCAAGGCAGATTCCAAGGAATGGAATATCGTTTTCTCTGGCGAATTTAATTGCCAGCATCTTGCCTTCGGTACCACGCCCGCCAAAACCACCAGGGATAAGGATTCCGTCAAATTGTGCCAGTTGTTGGACAGCATTCGGGTCTTCTTCAAGATCTCCGGCTTCAACCATGTTGACTTCAACGCGGCACCCGTTATCTATACCTCCGTGCTTGACCGCTTCAAGAATGCTCAGGTAAGAGTCCTCAAGGTTGGTATATTTACCAACAATCGCCAGTCTGACAATCTCTGCATTGGATTTCATTCTTGCAACCATGTCTTTCCATCCTCCGTTTTCGACAGAGGACTCAAGTTTCAGGTGCTTCATCAGCTGGGTGGTCAGTCCCTGCTCCTCAATTGAAATAGGTACGTCGTAAATATCGTTGGCGTCAGAGGCACTGATAACAAGCTCCTGAGGTACGTCACAGAAAAGGGCAATTTTTTCCTTAGCTCCTTCCTGAAGAGGAATCTTAGACCTTGCGACAATTACTTCAGGACTCAGACCAAGAGCTCTGAGTTCTTTTACAGAATGCTGTGATGGCTTAGTCTTCTGTTCTCCCTGGAGGTCTTCCATGACCAGAGTTACATGGATAAACACAATGTTTTCAGGAGGCTCTTCCCTGTGCATCTGACGGACAGCCTCAAGGAAGGGCATGCTCTCAATGTCCCCCACAGTCCCGCCGATTTCTACAAGGCAAATGTCAGCTCCACTCCGAGCTGCAACCTTTCTTATTCTGTTCTTGATTTCGTTAGTAACATGGGGGATAATCTGCACTGTTTTTCCGAGATAGTCGCCTCTTCTCTCTTTGGCAATTACTTCCTGGTAAATTTTTCCGGTGGTTAAATTGTGCTCCCGGGTAAGTTCAGTATCAAGAAAACGCTCATAATTCCCGAGATCCAGGTCAACTTCACCTCCGTCTTTAAGCACAAAAACCTCTCCATGCTGGTAAGGGCTCATGGTGCCTGCATCAATATTGATGTAAGGATCGATCTTAATAGCAGTAACTTTATATCCTTTATTTTTAAGGTTCCTGCCGATGGATGCGATGGTGATGCCTTTCCCAAGCCCGCTCATCACCCCACCGGTGACTATGATATATTTCATGGGTTAGCTCCCTCGACAATTTTTTAACAGATGGTTTTACCTGAGGATTCAATTGTAATATAATGTTTCCAGACAAAACTTATCTGATTGAATACCTCTAGATATCAGCTTAATAATATTTATGGAATCTGTCACCAATCTTTTGTACGAACACAATACCAATATCCTCATGGTATAAAAAGCACTCTCTGGATATAAAGAGGAAAAACACACAAAACAAAAAAATAAATTTCCAGAGAGATTTCTTAACGAGTCAGTTTTACTCACTAATTTTTAATAATATGTATATGAAAGAAGTAACAAAAAGAATTGAAAACAAAAGGGATTGAGGGAAGCTTACTTCAAATTGTAAGCTTTCCGGCAGAATAAAGTAGAGGAAGAACAAGAACACAAGTAGTAAAAAACCTCCAAAAGCTATAGTCAAAGGGAGTCTTTCACTCTTTCCGATATTTACCTGGGTCATTTTTCCCCGGGAAGTAAAAAAACCTCCGGTAAAGCCTTTAAAAGCAGAAGATGACAGCCAGTTAAGTCCGTTTTTACTTCCTGATTGGAGGCGAGAATCTCTCTTTATAGGTTGTACAGGCCCGGGTATTTGGGTCGATTCGTCCTGATCCACTCTTTTATAAATCTCATCATCTGTGTGATTTTGAGGCTTTGACTCAACTTTTCCCAATTGTACTGGAAAACCTCTCTTTTTTGAGCCGTAACCTACTGTAATAAAGATTTGTCCTTTTGTAAGTACCCTACCTTCTTGAGGGATCCTTGCAACTGCGGAAATGAATTCTTTTTGAAGCACATACGGGTTATCCCGTAAAAAAGTGATCTGACCTTTTAATTCATCACTTACCGAAAGATGGACATGGGCTGGAGACCCATGGTTTGTAATCATGATCTCAAAAGTCAGTTCTCCACCTGGAGAAAGAGGGATCTCAACACTCTCAGCCTCGAATTCAATTGAGTTTATTTCCTGCCGATTGATAATAACGTTCTGGAATGTCTGCTGCAAGTTTAACCCTCACATCAGTTTCTAAGGTCAGGAGGAAGCAAATTAGGAATACCCTCATCTATCGGATAATGTTCACTACATACGGAGCAGTAGAGGGTTCCGGAAATAATCTCTTCCTCGCTATCTTCTACAATATTCAAAATAAGATCGCCCTTACATACGGGGCAGGCCAGAATATCCATAAGATTTTTTTTCATTTAGATTCACCGTCAATGTCTCCTTAAGATAAAGAAGATGAAGAACTTCCTTTTTAAGGATAGACATAGTATATAACTCTGACTTTTTCCTTCCTCCGGATTTGACCTTAACTCATTATTTTACGGTATTGAATCCATAATACTATTTTAAGTAATCTATATATTCCGGATACCTTCAACGTTATCTGACAAATTTCTCTTTCATTACAGGATAAAAATACGATGCAACATTATTGAAGATTATAGCAATCTTTTTTAACTTTCTTATTATAGAATATTATGTAACGGCAATAGCACCAATACGATTGGATGCAAAAAACATTTTTGGTAAAGATTAACCGTGGATTTATTTTACTGGGACATGAGGAATAAACGGCGAGGTTTATAATTTCCTACCTGGAATTCATGTATTTTACTATTCCTTGTGTTCCTTTCTAAATTTGGATTGATATTTAATGACAATTGGTTTCTGAACTCACTCCTCAAAACATAGGCTGCCTAAATCAATTAGTTCTTAAGGTAAAAAAGCAAAATGTGGGAAACGAAATGGAACAGCAAATAGATGATAAAAGCGCTGATTCAGACAATCAGATAATAATACAGAAAGCATATGAGAGAAGTATTGACCCTGCCAGCCAGACCATGCTTCTGAAAGCTGAACAACAGGGTATAGAAACTGCCTGGGATAGATACGAAAAACAGTTGCCTCAGTGTAGTTTCGGACAACTTGGGATTTGCTGCCGGAATTGTAATATGGGTCCCTGCAGGATAGATCCTTTCGGAGAAGGGGCCGATAAGGGGATTTGTGGAGCTACGGCAGACATAATAGTTGCAAGAAATCTCCTGAGGACGATTGCAGCAGGTGCGGCAGCTCACTCAGATCATGCCAGGGACGCAGTGCTTACTTTTAAAAAGATGAGTGATGGAGAAGCCGGAAGTTACAGGATAAAAGACGAAGCAAAGCTACTATCTCTAGCTGCTGAATTCGGAATCCCTACCGAGGGAAAAAGCCTTGAGAAAGTAGGATCCGAACTTGCAGATTCGCTCCTTCTTGAGTTTGGGAAGCAGGAAGGCTCTCTTCATCATATGCGACGGGTCCCGGAGCCCAGATTAAAAATCTGGACAGAGCTTGGAATAGTTCCCAGGGGAATAGATAGGGAAATAGTCGAATGCATGCACAGGACGCATATGGGCGTTGACAATAATGCAGTTCACATTCTGCTGCATGGCCTGCGCACCGGACTTTCCGATGGATGGGGGGGTTCAATGATTGCAACTGATGTCCAGGACATACTATTCGGAACCCCTCAGCCAAAAATGAGCACAGTAAACCTGGGAGTCCTCTCAAAGGATAAAGTAAATGTAATCGTGCACGGGCATGAACCCATTCTTTCGGAGATGATCGTAGAGGCTGCAGAGGACTCCGAGCTGCTTAAACTGGCGCAGGAAAAAGGTGCATCGGGCATAAACGTTGCTGGTATCTGCTGTACAGGTAATGAAGTTCTAATGCGTCATGGGACTCCCATAGCCGGAAACTTCCTTCAACAGGAACTGGCAGTGATTACCGGTGCTGTTGAAGCTATGGTTGTAGACGTCCAGTGCGTTATGCCAGCTCTGGGAAACCTCACTGGCTGTTATCACACTAAGTTTATTTCTACTTCCCCCAAAGCTGATTTTCCTAACACCGTGAGAATGGAATTCCATGAGGAAAAGGCTTACGAAACCGCCAAAGAAATTATAAGAATGGCTGTTGAAAATTTCCCTAACCGAAATCCTGAGAAAGTAAACATTCCAGAAGAAAAACAGGAATGTATGGTTGGTTTCAGTCCGGAAGCCATACTCAAAGCGCTCGGAGGAACTCCCGATCCTCTCATCCAGGCGATAGCAGGCGGGTCAATTCGAGGGATAGGTGCGGTTGTAGGCTGCAATAACGTAAAAATACCTCACAACTACGGACATGTTAACCTGGTTAAGGAACTTATTAAAAACAACGTGCTTGTAGTCACAACCGGTTGCAATGCGATTGCCTGTGCCGAAGCCGGGGCTCCTTATTCCCGAGGCATCGGAGCTTGCCGGAGCCGGGCTAAAAGCCGTCTGTAAAGCACTTGGCATACCTCCTGTGCTTCACATGGGCTCCTGTGTTGATATCAGTCGAATCCTTGTGCTTGCATCGGCGCTCGCAAACAGCTGGGTGTAGACATAAGTGACCTCCCGGCAGCAGGAGCAGCTCCCGAATGGATGAGTGAAAAAGCCGTTAGTATAGGGGCTTACGTAGTTTCCTCGGGCGTGTTTACCGTTCTGGGCACAATTCCTCCTGTCCTTGGAAGCCAGGCAGTTACGACTTTGCTGACAAGAGACTTAAATGAGGTCATTGGAGCAAAGTTTGCAGTCGAACCTGACCCGTATAAAGCCGCAGACCTGATGATAAGGCACATTGACGGAAAAAGGAAGTCACTGGGCTTGAGCTGAGGCAGGTGATTTTAAATGAAAGATTTATTGATCAGGCCTGAACGTTGTATGGGTTGCCGTTCGTGTGAGATTGCCTGTGCAGTAGCCCATTCAAACAGTAAAAGCCTCTTTTCAGCTTTAGGAGAACAACCTGCCCCTAAAAAAAGAATCAATGTGGACGGTACGCACAGCCTTGGAATTCCAATTCCAATAACCTGCCGCCACTGTGAAGATGCACCCTGTGTTTCGGTTTGCCCTACAAATGCTCTATCTATGGATGAAACTAAGAATTTTATAAGTTTCAGCCCGGAACGCTGCGTCGACTGCTGGACCTGTTCCATGGTCTGCCCTCGTTTCTTGCCTCTATACAATCTTATTCTGGTTTTAGGCTGCTGGACCTGTTCCATGGCTTCAAACCGTAGTGTGCTCAGCAAACAAATAGATGCCGGAGTAAAATGCGACTTATGCGAAGGCAGAGAGAAACCTGCCTGCGTCGAGGCTTGTCCCACACACGCTATTGTCTTTCATGAGATCAAAGATGTTCCGGGAATTAAACGCCCTGAAATTACTCGTGGGCTCATGGGATAAGAGAAGTTAATCTATAAAAGAGAGAAAACAGTTAAAAATCAATAAAAAATCATTAAATGCTTAAATCCTATTTCAATTTTTATTTATTTGATTTGAAAAAAACTATAACTTTTATTATCAATATAGATTTTGAAATAAGAACTTTTTTAATATGGGTAATTAATGGACATTTTTTATGAAATAGATCCCTTTATTATTATTTGTCTGTGAATATAAGTTAAAAAATATAGGAAGTCAAGTATGAGCAGCAATATTTACAGAAAGATAATGGTTGCAACAGACGGCTCGGAACATGTCCGAAAAGCAATTGCTACTGCAATTGAAATTGCAAAGATGAGCGGAGCGAAACTCTATGCGGTTTATGTGATGGCAAATGATGAGTTTTCTGTTTCATATCCGAAAAATGTGGAATTGGAAACAACTTTGGTTAATTACTTAAAGAACGAAGGCAAAGAAGCGACTACGTATGTGGAGAATTCCGGAAAAGCCGAGAGTGTTGAGGTAGAGTCTGTAATTCTTGAAGGCAGCCCTGCCCATGAGCTTGTCAATTTCGCAGAAGAAAATGATATAGATCTCATTGTTATGGGCACACATGGAAAAAACGCAATTGAGCGATTCCTGTTGGGAAGCATTGCAGAAAACGTGGTCAGACACTCAAAAAAAGCAGTACTTGTTGTAAGGGGGAAAAGAACCGGAACAGGCAAATGAATGTAATTATGGTACCTTTTTAATAACAGGTAGTTTTACACAGAAATAACAGGATGATGCCGCCACCCAGTAACCGAAATATTAATGCACAGACAGGATCGGGAGTGGGGGCATGAATATCCCATTTTTATTGCTTATCCGATTACACTCATATTCGAAATCCGGATTGAAGGCGTAATTATCCCTCCTACTTTCCTGACATCCAGACCTGCACCTGTAATATTTTTTATGAGTTCAAAAGAATTGCCCGAAATCATGAGAGATTTTATGGGCTTGTCAAGAGCTCCGTCCTTGATTGTAAAAGCATTTCTGGCCTCCACCGAAAAGTCTCCGGAAATAGAGTTTGCCGTATGGGCACCAATGACTGTATTTACAAAAACTCCGGATTGTGTATCAGAAATAATATCTGTTTGGGGATAATCTACAATGAAGTTTCGGAGACCCACTGCAGGAGGACTCATATAAGAAGACCGCGAACCATTTCCCGTGCTTTTCACGCCTGCCTTTCCGGCTGTGTAAGAATCATAGAGATAAGTCTTGAGTATACCTTTCTCAATTACTGTTGTTCGCTGCGAAGGGACACCCTCGTCATCGGAGGCTGAAGTCTCAATTCCTGCATCGATCAGTCCGTCGTCATAGATGGAGAGTTCGGGAACTGTCAGTTCTTCCCCGAGTTTATTTATCAAGCCTGACCGTCCTTTCTGAACATTATCCGCGTCAATAGACGGAGCAAGAGCCTCTTCAAGAATATCTGAGAATGCAAACGGATGGAAAATTACATCAGTCTTTTGAGGTTCGATTTTAATTCCATCTCTGGACTTAAGGGCAAGCTCGGATGCATTTTTTCCAAGAGCAAAAAAATCAATATCAAGCGCACGGGAAACTGCAAAGTCATAGGCTGTTGAAGTATCTCCGTTTGAGGTAATAACATCCACAAAACCGGAAACTGCTGTGGATTCTTCCTCAATTTCTATCCCATTTGTGTTCAGGATAAGCTGCCTGTTCTTTGCCCGGGTAAAACCGCCAGAGGTTGGTAGCGTGCCTGGCAACTCTTTTGTACCTTCAACAAGGGCCATTGCATAATTTATACACTCCTCAAGGCCCAGGGACTCGACTTCTTTATCGAAGATACCTGAAACAGCAGGATAAGTTGTATTGGAAGGAAGTCCCGTCCAGTCAGAATCACTTTCCCGTATTCTGGCTTCAGCTACTGCAATCTTGATGGCGTTTTCGAGCTCTCTTGCAGAATTCGTACTGGCAAAACCAACAGCTCCATTTACTACAGCCCGGATTCCAATGCCTTCCGAGAAACGGTCTCTTGCGTTGTCCAGAGAATCTTTCTTGAAATTCACTCCTGTGGAATGATTTGCTGAATAATAGATCTCAGCTTCTTCCGCTCCTGCTTTTTCTGCTATCTTGAGGGCTTTTCTTGCAAGCTCATACATATTCAGGCACCTCCGACAAGGGCTTTGGAGATTGCAAGATGTGGAGAGCCGTCCGACACAGGCACAAGCTGCCCTGCTTTTCCGCATCTGCCAGCAGTCATTTTAAGGTCATTACCCACAAGGGCTACGTTGTTAAGGATCTCAAGAGTCTTACCGGAAAGTGAGACATCCCTGATGAGTTCATGAAGCTCGCCGTCTTTTATTATATATCCTTTTTCGGCATTGAACTGGAAAATCCCTTCCCCGGTATTTACCTGCCCGCCCCTGGAACCAATCAAATACATTCCATCCCTGACTTCTTCAAGCATCTCTTCAAATTTTGTATTCCCATTATCTATGAAGGTATTGCTCATCCTTACAACCGGCATTGAATAACCTTGCGCCCTGCAGTTCCCGGCTGTTCCCCCAAGTTTGGCAGCCGTTTCTCTGGAGTGGAGATAGGAATTGAAGATCCCGTCTCTAATTATTTCAGTTCTTCGGGACTGCACTCCTTCGGCGTCAAAGGGATAATATCCAAACTCATGCAGAGTTGGGTCGTCTATAATCGTAATAAGGGGAGATGCTATCTGTTCTCCTATTCTGTTCTCGAGAATGGAATCTCCTTCGAGGACAAGGTCAGCTTCAGATGCATGCCCAACAGCTTCGTGTGCGAAGACCCCAGCCAGCTCCTGGTCAAGCAGCACGGGCATTTCCCCACCTTTGGGGGTCTTAGCTTTAAGGAGTTCGACAGCAGTACTTCCTGCCCTGTCTGCGAGCTCCATAACATTTTCGTTTTCAAAGAGTTCATAGCCATATCCAAAGCGGCTTTCTCTACCTGCCTGGTATATGCCATTCTCCGAAGCCACTGCAGAAACAGCAAAACCAACATTTAGAAGTTCATATTCGCAGTCCAGCCCATCCGAACTGCTGTATTCGATTTTGAATTCGGATTCAAGGTACATTACTTTTGTACTGTTTACCCCTATAATCTTGGCATTAGCTTCAATATCCTTTAGAAGATCGACCTTCTCCTCGATTGAGACATTTCGCGGGTCAATCTTGATTATAGGAAGATTCGTTATCTTTGGGGGACTCACTGCTGCAAGCTCTATAGCTTCTTTTGGAGTATTCGTATTCATAGAAATAGCAAGTTTTGAGGCAGCTTCGATTCCCTTTTTAAGATCGATCTCCCCTTCTACAGCCGTATAGCCCCAGGAACCTCCACAAAGAGCTCTTATACCTGCTCCCAAGGAGAAGTTTTTGGAGATTTCTTCTATCTTTCCGTTATCAAGGATAATGGAGGTTGAACTACCCCCCACTATCTTGCAGTCATAAAATTTAATGTCCTGCATAATACCTTTCATGATCAGTTCCTGCATACAAAAATATTTTTGCCCTGTACGGCAGGTGATACTTCTGGAATGTCGAAACTGAGCTTTGTAATGTTTTTGAGTCTTTCAATAATCGGGTTCTTTCTCGGGCCTACAAGGCTGTGTTCCATTACCTCAGCAATAGAGGATACAGCAATAATCTGAATCTTGTCTCTGTATGCTTTTTCGATAAGAACGTCTGCCTCGTTAGCTTTCGGGATGATGACTTTCTTTAAGCCGGCCTGGGCTGCAGCCTCTATCTTATAGGTAACTCCGCCTACAGGCAGTACATCTCCTCTGACTGAGAGAGATCCGGTCATTGCCACAGTCTGGTCCACCGGAATTTTTTCAATCGCAGATATAACGGCGGTTGCAATGGAAACCGATGCACTGTCTCCTTCCACGCCTTCGTATGTACCAACAAACTGAATGTGAATATCATGTCTGGTGATATCCGTGCCTGTCATGTTCTTAATCACAGCAGAGACATTTTGTACTGCTTCTTTCGCTATGGTTTTGAGCTTACCTGTTGCTATTATGCGCCCTTCTGCTCCTGAGCTTGCAGGAGTAACCTCGGATACTATAGGAAGTACTATACCTGAATCTCCACCCATAACTGCAAGTCCGTTAACCCTGCCCACAGCAGAACCTCTTCTCATGAAGGACTCGTATTCCTTACGCTGTTCCAGGTATCTGTCTGCAAGCTGTTGCTCTATAGACCGGGCAATTCTCTTTGCCGCAAGCACGTGTTCGGGTGTTGTGATTGAAGCCCCTTCGGCATGGGCAATGTCACCAGCCACACGTACAAGTCCGCCAAGGTCGCGAAGCTTAAGGGTGAGGTGACCTTTCCGGCCTGCCCGTCTTTTTGCTTCCCGGATTATCTCCTGCACTGCCCCTTCATCAAAGTGGGGGATGTGGCCATCCCTTACAACTTCCTGGGCTACAAAACGGACCAGTTTCTTGCGGTTTTCAGAAGAATCTTCCATGGAATCTCGCATGTAAACTTCATACCCATAGCCTTTTATTCTTGACCGTAGCGCAGGGTGCATTTTCTGCACTGCATCAAGGTTCCCTGCGGAAACCATTATGAAATCGCAGGGTACAGGCTCAGTCTTAACAAGAGCTCCTGAACTTCTCTCAGACTGCCCGGTAATTGGGTATTCCTTTTCCTGAAGTGCAGTCAGAAGACTCTGCTGAGATTCCAGCCTGAGAGTATTGATCTCATCAATGAAGAGTACCCCTTTGTGGGCTTTGTGAATATCTCCGGCTTCCACTCTGTCGTGGGCAGGAGTCTCAAGTCCGCCGGATTGGAAGGGGTCGTGCCTTACATCTCCAAGCAGGGCTCCGGCATGAGCTCCGGTTGCATCGATATAAGGTGCATGTTCCTTATCATAATTCGAAACTGCCAGTTTCGGAATCATCATTTCTTCTTTAGGAAGGAACTGGCGAGTTAACATCAAGATCATTATGCCTGCAATTATTCCCCAGAGCAATTGGGCTACAAAGTAAGAATAGATGATAATGCCCACTACAAAGAGCATCATAAGCATATTTCGGGCCTGTGATTTCTTTCTGGCCTCCATTTTGTGAGCCATCACAATTTCTCTGCCCTTACCGGCAGGAACTTCCCTTATTTTAGGGTTGTTAAGATCCTCCATGTTAGGATACACAAGGATATCTTTGAGCTCTTCTTTAGGTAGAAGCTCTGCCATTGCTTTTGCTAGCAGGGACTTTCCCGTTCCCGGGGTCCCTATCATCATGATGTGCCTTCTCTGGCTAGCTGCTTTCTTTACAACTTCAACTGCATGTTCCTGCCCCAATACCTGGTCGATAAGAAGTTTTGGAACTTCTATATTCGATGTGTCATCAAATGAAAAGCCAACATCGAAATCTTCAGTCACATCATAATCCTCATCCATATTGTGGTTGAGTTCTGGCTCGACAGCGCCGACAGTACCGTTATTAGTATCAGAACCGGCTGCGGCATTATCGGATTCAGACGCAGTTATGCACCTACCAGACATTTTTATATTATTATTATCCACCATGGTTAGCTCACATATCTAACGTTATTAATAGAAATTATCTGATCCATACATATATTTGATGCTTTCCAAAAAATAACAGACTTAGTGATTAATGATTGGCAAAAAGCGGATGTTACAATAACGGAAGATTGTTGTTACTGTAACCCCCTATATACCACGGCTAATTATATATACTTGCAGTATATAAAATTAACTTAAAGTTGTATATGCTATATATAGAATCCTTCATTATATACTATTTGCTAATTGCAATTACACTTTACAAATTTTCTTAAAGTTGGATTAAGGATTATTTTCTGGATTAATCCGAAAGGATTTTCCTCTCACTTATGCTACATCTTCTATATATACATTAAGTATTTTTCTCAAATTAGAACTTATGTTATCTCTCATTTATGTTTATCTCTCATTTGACTTCATACCCATAAATCGATATCGATAAATATTTAAAAAAACAAGGGGCATTTTTCTTTTATGTCCAGAAGCAAGGTAAAGAATATTCTCCTTCTGAAACAGATCCATAGTGCAGTGTCCTATATTAAGAAAGGAAAATTGGATAAAGCACTTGAGACCCTCGATAAAGCTGAGAAATCCGCAAGGAAAGAAAAATCAACTGACACCCTTTATTATATTCTTTTCACGCGCGGAGGTATTCTGTTTACTGCATCAAAATATGATGCCGCCCTCGAAACCTATGAAAAAGCCACTTGAAGCAGGTACGGAACTCCTTAAAAATGACCCCGAAAACCCTGACTATCAGCATTATATGGGCACAACCCTGAGTAATACTGGTAATCTCCTGAGAGAGAAAAGCGAGTACGATAGAGCCGCCGATTACTACATCCGAGCTCGTGAAATATATATCAACCTCGTTACCCGGAACCCTGAAAACGCAGTCTTTCGGTCATATGCTGCAGATAACCTTAACAACTACGCCGCTTTCCTAAACATAATCGTCTCCCTTGAAAAAGCATGCGAAGTCCTTAAGGAATCAATCGATATTTACGAGAAACTCTATGAAGAAAAGCCCGATAATATTGGTTATCAGGCAGAACTCTCAATCGCACTAAGCCAGTTAGGAAATTGTCTCATACAGATGGGCCTGGAAAATAAAGATGATGCAAAATTGAACCTTGAAAAAGCTTTGGTCTTACAGGAAAATCTGCTCACCCAGCAGCCTGAGAATGAAAAAATCAAGGAAGCCATTTCGTTAACGCGAAATAGACTTGGAAACCTTTAAAAAATCGAAAATTTTCTTAAAAAACCGAAACTCAGAATATAAATTAACAACTAGCATGAGCACTAAAATAGTAAGAGGAATATTTGCAGACCAAATATTCATTTTATAACAGGGGAAAAAAACACGGCCAAAACCATAGCCTTAAAACGTTTCAATCGTGTTTTTCATTATGACCGAGACATCCGATCAGTTTACGGAAAAAGCAGCAAAGCTTTTGAATGAATCCCTACACCTGGTTCAATCAGGAAAGCTCGAAGAAGCCCTTGAATCCCTCCAGGAAGCCGAAAGAATTGCACGTGAAGCGGATTACGATGTTGTCTTGTTACACGCACTAAAATCCAAAGGTCAGATACTGGAAACCCTGGGCAGACTTGACGAAGCCCAGGAAACCTATACTTATGCCTTGAAAACCACTGAAGAACTCCTCGAAACCGATCCAAAGAACGATTTTTACACTGTTCTCCTCCAGGCAAACATGAGTAACATCGGGAACCTGGGCAACTTACTGCGGCAGAAGGGCAAGTTCCAGGAATCCAGGCAGTGCTACGAAATCGGCCTTGATATCTGCCAGAAAAGACTCAAATACCAGCCGCAAAACAACTATTACCAGATGTACTGCGCAAACACCTACAACAACCTCGGGGAACTCCTTGCCGGAATGGGCCAGACCGAAGCCGCAAAAGAGAGCTACGAGAAATCCCTTAAAATAACCGAAAAACTCCTTATAGACTTCCCCGGAGACTTCGAATACCTCTCTGACAAGGTAATGACTCTCAACAACCTCGGAATCCTCTTTTCCGAACAGGGGCAAAAAGAAGGAGCAAAAGAGAATTTTGAGAAATCTCTTAAAATCCTTGAAGGTCTGCACAAAGACTTCCCCAACAACGAAAAGATCAAAGAAGAACTAAACTTAACGCATGAAAGGCTGAAAGCACTCTGAAATCTTTTTTTCTTACTTCTTCTCTTACTTCTTCTCTTACTTTGTTTCTTACTTTCTTTTCTTCGTTTCGAATCTCTTGCCTTATTTCGCAACCATTTGATACAATCTTGAGTATTTTAATTTTTTTAGTTTTATAAAGAGCACAATGTTTAAGCTATCTTAATTAATTATTTCATCTATGTTTGGCAACATGAGAGGTATAGCAACAAAGCATTTTGAGAAGACCTTGTCCCTGACTAAGAAAGGCAAACTCAAAGAAGCCTTAATCGAACTTGAAAAAGCCGAAGAGACTTCAAAAAGAGCGGATGCGTACGACCTTTACCTTTCTCTTCAGACCGTAAAGGGGCATATTATGCAAACCTCAGGTGAGCCTGAAGAAGCCATGAAGATCTTTTCTAATGCCTTAAAAGCTACTGAGGACATTCTTTTAAAAGAGCCTGATAACGGGCGTTATCAGTCTATGTTTCAAACGAATCTTGATGCTATTTTCGCCCTTGGAGGAATTTTCCACAGCATGGGGCGTTTTCTTCAATCAAAAGAGTGCTATGAACTGACTCTCTCAAACTTACAAAAACTGCTAGACAAAAATCCTCAAAATGCCGAATACAAGTCAAACATAGCAATGATCTTCAATAACCTGGGAAACTTGCTTAAAGATATGGGCCGTGTCCAGGAAGCAAAAGAACGGTATGAACAAGCCCTGGATATTTATGAAACCCTCTCAAAAACTGACCCAAACAACATAACATACCAGACCTACGTTGGAACTACAACCAATAATTTAGGTGCCCTACTTTCCGATATCGGTCGCACCGAAGAAGCGAAAGAAATGTACGAAATCACACTCAAGATTTATGAAAACTACCTCAAAACTCATCCCAGAAATACCGCATACCTGTCTGACGCAGCAATGACCCTCAACAATATAGGAATCTTGCTTTCCCATAAGAATCACTTCCAGGAAGCTAAAAACAGGTACGAAAAAGCTCTTGAAATCTATGAAAAACTGGTTAAAAGAGACCCAAAAAATCTCGAATACCTCTCCGACGGGGCAAAGACCCTCAACAACCTGGGAAACCTGTTTCAAAAAATGGGTAAGCTTGAAGACGCAAAATTAAGCTGTGAAAAAGCTCTCGAAATAAGACAAAAACTTCTCAAAGCCGACCCAAAAAATCTTACATACCAATCCGATGTAGCCATGACCCTCAACAATTTAGGAATCCTCCTCTCCCATATGGACCGCATGGAAGAAGCCAGAAACAAATATGAGCAAGCCCTCGCAATCTACGAAACTCTCCTCCAAACCGACCCTGAAAACCTCGCATACCAGTCATACGCCGGAGCAATCCTCAACAATTCCGGATTCCTCCTTTTCGACGTGCACTACCTGGAAGAAGCCCAATACAGGTATCAAAAAGCCCTCGAAAAACGACTAAAACTCCTCAGCATAGACCCCAATAACATCACATACCAATCCGAAGTTGCAACCACCCTCAACAACCTTGGAACCCTATTCACCGAAAAAGGCCAAAAAGAAGAAGCAAAAGAATATTTCAGAAATGCCCTTGTATTCCTGGAAACTCTAAGTAAAAACGACCCCGAAAACGAAAAACTTGAGGAAGAATTGAATCTGACGCGGGAAAGGTTGAAAGCGCTTTGAGATTGAAAAACGGAGTACGGTATTAGCTTTCTTTGGTCGAGATTGTACACGCGCCACAGCGCGGCTTTTTCTTGTAATTGAATGAAGAATGAAGCAAATGAATTTCTTTTCGAATTTTTGTTAAAATTACAAGCGCAAAAAACGAAAAATTTAAGCTTTCCTGAATTCATTCTTTTTACTATGTCCAAGAGTTTGAGAGATTCAGCAGAAAGCCATTTCAAATGAAGCCTTATCGCTATTGCAAAAAGGTAAAGATAAAGAAGCCTTAAAAAAGCTTGAAAAAGCTGAAGAAGCCTCACTAAAAGCAGAAGCATATGATGTTTTTCTTTATATCCGGACTGTGAAGGGAAATTTGATGCAGATCTTAGGTGCATACGAAGAAGCCCTGAAAATCAATTCTTTTAATTTAAAAACTACTGAGAACTTCTCTCAAAAGACCCTGCTAACAAGCTTTATCAATCAATTGTTCAGATGAATTTTGAAGCCATCTTCACTCTTGGAAATATTTTCTATAAAATGGGACGTTTATTCAAGCCAAAAAGTTGCTATGAGCTAGACCTCTCAATCTCTCAAAAATTACTCAAAACAGACCCCGAAAATGTAGCTATTCCAATCTAATGTAGCAGTGACGTTCAACAATCTAGGAAGCGTGCTTTCTGATATGGGTCGCATCGAAGAGGCGAAAGAACGGCACGAAAAAGCGCTTGAAATCTATGAAAAACTCCTCGAAACAGATCCTAAAAATATGGTGTACCAATCGGCTGTAGCAATGACGCTCAACAATTTTGGCGTCTTGCTTTCAAGATATGGGTCGCCTTGAAGAAGCAAAGCAGAGGTTAGAAAAAGCTCTTGAAATTTGCGAAGAACTCCTCAAAACGACCCGGAAAATGTAGTGTACCAATCAGACGTTGCAATGACGCTCAACAATCTCGGGAACTTGCTTTTGGATATGGGTCGCATCGAAGAAGCAAAACAAAGGTACGAAAAAGCTCTTGAAATTAGGGAAAAATTGCTCAAAACAGACCCAGAAAATGTAGTGTACCAATCAGACTGTTGGAATGACGCTCAACAATCTCGGGAATCTTGCTTTGGAGTTTGGGGTCGTTTCGAAGAAGCAAAACAAAGGTTAGAAAAAGCCCTTGAAATTTTCGAACAAATTACTCAAAACAAATCCCGAAAATATAGCGCACCAATCAGATGTTGGAACGACCCTCAACAATATCGGTGCTCTTGCTTTCTGATATGGGTCGCATCGAAGATGCAAAACAAAGGTACGAAAAAGCACTTGAAATTTACGACAGAAACTCCTTAAAACAGACCCAGAAAACGTAGTGTACCAATCGACTGTAGCAACGACGCTCAACAATATCGGTGCCTTGCTTTTGGATATGGGCCGCATCGAAGAAGCAAAACAAAGGTATGAAAAAGCACTTGGAATAAGGGAAAAATTACTCACAACGGACCCAGAAAATGTAGCGTACCAATCTGCTGTAGCAATGACGCTTAACAATCTCGGGAACTTGCTTAAAAATATGGGTCGTTTCGAAGAAGCAAAACAAAGGTTCGAAAGAGCACTTGAAATTTCCGAAGAACTACTCAAAACAGATCCAGAAAATGCAGCGTGTCAATCGACTGTAGCAATGACGCTCAACAATCTTGGGAACTTGCTTTTGGATATGGGTCGCATCGAAGAAGCAAAACAAAGGTATGAAAAAGCTCTTGAAATTAGGGAAAAATTACTTAAAACAGACCCAGAAAATGTAGTGTACCAATCATACGTTGGAACGTCTCTGATCAATCTCGGGAACTTGTTTTTGGATATGGGTCGTTTCGAAGAAGCAAAACAAAGGTTCGAAAAAGCACTTGAAATTTACGAAGAATTACTAAAAACAGATCCAGAAAATGCAGCGTACCAATCATATGTTGGAGCGACTCTCATCAATCTCGGAAACTTGCTTAAAAATATGGGTCGCATCGAGGAAGCAAAACAAAGGTATGAAAAAGCACTTGGAATAAGGGAAAAATTACTCAAAACGGATCCAGAAAATGTAGCGTACCAATTGGCTGTAGCAATGGCGCTCAATAATATCGGTGCTTTGCTTTTGGATATGGGTCGTTTCGATGAAGCAAGACAAAGGTTCGAAAAAGCACTTGAAATTTCCGAAGAATTACTCAAAACAGATCCAGAAAATGCAGCGTACCAATCAGACGTTGGAATGACACTCAACAATCTCGGTACCTTGCTTAAAAAAATAGGTCGCATCGAGGAAGCAAAACAAAGGTACGAAAAAGCACTTGAAATGAGAGAAAATTTACTCAAAACAGACCCAGAAAATGTAGCGTACCAATCTGCTGTAGCAATGACACTCAACAATCTCGGGAACTTGCTTTTAGATATGGGTCGTTTCAAAGAAGCAAAACAAAGGTTCGAAAAAGCACTTGAAATTTCCGAAGAATTACTAAAAACAGATCCAGAAAATGTAGTGTACCAATCAAACGTTGGAGGGACGCTCATCAATCTCGGGAACTTGCTTTTGGATATGGGTCGTTTCGAAGAAGCAAAACAAAGGTACGAAAAAGCACTTGAAATTTCCGAAGAACTACTCCAAACAGATCCAGAAAATGTAGCGTACCAATCATACGTTGGAGTGATGCTGACCAATCTCGGCTTCTTGCTTTCGGATATGGATCGCATCGAAGAAGCAAAACAAAGGTACGAAAAAGCACTTGAAATGAGAGTAAATTTACTAAAAACAGACCCAGAAAATGTAGCGTACCAATCTGCTGTAGCAATGACACTCAACAATCTCGGGAACTTGCTTAAAAATATGGGTCGTTTCGAAGAAGCAAAACAAAGGTTCGAAAAAGCACTTGAAATGAGGGAAAATTTACTAAAAACAGACCCAGAAAATGTGGATTACCAATTGGCTGTAGCAATAACGCTCAACAATTTTGGCCTCTTGCCTTTTGATATGGGTCACATCGAAGAAGCAAAACAAAGGTACGAAAAAGCACTTGAAATGAGAGAAAACCTACTCCAAACAGACCCTGAAAATGTAGCTTACCAATCATACGTAGGAACGACGCTCAACAATCTCGGGAACTTGCTTTCTGATATGGGTCGCATCGAAGAAGCGAAACAAAGGTATGAAAAAGCTCTTGAAATTTACGAAAAATTATTCAAAACAGACCCAGAAAATGTAACGTACCAATCATACGTTGGAAAGGTGCTCAATAATCTTGGAAATTTATTATATAGACAAGAAAGTTATTCAGCTGCAAGAGACTTTCATTTAAGAGCACTAAAAGATTATGCCTTAAAGTCTGCAAATCTAGACCTACTTATTAGAGTTTATGCGTCAATAGGAAGATGTTGTGAAAAACTAGGTAATTACGATAGCGCTTTTACCAATTATAAGAAATCTATCGAATGTATCGAATCCATAAGAAACCAGTATTCAATCGAAGAAATAAAAATGGATATGATGTGGAACAAAGGCACACCATACACCGAAATGATTTCTTTTTTGTGTACAATTATGAATGATGCGGAAAAAGCTTGGGAGTATGTGGGGCGTTTCAAATCACGTACTTTGCTGGACTCACTTCGTTTTGTGGACTTGGAAACACCTAATAACGTACCTATAGAACTCCTTGATCAAGAGAAAGATCTACTTGTATCAATAAGAGACTTCGACAAACGTAGAAGAAGAACCGAAAAAGCAGATAAAGCAGCTCAATTAACTTGGAATATTAAGGAAAACGAATCAAAACTCAATGAAGTATACAATCAAATTAGGGAATTTTCACCTGAATATGTGGACTTGAGGAAAGGACAGCCCCTAGGAATCAAAGAAATAAAGAAGCTTATAGAAAGTCAGACTAAAAAAACTGCTTTTATCGAATATTATACAACGAGAAACTCTTATTTTTGTGATGGGATGAAAGCAGGAAAGGTAAATCACATTTTCAAACTTAGGGATGACCTGCACATCGGGGAAATGATTCGTTATGATATCGTAAACTGATTTAAGAAATCACCTAATTCCTGCTTGTGATGTAATACTTGTCCCTCAGACAAATCCGAACCCTTAAGGTTCTACGAAATAGCAATAGCTGATATAAGCAACCCTCTTGGTTCTGGTAATAAAACGTTCATTATGGCAAATGGAATATTTACTCTCGGAAAAGATACAAAGCTTCTTGGAGGTTCAACAGGGATTGTTTCAACACTTGACAAATATTCATACTAAAGACTGGATGAGGGGATTGTAAAACCAGTTGACAAAGTAATGGAACAGTTTATACTGTTGATGTCGATAAATACCGAGTTCAATCCTGCAAGAGATAACTATAAGGGGCAGGTTCCATTAAAAACAAAAATTATCCACATCTTTGAAGAAAACGAAATCCTCAGCAGCTCAGAAACTGAAGGAAAAAGATTCATTCAAGTCCTTGAGGCAATAAGAAACTGTAGAAGCAAAGAAGAATTAAAGAAAGTACTCATTAGTGAAGAAAATAAAGCAATAATTAAGAAATTCTCGCCGCTCATGCAGAAACATATTGAGGATTTCCGAAGGAGCTCACTTTTCAGGATTTGAAGAAAAAGTGCTGTTCTATTCTTATTCCTGGACAGGAATCAATGAAATCATAAGTTAGCTCACGAATAGTAAAAATCACTAAGTGGCTGAAAACTCAAAAACATAATTAAAACTGCCTCTCTTTCTAGGAATTTATCAAGGACAGGCCGCTCTCCTCCGTCGAGCGTGACAATCTCCGTTAAGGAAGCTAATAACCTTAGCCCGGCTAATAAGCAATCTCAAAAAGAAAAAAGGGAAATTAGGCTATTTTCGCCAAAATAGACTCCTATCTCGTTTATCTTGAAGTAAACATATCGAAAATATTCCCCAGCATGCTGCTGTCAGCCTGGTAGAACTCAGTATACTTGCAGCGTTTGCAGGTGACATGGGTAAATCTTTTGTTCTGGATGTCGAGAAGTTTGGTTAGAAAGCCGCCTGTTGCACGGATTTCGCCTGTTTCGTAAGAGGTGTTCCCGCATTTGGGGCAGGTAAAATTAATTTTTTGGCTCATTTTTTTGGTCTCGTCGTGATTTTCTGGTAATTTAAGGATAGAATAGCTTCATTCTTGCGATATTTAAATTATGCTAAAAATCTCTGAATCATACCATCATCGTAACATCGGCAGTGTCTCGGATATTCTGAAAATTCTCTTCACATTATGCAAGGTTTCAGTGTAAAACTTATGCATTAAACTAACATATCTGTGAATATTGTAACAAAAGGTTCGAATGAAAAACAGATATAACATAGTAACTTTGCAGTATATGACAGCAATGCTGTAATTACTCCTATTGGATAATCCCTTATTTTTGAAAATAGTATCGAGACATTTAAGAAAAGACAATAAAAAAAGATAATTGGGAAAGACAGCTTTTATAGGTATTGTTCAAGCTCTCCCAACTTATCTGAAAGATATTCATTGCGAGAGCGCTCATAATCAGGAATGAAATGAATAATAGCGTAATTTATCAAGTCCGATATATTCGTAAAGTCGCCGGTTTCTAAAATTTCATCTGCTCGATCCATTACACAGTTAGGAATTTCAATATCTAATGCGACATTACCTTCTTTAGGGGGTTTCAGTTCTCTGGTCATTTGGGTTACTCCTTTTTTCTTTTATGTGGTGTTTTACAAGGTTTATCCTGCTTATGGTGAGCTTGGAAAAATATTTGAACGTAGTCCAAACTTTTCCGTATTTTTAGATATCCCGTATGAACCAACTGTTATTATACAATTAATAATATAAAAATATATTCATTAAATAAACTTTTTAAAAGCGCATTCTTCGGGCTCTTTAGTTACATGGCCCAATGGGAGCATCACTGTCATCAAGTGCAAAGTAACTTCTAAATTTAATTAGCAATAAGCTCAATAGAATCCGTTTTTACGTATCAAGATTTAAAAGTCCAAGATTTAAAAGTCCATATGGATTAACGCGGCTATAAGTCATGTTGTAAGGGCCTGAAATCATTTAATATTAGTAGAGTATTGGTAAAAAAAATTGTAATAGATGTAGAATTAGATGTAGAATTGACACTGCTAGCTTCTGATACTTATTTTTGAGTACGTTTATTATGTGTAAACTACTTTGCACTTGGTAGCAACTATGCTCCCATTAGGCCTACTTAACATTTGTTAATTTTAAAAGATATTTATAATGTTTTATTTAATGTTTTATTAAATGTGAGCAAATAGCAGCTTATAAAACCGACTTTTTTACGATACTAGTTATCTTCTCATAGTTCCTGCGAAGCATAGAAGATAGCACAGAAATGTGCAGATTTCAGAGAAAAAAAATGATAAGATGTGGCGGATCCCTTTAAAACCGACACATCCGTTTCGACTCAGTTTGCGATCACATATTGCTTTTATTGGTATGAATCCTAAGATCACATCAATGTTACTTAAGATGTGGCATTTTTGAAACTTATTTTAAATGTAAAATTCAATTTTTTTCTTTTTCAATATTGTTTCTTGCTGCAGTGGAATGCTCAACCGGATCCATGAGCAACACAGCCATGAGGACAGCACAAAATTGCTGTGTCCAAGTCTTTGTCTAAAGTATCCGCGAAAATACTTTATTTTTGAGAAAGGAAGTTTTTTATAGTACCGAATTGAAAATACGGTTTCTTCGGTATTTATTCACCACAAAAAGTATTAAAAACACACAGCTTAGTTAAAAGGTATCCCATTTTATAAGGTTTTAGTAAAAGATTGGAATCTACAGAACTTTTCATACACTACCCATAATGCTTCCATTTAAAGGGATTTACTGGTATAAGATATACTCCAAAATTTCTACTTATTTCAGTAAGTCCCTTCCATTATTTTTTTTGCAACCGAACCGAACCTCTTATTGGAGCTAATTAATATGGTAATAGATCCTAGAAGGAAACGAAGGAGGTTTGAAAATGGGTATGTTAGAAAAGATTTTAAGCAAAACAGAGACTAGCACTAAAAAGGAATCTAAAAAAGCTAGTGACGATGCAAATAGAGAAAAAATGAGAAGAACTCCACCGGAAAAAACATCGATTTTAGATAAAGTTAGATCTGAAAAAGAACAGAGTTCGAATAAGGTAACAAAAGTTAAAGCCGAACGTGTAGCACAGAAAGCCGCTCAAAAATCAGCACAAAAATCAGCACAAAAAACAGCACAAAAAACAGCAAATCTAGAGCGCAGATAATTATTTACTTTTTTTTCATTTTGGCCCAATACCAGCGAAGCTGTCACCCGGAGCGAAATAGATAACACTAAATTCTAATCGACTCCGTACCTCTTGTTTTCAAACACAAAAGGAGGATTTTACAAAAACAATACGCATTGAGCTGAATTTCTGTCGCAAGCTCAAAGTAACTGACTGAAATATACTTTTTCGATGTTTCCTTCAAAAAAGGCCATCATGTAGATTTTACCACTGCAGATAAAATAATTGTTATAATAGGTACTGCGATGCACAAATACAAAAGAAGTTTAGAACGCTTGGCTTGTCTACGATATATATACCAAATTGGAAGCCACGATACAAAACCTAGCCATACGAGATCTTGCATAAAGTTTGTTATCACAATCGGTCGGTAGTTCCAAATATTGTACAATATCATCACAAAAAAAATAACGTTTGTGATTTTTCGTAAAAGTTCGTATCTATGCCGAGATATAAAGTTCTGATTTTCATTTTCCTGTCCGAGAATCCGATCTGCAATCGGATCGTATATTTCTGTTCGTTTCATGATGTTACCTATAAAATATTTTCAATAGGATCGCTCATATACTTAAGTTCCTTTCGTATATCCGCTTTAGTGATTATAGAAAAGTACTCTCTGATCCGAGTTCATGTTTTACTGCTTAGTAAACGTTTGATAGATATCGATTCGATCCCAATATTGAATACGAAGAAGAATAAAACCGAACTTGCGTCTCATTTAACTCGAGCCGCTCCAGACTTATTCTCGATTTTTCCCATAAGTGAGATAATCACTCAATGCTTTGTTAAATTCAGCATCTAAAGTTTCGTGCATAGATTCACGAGGAACACGAAAGTAAAACTCAGCTACCTCGTCAGTATTTTCCTTAATTTTCACATCGCAATTTTTATAAAAATTTACTACGATAAACCCGCGCTTATGCTGAACTATTTTTTCTCTATTTTTTGCGTACATCATTCGAGCCATTTTCTCAAGAATCATAAGATCACTACACACGAGCCGCATGCTTATGAAGCTTCTGCTTGTGCGCTTGCGCCTCGCTTCTAAAGCTCCTTTGCTCTCCGAGTGCCGAGAGATGAGCCAGAGAAATAAGACCTAACCAGATGGGACGTTTCTTCCTGCAGGCAGAACATGAGGTATGTATTTAGGATATACTAAGAACATCCTGCATATACGGCAGCTTCGGGATGCAATATCTTATAAAAGTAATCAGACTGTCACTCGATACTGATCTGTGTTTCTTGTTTCATGGGTGAATAGGTTGTGTGGTAAAACTTCTGTATTTGTATGGATCATTACAGCTATAGGACTTTTAAGGCCATCTAGGAATGACTCATGATGAATTATAGCTACCTTTTACAACAAAACGTTGGTATATCAAAGTACCTTTAAAACTTAAATTTTCAAGAAAATAAACGGGTCTTAGACTAAAAAAGAACGTTCGTACATGTAATTATGGATTATTTTAGCATCAAAATTTTAACATCAGAACATATAAAAAGTAATACCCAAATGATAAACTATAATTTTATCTGATCAGCAACGTACTCAATCGAGCCAGTGCGATCCGTCCCCCATAAATACCTTTAGATGTTTTGTAAATAAGTTTTAGGTAATATAATTGAACTGCATCCGCTTTCATCCAGGCTCGACAAAAGTATCTCATAAGCAAAATCATCTCCCACATCTTTTCATCAATCTACTTATTGCCTTAGGGGCTGATAAAGTGAAATTACACAAAGAGACTCATATGCAAATAGTTTTTGACTGTCTGTTAACTAATAATGGTCTAGTCGAGATTGACCAGGTGACACAAAAGATTCTCACATCTCTTCTATCGGGATATAGAGTCAGACAGGACTATTGGATACCGATTCTCATAGCTTGGTACAATAAGCATCCATATGTATCGCTCAAAGATATAGACAGTACAGACTTAATGGAGTTTACTAGCCATTTTAAGTTTTTTCTGCTTTGTCAGCTTCAAAAATTTCTAGAAGCTAGGGCATAGAGCTTTCGTGGAGCTTTGTAGAAACAATAATGTTACATAATTTTTGTAATTTTTTAAATACGAACATTTTATGGTAAAACTTATGGTAAAACGTTCGTACGTTGTATCCTAAAATGATTTCGCTGTTTTATCCTCAAATTATTTTACCAGAAACTTAGTTTGATTATGCATAGGTTTTGTTGTAAAACCAACATGAAATTCTTCAAATAGACGTATACGATACATATTTCATTTGTTTCTTATTTTTTGGTCTTACGCCGGTTTTCCAATATTGAAGAATCAAAGATTTGATATACTGGAAAATATTCTATTGTGTGCCAGTTAATGTGATGAAACAGCGATTTATTTCGCCAGGTAAGAAGTTCTCACTATGAAGACAAAGTATACCAAACTTCAAATTGCTTTAGAAATAATAGGGCTTCTACTTTTAGTTGGTCTGGTTGTTTTTGTTTATATCCAGTGGGATAAACTCCCCCAACAAATTCCTGTGCATTATAACGCATTTGGTGAAATTGATAGGTGGGGAAGCAAAACCAGCAATCATAGTACCGGTAGCCATGTGTATTGCGATTTATATGTTCATAACCGTGCTGTCCTTTTTTCCTGATACCTGGAATGTTCCTGTCCAGATTACAGCAGAGAATAAAGAAAAAGTGTATCAGTACACAATGAACCTGGTAATACTCTTGAAAATTGAGCTGATAATAATATTTTTTTCCTTAACATATTACACAGCAAACGCACAGACTTTGCCCATTATATTTTTGCCTATTTTAATATTAATCTTGTTTAGCACAATAATATTCTACGTTATGAAGACCGGCCGATTAGGAAAGAGAGTGATATGAACACTCATTATGTGAATAAAATTGTACTCATTACTGTGATAGCTGTGCTCCTCTTTTGTGAGGCGATGGGGTGCACTGAAGTCAGAAAATCAGATAATGATTATGAGTATGCAGATTCAAACGGATCAGAATCTGGCTATTCCAGATTAAATGTTACGGATTCCGGATCTATTGATAACGATTCCGGCTATACTAATTCTATAGAAGCAGAACCTAATTTTACAAACTCTATCGGTATGGAGTTCGTGAAGATTCCTGCAGGAGAATGCTTGTTGAGTTATACTTCTGACGAAAACAGTTTTTTTGGCAACAAGGAATCAGTCCGTAAAGTTACAATTAAAGAACCGTTCTATCTGGGTAAATATGAAGTTACCCAGAAACAATGGCGTAAAGTAATGGGAGGCAATCCCTCATATTTCACGGGCGACGATCTTCCCGTTGAGCAGGTATCCTGGAACGATGCCCAGGAGTTTATCAAAAAGCTCAATAAGAAACAGGAGACAAACAAATATCGATTGCCGTCTGAAGCTGAATGGGAATATGCTTGCAAAGCCGGGACAACAAGCAAATTTTATTTCGGGGACGATGAGTCGAAACTTTGTGATTATGCGTGGTATACTGAAAATTCCAATGAAAGTACTCATCCAGTTGGGCAGAAAAAGCCTAATTCATGGGGTCTTTATGATATGTATGGGAATGTCCTTGAATGGTGCCAGGACAAATATCACAGCAATTATGATGGCGCCCCTACAGATGGAAGTGCTTGGGAAAGCGGAAGTAGCTCTTTTAGAGTCTTGCGGAGTGGAGCCTGGTACTGCTCTGCCAGGTACTGCACTTCAGCGACCGGTGCCGCCCCCGACCACCGCGTCTTCGACTTTGGTTTCCGAGTCTTGAAGACTCTGTAAAAAGGCCGCCCCCCTTCGTCGAGCGTGACAAACTCGTGGTGGAAAAAATTGACCCGGGCATAGTTTCCTTCAGCGTTTTCCGCGTCTTCTGCGGTTAAAAAGAATAGGAAGAGAAAAACTGGTATTTCGGAAAACTCTTCTTTTTTATTAGCTTGTTTAAGAATAGTTAAAAATAAATTCAAATTTAATGGAGTTGTGTAAAATACCTTATTTGTTACAGTGCCTATTTATAGCCTAGGTATTATGCAACAAAAAGTCCAGGACCTCCGCATTCAATTCCTTGTGAAAACTCTCACGATTAAAGCCACATGGATCTTGAGAGGGTGGAAATGCCACATTAGTCATAGATTCGGGAAATGAGCTTAAAAATGAATAATGCCCAGCATTTTCAACAACCCTATACTGAACTTTCGTCTTATCAGTAATCCGCTCCTTAATAAGTTGGGCAAGAAAGATGTAGGGTGAAAATTCATCTTTTTCACCAGCAAGCATCAAAATGGGGACGTTGACACCGTTGAGGGACCCCTCTTCCCTAAACCATGGCACTGCCGGTGCCAGCAAAACCAGTGACTTGACTCGATAATCAGGGGTTATGCTAATCTGGCGAGGCCGACCATCAGATGACTCATTAGGAAGCGAAGTTGGCACGCCTCCTGCTAACGCTAATGCAGTGTAGCCACCCATTGAATGACCTATTATTGCAACGGAATCAGGCTTTAGAAGTCTCGCGTAATTCCAGTTATTATAAAACCAATCTATAGCAATATGGATGTGCCTTGGCCTATTGATCAAATTTTCAACCTTACCCTCTAATGTGTTATTATTTCGATTGTTAAATGGGTGCTCAGGCATGCCAACAATAAAGCCATTAAGAGCCAAATGATGAGCAAGTGTCCGATAAACTAAGTGTGAACCACCACTACCGTGAGATATCAATATTAAAGGAAATACTCCTTCTCTTGGTTCAGCGTCTTTCGCAACATTCACACTGTATGGTCCCAGTCTTTCTGTTTTTTCAGGTGTAAATGTCGGATAAAATACTACCATCGGAAACGTCACGTCACTCAACTCATCAGCGAGTTCAACACTACAGTAGCCAACAAAAGTATCCATACTCCAGTTACTTCTCTTTATATAATAAAACGTTATTCTTAAACTTCGTCTATTAAACACTCATATTCAAATTTTATTTCTTCAGAATGGTGTCTTCTGTAATTTATGCTGCAGTAGATCCGGTTTCCCGAATCGTTGGATTTCCAGAAGATAGAGCTGGTGATTGAAAACACATGCGTTTGGTGCTTGCGGGGTTTTATCGAAATCATTGATCCTGTGAGCCGCTGGCCAGCTAATACCGTCAGATGAGCTGCTGTTGTAGATTCTGTTGCCGGAGTCGTTGGATTTCCAGAAGAGGTGCAACTTGTTGTCAGACACGCAGGCTGTTAGTGCCTCGGGAGTGGAATCGACATCATTTATATTCCTGCCGTTTGGCCAATTAATTCCGTATTCGGATGCGCTGAAGTAGATATTATTTTTCGGATCTCTGGCTTTCCAGAAGAGATACAGTTTGTTTTGGAACGTACAGGCAACAGGTGTTTTTGAGGTTGAGTCACTGACGGCAATTTTGTGACCGTAAGCCCATTTTCCATTCAGTGAGTAGCACTTGTATGGGGGGGTCCGTATTTAGCTGCCCTATTTTTGAGTGCATCACGATAATATTCCATATCACTGTCAGCGATGGCTTGCATGGCTACAGTATTATCCCAATGGTTGTACCTGGTTCGCGGCGTATATGTTAGTTTGGCTTTCGAATATCTATGAGCTTTTCTCCATTCTTCCGGAGCCACTGGCCCTTTAGGGAATAAACAGGGATCCAAAACCCTTCTTTCAGGGCCTTTAGGGGTTGCAACCAATAAAGTGGGCGCTACGTTCCAGGCCCAGGAAACTTCACAGCAGGGATTATTAACTGATTTTACATCATGCAGTTTGCCTTCAATCCATATTTTCTCCGGTTCTACTTTAATATCGCTGCCCTGATGCACAGGTTCTTTTATTAGCAGATTGCACATCAATTCAGCCCGGACCCAGCTTCCGTCATCCGGATAGAGGAAAGGGATACATGGTGACGATGCAGTGATTGGGTTGCAGCTGTGAGAATTGACAAGGTCGAAGAGTTCTTTTGCACGCTGTTCAGACACCTCGGTGGGAGGAGTCGGAGTTAGTGTTTTTAAAGGAGGTGAGGGAGATGGAGGAGATGAAGAAAAGTGAAGCACTGGGGACGGTGAGAAATTTGGGATGGGTTTTGCATAGATTATTTCGTGGTCGATATCGGAATCAGTAATGAATACGGGATTATTTTTTTTCTGCGCGGTTTGAAGAGTCTTAAAAATTACAGAGAAGTCCGGATTATCATCTCTAATGTAATATATTATTGCTGTATTCTTGAACACTACTTCTATTTCTCCGGTCGATATGTATCTGAGAGAGTTAACTTCGACCTCTTTGGGCAAGAGCAGTTCAGTAATGAAGTGTGTTTGGGAATCGATTTCCACATACACTGGCATAATTCCTCTCCATCGGGACTCGATGATTTTCGCCCATACTTTCGAAAGAGAAGTATCCGTGTCAAGAAAACCAAATTTACCCCCTTCAAAGTCCACCTTCACTACTTGCCGCGTTTGCGGCTTCAAATCTACAGATAGAGCATCTGAGATCTCTTTTTGTAAAGAGATGCTCCTTACTTTAGCTAAAATTCCGTTTTTTCTAGGCGTTCACACACCTCACTTTCCTAGTTGTGTGTTGCTATTTTCATTTGTTTGTAAAAGTAAAATCAGCTGAATTTTAATTTCAATTTTTACAGAAATTTGAGCTTAGATTACAACTCAGAAATAATAGAAAGTAGAATTTATAAACAGATATAATTTTCTACTGAATAAATATTTTGAATACAAAGGGATGATTCTAACAATAAATAATATTAACGGCTAAGTAAACGGTTTCACAGCTGATGACATTAATTGGTCCAAAAAGAGTTTAGTGAAGAATTAAAAAGTTCTAAATATATAAGAAAAGTTTTTATAAACTAACGTTTTATAATAAATAATATACAGTTAATTCATTTAACGTTCATTAACTGTGACTTTTCGGGAATCCTATTTACAAATTATAAGGGGGATTATCTATAATCCAATCAAAGGCAGATTACGATTTTTACATTAAAACGGATAAATTAGCCTCTGGAAAAAATTACAAAAGACCAAAATTAATTGGCGACGATATCTGGAAATTTCAAATAATTTTAAGGAAGGCCGAGTATCATAGTAATTGTAAGAAGTCTTTACTTACAAAATTATATTTAAGATACATACTATACAAATATCATAAAATGAGTATCCATTTAGGGTTTACTATTCCGTTAAACGTTTTTGGTCCCGGATTATGTATAGCTCACAGAGGAACTATTGTTATAAATAAAGATACCAGGATTGGAGAGAATTGCAGGATACATGCCTGCACCAATATAGGAACCGGTAGGGGTGGGGTTTCTGCGCCCCAGATAGGTAATAATGTCTACATAGGACCTGGGGCAAAAATTTTTGGAGATATCACAGTTGCTGATAATATTGCAATCGGGGCAAATTCTGTTGTAAATAAATCATTTTATGAAAAAGGTATTTCAATTGCAGGAGTGCCTGCCAAAAAAATTAATAACAAAGGATCAGATGGAATTATTACACTAAATTCGGAATTATTCTCGTCTAATACCTCTAAAGTTGCTACACGTATGGAGCCCTCTCCTATAACCGTTATAAAAGAATGAAAACGGCGTGAATTTATAATTTTTTTATAATTTTTGCTGGATTTCCTGCTATTACAACATTTCCTTCCGGAAATGATTTTGTAACGACCGAACCTGCACCGACAATAGTATTATCTCCTAAATGCACTCCAGGTAAAATCATTGCATTCATTCCAATCCAGCATTTGTTACCGATCACGACATCTTTACCATCCATATGCTTGGATAGGTTGTAAAAATCATGGTTTGCTGTGATTATCCCAACGTTTCGAGCGATCTCAGTACCTTTTCCAAGATATATCTTAGCATTAAAATTTTGGAAGTAACATCCAAATCCCTGAAAATTGTCGATATTATTTAAATCAAATACTATATTTTCCGGATTTGTTAAAGCAACATAAGGAGATATTGGAAACGGGACATGCTTATTAAAACCCAAAATTTTTTGATAGACTATACCTTTTAGAAGCCATTTCCATCCGGACAAACTTTCATCAAAGTATTTTCCAGATAGATATTTTTTTTCGAAGAAAAGTGACCCAATTAATTTGAAGCATGGAGCAAAGTACAAAAGTTTCCTTTTGAAATCTATTTGCCCAAAACCCTTAATATACAGGTATAAGTTAGTCCTTTTAAAATTCATCTGCCCACATCCCTTAGCGAATATTTTGGATAAATCCACTTCAAAAAATATTGTAATTTAGATGACTCCATCTAAAAACCTGGCCTGTGAATACTTATTTATATATGTGAAGATGTTATATTTATTTTTTCCTTAATCCAGATATTTTTTCAGGATTATCTTTCTTCATTTTGTTCAATCTTTATACTTATTTTTATTTCCAATAAAATTAAATTCTTACAGGTCTACTAGAAGATATGGAAGAAATCTTCTTTGATGATATAGGCAGCTATCCCCTTCCAGAAGGAGTTAGCAGAGAATGGATTCGAAACGCCTTGAAAACGGGAACAGAAGATGAGAAACTTTTTACGGTAATTAATGACGCCTTCCAGCAGAAAATAGATGCAGGTGTAAATGTACCTACCTATCCTCAATACCAGGATATGAATGAGCAGTTTTTAAAGGTTATTCGCGACCCTCACTGCTGTGAAAGTCCTTTTGAGGTGAAGCTTGAGTGTGCCAGGATTAAGGAGCTTGAGGCTATAGAAAAGGTTGCAAAAGCTTATAAAGAGAAATTCGGAGAAATATTGAACGTCCGAATCTGTGTAACCGGACCTACTGAGCTTTACCTTAAGGAGTTTGGGGGCACTCATTACACTGATATATACTCTCTCCTTGCCAAAAGCGTGAATAACTTTGTCAGAAACTCTATGAGATATGCAAAGCACTTTAAGATCACAACCGTTTCCATAGATGAACCAAGCATCGGATTGAACCCGGAACTTGCCTTTGACGAGAATGACATTATTTCTGCTCTTACTGATGCCTCAAAGGCGGCAAGTAAATGGGGAGCAGATGTGGAAATTCATCTTCATTCCGCGCTTTACTATAATTTAGCTTGCGAGGCTCCTACGATCAACGTAATCGGAGTAGAATCGGCCGGAACTCCCTCCTACCTGGACCTGATCGATAAAAAAGTGCTTGAAGCGACAGATTCGTTCTTGAGGCTCGGGATTGCAAGGACCGATATCTTCACACTGGCAGGAGTTCTAAATGAAAAGTACTGTACCAATGTATGGAAAGATCAGCAATATCTTCATGAAATTGTTACGGAACTTGAAACCCCGGCGGTTATAGCAAAACGACTCAGGCTTTACTACAGACGCTTTGGAAACCTGATTAAGTATGTGGGTCCTGATTGCGGGTTGGGGTCCTGGCCTAACCAGAAAATAGCATTCATCCTGCTGTCCAATGTAGCACAAGGAATCAGCGATTTTAAAGAATCTCTCTGATCCCTATATCTCTTTCAATTTTCATGGTTGACTTATTCTGCACATTACGGATAAATTATTTCAAATAGTGTTAATTTACTGGGAAGGTACGGTTTTTTAAAATGAATCTATTGATAATTATATACAGTGGAAATAAAGGGGTTCTCTTCGACTATTCTCTATAAATTTTTTCTTTAATTATCCTTCAGATCACGACAACTTGTCTACCTAATTTGCCTGCAGCTTCCACAAATGCTGTCGTATCAACACCAGGAAACGTGTCTATAATACAAATATCGAATTTTTCATCTAAACAATCAGGTAATTCTCTTATATCCATACTATAAACTTCAAATTTGTCTCCAAATGCAATTCTATCTCCCGATGCAATTCTATCTCCCGATGCAATTTATCTCCCGATGCAATTTTGACTGGAAATCCATTAACTTCTAAATTAATTAAAGTTGTTTCTATTGCAGGATTCCATATATCATTAAAAACAACTTTTTGCGCACCGGCTTTAAGGCACGCTATTCCTAAGGTCCCGGGCCCACATGTGCAATCGAGGACCGTAGGCCTATTAAGATATCTCAAAGCTTTATTCAGAATCTCTATTTTGGGTGATTCTACCTTGGGGAATTCTATATGGATCTCACTTTGATATTTATATATTCCTATAGCGCCATAAGGAGTCTGAGTAATATCGCATCTCAAATCGCATCCGGCAAGAAGTTCATACACGTGAGGATTAGTATCAATGTCTTTTATGCCCACCGTTTTTCTTATATCTCCCTTTAAAACCCCTTTAACTTCCCCTACTTCTTTTACAATTGATTCGGCACATTCTTTGTCCATTTCATTAGATAATATTAATAAAGAATCCTTAGGCAAATAAGGAATAGAATTAATTGGACAGCCAGGAGTCACAAGAGGCACACATGCATTCCTTAAATTAGCTTTTTTATCTTTTATTCCTTTATCAATCATTACTTTCAGCACGTGAGATATTACAATATCAAGATGCCTTTTGCCGCATTTACAACTTCCGAAATGGTTATCTACTTCATCTAAATTTATTTGTTCTGCTAGAGGGGAGAATTTCTTAATATTTTGTGTTTTGCAATCCTTGCAGGGCTTGTAGAATAATTCAATATCATTCAGTGCTTCCGAAATAGGCTTTATGCACGTATCTCCACATCTACACCTTGTATCCATATGCTAAAATATGATCTGTTACATAAAAAATGTTAGGGTATATTTGATGTTAACTTTTTTCATAGGTTCCCGATCACTGATTAAGTCTTCCATGTCTTCTATCAATTTCATCCATCATGTCGAGCATCTTACGAACAGCAGTCCGAATAGCATCAGACTGGCTGACAAACTTCTTGTTATCTCCTACGTGCCTGTTGAGATCATCCAGAAGTTCCTGTGGAATTTCAACGCTTACTTTTGGCATTAGAAATTGCATCCTGTGGATTTGTAATGAATATTTTTCTGCAAATCAATAATAAAACACTATCAAAAAAGAGTAAATAAAAATTCCAAGAATTAATGACAATTCTAATATTATTAGCGGGCTCGAAGGGATTTGAACCCCCGGCCTATGGATTAAGAGTCCATCGCTCTGCCTGACTAAGCTACGAGCCCACGCATTACTTTTTCGTTCAATGAACGACTTCAAATGGAGTTTTAAATATTTATAGGTTTCGGAACGAGCAAATGACATCTTAATTTTCCGAATCCGAAGCTATATTATCAGATTCATTCTATGATTTGAATTGATTAATCCGTAGAAACATATCCGTAGTTTTATTTTTAGTTAATAGTCATTATTTCTAAATAGATTAATAATTTTTTAATAAATTACTATTGTTTAAATTAATTTTCTTCTTATTCAGATAAATAACCTGTTTTAAGATAAATTACTATACCCTGGGTACATTAAATAAGAAAAAATCAGAAGCTTGTGAATCATTTTCCGGCATCACTCGACTTTATTAATATTATTTCTTTGACCTATTAAAGCAAAACGTTATATACAAGCGAATATGAATATCACCATTTAATCGACTTATCCGAGGCTCTTAAACTCAAATGACCAGTAGATTAAGTAGAATTGTACTTCATGAATTTTATTTTGGTTCGTTAAGTACTGTTTTTACTCTTTTCTGTTAAGGAGCTTTCTTAAGCGATTAATTGAATTTAAAGGAATGAACTTATGTTTAGAGACGAACGTATTTCTGTGCCCGTTGAAGAGGGCGAAACTTATGATGTAACTATTCAGGACATTGCTCGCCAGGGTGACGGGATTGCCCGTATCGAAGGTTTTGTAGTTTTTGTTCCGAATACAAAAGTTGGCGATGAGGTCCAGATTAAGGTAGGTAAGGTACTTCCCAAATTTGCGTTTGCAACTGTTGTCGAGTAAATGCAGATTAGAATCGAATAATTATAATAGATTAATTTAAGGAATGGTTTTCATGTTCAAGGAAGAAAGTCGCTCAGTCCCTGTTGAAGAGGGTGAAACTTACGAAGTAACAATTCAGGATATTGCCCGCCAGGGAGACGGCATTGCACGCATAGAGGGTTTTGTAATTTTTGTCCCGGGCACCAAAGTTGGCGATGAAGTCCAGATTAAGGTCGAAAGGGTACTCCCCAAATTCGCATTTGCAAGCGTTGTCGATTAAATGCGGTTTAGAATCGAATAATTAGTAACCCATATTTCAATAAAAATCAAGTTCAAATTAGAATTATTAGGAATGATATTATGTTCAGAGACGAAAGTAGCTCTGTACCCGTTGAAGAGGGCGAAGTCTACGATGTTAAAATTCAAGACCTTGCTCGTCAGGGAGATGGCATTGCACGTATTGAAGGTTTTGTAGTTTTTGTTCCGGGCACCAAAGTCGGTGATGAGGTCCGCATAAAAATCGAAAGAGTACTTCCTAAATATGGTTTTGCAAGCCTAGTTAAATAAACTGGACGCACGATAATAAAAGAAAGAGATTGGGAAATCATACAATGATGAATTTTCAGTCTTTTTCCTTCATTTAAGCCTTTTTAACTAATTTTCTTGTTTTTCTATTGCTTTAATCCTTTTCTTTGATTCGGAGTATCTCCGCAGGATCCCATTTCCTGTTGCTATTCTTCACCAAGAGGATACTAAGATCCAAGCTTTCCCTCTTAGCACATAAACTTCTGCTCGTGACAACTTTGTGCTATTAAAGCAAAAGAATTCAGGATCGAGTTTCTAAAACCAGAATTAGAAGCGAAACAGCAGTTAAAAACTGTATCATTATATTTAGTCCTCTTGAGCGAGCAAAGCGAGCGAAAAGGACCTCGTGCTGTTGCCCTGACCCGAAACTTGACCCATCGACAACTCGGAAAAAAGAGAAATAAAGTAGGCCAGAAGCCTACTCTGTTTTAATGCGTTTAATTATTGAATTTATTTTGTTGCAGGGATGATGAGGGATCTCTCACCAGCGCAAACGAACTCTCTCATGGCACCGCGGCCGAATTCCTTCCTGGGCTCAGCGAAGTTGAAGGGCAGGAGGTCATCAGCGAAACAGACCTTGATGAGTGGGTTGACGGTGAATGCGTCGCCACGGCCTGCGTGAGCAGCCTGAGCGATACCTGCGTATCCACCCTGGTGACCGACATTCATTGCGTAGTTGGGGTAGTTTGGACCACGGAGTTCGTCTGGGAGACCTTCGTCGCCCTGGTAGGACAGAACGTTTGTGGCACCGCACTGGTCCTGCAGGTCGTATCCGAAGAAGCCGAGACGGCCCCATGCTTCCTTGTGCAGGTACATGGAGAGGTACCAGCCAGAGAGACCGGCGTTTGCGTTTGCGGTTGCAAGAGAACATGCGACACCGGCTGCGGCTGCGAGCACGGTTGCTCTCTGGGATCCACCGAAGTGGTCTTCAAGGGCAGTCGGGAATTTCTCGTAGGTCTCGATACCGTAGATTGTGGACTCGGTTGCGATGTCCTTTACGACTTCGAGGGTTGCCTTTATCTTGTTGTCCTTGCCGACGTTTGCAGCACCGTCGTACTTCTGGTTGATGTAGTCGACGTTGTAGTAGACGTTGTTGTCGAGGATATCATCGGTGTATGCAGCTGTTGCATACTGTGTGAACCCGACACCACCGGACATGTAGGACCCGAGCCAGATCTGGTCGTAGAGCATACAGCCTGCACCGACTACTTCAAGAGCAATCTTTGCTGGATCTGGGGATACGCGGCTTGTCTGGACGATGTCTGAGAGGTGACCGAAGGATAATCCACCGGGCTCGTTGGGACCACGTGCACGCCTTGCGGGCAGCATTTCACCCATTGAGACCAGAGCTGCGTGCTTTGCAGCGAAGGACAGGTCAGCGACGGCTGCTTCACCGGCACACATGTTGTATGCGGAGATGAAGGTCATACCGATCTGCATAGCTGCCCACCTGGAGGTCTGGGCACCGTCGGTTGTCCTGGAGACGATTGTTGGGATGTGGATTGCCTGCCAGGAGGTCTTGCCAATGGAGGCTTTAATCTGGGCTGCCTGTTCGGCATGGGAATTCCTTGTTGATGTCGATCAGGAATTGCTTGTCGATTTCGTCTGCCAGTGCGTCGTCGCCTGTATAGATCTTTACATAACAGTCGTCAACAAGGGCAGGGTGTGTCTCGACCATCATTTCCTGAACCACTGCTGCACCGGGCATTGCGTGGTTGAGGACTTCAAGGTAGTGGTTGATGGTTTCAGGGGTAACTTCCTTACCCAGCCTCTTCTCAAGGGTCTCGTGAGCGAGGTCAAGACCGACAATACAGGTTCTCCTGATGTCGTCCCACATCTGCTGCATTGCAGCGTTGTTTACATAGTGCAGGTCATCTGGTTCGCAAACGATGTCAGTGCCGGATATTACATAAGGAGTAATTGCACGCTGACCGAGAGGAACACCGGAGTGCATATATGGGTTGTAGAATGCAAGGCCTCTCTTCTCTGCGATTTCCTTTCCGGCTTTAATCATTTCGGCCTTTCTGGGGTCCTGTGTCGGGCCAAGCCTCAGGAATTTTTCAGTCTTGCCGGTAATGCCGTCGGAAAGCTTGCCGGCCTCATTTGTACCGAATTCCTCTGTGAACTTGACTTCCATTGACTTTTTGAATTTATCGAAAATATTTGCTGCCATTGTGGTCACCTCATTTGGGCTGGAATCCGTATATAGTTCTCTGGTCGAATATCCTCTGTACCCATTCAACGACTTCTGCATCGTCCCTGAAGGCTACATTGTCTACACGGTAAATTGTGGTTCTCTTTGCTGCTTCTGCTTCGGACATCGGCTTGCCGAGGTCAACTTTCCTGTCGAGTGGAATTCCAACCTGGTCTTTGTCCTGAATGATAGTGCCGCTTTCGAGTCTTCTCCTGTCGAGCATGTCGAACATTACACCATCTTCCTGAAGACGGACAGAGTGGCCATGGACAGTACAGCCGCGCATTCCGGCAAGTGCGTGGTCACTTATTTCGGTTTCCATCTGGACTTTTGCGCACTTCTCCATGTCTCTCTCACGGGCTTCAACAATCTGACGACCGGAAAGGGTACCTGGGTCTACACCTCTGAAGTTGATTGCTGCAAAGTATGACCTGAAGTACGGTGTAGCGGGTGCGTTGTACATTGAGTCGGCAAACTGAACGTACCTGACTCTGTCACCGGCTGATGCACCTGGTGTTGGTGCAACAAGTTCACGAGCTGCGTCGTTAGGCTCCTTAAGCTCTGCAAGTGGTGGGTGGGTGCTCGGGTAGGCACTTCCTGGGGTGCGGTGTCCAAGAACTGCTGTTAAATCTTCATCTGAAATTTCCCTGAGTTTCTCAAGTTTTCCAGACATGTGTTTTCTTCTGTTAGCGGCGACTGATGTTGCGCCTGGATAAAACTGTGCATTGTATGCCATCTCATGCAACTCCTTTATGATCTTCTAATTGGTCTAATGTAGTCTTGACAGTTTTGACGATTAAGTTTAGCTTGTCTCTGGGACAGTAGTCACCACGTGTGACTCCGTTTATCATATCCATTACGATTCCCTTCGTACGAATATTTTCTTCCCTTGGCATCACTAATCTCGTCTTTATCCCTGCTTCTGCGAAATCCTCAAAATCAACCGGGATCTGGCTGACAATTATTGCCGGTATATTAGCCTTACTCAGGATTTCTCTTGTTTTCCTGAGCACATGGTCCTTGATATTTCCAAAATGGATCACAGCCAGCTTGTGCATCTCTATTTGTGCGACTTCTACCGGACTCAACAAAAAAGATCCGGTTATCAGCCCGGATTCTGGGATTCCGGAACCTGAATAGAGCACCAGCACACTGACCTGAATGTTTTCCTTCCTCATACCGTAAGTGATCTCACATACCGGTTTAGTGATATGTCTTTGTCCGGGACTCATGGCAACAGCTACGACATCGGCATGGCCGGCTTCGGCGAGAGTGCCTCGCTGGGCAAGACCTCCTCCTCTTCCAAGCCCTCCGCCGCATCGGCAGTCAACTACCTGGGTTTCCCGATCGATCATCATACTTTCTCACTCATCTTTATCGTCCTTCGTTTCTTCCTCTTTCTTCTCGATGAAGACGAGCTGGTTTATCTTGGCTTTCGGATCTACCATGCCAAGCATGCGAGGGTCTGTTTCCGGACCAAGTTTAGCATAGTCAGTTACAGTAGGTTTTCTTCGGAAGAAGTATCCTTCCCTGAATTCAAAAGAGAACGGGAGCAATTTATCGCATACTTCCCTGACTTTTTCCTTAGCTTCAGCATTTGAGAGTTCAACCCTGATCCTGCCTACACTGATCTTAAGTTCAATAACCTGATCTCCGACCTGAATAGGCTTTCTTAACGGATGTTCAACTTTTTCCCCGGTGCCAGGGCCTGAGCCTACCTTATCGGGCAGCCTGTTGCCCTGAACCATAACACGGATTATTCCGTCCACCTTATTAAGCTCGGTCATAAGCTTTTGAGCCGTTTCGGGAGAGAGGATCCTGCTCGGAAAAATTTCAATTTGAATAGGATCCTCAGAGTTTGAAGCAGAGTCTGACATTGTTAGACCTTTAAGTTATATTTTTAGAGCGCTCCTGCAACTGCCTTAATTGGCTCGCGGAATTCTGGAATTCCACCAAACACATCTCCAATCAGACCGGATGTTGATTCGATTGTGAACATCTGGGTACCTGCATCCAGAGCTACTGCTGCGCATACGCAGGGAATTGCGAATCCTCTGGAGTGCCTGGTAACTACGTGGTTACCGTTGAATACACCAGGTCCACCGCCACCATAAATGGAGTGGCTGAAGAATGAGAACCCTACTGCGACACCCTCTACTTTACCGTAGTCGCATCCTGGGAGACCGGTTTCCTTCTCAAGTATGTCGTTGAAGTAAAGAAGTGTTGCAGAAACACCCTGAGCTGCACGTGCTGCACCGCAGTTTACGATAGTGGCTGCGAGTGTGCCGACTGCTGCAAAGGCGTTCCACATGGGGACATCGTTTGCCTTGTAGAATTTATATCCGGAGGGAGCGGTCTTGTCAACGGAAATTACACCGGCTTCAAGTGCTCTGCCAACTATGGATTCGATAACAGTTCCAATGGTACCGCTCTTACCGTTTTCCTTTATAACATCATACAGCACATTGTTGGCGTTTAGACCCTGGCATGCGAGACCGAGGAGCTGATGCCTTTCGAACATGCCGACTGCACCGCCCATCTCAAAGATACCGGCCTGCTCATAGATAGAAGAAAGAGCTGATGTGTTTAATGCAGACTTTCCTGTGATTGCTGCAACGTGGTTGGCCATGATGTTCCTGAGAGAGAAGCCGAGACCTTCATTGTTCTGGGGGATGCTCAGAATGCTTGCAACGTTTCCGCCCATAAGGTCCATTGTCTGCGGGTAGCTTCCCCATACAGCGGCCTTCACTATAGGTGCATCGTACATGTCGGTATTGAATTGGTCAAGAATTGCCTGGGTGACTGCTGCTGAACCGACTGTGGTTGCGGACATGTAGTCTGCGCCGGCGACCATTCCTTATATCCGGAGGGAGCGGTCTTGTCAACGGAAATTACACCGGCTTCAAGTGCCCTGCCAACGATAGATTCGATAACAGTCCCAATGGTGCCGCTCTTGCCGTTTTCCTTTATAACGTCATACAGCACATTGTTGGCATTGAGACCCTGGCATGCGAGACCGAGGAGCTGGTGCCTCTCGAACATACCGACTGCGCCGCCCATCTCAAAGATACCGGCCTGCTCATAGATAGAAGAAAGAGCTGATGTGTTTAATGCAGACTTTCCTGTAATTGCTGCAACGTGGTTGGCCATGATGTTCCTGAGAGAGAAGCCAAGACCTTCATTGTTCTGGGGGATGCTCAGAATGCTTGCAACGTTTCCGCCCATAAGGTCCATTGTCTGTGGGTAGCTTCCCCATACAGCGGCTTTCACTATGGGTGCATCATACATATCGGTATTGTTCATGTCCAGAATTGCCTGGGTGATTGCTGCTGAACCGACTGTGGTTGCGGACATGTAGTCTGCACCGGCGACCATTCTGGCTTCCGGGACCTGTACGAGCAGACTCTTTCCGCCCTTCAGGACCTTTACATTGGTGTCGTCGCCTTCGTCGACCTGGACAAGTTCTTTTACCTTTGCTG
>CAWFUY010000001.1:0-16521 GCA_963818955.1 uncultured Methanosarcinaceae archaeon | reverse complement strand
ACGCCATAGGGGCAGCCGTTGCTAGGCCCACGCTTACTCTGAACCTGCATATTGACACTGAACAAAAAATATATTCAGTCGCTGAAGAAGGGGAAATTGTCAGCCTTAACGTAACTGCTATCGGTAATTTCAACAAGATGGGCTCAAGTGAAGCTGAGGCCCTTGCCTCAGAACTACTCAGGAAACGTGCGGAAAGTTTTGGAATTTCGGAGTATTCGAGTGAAGCTGAAATTGTTAATAGTGAAGTTTTCAACGTTGTCAATGGCTGGTATACTGTAGGGCGACTTTTTGATGTAGATATGCAGATTCCGGCAGGTCTGATCCCCGAATGGAGAAGGAGGGAGAAAAAATGAAGTTAGGGCTTGGAAAGATCAAGGAAGCATTGAGAAGTGGGACTGCAAAAGATACCGGAGAAGGGAAAAAAGAGCAGATAGGGGGAGAAGGCAGGCAGACAAAGAAGAAACTCAAAAGATGGTAAATAGTGAAAAAGATTCTGGATCACTGGAGGAAGTTAAAATGAAATTAAAAAGGACCGAACAGGAACCGGAAAGTGGATCGTTGTCTCCAGCAGACCGCACCAAAGCCGAAAAGACAGGCCTTATCTTCTTTCCCGCTTTCGATTGGGCCATTTCCCCAACGCATCCGGAAAGAGAAGAGCGCCTCCTCTATACAAGAGACCAGATCTTTGAAGAAGGCCTTATGGATCTGCCTGAAATAGCTGAATACAAACCTCGCCTCGCAGATTACAAGGATATTGCGAGGGTCCATTTCTGTGTTCCTGATATCAAAACCCAGGCTACAACCCCTCACCTGATCGCAGCAGGCAGCTGCCTGGTTCTTGCAGATGCCCTGATGAAGGGAGAAGTCAAAAACGCTTTTGCCCTTGTCCGTCCGCCTGGTCATCATGCAATGACAGTAGCTCATGGAAACCGGGGGTTTTGTAATATCAATAACGAAGCTATCCTGGTTGAATACCTGAGGAAAAAATATGGAATCCGCAGGATTGCAATCGTGGATACTGACGTTCACCATGGAGACGGAACACAGGAAATTTTCTATAACGATCCTGATGTGCTCTTTATTTCTTTCCACCAGGATGGAAGGACACTTTACCCTGGATCAGGTTTCATAAATGAACTGGGGGGTCCAAAGGCCCTTGGCAGAACAATCAATATTCCTCTGCCGCCTGAAACCCCGGACGAAGGCATACTCTACGTACTAGATTCACTGGTGTTGCCAATTCTTGAAGATTTCAGGCCAGAACTTGTCCTGAATTCTGCAGGACAGGACAACCATTATACCGATCCTCTCGCAAATATGCGCTTTTCCGCACAGGGCTACGCAAAACTCAATGAAAAACTCGCCCCTGATATGGCAGTGCTTGAAGGAGGCTATGCAATCCAGAGCGCACTTCCTTATGTGAACACCGGCATAATCCTTGCCATGGCAGGGCTTGACTACTCCTGCGTCAGAGAACCTGACTTCAAGCCCGGAATGTTTGTCCAGGCCGCGAGGGACAGACAGGTACTGGAAGAAATAGTCACAGCTCAACTCAAAAACTGGAAAAACAGGGACAAGCTTGTAGAGGCAGAAGTAGCAAAGCATGGGGATTTTTACCGCAGAAAAAAACAGATCTTTTACGACACAGATATGATTCAGGAATCCCAGGAAGAAACAATCCGGATGTGCCCCAACTGCCATGGCTACATAACCATTGATTCTCACGCCCACAGGAGTATACACGATGTCAGGATCTTCGGAGTTTCGATCCCTATCTATGCCTGTGACAGTTGCCAGGCTGAAGCCAGGAAAGAGTACAGAAAAAGGCTCAATCATCCGGAATACGAGTATGTTTACCTGCAGGATAAAAAAGGAGACGAATACAGGGCATATAATATGAAGACAAAAAAGGAAATAGTGTACTGAAACAGGAAACGGTTTGCTGAGAAGTGATCATACATACTTTCGTTTGCATTCCTTATCTGTTCCCTATTTTTTCTTCCCATGTCAAAATTATTTATTTCCTACTTTTCCTCCTCCAATCTATTCACATCTGCCTTTATCTACTAGTTTTTCAATTTTTCCTGTCCTTATTCTTATGGAATTAGTCCTTTTTAACTCTCTAGATTCTTTATTAGCTAAACGATGAAATTATGTTTACTTAATATCTCATTAATTTGCAAAGATAGAACTATTTTTTGACCTAACATTATAAATATATTAATTTTTCTCTTATTGCCTGAAATGTCTAAATTGTCCACAAATTAATTGGAGCTTTGGGTAGTTGTCTTCGCTATCTGAAAAATATATTTCCAGCATTCGGGAAAACAATCAATTAATAAAAATAAAAAATTAAGAAGCATTTACTGCGACTGTATTTTTTGGTTAATATAATGAAACTAAATTATTGGATTTTCTGTGAGAAGATTCCAATCAAAAAAGATGCGAATTTACTGTTTTTCGCAACTTAAATAATTTTTAAAAAATATTAGTTTAAACCAATACATTTATATTCTATTTGCAATTAATTCCTAAGTAATTAGAGAAAGTGTCATTTACAATTTCTTCTATTTTCTATGGAGGGATTAGATATAAACAGAATGAAATTTTTATTACTAGCCTTTTTAATATTTACACTCAGCTCCTGTGTAGGGACAGCGGCTGAGATCCATGTCCAACCAGGAGGTTCAATACAAGCTGCAGTGAATAGTGCACATTCAGGTGATACAATTATCGTACAACCTGGAACTTACGTTGGGAATATCGACATAAGCAGAGGTTATGCCGATGAACTCAATAATCTGATACTTATGTCAGCGTCTGGTAACCCTGCAGACACCGCAATTGTTGCCGACAATTCAGCAGCTACTGCAGTTGATGTTATTTCTATCAAATACAAAACTAATGTCACAGTCAAAGGGTTTACTATTAGTGAAGCCAGACCTAATATGGCAGGAATCTCCCTATATCAAGGTAAAAAATGCACAGTTGAAAATAATGTATTTTTGAATAATGGCATTGGAGTGAAACTGCAGGGTCCAAGTTGCACTGATAATGTGATTCGCAACAATAATGTAGACCGAACTAATGCAGTTGGGACTGGCACTGGAATCAATATTGGGGAATCTGACAATACCAAGGTCTCTAAAAATTCGGTTTCAAATTACAAAGATGGGATTCGTGTTACAGGTTCTAATTCTAGAGGAAGCCGCATCTCAGAAAACTCCATAAATCAGAATGTTAACTCTGGTATATTACTGGAAAAAGCAAGAGGTGTTACCCTCGAAGGAAACAATGTAAACTTAAACAGAATCGTCGGGATCTATTTATCAGAATCAAACGAAAACAACCTGATAAATAACAATGTGTTAATGATAAACAGTACAGTCGACAACACATTAACCAACGGTATAACTCTTTATAATTCCGACTCAAACACAGTCTCCAATAATTATGCAAGTAAGTCGGACCATGGTATTTTCCTGAATACTTGCAAAAACAACCTTCTGCAAAACAATAAAGTTCCAAATAACCTTTACGGAATAGCTATGAGGTATTCCCATAATAACAGGGTTATTAACAATAATGCAGATGGAAATAAATGGGGTATTTACCTCACATGGGAAGACAGTGGGAACACGATTTCAGGTAATAGCGCAAATATGTGTATAGATGCTGGCATTTATCTGACTAGTTTATGTGGCGAAAAAAATCTTGTGGATAATAATACAGTAAATTCAAACACATATAGTGGCATCTATCTGGAAACACACAATAATATAATATCTAACAATTACGCAACCGGAAATCTCAGAGGTATTTTCTTATTAGGCCCAGGATGTTACGAAAACACGCTTTCAAACAACGTTGTGAATTTTAGCACTGGCAACGGTATTCGCCTTGTGAATACTAGCAATGATAATAAACTTGTCAGCAATAATATAAATTCGAACAGTGGAGATGGTATCTACTTATTTAATTCCAATAATAGTTACCTTGACAGCAATAACGCGCAGGGTAATAATATAGGAATCCATGTCGAAAACTCAAGCTGGATCACGATCTATAACAATAAGGCTCCGTATAACAGGATAGGAATCAGGCTCTACGTTTCGGACAATAATACTGTTTCCAAGAATACGGTATCTTATAACTCCGTTAGCGGTATCGACTTGAACAATGCTGTTAGGAACAATGTTACAGGTAACACTATTGATTCGAACGAGAGGGGCATTTCCATGTGTCCCAGATGCGTCAATAACCTGATTTATAATAACTATTTCAACAACCCTGTTAACGCAGACGTTAATAATGCTGCAAACACATGGAACATAGCAAAGACTAACGGCAAAAATATAATGAGTGGGCCATATACTGGCGGTAACTTCTGGGCACAACCTGGTGGTGACGGATTTTCCCAAACCGCACGTGATGCGGATGGGGACGGAATTGCAGATACCGGATATACTTCTACAGATGGAAACGTCGTAGATAGATACCCGCTCATAAAAGTAATACTTCCTGTTGCAGATTTCAGCATGAGTCCCATGCAGGGTATTGCCCCTCTCGCTGTCCAGTTTACAGATCTTTCACAAAATGCAGCATCTAGAAGCTGGGATTTTGGAGATGGAACTAATTCAACCGAGCAGAATCCAGTGCATACCTATTCAACAGCAGGAAACTATATCGCTAAACTGACAGTTAGCAATAAAAACGACACGGTCTCAAAGGTTGCCACAATATCTGTTCAAGAGTACAAAGTACTTCCTGTAGCAGACTTCAGCGCCAATCCCACTAGCGGCTATGCTCCTCTTCCCGTCCAGTTTACAGATGCTTCTCAAAACGCAGCATCAAGGAGCTGGGACTTTAATAGTGACGGAATAGCTGATTCAAGCGAAGTGAGCCCTGCTTACACATATAACGCTCCAGGAACCTATACAGCTAGTCTGACAGTAAGCAACGCAAACGGAACTGCACTCAAAAACCACTCAAATAAATGTACTGCAAGTAACCAGCTCCAATAGCGGCAGTAGCGGCAGTAGCGGTAGCAGTGGTAGCAGCGGCGGAAGCGGTGGTGGCGGTGCCGGTGGCTCTCCTGAACCTGCAAAGAATGTTGAAGTGAAAGAGCTTTCACAGGCCTTTATTACAAGCGGAAACCATGCAAAGTTTGATTTCCCAAGGAACGCTACTTCTGTCGTCTCTGTGAGCTTCGATTCAAAGAAGACAGCTGGGAAGACAACAACTATTACCGAGATGCTGAAAGAAAAATCCACTCTGGTTTCAGGGCTGCCTTCTGGCGAAGTCTACAAATCTCTGAATATCTGGGTTGGAAACAGCGGATTTGCAACTCCAAAGAATATCGAAAACGCAGTTGTATGCTTCAAGGTTGAAAAATCCTGGATACAGGATAAAAAGATCGACAAGTCTTCCATCACTCTGAACAGGTACAGTGACAAGAAATGGAACGAGCTTCCAACAAGCCTGTTAAGCGAAGATGGAAAGTACCTGTATTTCACAGCACAAACACCTGGATTCTCGCCCTTTGCAATAACTGGTAAGACTACAGCAACCGGAACTGAAATACAGCCTGTAACTGGGACTAAAACACAGCCTCCAGTTGTGAATGAAACACAGACTAAACCTAACACTGGAAATACAGCAGCAAATGTTGAACAGACACCTGAGCAAAAAGAAAGCAAAAGCATGCCTGGCTTTGAAATTGTATGCGGTATAACTGCCCTGTTAGCTGTATTCCTGTATAGAAGAAAATAAAAAGTGAAATACGAAAATAGAGCGAAAAATGTCAGTACAGAAGAAATATATATGAAGGTTTAATCCCTTCATTTTATTTTTTCTTTGTAAGTATTTATTTATTCTTTTCTTTTTTAACTTTTTTAATCTTTCAGTTTTAAATTTTGCTTCAAAAAAAGAGCAGAGGAAGCCTTACAATATGCAATTTATTCTAGTTTTAGATATTGAAACAGTTTCTTGCAGCGTATGCGTTAACCTTTTGTGGATTGACAATACGGCTTGTTATTATAAAAGCTAACTGAGACCTCATGAAAGAATAACGGCATGGCTTTTTTCAATAAACTGGCTTAAATTACTGTTTATCCGCATTTTTATGTCTTTATTTTGATATTATTTGGATTCAATATATTTATATGATTTAATGTTTAAATTCAGGTTTATTAATAAAAACAAAAATAATAATTTACATTGAATGTGGGGGATTTAAATAAACATATTCATCACTTTAGCGTTAGCTTTCCTTATTTTTACATTAGGCTCAAGTACCGGAACTGCGGCCGAAATTTTCGTCCAACCAGGAGAATCGATACAGGCCGCAGTAAACAATGCAAATCCAGGGGATGAAATAGTCATTCGTCCAGGAAATTATTCCGAGAATATTGTAATCACAAAGGATAATCTCGCAATCATATCAGAATCCGGGAGTCCTGAAGACACAATGATTACGGCAAATAATAACGCTACTAATATATTCCGTGTGGAAGCGGATAACATAACAATCAAGGGACTCAGTATTATAGGAGCAGGAATGGAGAGTGCTGGAATCTACATTCTCGCATCCAATAACTGTAACATAGTTAACAATGAGTTTTCTAATGATACCCTTGGAGTGTATTTAACGAATTCCATGCACAATGCTATTCTCAATAATAAGGCGTCAAAGGGTAAGAGAGCAATTAACATCGAAAGATCCAACTATAACACAATCATAAACAATAATATTTCAAGCCAGAGGTTTGGGATTTATATTACTGGTTCGGAAGGGAACAACCTTTCAGGAAATGAGGTAATTATGAACTCTAACCACGGTATTGTTCTGGAAAATTGCAAGAATAATAATCTGGAAAACAATCTGGCAAATTCAAACGAAGATTATGGTATCTACCTTGTGAGTTCCAATAGTAATAATTTGACCGGCAACATGGCAGAATCAAACGTCCTTTATGGTTTCTGCTTGGTGGATTCGAGTAGTAACAGTTTGACTAACAATGAAGCAATCAATAATAGTAGGGGCATTTTCCTGTTAAGATCAGCCGAAAGCGAACTTACAGATAACATAGTTTCAAATAACGGGAACGGCATCCAGATTTCATCTGCAGGAAATAACTATATCTCAGGAAATGAAGTCTCGAACAACAATATATCAGGTATTTCTGCATTAAGCTCCGCAAACTGTACCATAAATGAGAACGTACTGTTAAATAATACCCTTGGGATAGATCTGATTTTCTCAAATAACAGCACGGTCCTTAATAATAGTCTCCATGAAGGTGGAAGGGGAATTAACCTGCAGGATTCGGGTTACAACATATTCTCAGATAACGAAGCTTTAAAAAATAGATATGGAATTTATCTCCTGCGTTCGGAGTGGAATATTTTCTCAAATAATACGGTAAGCTCAAGCCTTGACCATGGTGTTATCCTGGTGAATTCCAGCAACAACAACTTTACGAGCGACATTGCAAGCTCGAATGGAGGCTATGGTGTTTATCTGACCAACTCGAGCAGAAATATCCTAAACAATAATACAGCTTCCGGCAATAGTAGAGGCATTTATCTGATAACATCCAGTGGGAACACTGTCTCAAACAACACGCTTCGGGATAACAGAGAGTATGCGTTCTTGCTTTCCTATTCCATAGGTAATAACCTTTCCGGAAACGAGGCATCCAATAGCAGTAGGGGCATTCATCTGAGTACTTCCGAAGGTAATACCATTTCAGGAAATACTATTGTTTTAAACAGCATCTCCGGAATTTTTATAAGTTCTACAAGCAGCAATAATATTGCCTTTAATAACTACTTAAATAACGTATTTAATGCAGATGTTAAAGACGGGAGCTTCGGAAACGTCTGGAACATAACAAAAACCGAAGGTACCAATATCGTCGGTGGACCATATTTAGGAGGTAACTTCTGGGCAAAACCTGATGGTACTGGGTTTTCCCAAACTGCAACAGATGAAGACGGGGACGGCATTGCTGATATTGCATATAAATTTTCAGGAAATATAAATGCCGATTTCCTGCCTTTGGTAGGTGGCTCTGAATCAAAGCAACCTGTGCTGCCTTTAAAAGATCTCGATACCAGTGAAATAGAAACAGGATCTAACAAGACAGAGACTAACAATACGGAGATAACCACCAACGAAACAAAACCAGTTGCCAACAAGAAGAAAACAATTGCCAACGGAACATAGATAGCAGCCAATAAACAAAAATGATGTTAAATTAGGCAACAATAACCTAAATAATACAACAATAATGGCTCTTCGTTGTTTTGTGTGGATATCCTCATAAAAACCAACGCGGTCTTGAATTGAAAATCATCTTATCCATAGAGAATGACGAAGAACCATTTTTTCTCATTATTTTAGTGTTTTAATGTTCCTTTGTACAATTCTTTTTTTGAGCAAGACAAAAACTCCGTCTTAAATGGAAATATAGAAAATTTATAGAATGTACGCAGCTTTTAAATTATACTTTTACAATATATTAATAATTCACTCAAAAATTATAATTAATCAGTTTGCACTGTTAACAGCTTTTAAGGAAAAACTAAAATCATCCGGATGTAGAATTTATTCAGTTCCAAATAACTTAACAGTTACAGACTCGAAAAGATGAAAAATAATTAGAACTTATCAAAAATAGCAATCTCCAAGGCATATTCTTATAAATAATCACTCTGGAACGGTAGAGAAGAGAAACTCCTTAATCGCCTCCAGTAAATTGAGATAACTAAGGTAGTAATGTATATTCTTATTATTTTTAAGACTTATTTAAGAGCTAACTGGGGCAATATATTTATATTGTTTTGAGTTTAATTCCTGGTTTATTAAAACAAGTTTCAATAATAATTTTACTTTATAAGGGGAATTAAAATGAACAAGTTAATCACCCTACTGATGGTTATATTTATCTTTATATTAGGTTCTGGAATAGGGGCAGCGGCTGAGATTCACGTTAATTCAAGTGAGTCAATACAGGCTGCAGTGAACAGTGCAATTTCAGGCGATTCAATAATCGTTGGACCAGGGACCTATTCTGAAAATATAGATATCAGTAAACCTAATCTTGTAATCAGGTCAGAGTCCGGGAATCCTCAGGATACAATAATTGCGGCTAAGAATTCAAACTCAAATGTGTTTCACACGACAGCAAATAACACAACAATTAGCGGGTTTAAAGTTACTTCAGGCGGATATACACGTGTAACAGGGATTAATCTGGGTGGATGCAGTAACTGCATGATCACTAATAATGAACTTTCGGACAACTACTTGGGAATAGATCTCGTGCGCTCTGAAAGGAATATGCTCTTCAACAATATCGCGAATTCAAATGATGGTCATGGGATTGTTCTGGAGAATTCCAACAACAACAACCTGACCAGCAACATAGCAAGCTCGAACACAGGCTTTGAAAAAGGCTTTGGTTTTTATCTGGCGAACTCAAACGGTAATACCATTAATAAAAATACCGCAAACAAGAACAATAGAGGGATTTATCTACGAAATTCAAACACGACTAAAATATTAAGCAATGATATATCGGAAAATTATGATTATGGAATTTTGATCTCATTTTCGAACTACAATACTATCTCGAGGAATACAGCTAATGAAACCAGCCGGGGTATCCATCTGGATTCCGCTGGTAGTAACACGGTCTCTGGAAATATTGTTGCTTCGAACGACGTTTCCGGCTTTTTCATGTGTAAAGGTTGCCACAGAAACCTTTTTTTCAATAATTACCTAAATAATTTCGTTAATGCGGATGTCAACAATACGGACAATATTTGGAATACCACAAAGATCGCAGGCCGAAACATTGTCGGTGGGCCTTATATAGGAGGCAATTTCTGGGCAAGCCCTGCGGGGACAGGTTTTTCCGAAACAGCCCAGGATAAGAATGGAGATGGCATTTCAGACACACAGTACATATGGCTCAACAAGAATGGAACCAACGTTACCGATTACCTGCCTCTTGTATCTGTATCTAATCCAGAGCAACTAGTACTTCCTGTTGCAAACTTCAGTACCAATGTCACCAACGGTACTGCACCTCTTGCTATCCAGTTTACCGATCTTTCACAAAACTCACTATCGAGAAGCTGGGATATTGACAGTAACGGAATTCAGGATTACAACTCTGAGAGTTTTATCCACGTGTACAAAACTCCAGGAAATTATACCGCTACCCTGAGAGTAAGCAACGAAAACGGCAAGTCCTCAAAAACTCAAGAAATAATTGTGCAGAAAGTTAAGATTCTCCCTGTAGCAGATTTCAACACCAGTGTTACCAGCGGCTATGCTCCTCTTTCCGTCCAGTTTACAGATGCTTCTCAAAATGAAGAATCAAGAAGCTGGGACTTTAATAGTGATGGAATAGCTGATTCCGGCGAGGTGAGCCCTGGTTATACATATACCGCTCCAGGAACCTATACAGCTACTCTGACAGTAAGCAATGCAAACGGAACTGCATCAAAAATCACTCAAATAAATGTACTGACAGAAAGCGACTCCAATGGCGGCAGTAGCGACAGCAGCAGCAGTCACAGCAGCGGCGGAAGCGGTGGAAGCGGCGGCGGTGCCGGTGGCTCTCCTGAGCCTGCAAAAAATGTTGAAGTGAAAGAGCTTTCACAGGCATTTGTTTCAAGCGGAAACTCTGTAAAGTTTGATTTCCCAAGGAACGCCACTTCTGTCGTATATGTGAACTTCGATTCAAAAAAGACAGCTGGGAAGACAACAACTATTGCCGAGATGCTGAAAGAAAAATCCACTCTGGTTTCAGGGCTGCCTTCTGACGAGGTCTATAAGTCCTTGAACATCTGGGTTGGAAACAGCGGATTTGCAACTCCAAAGAATATCGAAAAAGCAGTCATATGCTTCAAGGTTGAAAAATCCTGGATCCAGGATAGAAAGATCGAACAGTCTTCCATCACTCTTAACAGGTACAGTGACAAGAAATGGAACCAGCTTCCAACCATCCTCTTAAGCGAAGATGACAAGTACCTTTATTTCACAGCACAAACCCCGGGATTCTCGCCCTTTGCAATAACGGGTAAGACAATAGCAAAGGAAGCTGTGACTGAAACACAGCCTGCAACTGGGACTAAAACACAGTCCGAACCTAACACTGAAAATACTGAAAACAATGGAAGTACAGGTGCAGATATTAAACAGCAGCCAGAGCAGAAAAAAAGTGTAAGCACGCCTGGCTTTGAAGCGATTTGCGGGATAGTTGGGATTCTTGCTGTATTTCTGCGTAAAAGAAAATAAGAAAGTAAAATACGAAAATAGGATGGATAAAAGAATTTAGTACAAAAAGACAATTGGATGAAGGTTTGATACCTTCATCTTATTTTTATGTTTTTCCCGCTATTTTAAGAAATATCTATTTATATTACTTTCCTTGAGTGGATGAAAGAATTGAGGAGTGTCCTCTTAAAATCAGTTTTTAAATAAAGTTTTTAGCTTCTTTTTTCTCTCCTTATTTAGAATAAGATTTTCTAAAATAACACATTATATTTAATTTTAAACCTTTAATATACTCGGATTACGAATTTAACCTGAATAAAACAAAAAAGGGTCGTGGGTATAAGTTATTGAAAACTGTAAGCATAAGAATCTCTCTACATTTACCTCAAATACAGGAGATGTACTCGCTTTTTCTGAATTGATCAATAAATCGTGTATACGACCCAAAAAAGCTATCTATTTAAATCAAGTGTTTATATCCCTTAATTGGAACATGCTCAGGATATCCAATCAAATCGAAGTCTCTTGTTGCCTAACCATGGTATTGGATACGATTTCTGAAAAATCTCATTCGGTTTGAAAATAGGTGTTGTCGCTTTTTTCTTCATTTTGACCATTATCTCCTCGCCAACAACCTCTCCGTTACATCTGCAGTTAATGAAATCGGAAAAAATAGTTTTCGGAGTACAATCCTCAAATCTCTTCAGGTCATCGGCAAGCAACCTGTAAAGTGTATCGGCTACCATGGTCAAAACAACATCAAAATATATTCGAATCATAAATGGAGAACTTAATGTGTTAAGATTGAAAAAATCAACCAACTCAGAGAATTTATTTTCGATTAGCCAACGATTTGCATACTGCAAAGCAAGAGTTGTAAGCTCGATCTCGAAATTATTTGTAATCAAAAACGTAGGTAGTTGCCTGTCATGCTCCTTAAACACTACCTGGCGAACCTTGAGTTTAGTTCGTGGCAGTATGATCTCGCTGTCATACATTTTGAACTTATTGAATTTACGTTTCTCTTTTTTCAGATCCACTTTAATCCAATCCTCATCAGGAATACTCTCAACATTCTCGATCAACTTCTTACCCCGTCTCCTCAATGTGATGAACTTGATATTGTCAATATCAAGTTTTTCCAACATCTCATATGTCGTTAATTTGGAATCAAACACCAATGTCTGTTCGATAATCCCCTTCAAATCTGTCCAGTAGTTCACAAAGTTCATAATCTCATTCGTTTCATCTTGTCTATTGATATCCGTATTCGCGTACAGGAGATGCCTGGATTCACCATCTTGGGCAAAGAGTGTTAGTGCACTTTTCAAACGTTGATGCTTTGCACCCACCCAGTTATCATCCATTTCGGACTTTTCCCCATAATGTGGGATAGAGTGGAAATCAAGGTTGATGGTATCTCCTTGATAATATTGTGGATATATGGATTTCATGCGTGATATGAACTCTTTCATGAAAGACTGGATCGTTTCCTTGTCAATCATATATGAGTATGTTGATGTGACAGTTGTTTTCAGTGGGATGTTCAATCCCGCAAAGAAACCAAAGCCAGCATCATGATTGTAACTTGATATTTTAGACAGTCTTTCATGACCTATTAACTTCATAGCCAGTATGGAGAAGATGAGAATTGATCTTTGATAGTTTAGAAGTTTCCGGGAATGGTAATGATGATATCAGTTCATACAATCCGGTTTGTAAAATATACGGTATGAAATAGTATATTCCACCGACCTGACATTCGAAACTGTAACTATTAAGTTGTTCGAAATCTATTGCTGTTGATATTTCTGGCAGAAGCGTGTTCTTTTTTGTAAGGCCAAGTTCTTCCTTTGTTCGACGTGGTAATTTTGTGAACCCTTCATCCTTAATTATTCGATTTACTGTCTGAATGCTTGTGTTAAACCCCTCTTTTGCTAATATGTCTTTGATTTCATATATTGAATGGTTCAGATTTTCGTAATGAAAAGACTCTTTGTTGTATGAAATCCGAGGTTTGTCTTTTGTCTGGTCCATATTGTGGTTTCACAAAGAATTCAACTTTTCCGTTTTGGAAATTGCTTACAAGGGATTGGAATGTGGATATGGAATATCCAGCTCTCTTTGCAGCTTCTTTTTGAGTTAATGATTCCAGAAAGTATGCCCTAAGAGCTTCATATCGCTTTTGTGCAGATTCTTTTGGGTTCAAGAAATAGTCGGCAGGATTAAAATGATCATCGTTAATCATATGTATATATTATGGAACTTATAATATTTAATATTTATTCATAAAACATCCTTATCGACATCTACTAATGGATTTTAATGCCTAATTAGGTGGATTTTTATACCATAATTGATTCAGTACGTTGATTTGTAAGTGGATCTCAAAAATTTAATGTTCCATGAACTGAACATTTTATAAAGACATGTTTTTTAAAAAACAGTATTGGTAATCAGGTTTTGATGCAAAAGTTGTGGATTTTTTGGTGGAACATAAACGGCTGACTCAAAGATTAAGCCCGGAAAAGAATGAAAAATCTGCGAACATACGGAACTCCTCCTTTTAATCTTGCTGTTATCCATGGTGGCCCCGGCGCCCCAGGAGAAATGGCTCCAGTTGCCAGGGAGCTCTTTTCTCTTGAGGGTGTGCTCGAACCTCTTCAAACAGTAGAAACTCTCGAAGGCCAGGTCAGGGAATTGAGAGATGTTCTGGAAGAACATGGGACCCTTCCGATAACATTAATTGGCTTTTCCTGGGGCGCAATGCTCAGTTTTATATTTACTGCCAGGTACCCGCAATTCGTAAAAAAACTCATACTTGTCGGGAGCGGCCCCTACGAAGAAAAATACGCTGCAAACATAATGAAGACGCGGATAAGCCGACTCGGAAAGGAAGATTGGGAAAGCTTACTTCACCTGACTGAAACTCTGGATAACCCATCAGCTAAAAACAGGAACGAGGCCCTATGCAGCTTTGGAAACTTGATGTCGAAAGCAGACGCCTATCAACCTCTTCCCCACGAGGACGAATTGCTTGACTGCAGTTACGAGATCTTCAAAGGCGTGTGGGAAGAAGCTAGTGATTTGAGGCGCAGCGGAAAACTGCTTGAACTCGGAAGAGAAATCCAATGCCAGGTAGTGGCAATCCATGGAGATTATGACCCGCATCCTTTTGAAGGAGTTCGTGAGCCTCTTTCCAGGTTTTTGAAGGACTTCAAGTTCATTTTACTGGAAAAATGTGGGCATAGGCCGTGGATTGAGAAAGAGGCTAAGGAAAGATTTTACGAGATTCTTAAGCAGGAAATCCAATAATAAACAAATGCCCTGCAGAAATCCTTTACTACAGAGATGCAAGTAATTTTTTGAACAATAGTATATAGAAGGAGGAGTGAGAAAGCTTGATAGAACAATCGCAGTTAGTATATTTTATTGCAGCCTCTGCAGCCCTTACGATCCTACCCGGCCCTGACATTCTATTTGTGCTCACCCAGAGCATCTCGCAGGGTAAAAAAGCAGGAGTTGCAACAGCATCAGGCCTATGTACAGGCATACTCATTCACACCACCGCAGCAGCACTTGGAATTTCTGCCATTGTGTATAGGTCCGCTCTGGCCTTTGAGATCGTAAAATATGCTGGTGCAGCCTATTTGCTCTACCTTGCCTGGCATGCCTTAAAAGAAAGCGATGAGCTAATATCCTCCGTCCTGACAGGGAAACAGATACCTTTGCACTTTACAGGCGCGGAATTTTCATGAATGTTTTAAATCCTAAAGTAGCTATCTTCTTCCTCGCATTCCTTCCCCAGTTTGTAAATCTAGAATCAGGAAATGTCCCAATGCAAATGATATTTCTTGGAATAATATTCATGGTTCAGGCCTGGCTGATCTTTTCAGTAATCTCGATTTTTGCCGGAACCATCGGCAATAGAATAACACAAAGACCAGGAATTGGCAAGTACATTGACTGGGGAAAAGCCGGCATCTTTACGGTGATTGGAGTAAAACTTGCACTGTCCCATAAGTAAGCTCGTAATTGAGGTTTTGCCAAAATTGACGAAAATGCCTTAGAAGCTAAAAAATAGATAATAAATGCTTATTTTACCAAAATATTACACTTAAACTCTCTATTAATAAAATAAAAACTCTGAAGGGCATGAATAGCTCAATCAAGACTCTATTAACCACGGAAAACACGGAAAGCACTGAAAAACTGTGCCCTTGTTTCCTTTATTTCCTTGTTTTCCGTGCTTTCCGTGGTTTAAGTTTTCGTTTTTAAATGATTAAAACTCTCTTCATTTAAAAATATTGACATAATACTACATTAAATTGCTTTTAAGTTGTTTTAAGAATAATTTTTCGCAAAATAAGCTATATTATCAAGTATTATTGAAAAATAAGGAATATTGTGAAAAATGGCAAAACCTCAATTGAGCCATAAATAAAAGGTTATGAAAAAACTGGCTGCAAAAAGCCTCTAAGGGAAAAATCCGGAAATTCAACTGAGTAAAATAAATATACTAGTAAAATCACTATTTATTGATTGAATTATGTCAGTTGACGATTTACAGGAAATTGTGTGTCCAAATCCGGGATGTGAATATTATCTCAGGGTAGAAGGAAAAGCTATCATAAAACGTGGAAAATACAAGACCGGGCATCAGAGATATCATTGTAAACATTGCGGAAAATTTTTTATGGATACAATTGGCACAGCTATTTATCGTAAACATTTATCCAAAAATGAAATAAAAATGATATATCGACTTTATCTTGAAAAAAACGGAATCAGAAGTATTGAAAGGATAACAGGTCACCACAGGGATACAATAAGCCATCTGATAAGAGACACAGTAAAAAACGAAAAAACGGAGGAATATCTGGTCAAACAAATTGGGTTGACAGCTAATGAATGCGATAAATTATGGACACTTTTAGAGAATAAGAGAAATACTTCCCAAAAGTCAGCTGAATAAGGTCTGTCTCCATTAATAGGTTGATATTCTGGTACTTGATTATCGGCTCTTCGTTGTTTTGTGTGGATTTCCTCATAAAGACCAACGCGGTCTTGAATTGAAAATCATCTTATCCATAGAGAATGATGAAGAGCCCGATTATCTAAATGGCTGAAGTTTTCTTTTTATTGTTCCAAGCCTATGGGTTCCAGCCGCGGCTGAGCGCGGGACAAGAAAGATCGGAGAATAACTCTCAGGTTCCTGAATGGAAGCA